>CAMBHR010000110.1:0-2583 GCA_945867195.1 uncultured bacterium | reverse complement strand
TAAATTGATGAACGGCGTAGCCTTCATTATACATTTTACATTAACTCCTGAACTGTGGTATTTGCACTGGCATGCCTCCCTGCTGTGCGGAGCGGCGGGTGAGTTCTGCGAGGGCGGACCACTCTGCTGCATCGTAGACGCTGATGTCGAGTGGGTGTCCGTGGCGGAGGCAGTGGATGAGGCGTGCGTCCATGGCGTAGTTCATCTCGTTGGGCACGCGGAGGCTGTGGCCTTGTTTCCAGAGGAGTGCGGCGGGGGATGTGCTGAAGCGGTCCATGTAGCTGAGTGCGGCTTCTCCGGTGAGTATGCCGGGGGTTTCGGGGGTGCGGACGGTGGGGAGGGGGTATTTCTGGAGGTAGCCGTGGGTGCCGCATACGGTCTGGAGGCGGCTATAGGGCCTGGGTGTGGTGACGTCAAGCTGGAGCATGAGGGTGGTGCCCCGGCGTGTCTGGATGATGGAGGTGTTGACGCGTCCTCGCACGGGCCGGTTGGGGTCGGCGGGGTCCACGATGCCGCGCGCGGTGAGGGAAACGAGTCGTTCCATGGGGTCGGGTTCGTGGAGGCTGAGGAGCTGTGCCATGGGGCCGATGCCGTGTGTGGGGTAGGGGTTTCCGCCGTGGAGGGCGCAGGAGCGTTCCATCCAGCCGTGGCGTGTGCCGGGGGTGTGGGGTGTGTTGTCGGTGGTCTGCGGGGTGAGGTCGTGGATATAAGCTCCTTCGAGGTGGGTGATGTGGCCGAGGAGTCCCTGCCGGTGGATTTCGAGGGTCTGGAGCGCGAAGAGGTCGTAGCAGCAGTTTTCGGCCATGAAGCAGTGGCGGCGGGTGGTTTCTGCTGTGCGGACGAGGCGGCGGCATTCTTCGAGGGTGGTGGCTGCCGGCACTTCGACGGCGGCGTGCTTGCCGCAGTTCATGGCTTCGATGGCCATGGTGGCGTGTGTGCTCCATTCGGTGCAGATGTAGATGAGGTCTGCCCCGGGCAGTCGGCAGGCTTCGCGCCATGCGCCGGGTCCTGTGAGGCCGAGGGCGGCGGGGCGGCCTGTGAGGCGCAGCGTTTGCTGCGCGGCTTCCACGCGCCGGGCATCGAGGTCGGCCAGGCACACGATTTGCGCGCCGGGAATGTAGGCATAGCGTTCAAGGGTCTTCATGCCGCGTGCGCCGAGGCCGATGAGGGCTATGCGGACCAGGGGGATGGGGGGACAGGCGAGTGGAATGGTTGTGGACATGGGGGTAATTTATGATTTATAATTTACAATTTATAATGAAGGCTACGCCGTTCATCTAATGAATAATCATCTAATGAATAATGAATAATTGCCTACGGCCATGAAGTCAGCCTTTCTGCATCGTCCTGCACATTGGTTGTAGACCCCATTGAATTTGTACATTGTAAATTATAAATTGAAATTAAAAAAGTGGATGCATCGCTACGGACGCGTCCACTTTTCCGGGGGTGTTGTTTTGCCCTTGTATGAGATTTGGTTGCCGTAAGGTTACACGCTGCATTATTTGCGTGTCTTGGCGTAACGGCTCATGAACTTGTCTACGCGGCCTGCGGTGTCGACAAGCTTGGACTTGCCGGTGTAGAAGGGGTGGGAGGAGCTGGAGATTTCCAGCTTCACTACGGGGTAGGTTTCGCCTTCGAACTCGACGGTGTCGTTGGTCTTGCAGGTGGAACGCGAAAGGAACATGTCGCCGTTGCTCATGTCTTTGAACACTACGGGACGGTAATTCTCGGGGTGAATGCCTTGTTTCATTGTGTTATGGCTTTTTTGTTGTTTTGGTCAAGATGTGGGTTTGGTAACATCTGGGTGTGTAATGGTCTGAAATCGGTGGCAAAAGTACATCATTTTTCGTGCACGAGCCATCTGGGGCGGCTTTTTTTTCGCGGTCGACGGTTGTTTTTCGGCTTTTTTTGCCTGTGTGGGCGTGTATATGCTTATTTTTGCGGTCTATGAAGTGTTTTCCGCTGATTTTGTTTTTGTTTTTTTCCGTTTGCGGCGGTCTGTGGGCGCAGCCTTCGGCGGACAGCCTGTTTGCGGTGGTGCCGCGCGAGGTGCTGCCTGTGCTGGACCGTACGGCGCGGCTGGACTTGTCGGACTTGTACGACGGAGGGCTTCCGGCTCGGGCGGAGAATGTGTTCGGCGGGCAGGCGGAGCTGCTGGTGAAGACGGCTGACTTCGTTTCGCTGCGCACGAGCGATGTGGGGCTGTGGCAGATGAAGGTGCTGCCTTGGGGGCAGCAAGATGCGGTGGTGGTGTGCGTGCGCACGCTGCTGCGGGGCGGCGCGCCGTCGGTGGTATCGGCCTTCGACGGCCATTGGCGTTCACTGCGGGCGGACTGGCTGCCGCAGCCTGCCCCGGCTTTCTTCTTCAGGGAGGACGAGGTACGGACGGACTCGGCGGGGCAGGTTTTTTGCTCCCTGATAGAGGGTTTGCCGGTGGTGGCGGAATGGCAGGACGGGGGCAGGGTGCTGGTGTTCCGCAAGGACGTGGCCGGACTGGGGCTGGAGGACAGGGAGAGGGCGGAGCGGCTGCTGCGCCCCGTATCCTACGAATGGAGGGAAGGAAGGTTTGAGAGAATAGAG
>CAMBHR010000109.1:0-2634 GCA_945867195.1 uncultured bacterium | reverse complement strand
AATGGAATCAGCCCTATTTTTTCAAATATCATCTAAAGTTTAGCGGACAGTAATATTACGCAATAACGATTGAAAAGCCCAGCAATACATATGACAAGTGCAAACGAAAGGCGGAAGGGTGCTGTATAGAAAATATGATGCTCCGCCATGTCAGAAATGGTTGAACACTGCAAATCGAGTAGGAGGTAAACACTAATCATTGGTTGTTTATCTCCTACTCAATTTTAGATGATTATAAAAAGAGGGTGCACCAATTATGACACACCCTCTTTTTTGTCTTCTAATGGGGGCTGTCATTTGCGGATTCAAATCAAAAAATATGGTTTTAAGGTAGCGGTAAGCCAATAAAGTTGTATATTGGGTATGATGGACGACAAAACCTACATAGCATTGGTGCCGGAAGTGCGCCACGTGGTGTGGCGTGAAGCTACGCGCTACCTGCCCGACGCAGACGACGCAGCCGACGCGACACAGGAGGTGATGCTCAGACTGTGGCAACTGCGAGGCCAACTCTCGAAAGACAAGAGCCAACTCTGCGCCTATGCTGCCGTGGTTTGTCGCAATCTTTGCCTGAACCAGCTCAAGACCAAAAAGCGACACCGCTTTCGCGGCCTGTTCGCCGGGAGCCGAGATGAGGAGGAAGTGCCGGAAGAGGTGGCTTATCTGCCGTCTACGCCGGGACCGGACGTGGTGATGGAAGCCAAAGAGGCCTACGGTCTGTGTGAGAATGCCGTGAAACAGCTGCCAGAGAAATGGCAGATTATCCTGAGAATGCGCTCGAAGCAACACATGGAAACAGAAGATATAGCACGCGCCTTGGGCACCTCGGCAGGAGCGGTGAGAGGTATGTTAAGCAAGGCAAGGGCACGATTACTAACATTGATTAACCAGCAATATGAAATACGAAGAAACCAGCATTGAAGCATTGCTCAACCGTTTTGTAAAGGGTGAAACCACGCTGGCAGAAGAACGGCTGTTGGCCGACTACTTTGCCACAGCCCAGTCTGTACCGGAGCGTTGGAAAGCTTTCGCCGTCTTGTTTGGCGGCATCGAAGCCGGTGTGTTGGCCCATACAGAACCCATTCGGCACAGCCCTAACATATTGGCACAGCCCGCGTCTGAACAATCTCCACGCCGCAGCCTGAAGTGGCTGAAAGTGGCGGGAGTGGCTGCCGTATTTTGTATCTGCTGCTTGTTGGGACGTACGGCGTGGCGGCAGGAAACTCCCGTCGCGGACAGCAAAGAAGTACTCGCCACCGCTGTGAAGCAGTCGCTGCAGCCTGCCGGCAAAGTGTCAGAACAGCCTTGTACAGCACAGATGACGCCACCGGCAACGGCTTTGTTGTCTGAAACGCCAAAAGCCCCAGGCCGTAATGTCATGGGAGAATCCCGTAGGCCTTTATCCTCTGAAAAGGAGACGGCAAAGGACGATGGCGAATACCTGTCGGCCACAGCCGGACAAGGTAACAACGCCGCCGGTGCATCTGACAAGAACCACGCCCAGCTTCCGGACAACACGGACGAAAAGCTACCGGCATCAACCGTGAACGACTACCAATCTGACCTTTCGGAACATATTGTATCGACTTTGTTTACCTATTCTGAACATTCGCAGCTGGATGAGCGCGCCATTCGGGTGAGAAACAGAGTGAGGGGCGAGGTTCTGGAACAATATGCCCACATAGGTTTCTAATCAAACAAATCTCTGAATACATGAAAAAGACAATGACTTTAGCCTGCCTGTGCCTGATGGCCTTGACGGGCTCGGCGCAAGAAACGTTGCGCGGACTGAAAACGTATGCCACTGGAAAATTCCAACCTTATGCCGCGATTGTTGAGAGTTTTGACGGAAAGACGCACAGTGACTTCTTTTTCGTGCGTGTACCGAAAGACAGTGTGACGCCAAGCGACATCTACACCATCCGTTCTGCCTACAACTCTGCCATGAGTGAGGCAGATGAGGCCAACCTTTATGAAACCCATCGACAAGCGGGATGCGACACGGTGTCTTACTCAATCGTGAAGGGTGGACGACTGGCGCAAGGCACTATGGAACATGAAATCTACGGACATGCCTTCACGCGCCATTCCCGGATCATGGCGATGCTTGACATCAATTGCCAACAAATGGTGATGGGGGTGGAGTTTAAAGACCCCAAACTGCCGGACGAAACGGTGGGACCGGTTGACAATGCACCACTGGAAGACTTTCTGGCTTCGCTGGTGAAACAAAAGAAATGCCAAACCGTGAAAGTGAGCTACCGCAAACGCAACGGCGGCACTGCATCAATTGCCTACAGTATGAACGCTGAGGACACGACACAAGGCTTGCGCTACGACGTTGCGGCGGATGCAGCCGAAGTGATGACGGAACTGCGCAAGCTCATGCTGTCGTACAAAAAACGCGGCCAGGTCTATTCCTATATGGAGAGTCCCCTATGGAAAAGGGAGGTGTGCCTGATACTGGGGGAATATGAGCACTGTTATCTGATTAACACGTCGGCAAAGGGTGTGTTGAAGATATTGCACGTGGCACGGAAACAGAACAAGAGTATGTTTGTGCCTATTGAATGGCCCGACATCGTGACGTATGACGACGGCGTGATGCAATAGTCGGCGGCGCCTCTTGAGCAG
>CAMBHR010000108.1:0-2737 GCA_945867195.1 uncultured bacterium | reverse complement strand
CGCTCCGAAGGCGAGGGAGGGGACGCTAAAATTGCACTTCTATCTTGAAAGTATAGCTTAGAAGTCAACACTGAGCCGCAAATTCAGCTGCCTGCCCGTAAGATAGTTGGGCACGGCATACTGGTTGTCGTTGATGTCCGTTACCCAGTAGTACGAGTTGACATTGTCTATGCCCAAGATGTTGAAGCAGTCCACTCCGATCCACAGGTTCTTGACCCATTTGCCCATACTCTGGGCAATGTGACGGTCTTCGTTGTTGAGCAACCGGTAACTCATGCCCATATCCACACGCTTGTAGGCCGGAGCTCGCCAAGTCTGCTCCGTTCGTTCCGAGTGCGGGCGGCCAAAAGGCAGACCGTCGGCAAATGCCGCCTTGAGGGTGAAACGCCATCGCGTGGAGCCGGGAAAATAGTCGGTGAAATAAAGCGAAACATTGTAGAGCTGGTCCGTGGGGCGGGGTATCCATCGGGTGCCGATTTTTTCCTTGGTACGCATCAGCGACAGCGTGAGCCACGAGTCCGTGCCCGGCACGAATTCGCCATACAGCTTGAAGTCAATGCCCGCAGCATAGCCTTTGGCCGCATTGCGCCCGTCGTAGATGACGCGGACATTGTCGACAGTGTAAGGGATGAGGTTCGACATGGCCTTGTAGTAAGCCTCGGCGGTAAACTTGAACGGACGGTTGTCCAGCCGGAAGGTATAGTCTGTTCCCAGTACGAAGTGGATGGAACGGGGCGACTTGATGTCGCGGTTAAGCTCCACGGTGGCCATGCCGGCCTGCATGACGGTGTCTTTCAACTCCTTGTAGAATGGTGCCTGATAGTAGAATCCCGTGGCGAAACGGAAGGTCCAATGGTCGGAGAAGGCCGGCAGCAGACCGATGGAGGCGCGCGGCGAAACGAGCGTTTCCTTGTTCCACGTCCAATGGCTCAGCCGCAACCCATAGGTGAGGTTAAAGAGGCCGGCCGTAGTCTTGAACCGCCAACTGTCCTGTAGGAAGAACGCCAGACGGGTGGAGGAAATGTCAGCCTTGGAACGCAGGCTGTAAATCAGCCTCATCGTTTCCGGGTCGGTGGGAAGGGAATAGCCCATGGAGTCGCGCATCTCCCATTCGCGTGCATTTTCGTGAATGGTTTCGCGGTTCCAGTCCATCCCTGCCTGCACGGTATGTCCCGTCAGTTTGGTGCGGAAACGCAGGCCGGCGTTAAACACGCGGGCGCGCAGCCGGTTGCGGGCATGCTCCCTGTAAGTACCCACGCCGAGTTGTTCCTGTCCCGTGGCCTCGTTGAGCCAGTACTCACCCTGGATGTCGAATGTTTCCTGCTCCTTGGTGGCGTACGACGACAGCTGGAGTGCCAGATAGGTATCGGGGTTGAAGTGGCGGGTCAGCGTGGCAGCTCCGAAGAAGGTGCGGAAGAAGTCCTTTTCCTTACCGTCGAAATATACTTTGAAGGTCTTGGCATCTTCCAGCGTGCCGAATTTTGTTTCACGGCTTTCCGGCTCGAAATTGTATTGGTTGTCCGATATGTTTCCCAGCACATCCAACGACCACCTTGCGTTGGGCCGCCACGAAAGATAGGCCTGATAATCAAGGAACGAAGGGTCGTATTCTCCGTCCGTGTCGGTCGTCCCCATCAGGTAGCGTGTGGTTTTGTAGCGCAGGGAGGTCATCAGGCTCACCCGCTTATTGCCCCAGCCCACATAGGCTCCGGCTCCCAACATAGAGGCTTGCGCAGAGGCCTCGAAAGCTTCGGGACGCTTGTAGGTGATGTCAAGCACAGACGACATCTTGTCGCCATAGCGGGCCTCGAAACCGCCGGATGAAAAGCCGATGCTCTCCACCATGTCGGAGTTGATAACGGAAAGTCCCTCCTGCTGACCGGAACGTACCAGCATGGGACGGTAAACTTCTATACCGTTGAGATATACGCAGTTCTCGTCGAACGAACCGCCGCGCACATTGTACTGCGACGACAACTCGTTGTGCGTCGAAACGCCCGCCTGCGTCGCGATGATTTCCTCCACGCCGTTGCCGGTGGTGGAGGGGGCCAACTTGGTGTCGGGTTTGGTGATGCGCTGCACCGTTCCAGTCTGTACGCCTTGTCCGGTCACGACGGCAGTTCCCAGTGTGCTGCGGTCGTAGAGTGGCAGTACCACATCCAGCCTCACCGAATCTGCCGGCGAACGCAGCAGGCGGCGGCGAGTTTCGTAGCCTATCATGGAGTAAACCACCCTCACGGAGTCGGTCGACTGGCACCATAGGGAATACTCGCCCCTGAGATTGGTCATGGTCAGGGCATTTTGTCCCGTAACGCGGACTGTGGCCAGTTCGATGGGCTGCCCGGTATCGTCCTTGACCATACCGAATATGCGGGTGCGTTGCTGTGCCCACAAACTGCCGCTCCCGATCCACGACAGCAGCAACAGGCACAGGAATGTCAGGTTCTTGCGGAAAACTATCATAATTATATTAACGGAAAGCCTTTTGATTTATTGTAAATCGCCGGCAGACTTCTTGCGAGAAAAAGGGAAAGCGGCTTGTCCCGACTTCCTGACAACAATTAGCACTGAGGATTAAAGCTTGTTGACTCTACCATTACGGAAAAAATGACGTTTCGCTTTGTTGTAACAAACTTTTATCTTACTTTTGCACTCACATTTGGTTCCGTAGCTCAGTTGGATTAGAGCAACGCCCTTCTAAGGCGTGGGTCTTGGGTTCGAACCCCAACGGAATCAC
>CAMBHR010000107.1:0-3011 GCA_945867195.1 uncultured bacterium | reverse complement strand
AGGGAGACTTGCGTGCGGCCTGTCTTCTCCTCTGAGCCGCCTGCTCTATATCTTTAGCCGCCTGTTCAATCTGGCGAGCCTTTTCATCCATAGCCTCCTGGAAAAGTTCGTCAAACAGCCCGGGTTGATTCTCCGGCACTTTCGAGGCGAGGCGGTCTGACTTTGTTCCATAGAGCAGACGCTGAAGATAGGCGATGAGTTCGTCCTTACGCTTGTTCTGGTCTCGCAGGATGGCGATTTCCGCCAATAATTCCTCGTATGTAGGTTCTTTTTCCATACCTCTAAGTTACGACAAATTAGCGAGATAGCCAAATGCTTTACCGATTATTTTCCTCTTCGGACGCGGTTTTTTCTTCAATCTCATATCTGTGTCTACGGGCAACTTTCGGAGAAATTCCCTCCATCAGAAGTACCAGCTCGTCCCAGCGCATTGACCTGAACCCGATGCCCTGACGCAAGAAAATCCGCGGATGAAAACGTCCTTGTTCCAGCCGCTTGTAATACATTGCAAAGCCTCCACGCTCCCAATGTAACAACTTCATTATCTTTCGGCTCATGCCTACAAAGATATATACATCTCCATTTGTAGGGTCAAGACCAACGGCACGGACTTGCCCGCACATACCATTGACTCCAATACGCATATCACTCGGATACTGAGCCATCACAAAGCGATTGTTTTCATTCAAATTAAACATGGCGTTTTTGACTGCAAAGTTCACAAGCAAAAACGTCATGTAAAAGGCGGCTTATTTCGGATGGTTACACCCAAAGTCACCCATGTGATGATGTATAAAAGGTGGCGAAGTCAGGAAAGAGGATATTGGCAAGAATATGACAGGACTAAATGGCCGATTTGGGTTAAAGTATGCAAATATTTCCTAAATTACCCCCTCCATAACAAGTATCATGAAATAAAACCATATCTTTGCATAATGGGAAATACCCTTGGTTAGATATCTACGGTGAGATGTGGGCAAGCCATATCTCCATCGGATTGCTATCTGAAGGACTAAAACTATTCATTTACATAAAACAACCAAAACAAAAAACGTATGAGAACAAAACTACTTTCTCTACTGGCTATCCTGTTGATTACAACAACAGCATTTGCCGAGGACGTTTACTACTGCCGAGGCGGACTGGTAGACGTGGGCGACTGGGCCCAAAGTGAAAAGTATCCCCTTACAAAGGGCGAGGATGGAATCTACTCAGGTGAAGTAAACTGCGTGGCACGCACGGACCTGTTTGAGCCATCAGAACGGGGATGGGGAAACCGCGTGGATGTGTTCTTCGACAAGAACAACAGCGGAAGTACCCTCGCGTGTGCCACCAGCACAGGACGTTTCATCACTCCCGGCCGTACCGACTGGATGCCCCTGGGAAGTGGTGTGAACAACCCGTTCCAGTGTGTAGGCGGACGTTACATGGTGTATCTGGATGAGGAAAACATGCGCGTACGCTTCGAAGCCATCGAGCCTGCCTTCCTGGACGAAGTCATCGTGTACGGACAGGTAAAGGATTGCCGCTGGCAGGTGCTGGGCGAGAATCCTGAGACAGGTGCCAAGGCACGCCTCAAGCATCAGGGAGAAGGCATCTACACAGGGCAGATTACCCTGGAAGAGAGCACCGACGGCTATAGCGACTTCTGCATAAGGGCTTGTTTCGCAGCCGCCAACAACGAAGGCCGATACAGCAGCAGCGTGCCCAACCTGAATCTTCTTCCCGGTGTGAACTACGATTGTGACCGATACTATGGTGACCGCAACTGGCGCGTACCCGTAGGTACATACAATATCACCTTCGATATCAGCAAGCAGACCATCCGCATAAATACTCTGGATGACCCCGACCGTGTGGTGACACTTGCCTATGCAGAACTGGAAGTGGCCATCGCAGAGGCTGAAGAGCGTTTCCCTGGCATAGACCTCAGCAGTGTGAAGAGTGTGCTTGAAAATAGCGAAAGCACTGACGAGCAACTCATCGAAGCCTACAACAGACTGCCCGAGCTGCAACTGACCCACCTGCTGGCACTCATGAATGATGCCAGCGAATCCAACCCTGTAAACGCTACGTACTTGATAAAAGGTGCCGATTGCACGGACAGCAACGGATGGGGAGGTTCTTCGATGAACTACAGCAACGGTATCCTCACCACCAACAACAAGGACTTCAACACCCATCAGGACCTCACCTCACTCCCCAACGGAGTGTATCGGCTGAGCCTCAAGGGCACCTCACGCTATGGTGCAGGAAACATCTTCTACAGCCAGCCTACCCAGCTGAGCCCCACCCAGCGTAACATCATGCTCTATGCCACTGCATCGGGAGTTCGTGCCAACAAGCCCTTCGGTGATATCCACGACACCCAATATGGTTCACTGGCCAGCGAAGGAGCTTCATCCGAAGCTGACTTCTGCGGTGCAGGATGGTACAGCCCCACGGACGTCAAAACTGCCAAGCTATGGATAGAACAAGGCAGATACGCGGACAACCATGTATATGCTTATGTGAGCGACGGCACGATGGTGATAGGACTCACACGCGAGAACCATCAGAATGATGACATGCTCTATGCCGATGACTGGGAACTCACCTATTACGGAGACGGCACAGAGGCTCTGGCCTTGATAGCCACCGACATAGAGGAGGCCAATGTGGACTATCAACTGGCCATCGCACAGTCCAGCGTGAAGGATGCACTCGAAGAGATTTTGGCACAAGCCAAGGAAGCCTCTAACCTGACCGAGACTTACAAGAAGCTGGTGGAGGCAGAGAACGCCCTTCGCAAGAGTATCATTGCCTATGCCTCATACCAACAGAAAATACAGAGTATCAAGGCACAGCTCGCCAGCCAGGCAGAACTGACAGGACCTGCGGCCCTCATACTGAACAATTATCTGAACGAAGAGGCTGAGCCCAGCGAACTCTTCCCCCACGGAACAGCCAACTACATCCTGGCCAACGGTAACCTCAACGAGGAGGAACTCTCTCAGGAAGAGGCCTTCGCT
>CAMBHR010000106.1:0-3241 GCA_945867195.1 uncultured bacterium | reverse complement strand
CCTTCAAACAATAACGACTATGACCGACTCCGAAAATCTCATAATCTCAGCACCGAACATCACGCCCGGAGAAGTCAAGAACCTTCTCGGCAATCCCAAGACGGCTGTGTACAACGTCTGCCTCTCGCCCAACATCAACGAGTGGTCGCGCTACAAGCCTATCTACAAGGCGGGCCGCACGGGCATTGACTTCCATTTCCGGGGCGTGGGCTATGACGCGGCTCTCCACGGCCTTGTTGCGAGGTCGTATTCATCATGGAACAGCCTGGCAAATGCACTCATATCTGACGGCAAATTAAAAGCGATAAGTGATTGGTCGTATGACCAAAACACCTTAAAAACATCCTTAGCACCTAAACGTCTCGGCGATTTTGACGGCTACTATCACAAGGCCACGCCGCCTTTCGCGGGATTCTTCTGCCCCCCGACATTAGGCAATAAAACGGTGGGCACTCAACAGAAAGCGTATCTCTTGCCCGCGATGGCTACAGACATCGGAGCGGACAGCCCCACCGCCCCCGGTTCAATCGGGCTAAGTCAGATTGAGGCCCCCGCCGAGATTGGCACAGATACCGCCACGCTGGATGAGTTTTTCTTTGGCGTGGCCCTGGTGAGCCCCAACGATGCAGCCGTTGTGTGGGCAGCATCGGAGAGCGCCGTGGTCAACTCCGACGGCGCCATTATACAGCACACATACGATGTGCCCATGTCGCTAACAAGCGTTGCTGCGGGGACGTATTACGCGGTGCCGGTGCTTACTCGCGCACGTGTGGCGAGCCTACAGACGGCCCCACAGCAGATTTGCATCGTTCCCAACTGCTCCCCCGTGCGCGTTACGGTAGCCGACTCTGCCACGGTGAACGAGGACATGGAGGTGGTGTTCACCACTTGCAAATACATCGCGCAAATAGGCGGCGGGACCGGCCTCATCCAAGCCAATGTCCGCGTGGAGAACAAGGGCGGCTACAACAAGCGCTGCACTTATAAGGCGTTTACGACATCGGGGGGCAGCACCACGGAGGAGAACGTGGAGACAGGTGAGTTCAACGTATCGGCTAACGGTACGTATTCATTCAGATACTCGGCGGCCATGAGCATTGAGGACGCACGCACGACCACGGTTCACGTAAGAGTCAGTACGGCCCACGGTGACGGCACTCCGCAAGTGATAACGGCCTCAACGGTGCCGCTGGTGCCGGCCCCAACAGAATAAAATTTTCCCTAACTTATTAATACAAAATCATTATGGACAAATTCCAGATTAAAAATCTCATCGCCGCAACTTATGTTGTGGACAATTCCACAGACGCTAACCGCACTTTCGCCATCAGCGCGGAAGTCAATGTCTCCAACGGCTCAGTACAGAACATCCAAAACGGAAAGGTAACAGAATTAGGCGAGGAGGCGGAGCGCCGTTACGCCGATTTCAGCGATTATGGCAGCCTCTCCAGCAGCATCTACGATACGCCCGCAGACGTCACCCGCGAGGACGTGTTCAGCGCCATCTCCGACTTCTGCACCACACTGCGTAATACCCAAAACATAACCCTCTAAATCCCGCAATTATGACCTACAACGAAGCACTTGTCAGAAACGCGCTCATCAACGAACTGGGCGCTGTCACAAACCTCAAGCCCAAGGCTATGACGGAGAAGATTCTTCTCGGCATCCATTACCGCAAGGCCGCGGATGAATGGCTCAAGGCGCGTGAGGCTATTGACAAAGAAGAGCACGCAACAGACGAGGTGAAGTCCGAGGCTTTAACGACGAAGGCCAACGAGGATTGCGGCATTGCCGATAAGCGCATGCCGCGTGAAGCGTTTGAGCAAGTCGTGGAGGCGGTGCTGCCTCTCGGTTCAATGCGGTCTTTCCTTGCGATGCAAAACGCCACTGAGGATGAAGCGCCTGAAATCCCGGCTGCTCTTTGGCTCCAGGCATTTGCAGAGGCACTCGTTGCTGAATGATGTTTTGGCATGGACACCGCGCAGATACTGGCCATAATAGGCAGCATAGGCGGCGTGCAGGGCATCATTGAGTTGCTTAAGTGGTGGCGGCGCCGAAAGGTCCAGGACCGACAGGACGCCGCCGCCGTGGTGGCCTCTGAGAACGACAACACCCGCCGACAAGTGGACTGGCTGGAGAAACGCATTGCAGAGCGCGACGCCAAGATTGACAGCCTCTATCAAGAAAAGAACGCCATGACTAATGCCTACATGGAAGAGGTCCACCGCCGCCACGAGATCGAACTCCAGCTCGCCGAGGCCGAGGTAAAGAAATGCCACCGCCGCGGCTGCAAGGACCGCCAGCCCCCAAGTGATTATTAACCTGTAATAATATATTAACCCATCATGAGAAATATTAAATACATCGCCGTGCACTGCTCCGCCGGCAATCAGCGCAGCAAGGCCGCCGACATCGTGGCCTTCCACCGCCGCCCGGTGGCGCAAGGCGGCAGAGGCTGGAAAGCCCCCGGCTACCATTACATCATTGAGGCCGACGGCACCACCTGCGCCACATGGAACGAAGAGCTTGTTTCAAACGGTGTCAAAGGCTACAACGCCGTTACCATCAACGTCTGCTGGATAGGCGGCGTGGACACGTCCACAAAGGCACTCACCCCCGTGGACAACCGCACACCCGCACAGAAGGCCGCACTCCTGCGACTCCTCACCGACCTCCACCGCCGCTATCCCCACGCCATCATCCAGGGCCACCGCGACTTCCCCGGTGTCAACAAGGCCTGCCCCTGCTTTGACGCCAAGAGCGAATATAAACATCTTCAGCCGTGAAACGCCCCGCCCCCGCCATTGCACTGCTCCTGCTGCTCACCTCTTTGCCCGCGTGCCACACACGGCGCACGGCAGAGACCGTGCAGCAGGGCAGCACCATTACCGCTATAGACACCACGCACCGCGCCTCCGATGCCTTGGAGATAGTTGACACCACCCTCACCACCGACTCCATCAGCGCGCGCCACTACGCCTCCTCTGACACATCCGCCACCTCCGCCATCGTGGAGTTCATCCCCGGGGGCGGCTGGCTCAGCGTGGACAGCAGTGGCACCGTCACCCTCCGGGGCGTGGCCACCATCCGTCACAGCCTCAGCGCCGCCACCCGCCATGAGCTCACCGCAACCGCCACCCACGGCATAGAGCACCGCGGCCACAGTGCCACCGCCATCCACAACGAGCAGCGCGCCGGGCTAAGTACCGACAGCACCTTCACCACACAAACCGAGAAG
>CAMBHR010000105.1:0-3519 GCA_945867195.1 uncultured bacterium | reverse complement strand
AGGAATTGGAGGCGAAGCTTGATGAAATTTTTAATGGTAGATAATTCTTGCCTTTTGACTGATAAAGTTGCTGTTGACCAACATTTTACGCAGGTCGAGTCTCCGCAACTCATCAAGCAGAATACTCACTACGAGAGTCCGGCTTTCGGCTCAAAAGATGTACGTCCGGGTTTTATAGCCCGGGCGTTTTTTATTGAACATTCTCGTTAAGCCAAGTGAACAAAGATTGTGCAAGGTGAGCGCAATTTTCCTGCAAGCGAGTGCAGAGGGAATACTTATTTTTATTCTGTCGAGCGCAACCGAAAGTGAAAGTGTCAGAGAAAACGCACTTTTTTAGAATGCCGCGAAGGCAAACGATGGTGTCAGACGTTGAAGCAACGGCCCTCGGCGGCCAGTTCGGTGTTCGGAAACTCGCTTCGCGCCTCATCAAGCAGGCATCGCTCGTCCTGATAGCGCGAGGAGTAATGGCCGATGACCAACCGCTTCACCCCTGCCGACCGGGCCAGAAGGGCGGCCTGACGGGCGGTGGAGTGGCAGGTCTCCACGGCTCGGGCAGCAAGTTCCTCGCCGAAGGTGGCTTCGTGGTAGAGCACGTCCACATCCCGCAGCAGATCCGCATTCTCGGGCAGGTAAGCCGTGTCGGAACAATAAGCATAAGTGCGCGCCGGGGCGGCAGGCGTTACCAAGCGTTCGTGCGGATAGAAATCGCCGTCGGACGTTGTCCACCCTGCCCCCTGCTTGATGTTGTTGATTTCGTAATACGGGATTTCGAGAAAGTCGATCATGTCGCGGCGGATGTGGGGCAGCAAAGGCTTCTCCCGGAACAGGAAACCGCAGCATGGCACGCGGTGGCGGAGGGGAATGGTCCATACCTCCAGCGAGCGGTCCTCAAACACTTTTTCGCTCGTACCGCCTTTCGGCAGGGGATGGAACACCACATCAAAAGCGATGCCAGTACAGAAAAAGTCGAGCCACGGCCTCATCAGTCCCTCCAGTTCTTCATGGGCATAGATGTGCATGGGCTGTGTGCGCCCTGAGAGCGACAAGGTGGAGAGCAAACCTATCAGGCCGAAGATATGGTCGCCGTGAAGGTGGCTCAGGAAGATATGGTTCAGGCGCGAAAAACTCTGCCGCGCACGCTGGAATTGCACTTGCGTACCCTCGCCGCAATCTATCAGGTATAGTTTCTCACGCAGGTTGACGAGTTGGGCCGAAGGATGGTGCCGCAGGGTGGGTTTGGCACTTCCGCATCCCAAAATGTGGACTTCAAACTTTTCCATGCCGCAAAAATAGAGATATACGTATGAAAAATTGTACTTTTGCCCAACAAAAGTATATTTTATAATGTACAATTTACAGTTTATAATGAAGCCTGCGACCATGACATCGGGGCAGCAGATAATGTGAAATTATTAAATCCAAATTGCACATTATAAATTGATAGAACGCCCAACGGCTCAATTATAAATCGTAAATTATAAATTTTTTCACCAAATATATGCACACGCGAGAAGAGAAAATGGAGGCATTCGGCCGACTGCTGGATGTGCTCGACACGCTCCGTGAGAAATGTCCCTGGGACCGCAAGCAGACCAACGAGAGCCTGCGTCCCAACACCATTGAAGAAACTTACGAACTTTGCGACGCACTGATGAAGGGCGACCGCAAGAACATCTGCAAGGAACTGGGCGACGTGCTACTGCACGTTTGTTTCTATGCCAAGATTGGTTCTGAAACGGGCGACTTCGACATCGCCGACGTTTGCAACGCCCTGTGCGACAAACTCATTTTCCGCCACCCACACGTCTATCCCCCTCAGGAGGGAACCGCCACCCAGGTTGATACTGCCGGGCAAGTCATCAAGCAGTGGGAGCTTATCAAGCAGAAAGAAAAGGACGGCAACAAGAGCGTGCTCTCCGGCGTACCCGATGCCCTGCCCTCACTCATCAAAGCCTACCGCATCCAGGACAAGGCCCGCAACGTGGGATTCGACTGGGAAGAACGGTCACAGGTTTGGGAGAAGGTGAAGGAAGAGATTGCCGAATTTGAGGCAGAAGTGGAACACATGGACAAGGAGAAAGCCGAGGCCGAGTTTGGCGACGTGCTCTTCAGTCTCATCAATGCTGCCCGCCTTTACAAAATCAACCCCGACAACGCGCTCGAACGAACCAACCAAAAATTCATCCGCCGCTTCAATTACCTCGAAGCCCACACACTGAAACAAGGGCGGCAACTGACGGACATGACCTTGGCCGAGATGGACGAAATCTGGGAAGAGGCGAAAACGAAAGGTTAGGAAGCGATGAGTTTTTGCTGATATTTCACAGGATACCGTATTCATGTTCAGCCTCCCCCGCACTGGTGGTGCCTGCGTCCTCTACCGCACCCCTCACACCGACTATTTCACCCGGCTCGTCCAACATTCCGAACCCGAGCAACTGGAATCGCTGCACAACCTGCCCCTCTCGGGCGGTTATGTGGTGATGCCTTTTGTTGTATCCCCTGCCACCCCACTGCTCTTCATCCGTCCCGATGAAATCAGCCGCCATCCCATGGCTGAAGCTGATGCAGAAGGAACAGGAAAGAGTGAAAACGTAACTTCAGCACCAGTAAACGATACCACGACCGCCGGCCTCAGCTTACCAGATTCTCATGCCACAGACGAGGCGGAGGAACGTGGCCGTTATGCCCGCTCCTTTGCCTCTGCCCACAGCCGCCTGCTGCATGGCGAATTGCAGAAAATGGTCCTCTCGCGCCGCCTCCACGTGCGCCACGGCGGACTTGACGCTTACAGGCTCTTTCTCGCGGCGTGCCACAGCCGCCCCAGCTGTTTCGTCGCCCTGTGGTGGACCGCAGCCACGGGCTGTTGGTTGGTGGCCACGCCCGAACCGCTGCTCGAACAGACCGGAAGCGATTGGCACACGGTGGCCTTGGCTGGCACTGTGCCTCATATAAAAGGTGTGGAACCCACGTGGAGCGAGAAGAACCGCGAGGAACAGGCCATCGTGGCGCGTTTCATCGCCAGCCAGCTCGATGGCATTGCCTACAACCTGCAACAGTCGGCCACCCACGCCACGACAGCCGGCAACATCTGCCACCTCTGCACCGACTTCCGTTTCTCCCTCCGCCATCCCTCCGATGTGCGCGCCCTGCTGCTTCGTCTCCACCCCACCCCTGCCGTGTGCGGTCTGCCACGAGCCGCCGCCCAGCGCGCCATCCTGACGGATGAGGCCAGTCCCCGCCGTTACTACGCCGGCTTCAGCGGTCCGTTGGGATTAGAAGGGGAAACGCGCCTCTACGTCTCACTCCGCTGCATGGAGTTCACGACCTCCCTCGCCACACTCTACGCCGGCGGCGGCATCATGCCCGAAAGCGTGGAACAGGAGGAATGGGAAGAAACGCAGCGCAAGCTGCAAACGATGCTTCGGCTGCTTTAGGGCTGATGGCTAAGTTATGAGGTTATCCTCAAATCCGCAACTACGCGCATAATATGATACAGAAGCGAAAAGAATCAGCATC
>CAMBHR010000104.1:0-3545 GCA_945867195.1 uncultured bacterium | reverse complement strand
TTTCTTTTTTTGACTATATATTTTTGCGTTCATCACTCGAAATGTCGGATGAACCTCTATTTAATCGTATAACCCCAATATTGTGAGCCACTTCACCGTGTTTCGCTTCCGAAGGGAGTATGTTCAAGTCATAATATAATGTTTCATATCCTTCACTTTCTACGCGAACGATACGCTTGAATGGCAATGTTGCGTGACTATTGTCGTAAACATACGTATACCGTTTTATCACATCGCCTAAAATCGTGACACGCCTAAACGTATCGACTTCGGTACTGTCGATTGTAGAAATGAGAGACACACGGGCCTGTGTGAGTGTGGATTCCGTAATTGCGTCAATAGGATTTACCGTCACAGACAAATAAGCCTTTTGAGCAAAGGCCATGACGGAAGAACAAAGCATGATTAGAAATATTAGAATTGCGTGTCTCATACTTGTGTGCGTTGAAGCCATAGATATAGTCCCAATTTTATCTATTTCTCTTGAAGCGTATATCTATGGCATTGTTCATTTTTTATGTTTTTTAGGTTGCTTATCAAAACGATAGACAAGGCGCAGCATAACGTAGCGCGGGATGACGTTTGTGTAGTATTCCCAGCGGCTTCGGCTGTCGATGCCGGCATTGACGTTGGACAGGTTGCCCAGAATGTCCCAGGCATCAAGCATCAGATTAAGCCGGTTCTTCAGGAAGCGCTTCGAAAGTCGCGCGTTCCAAACTAGATCGTCCCGGTTCATGGTGGACGATTCGTAGCCCCGACGGGTGAACATGGTCAGCTCGGTGGAGAGCTGGAATGCCCACGGCAGGTCGACGACGGCATTGGCCCCATAGTGTATGTTCCAGGTGTTGGCGTTCACAAAGTCGTTGCGGTTGGCGTTGGCGTGGTTCCAGGCCGCGTTTCCCTTCACGCCCACATTCACTTTCCGGTAGCGATAGTTCAAGCGAAGCTCCTCGCTGAGCACGGCGGTCTGCGTGGTGTTGCGCAGGGGCGTGGCTGTGGGATTGCTGCCGGAGAAGTCAACGAGATGGTAATAGTTGACCGCCGTGTTGGTGGTAAGCGTCAGGCGATGAGGCTTGTCCAGTGGAGTGACATAGCCCACATTGAGCCAGGCGTTCCAGTTCCCGTCCACATTCACGGGGCGGCTGGTGGTAACACCAGTCTGTTTGTCGTAGATGTAGCTGACGGAGATGGCATTGGTGGCGCAGTGCCATCCTGCATTGCCGTAGAGTTGTTGCTCCTTGTGCCTTAGCCAATGGTCGGACTTGTAGTTGAACGAGAGGTCGATGTCGGTGCGTTGCTTCAGGTCGGGGTTGCCCAGTGTCACGTTCAGCGGGTCGGCGGCGAAGGTCTTGTTGACCAAGTTGGTCATGGAGGGTGAGCTGCTGTTGAGGGTGGCCGCAAAGTTCAGTTCGTGGCGGAACTCCCGGGTGTTGCGCTTCAGGCTGAGACGGGCTTGTGGCAGTACGTAGGTCTTGTGAATCTGCTGCTCGTTCTTCTGCCCGACAAAGTCCGTGAACCGAAAGCGGTTGTCCTCCAGCACAACGGACGGGCGGATCTGCACATTCCAACCTGCTGTGCGACGGCCCTGCGGTGTCTTGCTGTAATGCTGCCACTGCCAGTCGAGCGTCAGGTCGTAGCGATAGCGATGCAACAGTCCCTCGTAGCTGTTGTCCGAGTCGAGAGCCTGTAACAGCGTGGCGGCCTCGGAGGGAAGCCAACCCAGCGGCATGTCCGCGCTTTCATCGAGCACGTCGAGGCGGTAATGCATGCGGTCGCCCGACTCGTATTTGTAATTAAATGTATAACTGGGGTTGAGCATAATCTCTTGGTTCCAATGCCAGAAGTACTTTGTCCGCACCTGTGCCCCGAAGTTGCGCTGGGGCGACTTGTTGTAGCGGTTGCGCCAATCGGTTTGCAAATTGCCGTTCTCGTAGTGGTTGTAGAGGAAATGGTTGAAGCCATCCTGCCGTTTGTCGTTGCAGGACAGGCTGCCGTCCACCGATATGCCATCCTGCGAATAGGGAATCTTGAAGAAACTCCAGAAGGACATATTGCCGTTTGTTGTTCGACTGTTGCCCACGGCCTGCTCGCCGTTGCGACGGATGAGGTGGCGTATAGTGGTGGTCCAATCGGGTGAGAAGAGGCTGTCGAGCACAGCGGCATAGTCGCCGACTGGATTTATGCCGAACGTTCCGTTCAAGAAGTTGTAGTTGTAGTCGCTCTTCTGGTAGTTGAAACTTGGAGACAAACTGAACGCGTGATGCTTCTGCAGGAAGTTGAACTTCAGGTCGTGCTGCGTACTAATGGAGAGGTTGCTGCTATTCGTGCAACTGGAAGTCACATTGTAGACATCGCCACCGGGGATGAAGTTGGTGGAGCTACCGCCCCATGCGTTCTCATTATCGGTGTAGGTTACGTCCGCGTTGCCAGACAACTGGAAGCGGTCGCGCTTGTCGAACACGGAATAGTCCAAGCCACCGCGCTTCGTAGAGGTCAGTCCGCCTGACACGTCGAAGTCACCCCATCCGCCGTTGCCGTCGGGCTTGCGGCGGTCGTTCACATTGTTGAGGTTGCCAAAGAGGGAGAGGCGCGACTGCGGCGTGTAGCGCATGGCAAAGAAGCGGCCCAAGTAACGGTTCTCCGTACCATAACCCGCTTCTGCATTAACCAACCAGCCGATGGCGTACTGCCTTTTCAGTTTCACGTCCATAACAAAGCGGCCATCGTCCACCTTGCGGCCCAGCAACTTACTTGTCTCGCTTTCTTCTGTATACACTTTCACTTGATGCACCATATAGGCGGGCAGGTTGTCGAGCAGCACGGTGTTGTCGCCCTTGAAGAAGTCGCGCCCGTTGAGCAGCAGGCTCTCCACAAACTTCCCGTTCACCATGATACGCCCGTCGGGCTTCAGTTCCGCGCCTGGCAGTTGCGCCACAAGTGCGTCGAGCATTGAGCCTTCCTGCAATTGGAACGCATCGGCGTTGTAAACCAGCGTGTCGCCCTTCGTGTAGAACTTCACCTTGGTGGCTGTAACGACAGCCTCGTTCAACTGCTTGTCAAACATCTTCTGCGAAGAGCGTCGCATAGGTATGTCCCAAAGATAGATTTCTATCGGTTTAGATTTCCATACTAATTTAGCGGCCTTATATACGGTTTCATATCCCTTGGCTTCCAGTTTCACGAGAAAATGACCGGTCCCCGTCTGCTCCGGAACCTCAAAGTCGAAACATGTGCGAATTACACCGTTTCCCTGATCCGTATGTTCATAGCTTTTAGTGGTCATCATCACGGTACTGTCGAGTCGGAGCAACGAACATTGCACCTCACCGTTAATAGCCTGACGCGTGAATGCGTCAACAATGGTACCTCCAAAGTTCACAGGAACTTTCTGCGCAATAACGGAGAAAGAAATAAAGAAAAAAAACAGTACGATTTCTATTCTTTTCATTACTTTGCTTATTTTATGGATTTACGACTACAAAGATTGTGTAAACCGAGAACAGAAGAACGTGTTCTTATGCCGAGGTGCAGCCAATCTTCGCAAC
>CAMBHR010000103.1:0-3825 GCA_945867195.1 uncultured bacterium | reverse complement strand
AATAATTCAATTATCAAAATATTATGTCATAATTTTCATATTATTTGCTATTATATTTCTCACACACTCATCCAACAAATGATTGCTGTCAGGCAAACACCCATGGCTACCGATGCCGGGGCTGTTTACCTGACAGCTTTGTCATTAAATATTTATCACTAAATAGGTGCCTGAACTTGAAAAACACCGGTCTTCCCTTGCCGTTTCCCTGTGCTTGTACTACTTTTGCCGACATAGCTGCCGGCGAACACGCATTCATTCGCCCCAACAGCCCTGACAGACAGAATGCCACGTTTCACCTCCTAACCCCTATTCCGCGCCTATTCCGCCGCAGCACCCTTCCGCCAGCGGCCCGGATGGCCACCTACGAAACAGACAGGATCCGATGAACGCACTGCCTCCGCGTGCCACCATGAAGGGCAGCGGTCAGGCCATTGAGAGATATTACAACGAGGCACACAGCCTCCCTTTTTTATTCCGCGTGCGTTCCGTTCCCTTTGACTTGATTTAGAACACATACATATATTACTGAGCTTTTTGCTCTTGTTCTCTTTCTATCGAATACCGCCAATATTCCACGTCCGAGAACAAGCAGTATGAAGGTTCACGCCTTTAGGCGTGAGCCATTCTGTGCTTGTTGGATGTGAGGCCACTTGGCGGTAGCCCGATAGAAAGGCAAGCAATAGAATGGTGCACGCCTTTTCTTTATCCTTTTTCATGAAAAAAATATTCTCACTCCTCACCCTTTTCCTCTGCTTCAACGCGGTGTGGGCACAAAAAAAGATGTACACGGTGCTTGATACCAAGACTGGTACAATGACGTTTATGTATGACGAAAATAAGCCGGCGAGTACGGCAGGTCGGTGGGTGTTTGATGTTCCTACGTCTTCTTCCCGACCCGGGTGGTATGACAAACGTTCAAACATTAAGAAAGTTGTAATTGACCCATCATTCGCTGACGCACGACCGACTACATGCTATGAGTGGTTCCGTGACTGTGATAAATTGACAGAAATCCAAAGTATAGGGAATCTCAATACTTCTGAGGTGGAGGACATGTCCTGTATGTTCTACAAATGCTCCAGCCTCACCTCGCTTGACCTGTTAAACTTCAATACTGACAATGTGACAGATATGACCTGGATGTTCTATTGTTGCTCAGGCCTCACCTCTCTTGACCTGTCAAACTTCAACACCGCCAATGTGACGAGAATGGACTGTATGTTCTATGGTTGCTCAGGCCTCACCTCGCTTGACCTGTCAAACTTCAATACCGCTAATGTGATGGATATGAGCTGGATGTTCCAAAGTTGCTCAGGCCTTACCTCTCTTGACCTGTCAAACTTCAATACCGCTAAAGTGACGGATATGAGCTATATGTTCCAAAGTTGCTCAGGCCTTACCTCTCTTGACCTGTCAAACTTCAATACCGCTAAAGTGACGGATATGCACTCTATGTTCTCTCATTGCTCAGGCCTCACCTCGCTAAACCTCTCAAGTTTCAACACCGAGAATGTGACAAGTATAGGCGGTATGTTCTCTGGTTGCTCAGACCTCACCTCTCTAAACCTCTCAAGTTTCAGCACAACTAATGTGACAGATATGTCCGGTATGTTCTATGGTTGCTCAGGCCTCACCTCGCTCGACCTGTCTGGCTTCAACACCGCCAAGGTGACGGATATGAACGGTATGTTCTATGGTTGCTCAGGCCTTACCTCTCTTGACCTGTCAAACTTCAATACCGCCAATGTGACGGATATGGGCCAGATGTTCAGGTCAAGCTCAGGTCTCGTTACCATATATGCTTCTGACTTGTTCACAACAGAGAGTGTTTTCAACCGATTTACCAACAACATGTTTTCCGGCTGTACATCCCTTGTCGGTGCCATTTCGTATGACCCCAACAAAACCAATGCCACCTATGCCAACTATACAACCGGTTATTTCACGTTGAAGGGCAATGTAACAACGGAGCATGACTTCACGGGTGAAACCCTGTTCGACAACGACAAAAAGATTTACTATAAGGTTTGTCAGGAAGAAGGGTGCGGACAAATTAAATATTTTGCAGATGCGGCAGGAACTGTCGAAGCTGTTCCCAATGAGGATGAAACGGCTTTCAGCGTGGCAACTTACGAATTGCTGGATGCCACAACGTACGACAACCAAGCGGTGTTCACCGTGGCTGACTTCACCTACAGCCGCTCGTTTGGCGGGGCAGAATGGACTACGTGGTACGTACCTTTCGACTTGACGCTGACCTCCGAGCTTTGTGACAAATATGCCTTCTCACGCATCAACAACGTGCATCAGTATGACTTGGACAACAACGGCAGGGCAGAAAAGACCGTGGTGGAGAGCTTCCGCCAGCAGCCCGGCGTGACGTTGAAGGCCAACTATCCTTACTTGGTGAAGCCGCTCAGCAGTGCCGACTGTGACATGGTGCTGCATCTGTCCGATGTCACTCCCGCACCGGCAGAGGCGAACAGCATCGACTGCCAGAGCGTGGACTTCACCTACACCTTCACGGGTACTTACAATGAAATGGACGAGAGCGGCGCAACGCTGTACGACCCATACACGCTGTGGACCAACGGCACGTGGCAGCACTTCCACAGTCTGGAGCCTATGCGCCACTATCTGACTATCGCGCCGCGTCATTCGGCATCGCCTGCAGCTTCCATCAGCAGCATCGTGCTCTCCGTCATCGGCGAGGAGAACGTGACGGGCATCGTGAACGTCTATGGCGAGGAGCGCAAGGCGACGGAGACCTACGACCTGAGCGGCCGCCGTCTGCCGGCAGGAAACTCGCAGAAGGGCTTGGTCATCCGGAACGGAAAAGTGGTTTTCAACAAATAAAAGCTGACGATTATGGACAAACAATATATCAAGCCCGAAATGAAGTGCTTCGAGGTGCATCCTGCGCAGCTGCTGTGTCTGTCAGGAGTGGACGAAACGGAAGTGAATTTCGGAGAGGGCTACCCTGACGAATTCGAGGACGACGATCAAAGCAACCATTGGTAGCCTCATCTTCCCCCGCCCTTCGCGGGAACGACAAGGGTCTATGCGCCACGATGGTGGTGTATAGACCCTTTGCCGTATAGTGCTGTTCGGTGGATATCTGTATTGTGGCGAGGGACACTTACACACGAAAGCAAGCAGGGAAAACACGGAAGTTGCACAACTCGGCGAGATGGTGCCCACAAGTCCAGGACTTGTTTTTCCTACTCGCCGATTAGAAAAAAATAGTCCGGGACTTGTAAGCCGTACTCCCCGAACTGACCAAAATAGAACCGTTGCTGTGTAAAATCCTGTAACAAAAACAAGGGGCTGTGTGAAAGGTGTAACGGGTTCTCATCCACCCTTCACCAACCTTTCACCACCCCTCATCAGCACGCACCAATCCTTCACACTCGCTTGCAAAACCTGCTGTGAAGGGTCGAGAAACGAAGTATTCACACGCCTATATATACGTATTTTTTCGCCCGAAAAAGCATTCACACGTTCACAAAGCGGTCGTTTCTTGCTGATTTTCATCTGTTTCAAGTGTGAAGGGTTGGAAGTTCAAGCCTTCACACCGCCCTGATATACGAGTCTGCTGTGAACGGTTGAAAATCCAAGTATTCACACTTTAAATGTATGAAAATCAGAAGAAAAGAGCCTTTCGGTGAAGGTGTGAATGCTTTTTTGGGGGAATGAAATACGTATATATAGAGAGTCGGTTCCGGTGATGGCTGAACCAGAATGGTGAATGATAACGAAGCTTCTGCATTGCCGGCTTTGGGGGGACTGCGCTGGCCGAGCGTCTGACAGAGAAACATGACG
>CAMBHR010000102.1:0-3829 GCA_945867195.1 uncultured bacterium | reverse complement strand
GCGATGCCTTCAACAACTCTAAGTACTACACCGACCTCTTCCAGTGCTGGAACGGCAACCACGGCACGCGCCTGCTCGAAGCTGCTGCTGCCTACGACAAATTCCTCCAGACCGGCTACTACAATTGCGACACGCCCGCTCCCACTACCGACAACAGCAACAACGAGCAGGAAGTGTCTGAGTTCTACATCGAAAACGGCTCGTTCCTCCGGCTGAAGACCCTCACCCTGGGTTACACCCTGCCCGAGTCGGTACGCGCCAAGCTCAAGCTGCAGAATGCACGCATCTACATGCAGGCACAAAACCTCTTCACCATCACCTCCTACAAGGGAGCTGACCCCGAAGGACTGGGCTATCCCTATGCTCTGCCCCGCCAGTTCACCCTGGGAGTGCAAATCGGATTTTAACCACATCTCTCTTAACCTTTCCAGCAAATGAAACTGAAATATATATTGGCATCGCTTTGTGTCGCCATGACGACCGGATGCACCGACAACTTTTTGGATAACGCACCGCAGGGAAGCCTCTCGGACGGTGTAATGAACTCTCCCGAGGCCATCGACCTCCTGGTCAACGCCGCCTACGCCTCACTCTACGGCATGACCAACGAACAGGGCGACCCCTGCATGCGCCCCACCACTAACTGGAGCTATGGCGAGGTGCGCGCCGACAACGCCTACAAGGGCGGCGGCGGCGAGGACGACGTCTGGGACGTACACGCCATGGAAACCTTCCAGCTGCAGAGCAACAACGGCAACCTCGACGGCAAGTGGTTCAACCTCTACAGCCTCATCTCACGCTGCAACTCTGCCCTGCGCGTGCTCAAGGCTGCCGACCCCAATGAGTATAAGGACAGGGATATGCGCATTGCCGAAATCAAGGTGATACGCGCCCACCACTATTTTGAACTCGTCAGACTCTTCAACAAGGTGCCCTACATCGACGAGGACCTCAAGGTCAGCGAATACGTCGATGTGCCCAACGACCAGTTCACACGCAAGGAACACCTGGCACGCATCGCAGCCGACCTGCTCGACGCCGCCGACCAGCTGCCCGACAGACAAACCGAGGTGGGACGCATCAATCGCAACATTGCCCTGGCCTATGCCGCCAAGGTGAAACTCTACGAAGCCTATGAGCAGGACGAAGAGACCCACGCCGTGACCAACATCAACAAGCAGCTCCTCCGCGAAGTGGTGGAACTCATTGACCAGGTGAAAGGCTACGACCTCCTCACGGACTTCCAGCAGCTGGACATGATTGACTACGAAAACGGCTCCGAGTCCGTCTTTGCCGTGCAATACTCCATGAACGACGGCTCGTCTGACGGCGGACGCATCAACTGGAGCAACCTGCTCAACTCTCCGGGTGGCAACAGCCCCTACCACGGCGACGGCTTCTTCCTGCCCTCGCAGGACCTCATCAATGCCTACCAGACCGATGAGAACGGACTGCCCGTGTTCGACTATCAGTCGCGCCCCGACTACGGTGTGGTGGAGTTCATCGATGAAACGCACCAAAATCTGAGCAACACCGAACCCACCGTCGACCCGCGCCTTGACTTTGTGGTAGGCCGACCCACCATCACCTACAAGACCTACCGTGAAACGCCCTGCCAGTCGTGGGTACGCGATCGCGGCGTCTATGGCCACAACTGCGCCAAGCGTTTCTGGGTTTCGCCCGAGTCGCCCGACATGATCCAGGGTTGGCCCTGGGGTGCCTCCGAACTCAACTGGCAGATTATCCGCTACGCCGACCTGCTGCTCTACAAGGCCGAAGCACTCATCGAACTGGGCGAAGACCTCGAAACGGCCCGACAGCTCATCAACCGCGTGCGCCAGCGTGCCATGAACAGCGAGTACGTGAAAGACTTCAACGACCCCACGAAGGATGCCGCCAACTACAAAATCGGACTCTACCCCGCAGAAGGCTGGACGCAGGACTACGCACGAAAGGCACTGCGCACCGAAATGCGTCTGGAGAAGGCTCTCGAGGGTGAACGCTTCTTCGACCTCGTCAGATGGGGCATTGCCAAAGACGTGATGACCCGCTACTTCGAAGCCGAAAAGGACCAGCGCGTCTACTACCAGGTTGCAAAGTTTGATGCAGGCGAGGAGTACTTCCCCATCCCTGTTGCCCAGTACAACTTCTCGCTGGGACGTTACACGCAGAATCCGGGTTATCCTGCCTTCTGAACACAATGATTAAACTAAACTGTGATATTGATTTGTACGATGAATGTAATGGATGCCGCAACCCCGCGTTGCGGCATCTTTTCTTGTTTTCAGGCCCGTGGCCGTGAAAGCACCGATGCTCACCAATGCCCACCGGCTTGGTGCTCTGCCCTCGTTTGCACTAAAATTATCTTCGTTGATTTTAGGCTGCACTCGGCAGAGCATTCAAGCAAGCTTGATGCTCTGCCCTCGTTTGCACTAAAATTCCAATTTGAATCCCTTTTGCTTCAGTTCGTCATACTTGGCCTTGTTGAAGCGGAAGAGAAAGGCTTCTTTCTTTTTCGACGGATTGACCGTCGCGTCCGTCAGTTCGAGCATTTCCAGCCGCCGCATCTTGTTGTAGAAGTTGCGGCGGTCGAAGCGCACGTCGAGTATGGCCTCGTAGAGGTTCTGCAGTTCCTTGATGGTGAACGCCTCGGGCAACAGCTCGAAACCCACGGGCTCGAAATGTATCTGTTGACGCAAAGCCTGTTCCGCCTTGCGGAGTATCTGGTCGTGGTCGAAAGCCAGCTGGGGCACTTCGTCCAGGGTGAACCACCGGGCTTCGGCGGCATCGTCGCCACCCTTCACCTCCTGCATTCTCACCAAAGCATAATAGGCTATGGTGATGACACGCTCGCGCGGATCGCGCTGCGGCGCAGTGAAGGTATGGAACTGCCGGATGTATGCACCTTCCAAGCCGGTCTCTTCCTGCAACTCACGCAGCGCACCCTCCTCGGCACTCTCGTCCATCTTCATGAAACCGCCGGGAAAAGCCCATCGCCCTTTGTAGGGGGCGATGCCACGCTGCACCAAAAGCACTCTCAACTTTGTACCGTCAAACCCGAAGATGACACAGTCGGTCGTCACGCTCGGATGAGGGTACTTGTAGCAGTATTCCAATCTGCCTTCTGTCTTGTCTGCCGTTTCCATTGTATTACTGTGTAAATATTACGCTGCAAAGATACTGCAAGGGGAGCGAAGGACAAAGGAAGAAAGCCGAAAGTTCTGTTTTTCCTCTTCCGGACCGCAGCCTGCCTACCTGGGGAAACAAGTCGGCGAGTCGGGCCGAACAAGTCCGGGACTTGTTTTTTCTAGTCCAGGCTTAGAATTTTCAAGTCCCGGACTTGTGAAGACCTGTACGGCGGACCGTGTAACTGGACTGTGAAACTGCAAAACAATGGGCAATTGGAATAAAAAATCACGCCTGATGGCGGCTTTTCAATTTTAATCATTACTTTTGCGCGTCTTTTTTGCAGAAAAAGGCGGAACGTATCGGGGCGTAGCGCAGTCCGGTTAGCGCACCTGCTTTGGGAGCAGGGGGTCGTGGGTTCGAATCCCGTCGCCCCGACATACGGGTAAGGAGTCAATCTGGCAGTTCGGACTGTCTGGTTGGCTCCTTCTTTTTGTCACACCGGCCCTTCGGGCAATACAAATTTGCTCTTTATCCAACATTTTCCTTCTGTTATGCATTTATTTCAAAAACATTACGCAATTTTGAAGCTGTAAATATAAGCGCAATATAAGATAGATAATAAAATAATCTATAAATTATAGCAAGGTATAAAATAAAAGTGTGACATTATGGCTGACTATTACGAATATTCCATACCAGA
>CAMBHR010000101.1:0-4167 GCA_945867195.1 uncultured bacterium | reverse complement strand
ACTTCAGCCCCGCCCTGACGGACATCTACAACCCCTTCAGCCTGCTGAACGCTTTCGACAAGAAAATGCTGCGCGACTACTGGTTCGCTTCGGGCACGCCTACTTATCTTATCCGTCTGCTGAACCACAGCGACGAGCAGATGAACGACCTGACGGGGAAATACTACAAAGCGCAAGTGTTCATTGATTACAAAGCTGATGTCGAAATGCCGTTGCCCATGATTTACCAAAGCGGCTACCTGACCATCAAAAACTACAGGCCCCTGACTGAAACCTTTTTGCTTGATTTCCCCAACAATGAGGTACGCGAGGGATTCCTTACGCTCATAGCGGCTGGCTATCTGAAATCAAGGAGCGAACATGTTTCTTCCTGGATTACCGATACCATTGAGCTGTTGGACGAGGGCAAAATAGCCCCCTTCTGCGAGTCGCTCACCGCCTTCCTCGCCAGCATTCCCTACGACAGTCACGACGCGCTGAAAGACATCAAGGCCACTGAAAAGCATTTCCAGTACACGTTCTACCTGATACTACGCCTCATCGGCGTTTACTGCCTGGCCATCAAGTGCGAGGACCGCCAGAGCTATGGTCGCGTGGACTGCACCTTGGAGCTGAAGCAGTACGTTTACATCTTTGAGTTCAAGCTGGACGGCAGTGCCGACGAAGCCCTGCGGCAGATTGAGGAGAAAGGCTATGCCAAGCCTTATGCTGGCGACCCGCGCCGGGTTATCCGCATCGGCATGAACTTCTCCTCCGCCACCCGTACCATTGCGGAATGGAAGGTTGAAGAAAAAACTGATTAGGTATTCTACTTTCGTAATTATCGAAGGATTGTGCCAATGAAAGCGAGCCAAAGATGTTTGAACTATGCCGACCCGCAGCCAGACTGATGAAGCCTAATAACCTCATAACCTCTGAATTTTGAGTTAGAATTTAAGCATGGAAGAAAATACCATCCATCCAAATATATTTACCAACAAAGGCGGCAATACTTTGCTGCGTGAGTTCGAAGGCATTTTGCTGCATAATCCACAAATTAGATATTTAGATGCTGTAGTGGGATTTCTTCGCGCATCGGGTTATTTTTCCCTTCGCCCTTTCCTTGACAACATCCAGAAAGTACGCATATTGATAGGAATAGAAGTCCATTTTTACCAAACATTTATGCCATTCCTTTTAAGAATGAACACAACAGATTTCTGCTAATCTGAAGCTCTTTAGCTATTTGTGTCTTGCTTATCCCATTGTTTATCAGGTTTATCAGGTCATTTATGATTGTTCCTTTTCCGTTGAGTTTGTGTCTTTTATTCTTGCTGCCTTTGGGTCTCCCCAACACCACACCCTCAGCCTTTTTTCTCGCCAAAGCCTCTTTGGTACGCTGACTGATAAGGTTGCGCTCAATCTCAGCGGACAATCCGAATGCGAAGGCAAGAACCTTGCTCTGTATATCATCGCCAAGGCGGTAGTTGTCCTTGATGGTCCATACACGGCATTCCTTGGTCATGCAGATATTCAGAATCTCCATAATCATGAAAAGATTTCTGCCCAGACGCGACAACTCGCTGCAGATGATAATGTCGTCTTTATGGACCTTCTTCAAAAGATTACCCAGTTGACGCTTGTTGTAATTCTTCGTTCCACTGATGGTTTCTTCAATCCAGTCGTTGATCATTATGTTCTGCCGTTCGCAGAACTTGTTAATTTCAAATCGCTGGTTCTCTACCGTTTGCTTATCGCTGCTTACGCGAATGTAACCGTAAATCATTGTTTGTGGCTTATTTGATTTTGCTCAATACACGGAAAGAGCTTTTGTAAATATTGTTTTTTCTCCAAAGGTGGCTCGCGAATCCCTTTATCATAGGTTGATAATCGGTAAAATTAGAAAAAATATAACCAAGAGATAAACAGAAGAGCAAGGAAGAAACTCAATTTGTCAACAACTCTCGCTGAGTTCTTCAAACATTATTCTTAATATTGCACTTGCCTATACGCTATAGGTGGGTTTGAAGGACTAATCATCCCATTATCAACAACGAACAAATTGGCAGCATCATGAAATACCCCATCGGCATACAGAGCTTCGACCGGCTGCGTGAGGACGGCTACGTGTATGTGGACAAGACGGCATTGGTTTACGACCTGGCCTCCAACGGCACGGTCTATTTCCTGAGCCGTCCGCGCCGCTTCGGCAAGAGCCTCCTTCTCTCCACGCTGAAACACTACTTCCTGGGCCACAAGGAACTGTTCCGCGGCTTGGCCATTGAAGCGTTGGAAAAGGAGTGGTACGAGCATCCCGTGTTCCACCTCTCGTTCGGCAGTGAAAACTTTACACAGCCCCATGTGCTCGACCAGATGCTGGAGGACTATGTGGCAGAGGGCGAGAGGCGGTACGGACGCTCGGAGGCCAAGACGCTCGGCCAACGGTTCCGCTCGGTGCTCCAGGCGGCACATCGCACCACGGGGCACCGTGTCGTGGTGCTGATTGACGAGTATGACAAGCCCCTGCTTGACGTGCTCGACAGCGGCCTGTACGTCACCGACAGCGAAGGGAACCGCATCAAGCTCGAAGAACACCACCGCAATGTGCTGAAAGGTTTCTACGGCGTGTTCAAGGATGCCGATGCCGATTTGCGGTTCGTGATGCTCACGGGTGTTACGAAGTTTTCGCAGGTCAGCGTGTTCAGCGGCTTCAACCAGCCCAAGGACATCAGCATGGACGAGCGTTACGATGCACTCTGCGGCATCACGCAGCAAGAGGTGGACGATGTCTTTGCCGAAGCAGTCTGCCAGATGGCTGAAAAGTTCAAAGTGGACGAAGGAGAGATGAAGGAGATGCTGAAGCGACAGTACGACGGCTACCACTTCAGCCCCGCCCTGACGGACATCTACAACCCCTTCAGCCTGCTGAACGCTTTTGACAAGAAGATGCTGCGCGACTACTGGTTCGCTTCGGGCACTCCCACCTATCTTATCCGTCTGCTGAACCACAGCAACGAGCAGATGAACGACCTGACGGGGAAATACTACGATGATTCGGAGTTTGTCGACTACAAAGCCGATGTGGAACGTCCCCTGCCCATGATTTACCAAAGCGGCTACCTGACTATCAAGGATTACGACGAAAGCACCTGCTCCTTTCTGCTTGACTTTCCTAACAACGAAGTGCGCAAGGGTTTCCTCAACCTGATAGCATCCCATTACATGAGGGACAGCGAGGAACTTCCGGAAAGTTGGGTTCGCAGTGCCTTCCTTCTGCTTCGATCAGGCGAAATAGCCCCCTTCTGCGAGTCTCTCACCGCCTTCCTCGCCAGCATTCCCTACGACAGTCACGATGCCCTGAAAGACATCAGGGCCACTGAAAAACATTTCCAATACACGTTCTACCTGATACTGCGCCTCATCGGCGTTTACTGCCTGGCCATCAAGTGCGAAGACCGCCAGAGCTATGGCCGCGTGGACTGTACCTTGGAGCTGAAGCAGTACGTTTACATCTTTGAGTTCAAGCTGGACGGCAGTGCCGACGATGCCCTGCGGCAGATTGAGGAAAAAGGCTATGCCAAGCCTTATGCTGGCGACCCGCGCCGCGTTATCCGCATCGGCATGAACTTCTCCTCTGCCACCCGCACCATTGCGGAATGGAAGGTGGAGGAGAGGAAAGGCTGAACATTGCCCGTTCCTTTGCTCCCCATCCATACAGTCACCCAGAATGCGCAGCCACGAGGCCTCTATACGCTTTATTTATCCTCAAAAAAACATTCACCCTTTCACCGACCTTCCGTTTCCTGTTGATTTTCATCAGAAAAGAGTGTGAATGGTTTGTGTTTCAAGTGTTCACCACACACAGGTGGCTGAGGGAGAAGGGCGTGAAGGGTTGAAACATCTGGCATTCACACAAATCCGGATGGTGTGAATACTTTGAAATCCAAACATTCACACTTGGAAGCATTGAAAATCAGTAGGAAACGCTCTTCGTGTGAAAGGGTGAACACTTTTTTTGGAGGAAATAAAACGTATATACGCACGCGCGCAAATGTCATTTTCATAAGTTAGGCTGCGGCTTTTTCAGTGTGGATTTCCGCCTTGCCTGCATTGCCGGACACAGCATGGAGTGCTCTTCACAACTCCCGGACTTGTTCGCACAACTCCCGGACTTGTCTTCACAACTCC
>CAMBHR010000100.1:0-4511 GCA_945867195.1 uncultured bacterium | reverse complement strand
ACTGCTGTACACGGTTTTGCAGACCGCTACCTAGCCACTCGGTCAGGGTACCAAAATGAATGTGCGGTGCGTACGGGACTCGAACCCGTGACCCCATGCGTGACAGGCATGTATTCTAACCAGCTGAACTAACGCACCTTAATGGGGGGGCTGACGGTTGACGGCAAGTAGAAATCCGTCTGTTTTCCCGTTAGCGAGTGCAAAGGTAGATATTTTTTCCATACCTCCAAACGTCAGCCCCCTTTTTTTTTAAAATATTTTTCAATGAGAGCCTGGAACACGTTTTGTTCCACCCGTTTTCATGGCTGCGACCTTCAGGCTCATTTGCTCTCTTCTTCGTCAAAGGCTTCGTCGGCCATGCTTGTGTAGAGATTACGACGCTCTTCGGCAGACATTGGGGCGGCGCAGCAGTCGGCCTCATTCATCTTCAGGTTGGCAAGGCGTGTGAAGAAGTTCATGCGTGTACTTGTGTCTTTGCCCATCGTGGCGCGTGTGCCCTCGTCGCTGTATGCAAAGTTGCGTGAGTTGCGAATGGAGAGTTTCATGGCCACCTCTACGGAATCCTGGTTAGCTCCCATATAAGTGAATGTCCAACCTTCACTTCTCAACCGTTCCACCAGTTTCTTTACAGCATTGCCGCTGTATTCCTTTGATGCGTTTTCCATGCCGTCGGTGATGATGGTCACAACCGCCACCGCGTCTTCAATGGCTTGGATGTGGCTGTGCATGGCCGTAAGAGTGATTCCCATGGCATCATACAGCGGAGTGCAGCAGCAGGGCTGGTAGTCGTTCATTGTGAGTGGGTGTGCTTCGGCCACGGGTGTCTTGTCGAATACGTGCTTCGTTTCGCAGCTGCAGAAGGTCACGAGCGTCACGTAGTGGTCCTGCGTGTCGGCGAACTTTTCCTGGGCCTTCTTGATGCCTGCCAATGTCTCGTTGAAACCTTCCACGGCAGCCTGACGAATACATTCCATCGAACCGCTGCGGTCAAGGATTATCACATTGAAGACCTGTGTCTTCTTCATCTCAGTGTTGTTCATTGTCTTTTCCATTGTGTTTTTGATTGTGTGTTTGTTGATATTTTGTTTTTGGCACTATTACTGATATGGCCTATCGGAGTCAGCGTTGGGTAACATCGGGTTTTGCAGGGCGGTCGTGCCGTCTTTTCCGTAGTGTATGCTTGGCTGTCTGCATCAGTCTATGCACAGAGAGTGATGTAAGTAACCATTTCTGTCATCAAAAAAATAATTTTTTATGATATGGATTTCCAAAAAATCCGGGATTTGCCTTCCACAAGTCCTGGACTTGTTTTTCCTAATCAAGGAGTTGTGCGAACAAGTCCGGGACTTGTGAAGTGTACCTCACGCAGTATCCGGCTTGGCAGGCCAAGCGGACATATCACGCCAAAAATGCCGTAATCCGATGTGAAGAGGCTCTTTTCGCGCGCGTAAATATACTGTTTTTATTTCCTCAAAAAAGTATTCACCCCTTCACATAGTTTGCGTTTCCTGTTGATTTTCATGGGTTTCGATTGTGAAGGATTGGATTTCAAAGCATTCACACTGGTAAGCGTATCCGCGATGCTAGTATCTATACATCAAAAAAATATCGCTCAAGCTTTTATTCTTGAGCGATATTTTTTTGTTTCCATTTATCCGGCAGTAATTCCCGGTCTGTTGTGAACGATTGAAAGTACAAGCATTCACACTGAAAAGCACTGAGAATCGGTGGGAAAGCAACATAAGAACTTGTAGCGTGAACATTTGAAATTCAAAACCTTCACACTTGAAACTCCTGAAAATCAACAGGAAAAAGTATTCACGTGAAAGAGTGAATACTTTTTTACGGATAAAAAGCGTATAGAGAAGAGTGAAAAATAGAGCCGTAAACCAATAGTGTCCTAAACAGAATGAAGGAGGTAGTTTTCCACTATGTAAAAATATGACCCGTAAACAGCAAATTGCGCCGTGTCCTTTAGGCGGATGATTTGTCAACTTTCGGATTTCAGTCATTGAACAATAATCCGTGAACATAATTTTTGGCGCAAAGGTCAGCAACCAGCCAAATCCTGACAAGGCGGCTAAATTCGGATGTTCAACTTTTTTGCGAGCCTACCCACTCAAATACTCAAGTTATCAATCATGAAAAAGCCACCACTTGCGCCCTTTCCAAAGAGCTCAAATGGTGGCTTAACTATAGGATTGTCTTGTAGATTCGTGCTGTCTTCACCTTTCTGTCACATTGCTGTGAGTAAAGGTGCTTCAGCCACGATTTCTACTCCCACTCAATGGTTGAAGGCGGCTTGGAAGAAATGTCATAGCAAACGCGGTTTACGCCTTTGACATGATTGATAATGTCATTAGAAACCTTTGCCATGAACTCGTAAGGAAGATGGGCCCAATCGGCTGTCATGGCATCGGTGCTGGTAACTGACCGCAAGGCTACAGCGCGCTCATAGGTCCGCTCGTCGCCCATGACACCCACACTCTTGATGGGGAGCAGAACGACTCCTGCCTGCCATACTTGATTGTAAAGACTGTCCTCACGTCCAGCAGCATCGACCACCTTCCACTCACGCAAACCTCGGATAAAGATGTCATCGGCTTCCTGGAGTATGCGCACCTTCTCCGGAGTGATGTCGCCCAATATGCGCACGGCAAGACCGGGACCAGGGAAAGGATGACGCGTGATGAGATGCTCAGGCATTCCCAATTGGCGACCCACACGGCGCACTTCGTCCTTGAACAGCCATTTGAGTGGTTCGCACAATTTCAAATGCATCTTCTCCGGAAGTCCGCCTACGTTGTGGTGGCTCTTGATGACCTTGCCCGTGATATTCAGACTTTCTATGCGGTCGGGATAGATGGTACCTTGAGCAAGCCACTTGGCATCCGTTATCTTCTGCGCCTCCGCATCAAAGACATCAATGAAACCCTTACCAATGATTTTGCGTTTGCGCTCAGGATCAGTCACACCGGCAAGCTCGGAAAAGAATTTCTCACTGGCATCTACGCCAATCACATTCAAACCCAGACATTCATAGTCATGGAGCACATCGCGAAACTCATTTTTCCGCAACATTCCATGGTCCACAAAGATGCAAGTAAGATTGGAACCTATGGCGCGATGGAGCAACACTGCTGCGACGGAACTGTCTACACCTCCCGACAGGCCGAGAATGACGCGGTCGTTTCCTAACTGGGACTTGAGCTCTGCCACCGTTGTGTCAACGAAGGATGCCGGACTCCAGTCCTGACGGCTTCCGCAAATGTTCACCACAAAGTTTTTCAGAAGCAAAGTACCCTGAAGAGAATGGAACACTTCGGGATGGAACTGTACGCCCCAGAGGGGTTCGCCTTCGGCCTGATAGGCTGCATGGCGCACTTTGTCAGTAGAAGCGATGGTACGGAAGCCCTCGGGTATGGCGGTAATAGTATCGCCATGGCTCATCCAAACCTGCGAATTCTCCGAGAATCCCTCAAACAGTGGATTGGCCGCATCAAATTGCGTCAGATTGGCACGTCCGTACTCACGCGACCCAGCCGGTTCCACTTTTCCTCCATAGAGCTGTGACATATACTGCGCTCCATAGCAGATGCCAAGGATGGGGTAACGCCCACGGATCTCGCCAAGGTCCACTTTGAAGGCTTCGGGATCGTACACGCTATAGGGCGAACCGGAGAGGATGACACCTATAACGGATGGATCGTCGTGTGGGAATTTATTGTAAGGTAGTATCTCACAGAACGTGTCCAACTCCCGGACACGCCGCCCGATGAGTTGTGTTGTCTGCGAACCAAAATCAAGAATGATGATCTTCTGCTGCATATTTTATATTTATGGTATCTCAAAAAGCCTCTATTTGTTTTTCAGCGCATCGCGGATTTCAGTAAGAAGTTTCACCTCCTCGCTGGGTTCTGCGGGTGCCTGAGGTGCAGGAGCTTCTTCTTTCTTACGGGAAAGTTTCATCAAAGCGCGGACAAGCAGGAAAACGCAGAATGCGATAATGAAAAAATCCAAACACGTCTGGATGAAATTACCGTATGCAATACTGACAGGTTCACCTCCTTCATTCAAGGGATTGACAGGTAAATCGTACTTCAAGTCCTTAAAGTCAATGCCACCAATAAGCCATCCGATGGGAGGCATAATCAAATCATTGACTATGGAGGATACTATTTTGCCAAAAGCTCCACCAATAATCACACCTACAGCCATATCTACGGCATTGCCTTTCACTGCAAAGTCCTTAAACTCTTTGATAAAGGAAGATTTTGCCATTTTTCAAAAATTTAATGATTAAACTTGGTGCAAAAATAAAAAGCTTTTCGTACTTTTGCCGTGGAATAAGGAAAAAAGTGGCAGGTTTTTCCATTCTGGGCTTTCTTCCCGTTTTCCATCAGAGATTGTTCACTGAAATATTAACCACTTAATAGTTTTTTCCAACTAATTAACCATCATGATTAAAGTAGGTATTAACGGTTTCGGTCGTATCGGCCGTTTCGTATTCC
>CAMBHR010000099.1:0-5468 GCA_945867195.1 uncultured bacterium | reverse complement strand
GCCGGGCAGGAGTTCAGCCTCATTGGCAAGAGTACTATTGATGGATTGTTGTGCAGGTACGACGTACAGGTGGAAACGGCTCTCGCTGACGGCTCCGCTCTGGTTGGCATACTGGCAGAGATAAGTGCGCGAAGATGTAATGGCGGGAATGGTGACCACACTGCCCTTCACACCGTTGTTCCACAGGTAGTCGTCGGTCCAGCCGGTGGTGGGGCCGGCGTAGAGGATAACACTGGTGCCGGCAAGGACGGTCTTTTCCGTCACGCGCTCTATCATGCCATCGACGGTAATCTCCTCGGTCATCACGTCGGGGGCGGCATCACCGCTAACGGCAATGGCAAACGCCTGGTGGCTCACGGCTCCGTTCTGTGCGGTGTAGCTGACGCGATAGATGTAGCTGCGGTCGGCCTTGACAGTAATCTGTCGCGTGGTCTCGCCTGTGCTCCACTGCCATTGGCCGCTATCCTCTGCTCCTTCCGGCAACTGTGGCATGAGCGTGATGTCGCTGCCATCAGCGGGGATGCCCTTCGACGGACACACCTCATACTTGTATTTCAGGCCACCAAGATTGGTCTGGTTCTTATAGGTCACACCTTTATATAATATGTCACCGCTCAGGGGCGTGATGCCTTCCGAAGCATCGATGGCCGGACGCCAACTGGTGAGCGTGGAGAAGCCGAGATGGTCGAAACCACCGCTGTTCTGACTGTAGTTGCCACCGCCACCGTCGGGACATATCTTCGCACTGGCTTGTTCGGCATACTGCAGCTTTACGCCACGCAGTCCCTCGTAGTAACCAATGGCACGGTCCCAGTAGGGGCGGTATTCGCCTGCGCCACCGGTGTTGGGGCCTTCCATAAGCCAGCCTGCGCCCATGCGACCGCGACAGTCGGCATAGTTGTAGTTTGTCCACGGCAGAGCTGTGGCATCCACACCGCCGAAATTCATGGCCGCCACGAACTCCGTGCCGGCAGCGATGCGGTCGTTCATATAGGCAAAAAGGTCATCACCCTGATTGAAGCCCACGGTGCAGATGTCGAGTGCGAGGCCGAGTGCCATCAGGGCATGTCCCTGGTCGCGGCCGCTCTCCTGCATCTGTCCGAGATAGCCAAGGGGACCGCGGCTGTCCTTGTGAACTACCGGCACGAGATTGCCGATGAATTCATCGCAACCGTCGTTTAGAATGACGGAGTAGTTCGTGCGGTCTTTGTAGGTGCCTACGTGGTCGTATTTATAGAAGCTGACACCTTGGTTGTACATGTGTACGTCGTCACACAGGATGCCGATGGACATCACACACAGCGCATTGCACAGACCCCAGTTTGACCAGTAGTGGCCGGGACGCTCGCCGAGCGACGCATTGCGTGCGTTGAGCCACGTGTCGTGGCGACGGCGCAGGAAGTCGATGGAGGGATTATAGAATACGCGGATTATCCATTGCTTGAACTCATCAAATTCTTGGCGGCTCCAACCGTCGTAGTCGCGCATCAGCTCGGCTGCGTTGGCAAACTCATGGCCATAGATGCCTGCGGCGAGGGAAATGTTGGTGTCGCCGCCAAGTCCCTTGCACTGGCGGGCCCACTGCATAAGTATGCGCACGGCTGCATCGGCATTCGCCCGTGTGCCGCCAATCTTCCAGCGCAGGGCGTTCTGGAAGGCCATCGCAGCACCACGGGCACAGTTCATGTAGTTCTGGCCCGATGAACCGCCGCGGATCACAGTCTCCGTAGGCCATGTGGCGATGTTGGCGTTTGAGTATTCATTTGCACAGAGAATATTCCATGCCCGCTGGATGCGCGTGTCGCCATTGGCCAGCAACTGCTTGGCGCGGTCGATGTCAGCTTGCGAGACGATGCCGCCGGGGTGTACGAAGCCGTGGTCGTCGGTCACGGAGAATACCTGCTTGGGGGCATAGTTCTTGGTGGCTTTGGCTGCGGAGAGCAGCGATTTCAGCGTGCTGACATACTCGTCGATGAGCGTCTGCGAGGCACGTGCCGATGCTATCTCATATTCAGCCACGGCGACTTCGTCCTGCAACTCAGCAATGGCATTGGGTGCATAGTCCGAAGCGGCTCCGGCAATGAATGTCTTTGCCTCGCTGACTGCGGCTTGCAGGGTGGAGAAGTCGCCCGGCATGCCATATTTGTAATCTTCCTCCAACTGCTCCGTCACGGCAGCCAGCGAGGCTACCTCTGCATCGCTTAAAGCCGCGTCGTAGAGCCGGAAGTCGCTGACGAGCGTCTGCTTCAGGTAGCTGTCGCCGGAGAATGGCGGACGGCCTATCCAGTTGTAGGCGGGCACGGCGGTGAGCGCGTTCTTCAGCAGCGGCATGTTCGTGGCCTGCGCCATGCGCTTACCGTCGAGAAACAGTTCGCCCTTATGCCCGCTCTGACGGTAGAGCATGTGCATCCAGCGGCCTTTCGCTGATTCGCTGCCCATTTCCATACCAACCTCGCTGCCCCAGCCGCCCGTCGAGGTGGCCATGCGCTGGGCATTCAGGCGATAGGCAGAATAGGGCGCACTGGTCTGCGTGTTGGCCGCCGACTGTGAGAAGCACCACAGGAAATAGCCCGCTCCCGAGAGCGAAGCCTTGTTGTCCACGCGGTAATATACTGAGACTGTGAAGTCCGTCAGGTTCCTCACCACCTCGCCCGCGCCCCTCGTCATATCGAGGTAGCCCGTGCCGTTGCCCAGGTCGAGCACCCTGCGACTGCCCATCTCCACGACCGAGGCCTGATTCATCACTTTGGCGGTAATGCCCGACACAGGGTCGGTCACGTTCTTGCCATCCACATTCTCAAAGTCGAAGTGCATCACTAAATGCTCTTCCTGTGCCACAGCCTGTCCCGCCATCAGCAGGAGCAGCCCAACGATTGCCTTGATTCTCTTCATAACGTATAATTTTTTGTTTTCCTGCTGCAAAATTACTCATTTTACCGCATATACACGTGTCTCTATTATCCCAATCCCGCGGTTTCAGGCGTACAAACAGCATTTTTGTACATTACAGACACACTTTCTGAACGTTCTAAGCAGTTATCTCGATAAAAAGCTGTACTTTTGTAGCGTTAAAATGATGTCATGGGTATGAGAATAAAGATACTGCTGACAATAAGCATGGTGCTTTGCTGGGCGACAATGGACGCACAGATACGGCAATGGGGCGTTCAGGACGGACTGCCCACGGGCGAGGTGCGGCAGATTATCGCGCTGCCCAACCACCAGATGCTGGTGAACTGCGAGGGTGTGTTCTGCATCAGCAATGGGGCGGGTTTTACCGTTGTGTCCTGCGACCGACGGAAGGTGTATAAATTGGAGCACTATGCCGACTCGGCGGGCTACGGCCATCAGTGGCAGGGCGACTCGCTGCTGTGGCTGCGCGACTTCTACCGCATATACCTTTTCGACATGTGCACACGGTCGTTCCGCTACGACATAGAAGGGCGGCTACGCTCGCTTGGAAAGTTTTCGCCATCGCCAGAAACAGTCATTGACTGGCAAGGCGGCACATGGACGGGGACGCTGGGAAACGGAATTTCCTACACACCGCCTCGGCGGCAAATGGCGGAAATACTTGAAGATGACCCCTTGATAGGGATTGCCCGAGGGGCTGCAGAATTGAATGTAAGGCTTGGTGACGGACGGTTGTTGCAGAGGCGTGGCCTCAACAGGATAGGCTATTTCCTGCCTGACGCAAACCGCTTCGACCCTCTCAACGAGCGTCTACCTCAGTTAAATGGTTATCGAAACATAGTAGGAGCCTGTGCGCTGGCTGAACCGTGGGTGGTGCTCTATGCGCAGAACGGTGCCTGTATGCTTGACACCAAAGCCGACACGCTGGCAGCTTTCAAACCTTCAGAAATCATCGGCGAATACTCCGACAAGTACAACTGCATGTTGCGCGACACAAAGGGAAACTTGTGGGTGGGAACGCAGAACGGACTGTTTAATGCCCACACGGAAGAAACGGAGCGTGTCACCGGACTTGCCAACAACTGCATCCGCAGTCTGGTGATGGATGCCCAGGGAAACATCTGGGCAGGTACGGCATGCGGCATTTCGAGGATAACGCCTACAGTGGTCAATTATGGAGAGGACGATGGTATTCCTGCTATTTCCATGATGGAACGTGCTGCCTGTCTGACTGACGATGGGCGTCTGGTGTTTGTCCATCACAGCTTGGCAGCAACGGTATTCCGCCCAGAATGGCTGACCGACCAAGCCCGTCCGCAAGTCCCCGTGCTCACTCTTCTGCAAGTAAATGGTCACAATGAAATTTATGTACAGGGCGCAGGATTAACACTCCCATATAACAAGAACCATCTTACCATTCGGTTCTCTTCCCTCGACTATGCCCATCCATCGCACACCACCTACCGCTACCGCTTGCGTGGCCTTGAAGATGAATGGCACTCTGCCGATGGAACCATCGGCCTTGCCGAAGCCGATTACAAGGCCTTGCCGCCAGGGGAGTATGTCTTTGAGACACAGGCCGCCTCGACAGGTGGCGAGTGGAGCGGACCCCTGACCGTGCAAATAACCATCCGTCCCCCGTTTTGGTTGACTTGGTGGGCGAAAGCCTTGTATACTCTTTTGCTCTGTGCTTTTGTCGCTTTTCTCCTTACACTATATCTAAAAAGAAAGAAGGCGGCCTTGGTGCGAGAAAACGACAGCCGTGTGAACCAGCTCTTTGAGATGCGCGAAGAAGCCCGCCACCAGTTTGCCGCGAGCACAAACGTTGACCCGAAGAAGATTGGTCTGAACCCCGAGGAGGAAGTATTAGTTGCAAAACTCCTGAAAGCAATCGAAGCGCATATCGCCGACGAGGACTACGGCGTGGAGCAACTGGCCATAGACGTAGCCCTGAGTCGTACAAGCCTCTATGTCAAACTGCGCAACATGCTTGGCATTTCGCCCGCCGACTTCATACGCAATGTTCGACTGAAGCGTGCTGCCCAACTGCTCACCGTCAATCCGAACCTCTCCATCAACGAGGTTTCCATCCGTGTCGGCTTCTCCACCCCCCGCAACTTCTCCACCCAGTTCAAGAAGATGTTCGGAGTCCTACCGTCGGAATACAGAGGCGCCGAGAACCATTGTCCATCTGCAGCAATGGATGCTACGGAATGCCTGGCGTAGTACGAAGTACATCCAGGTATAAGCTTCTTCATGCAATTGTTCAAAAAAAGCGAGCGAAGATTCTCTTTGAGCTATATCCAAAGCTTGAAGAGGCATATAACCTGGTCAATTCCCTCAGAACCATATTCCGCAACAAGAAACTCACTAAGGAAACCGCAAAGGAGAAGTTTGAAGAATGGTATGGGGAAAGTTGCTGCATGCAACCTACGTGAAATCAAGTCCGTACGCGATACTATCAAGTTCTATGAGGATGAGATATTGAACTACTTTAATGGACGAAAGACAAACGCATCAGCTGAGTCGCTCAACTCAAAGATCAAATGTTTCCG
>CAMBHR010000098.1:0-6308 GCA_945867195.1 uncultured bacterium | reverse complement strand
TCCGCCAGGACATGAACGTGGAGGACGAGTATTTCATGGCCATTGAGAACCGTGACACCAAGATCATGATGATGGAAGAGCAGCTCGCCGCCCAAGACCAGCAACTCGCCGCCCAGAATCAGCAACTCGTCGCCCAGAATCAGCAGCTTGCCGCCCAGAATCAACAGCTTGCCAACAAGGATCAGCAACTCGCCCATCAACAGGACATCATCCTGCAATCCGCGCGCAAGATGAAGGAGGCCGGCATTGACATCGCCTCCATCTACGCCATGACGCAGCTTCCGGCCGACGAAGTTGAGCGGTTGTAAAAAAGCAGCCACCGTGGCAGGCGTTTTGACACCTCCATTCTGCCGGAGCCATACCATTGCATCCGCAACCACAACCTGTCCGTTTTTCTCCTCTTAACACCACGGCGTGACGAACCATCCTCAAATAAAAATAGTACTTTTGCCCGCAGAAATCAAGTAAATCAAGCATAATGAAAATAGAAAAGCAACTCGCTTCCGCCGCAGCCGCCGCTGTGCAAGCCCTTTACGGGCACGAAATCGCCGCCAGTCAGGTAACGCTGCAAAAGACCAAGAAAGATTTTGAGGGACATCTCACCCTCGTCGTTTTTCCTTTCCTCCGCATTTCCAAGAAGAAGCCTCAGGACACCGCTGCCGAGATTGGCGAATGGATAAAGGCCAACACCCGGCTCATAGCCTCCTACAATGCCGTGGGCGGCTTCCTCAATCTCGTCATAGCTCCCGCCTGCTGGGTCGACCTTTTGGAAGAAATCAACGCCGACCCCCGTTTCGGCATCACCGCCCCCACCGAGAGCAGTCCGCTTGTCATGATAGAGTACTCCTCGCCCAACACCAACAAACCCCTCCACCTGGGGCACGTGCGCAACAACCTTTTGGGCTGGGCATTGGCCGGTGTGATTGAAGCCAACGGCAACCGCGTGGTCAAGACCAACATCGTGAACGACCGGGGCATCCACATCTGTAAATCGATGCTGGCCTGGTTGAAATACGGCAACGGCGAAACGCCCCAGACCTCGGGCAAGAAGGGTGACCACCTGATAGGCGACTACTACGTAGCCTTCGACAAGCACTACCGCGCCGAAGTGGCAGAGCTCAAGGCACGTTTCGAGGCCGAAGGCATGGAAGCCGAAGCTGCCGAGGAGAAGGCCAAGAAAGAAAGCCCCCTTATGCAGGAAGCCCACGCCATGCTCGTCAAGTGGGAGCAGGGCGACCCCGAAGTGCGTGCCCTTTGGCGCAAGATGAACGAGTGGGTTTACGCCGGCTTCGACGAAACCTACAAGGCACTCGGTGTCAGCTTTGACAAGATTTACTACGAGAGCGACACCTACTTGGAGGGCAAGGAAAAGGTCGACGAAGGTTTGCGGAAAGGCATCTTCTTCCGCAAGGAAGACGGTTCCGTCTGGGCCGACCTCACCGCCGAGGGACTTGACGAGAAGCTCCTGCTCCGTGCCGACGGCACTTCCGTTTACATGACGCAGGACATCGGCACCGCCAAGCTCCGTTTCCGCGACTTCCCCATTGACAAAATGATTTACGTCGTAGGCAACGAGCAGAACTACCACTTCCAGGTGCTCTCCATCCTGCTCGACAAGCTCGGCTTCGAGTGGGGCAAGAGCCTGGTCCACTTCTCCTACGGCATGGTCGAGCTGCCCAACGGCAAGATGAAGAGCCGCGAAGGCACCGTGGTCGATGCCGACGACCTCATTGCCGGCATGATAGCCCAGGCCCGCCAAACCGTGGAAGAGGCCGGCAAGTTCGACGACATGACCGAGGAAGAAAAAGCCGAAGTGGCACGCATCGTGGGCATGGGAGCTTTGAAATATTTCCTCCTCAAGGTCGACGCGCGCAAGAACATGCTCTTCAATCCTGAGGAAAGCATCGACTTCAACGGCAATACAGGTCCCTTCATCCAGTACACCTACGCCCGCATCCGTTCCATCCTGCGCAAGGCTGCTGATGCCGGAATCCAGTTGCCCGAGAAACTCTCGCCTGCGGTCGGGCTGTCCGTGAAGGAAGAAGAAATCGTGCAACACATTGCCGACTTCGCCGCCGTGGTGCGTCAGGCCGGCACCGAATACCAGCCCGCCGCCGTGGCCAACTACTGCTACGAGCTTGTGAAAGAGTACAACCAGTTCTACCACGACTTCAGCATCCTTCGCGAGTCCGACCCCGACAAGCAAGCTTTCCGTCTTGTCCTTTCGCTCAACGTGGCCAAGGTTGTCCGTTTGGGCATGGGACTGCTCGGCATAGAGATGCCCGAACGTATGTAAGGGCTTCCCGTTTATTTTTTCTTCAAGCCTGCCGACCGGATGTGGCCGGCAGGCTTTTTTCTACTTTTCAAGCGATATGTCCAAACAGAAATATTACGTCGTGTGGCGTGGCCGCATACCCGGTGTCTACCTCAGCTGGGAGGAGTGTGAGGAACAGGTGAAACAATTCCCCTCCTCGGCCTTCAAAGCATTTGCCACCGAGGCTGAGGCCCGGCAAGCCTTCGAAGCCGGGCCGCCGCAGCGTCCGGCCAGACCTGCCGGCACTTCCCCGTCCGCCTCTCAGACAGTGACTGCTGCCACGCCCTCTGATGCCGGCCAAAACTTGCAAGCGGCTTCCCCCTCCCTGTTAGGTCTTGAGAACAATGCTCCGGGCGGCCATGCGAGTGAGCCGTCCGACCTCCTGCTCAACCTTCCGCCCGAAGTGCGCCTCGATGCCCTGGCCGTCGATGCCGCGTGCAGTGGCAATCCCGGCCCCATGGAATACCGAGGCGTGAGCCTTTCCACCGGTCGCGTCGTGTTCCACTACGGCCCCCTGTACGGCACCAACAACATCGGCGAGTTCCTCGCCATCGTCCATGCCCTCGCCCTGCTTACCGCCCAAGGCAGCCGCATGGCCGTCTATTCCGACAGCCGCAACGCCCTGTTGTGGGTGCGTGCCCGCCGTTGCCGCACCACTTTGCAGCGCACCGAGCGCACCGAGCCGCTTTTCCGGCTCATCGAGCGGGCCGAGCGATGGCTCAACACCCACGACTTTTCCGCCATCCCCCTGCTCAAATGGGAAACCTCCCGCTGGGGCGAAGTGCCGGCCGATTTCGGGCGCAAGTAAGGCAAACAATATACCCGAAATCGGGATGGAATGGCTTAAACCGCTCTTTGAAATCTTAAAAAAACGTAATCGGGGGGGTAATTCGTTATATGGAGGTATGTTTCGGTGTTAATGGATTGTAATGCATACTTTTGCAGAAGCTTAGCTGCGCTCGGCATAGCTTGGGGCAAGCTTGGCTCTGCTCGCGCTGGCACAATCTTTATAACCTTATAACCTGGGAGCGAAGCGACCATAACCTTATAACCTTTAACTTTTGGTACCTCCGAAAGTTAAACCCTTCACCTATATCATGAAGCATTCTTTTCTTTACATCCTGCTCATTTTCCTCACGGCCTTGCCCGTGCGGGCCGACATCGTTACGGGTCGTTTCGTCGACGCCGCCACGGGCGAGCCGTTGCCCGACTTGGAGAGCACGGCCTACAGCCGGCCCAATGAATACAGTTTGACTTACCGTTCGTTCACTGCCGACAGCTTAGGCTGCTTCAGCTTCTCGATGAGCGGCGATGACTGCTGGATAGAGGCCAAGTACATCGGCTATCATCCCCGCACGGTGCATTTCTCCGCCTTCGAGGGTAACGACACGCTGCGCTTGGGCGACATCGCGCTGAAGCCCTCAGAGGTATTTCTGCGTTCGGCAGTCGTCACGGCGCGTGCCAAGCGTTTCGTCATGCGCGGCGACACGGTCGTGTTCAACCCCGATGCCTTCAACCTGAGCGAAGGAGCGCGGCTCGACGAGCTCATCAAGCAGTTGCCCGGCGTGACGGAGAAGGACGGAAAGCTGTTCTGGATGGACAAGCCCGTGCGCATCCTCGTCAACGGCGAGGAAATGTTTGCCGACAACACCATCTTGCAGGAACGCCTACCGGCCGAGGCCGTGGAGCGCATCAAGGCGTACAACAAAGCCAGCAAACTCAAGGAACACACGGGGCGCGATGACGGCGAGGAAGACCATGTGCTCGACATACAGGTGAAACCCGGATTTTTGGAGAAGTGGTATGGCTCCGCCAAGGGCACTTACCAGACTGACGACGGCTACTTAGCTCGCCTCGACGCCATGTACCTTTCCACCTCCGACCCCCTCATGGCCTACGGCAACGTGAACAACATCAACCAGCAGATATTCGACAAGACCTTCCGCTCCATGGCCAGCGGCTCTTCCAGCCCCTTCGGCAAGCAGCAGTTTGGTTCTCTGGGCTACAAGCATCAGTGGAAGACGCGGCAAGGCGAGAAAGAACTGAACCAGTCCTTCTCCTTCAACGTCCAGGGGCAGCACACCGACGGCTGGGGTAGCAGCCGGCAGAGCCATGAGACCTATCTTACTTCGGGGGGACGCACCTACGGACTTACGGACAGCAAGGAATACAGCCACCTGCTGAAGCCCGACTTCTCCTTTTTAGGCAAATTTCAGTTAGACAGCATCACCTGGCTGAACGTGCGGGGCGGATGGAACTACGAGAAGAAACGCGAGGAACAGACGGAGCGCAGCGCGGCCTACGATGCCGATCCCTACGGCTTCGCCCGTAATCCGTTGGACGCGGCTTTCGCCACCGACCATCCGGGCCAGGAGGCTGGGATGCCCGTTTCGCGCTCGCTGTACCGGAGCACATCGTTCTCTGAAGAGATGAACAGCAACGTCTCCGTAGAGTTGCAGCGTCTGTTGCCCGGCGATGCGAATTTGCGCGTAGGAGGCGGCATCGATTATACCGACCGGCAGATGGAGGCGTATGCCGAGCGCGACCTGCGCTACTTCCGTGATGACCAGCCCGGCGAGTGGCGTTACGAAACGGACGACCGCCCGGGCCATTCGCTGCGCGCCACTGCCGATGCCAGCTACCAGCGGTGGTTGTGGAAGCCCTTGATGATCAACGTGGGCTATCATTTCCAGCACCGGCTGGACTACGAACGTCAGGACCACACCGTGACCGACGCTGCCGCCGCGCCGGATGCAGAACAGCCCGATCCGCTGCTCGACCCCAACAGTTACCGCAACCGGAAGACGACGGACGAACACCGCGCCTCGCTGGGCCTGACCCTGAATGTGGGGAAACTGAGCGTGTTGCCCAACCTGAACTACACCTTCCGCCACGAGAACCTGGCCTATAAGCGTGGCGAGTTGGACATCGACAAGTTGCGCGATGTGGACCTATGGCAGCCCGACCTCACGCTGCGCTGGAAGGTGCGGCGCGGCCAGAGCTTGGAGGCGGCTTACCATTACAGCACCTCGGTGCCCAACTTGCTCGAAACGGTCGCCTATACCGACAACACCAATCCGCTCTTCGTGATACAGGGCAACCCGATGCTGAAAAACAGTCATACGCACAGCGCGAGCATCAACTATTTCCTCAACATGACCCAGCAGCAGCGCAGCATCTCGGCCGGCGTGAATTATGAGCGTTGGATGTCCCAGCGCGGCTACATGTTCTTCTTCAACGACCGTACGGGTGCCTACCGCCAGATGTCGGCCAACCTGCGCGACGGCTGGGGACTGTCGGGCAAATTGCGCTATGAGCAGGGCATCGGCGACTTCGTGCGGGTGCACAACTCCATAGAGGCTGGTTATCACAACAACTACGGTTTCCTCACGGCGGACTACGATGCCGACCGGGCCGGCCAGCAGTTGCGCAAACGGTTCTTCCTGACGGAAAACCCCTCCGTCACCCTCTCGCGCGAGGAGCTGACGCTGATGCTTTCGGGCAAGTACACGCTAAGCCGCCTGCGCTATGAGCTGACGCCGCAGAACAACCAGACGCTGACGGACTACATCGTCTACGGTATGGCGCGTTACAAGTGGCGCGACTGGACGGTGGAGACCTCGCTCAACCTGCAAGGTTACAAGGGTTACTCGTCGCCGGAGATGAACCGCGCCATTCCCAACTGGACGTTCCTTATAGGCCGCAAGGTGATGAAGGGTAAAGGCCGCATCGACCTCTCGTTCGACGATTTGCTGAACAAGCGGCGCAGCTACTTCTCCACGCAGTCGGCTACGGAGCGCACGGAATACAGCAGCGACTTGATGCACCACTACGTGCAGCTCAGCTTCACCTACAACTTCGAGGCGAAAGGCGACAAGAAGAACAAACGCCGCTGAGGGTTGCCTTCCCCGGCTCCCGCTTCGGCATTCAATCGAGTAGGAGGTAAACACTAATCATAGGTTGTTTATCTCCTATTTTCGTGTTTACCGACCTC
>CAMBHR010000097.1:0-6320 GCA_945867195.1 uncultured bacterium | reverse complement strand
ATCCCAAATGCTACGACATGGTTATGAACTACACCAACAACGATGTGACGTTTCGTGAGGCGTTGAGAAAGGTATTATCCGTAAACGGCCTTTATCTGCCCGATGAGCAGCAACCGACATTATTTGACAATATAGACGAAACAATATGAAAACCAGCATTTTTACAACCCAAGACCAATCAGCGCGTCTGCTCAAATGCGGAGTGCCAGCCGAGAGCGCGAATATGTCGATAGATACCGACACCGATAAACTCTACCTCGGCGCATATTCAGAGCGCGTAGACAAAGTGCATGAAGTTCCTGCATGGACCCTCAGCCGTCTGCTCAGCCTTTTGCCGTTCAAAATTCCCTGCGGCAACTTTGAGTTTCGGCTCGATGTCGCTCCGATTAATTTCGGCACGCAGTGGAGTATTGGCTACTACTGCACCGAGAAACCACGAACTATCAAAGGTCTCACGCATACCGAAAGTCTTATCGAGTGCGCTGTACAAGAGATTGAGTGGCTTTCAGCCAACGGATATAAACTAAACGAGCAATGAAGAAACTGACACTATCAATACTCGCCCTGCTTACCCTGACGCTGGCGGGATGCCGCAAGCAGCCCTCAACTCAGCAAGAGATAGACGCAGACGTAGCGCGACGCATAAAAGTATTTAACTATCAGGGGCACCGATACCTGCTCTATGAGCGGCCGTTTGGCCACAGCGGCGTGGCCTGCATCACCCACGACCCGGACTGCCCCTGCCACGATGAAAGTGATAACAATAAATAAGTATGGAAAAAGAAAACGTAAAAGTAACAAGTGAGGCGCTACGGCGTATGGGGATTGGCCAGACCATCACCTTCCATCTTACCGACGCCAACGCCATCAACTCCGGCAAGGCCATTGCCTACCGCCTCCAGAACTCACTGGGCTGTAAATTCAGCGCCGAGTCTGACTTCTCAAACAACACATTGACCATTACCAAAAACCCACGCACATGACACCTGAAGAAAGAAAAGAGCTGGCCGACGCCGTGGCCAGTGCTGTGACCAACGCCATGGAAGAGACAATGGCGACCCGCGCCGCTATCTGCACCAAGGAGGTGCTGAACATGGAAGAGGCCGCGCTATACACAGGGCTGAAGAAGAGCTACCTCTACAAGCTGACCTCAGCTAACATGGTGCCCTTCTCTAAGCCGGCGGGCAAGAACTGTTTCTTCCGCCGCAAGGAGCTGGAGGATTGGATGATGTCCAATCCGATGGCCACGGTGGCGGAGTGCAACACCGCCGCCAAGGTCTACTGTATGAAACATAAACTTCATTATTAACCAATCAATAGCTATGGAAATTAGTATTAATTTGAATGTGCTGTTTGACCTCACGGCCCGTATGGCCAAGACGCTGACAGCACTGGCGGGGCGGCAGCCACAGCCAGCAGCCCCCGCCGTGGCTCTCCCTGAGCCTGCCGAGAGTGACAAACCTGCTCCCGCGAGTGATAAACCCACACCCGCCCCTGAGCCAGTGGCGCCCGCTCCTGAGCCCGCACCCGCACCTACCCCGGCCAAAGAGCTGACGGCCCAGGACGTGCGCGATGCCATCCACCGCACACGCCAGCGCTTTGAGGGCGAGGACTACGCCCAGAACACCGATAGCGAGGCCTACAAGAAGTACCACCGCGCGCTCAACGACATATTCAAGCAGAGCGCCATGGTGCTGGCAGGCGTCACAAAACCGAGCCTGCTCCCCCCGGATAAAATCGCCGACTTCATAGCCGACTGCGAGGCCATCACTCTTGACGAGAACGGCAACCTCACCCTTCCTAAAGCACCTTTCTAAACCGATACGCTATGCCTGGACAACACGCATTATTATCACCCTCAGCCGCTCACCGGTGGATGCACTGCACCGCCGCGCCACGCCTGGAGGCCACCGTGCCTGACAGAGAGAGCGGCTACGCCCTGGAGGGCACGCTGGCCCACGCCTACTGCGCCATGAAGCTCAAGTCCTTCCTGAAGCAGGACACCGCCGCGGAAGAGAAAGAGATTGCCGGTCTGTACGAGAACTACCACACAGGCGAGATGGACGAGTACACGGACGTATACAAGATCATTGTGCTGGAGAAGCTGACCGCCGCCCGCACCGCCACTCGCGATGCCCGCCTGCTGGTGGAGACGCGCCTGGACTTCTCCTACTACGTCCCCGAGGCTTTCGGCACGTCCGACGCTGTCATCATCGCCGACGGCTGCATGGAGGTTATTGACTTCAAGTATGGCAAGGGCGTGCGCGTCTCCGCCATTGACAACGAGCAGATGAAAATCTACGCCTTAGGGGCCTATCTGAAGCACAGCTTTGAGTACCGCATTGAGCGCGTGCGCATGACCATCATCCAGCCCCGCATTGACAACCTGAGCGAGGCGGAGATGACCGTGGAGGACCTGCTGCAGTGGGCCGAGGAGGAGCTGCGCCCGCGCGCCCTGGAGGCCTTCTCCGGCAAGGGTAAGCAGCAGCCCGGCGAGTGGTGCCAGTTCTGCCGCGTGAAGTGTCGCTGCAAGGCTCTGGCTGACCGGTGCACCGCCGTAGCCAACGAGCACAGCGACCCGCGGCTCATCACCCCTGAGCAGATGGCCTCAGACGTGCTGCCGTGGCTGCCCGTCATCAAAGCATGGGCCGCCGCCATGGAGGACTACACCCTGCAACAGGCGCTGGAAGGTGTGAGCTACGAGGGTTACAAGCTGGTGGAGGGCCGCAGCGTCCGCAAGATAACCGACCCCGCCGCCGTGATGGACCTGCTGGCCAAGGAGGGCTACGCCCCGGACGAATACATGAAGCCCGCCACGCTGTGCGGCCTCACTGACCTGGAGAAGCTGGTGGGCAAGAAACGGCTGGCCACGCTGTGCGCCCCCTACATCGCCAAACCCCAGGGAAAGCCCACGCTGGTGAGCGCCGACGATAAGCGCCCGGCCTTCAATGCCGCCGCCGATGATTTCAAAAACATAAACATTTAACAACCAACCAATTAAAAAAAATTAACGCATTATGATTACACCTATTGTAAAAGACAACAAAGTGATTTTTGGCCCCTGCCGCCTCTCCTACACCTACGTATTCAACAAGTACTGCCCGGACGGCGACGAGAAGAGCGCCAAGTACATGACCAACGTGCTCATCCCCGCCAAAGAGAAGCAGACCGTGGACGCCATACAGAAGGCCATTGAGGCCGCCAAGAAGGCCGGCGTGGTGTCCAAGTGGGGCGGCAAAGAGCCCAAGAAGCTGGACCTGCCCCTGCGTGACGGGGACGACCGCGAGAACGACGCTGAAGTCTACGAGGGCATGTTGTATGTGAACGCCAAGAGCTCCACGCGCCCTGGTGTTGTGGACCGCGACCGCAACCCCATTGTGGACGAGGAGGAAATCTACAGCGGCGTCTGGGCCATTGTCTCCGTCACATTCTACCCATACGACGTCAACGGCAACCGCGGCGTGGCCTGCGGGCTCAACAACATCATGAAGTTCAAGGACGACGCGAAGCTGGGGGGCCGCACGAGTGCCGCCAACGACTTTGCCGACATTGACCCCGAGGATGACGACGGCCTGTAACTTAATTTTTTAACCCCCACCCGTCCCCGCCGGCATACGGTCGGCGGGGGCATTTCACCAACCATCACAAACTAACAGCAATGGATCCAAAGAAAATATCATACGCAATAACCGGCGCATTATGCGCCATGCTGGCCGCCTTAATCCGTGCAGCGGCGCTGCCTTTCGCTTTGGCTTATACGGCGCTTGACGCGCTGAGCGATTGGTGCCATGAGGCTGCCAACAAACTTCAAGAAAAGATGCAAGCCCCGGATTGATATGCGTGAGTTAGGCATAGACATTGAGACCTACAGCAGCCGCGACCTGTCCACCTGTGGCGTCTACAAGTACGTGGAGGCCCCAGACTTTGCCGTGCTGCTGTTCGCCTACAGCGTGGACAACGGCCCGGTGCGCTGCGTTGACCTGGCCTGTGGTGAGACGCTGCCCGCCGAGATACGCGAGGCGCTGACGGACCCCGGCGTTATCAAGACGGCGTGGAACGCGGCCTTTGAGCGCATCTGCCTGAGCCGCTATCTGGGGCTGGAGACACCGCTGCCCCCCGTCCAATGGGCGTGCACCATGGTGCGTGCCGCGCGTATGGGCCTGCCGCTGTCACTGGGCCAGTGTGCCGAGGTGCTGCGCCTCACAGAGGGCAAGATGGCCGAGGGCAAGGCCCTTATACGCTTTTTCTGTATGCCGGGCCGCAACGGCGCGCGCCATCTGCCTGAGGCCGCAACGGGCCGCTGGGCCCTGTTCAAAGAATACTGCAAGCGGGACGTGGAGGTGGAACAAGCGCTGCTGGCCAAAGTGCGGCGCCTGGATGCCCCGGCCTTTGACCTGGCGCTGTACGTGGCCGACCAAGAGATTAACGACCGCGGCGTGCTCATTGACCGCACGCTGGTGGAGAACGCCGCCCGCTTTGACCGCGAGTATAAGGCAGAGCTGCTCAGTGAGGCTAAGAGCATCACCGGGCTGGAGAACCCCAACAGCGCCGCTCAGCTCAAAGCGTGGCTACATGCCGAGACGGGGCTGTACTTTGAGAGTATCGGCAAGCAGACCATGGGCGAGATTGACAACGCGCTGGCACACCGCCCCAAGGCGCGGCGCGTGATGGATCTGCGCAAAGAGATGGCCAAGACATCCAATAAGAAGTATGAGGCCATGCTGGACTGTGTCTGCAATGACGGACGCATCCACGGCCTGCTCCAATTCTATGGCGCCGCACGGACGGGGCGCTGGGCGGGGAGGCTGGTGCAGGTGCAGAACCTGCCACAGAACCACCTGCCCGACATCGGCTATGCCCGCGCACTGGTGCGGGCCGGCGACCTGGAGGACTTTGAGCTGAACTACGCCAACGTCACGCAAGTACTGAGTGAGCTGATACGCACGGCCTTTGTAGCCGCGCCCGGCCACATACTGCACGTGTGCGACTTCTCCGCCATCGAGGCGCGTGTGATTGCCTGGATAGCATCCGAGAACTGGGTGCTGGACGTGTTCCGCCAAGGCGGCGACATATACTGCGCCACGGCCTCTCAGATGTTCGGTGTGCCCGTTGAGAAACACGGACGCAACGGCCACCTGCGCCAGAAGGGCAAAATCTCCGTGCTGGCGCTGGGCTATGGTGGCGGTGTGGCCGCGCTGGAGGCTATGGGCGGCTCACGCATGGGCCTCACTGAGCAGGAGGAGAAGGAGACGGTGCAGCTGTGGCGTGACAGCAACCCCCACATTGTGAAGTTCTGGACGGCGGCGGAGAAGGCGGCCATCACTGCCATTAAGACGGCCCGCCCCGTCACCATCCACCGCGGCATCACCATGGACTACCGCTGGGGGGCGCTTATTATCACGCTGCCATCAGGGCGCTCCATCTGCTACCCCCGCGCCCGCATAGGCCTGGAGATGGGAGACGGCTGGCGGGGCGACCATGAGATAATAGAATACGAGGGCCTGAATCAGACCACGCGCAAGTGGGAGACTAACCGCACTTATGGCGGTAAGCTCACCGAGAACATTGTGCAGGCCACGGCCCGCGACATACTGGGAGAGGTGATGCTGCGCGCCCGCCAAGCAGGGCTGCCCATTGTGTTCCATGTCCATGACGAGATAATAGTGGGAGCCCCGGAGGACCGACCCCTCAGCGACGTGGAGGCGCTCTTCAACCAACCGCCGGCATGGTGCCGCGACCTGCCTCTGACCGGCGCCGGCTACAGCACTCCATACTATTTAAAGGACTGATTTAACCAATCCACACCAATAATCTTGCATATCATGAGTTATAAAGAGCCGGAAACGTGCGAAGGCTGCCTGTTTTATCTTCAGGCCAACGATGACATCGGCACATGTACCATCTCAGACAATATCACAGAGCCGACCCAGGAGGCGTGCATAGACTATAAAGGCGCCTGTGGGTCTGACGACACACTAACCAACCAATAATATGAAAAAAGAGAAACTAAAAGGCGCGCTCAGCCGGACGCTGACGGTGCAACAGCTGCGCAAGGTGTATGACCTACTGGATGATGAAGAGCACCCCTACGAGGCCACCGTGCACTCGCTGTGGGGCAAAAAGTTCCTTTTGACCATGAGCATACGCCCGGAGGATAAGCCCTATTTCCAAGAATTAGTAAAAACCGCGTGCGATGAAGTTAAAGTATGATTTTGTACTGGACATAGCCACTGCCCACAGCCGCCTCTCTAAGAGGTGGCACAACCGCAAGTGGCGCTGGAGCGAGCTGCTGGAAAAGTGCGCCCACACCGCGCGCACCG
>CAMBHR010000096.1:0-6337 GCA_945867195.1 uncultured bacterium | reverse complement strand
GACATCTTCGGCTGGATGGGCTATCCCATGCAGATCAAGATCAACTTCCTCTGCCGCGACTCTATCCTCGCCGCTCCGCTGCTGCTCGACCTCGTGCTCCTTTCAGACCTCGCCGCCCGCAAGGGACGCTACGGCACGCAACGCTTCCTCAGCTTCTTCCTCAAGAGCCCCATGCACGACTATACGCAGGGCGAGGTGCCCGTCAACCACCTCTTCCAGCAGTATGTCATGCTGAAGAACGCCATCCGCGAAATGGGCGGTTACGAAGCCGACGAGGAAATCGATTGATATTTGTACTCTTGAAGGCTGCCTAAAGCCTTGAATGACCATGAAAAGCTTCACGACACCTTTACCCGTTTGTACGGGACGAGCCTGCCGTGAAGCTTTTCATCTCTCTCCCTCTATTGAACCCATTGATAGGACTCCCCTTTAACCTTCCGCTCAACCAGTAATTTTCTTTCAAACGGTGAAAAGATTCTTCTTCCTGCTCCTCTTGTTCTCCTGCTGTGTCATGGCTGCTTTGGCCCAGAAAAAGCTCTCCGGCGTGGTGGTCGACTCCAAGACAGGTGAAAAGCTCCCCTTCGTCAACGTGGTCTACACCAGCGGCGGCGGAACGCAAACCAATCTGGACGGACACTTCACGCTTCCCTTCCGGGCGGGTCGGCTGCGGCTTTCGGTCATCGGCTACGAAACGAAAACCGTTTCTGTGAAATCGGCTGCCGACTCGCTCGTGTTCAAGCTCGACGCGCTCGAAACGGCCTTGAACGCTGCCGTGGTGGTGGGAAAGAAAACCAAATACTCGCGCAAGAACAATCCGGCTGTGGAGCTGATGAAGAAGGTCATTGAAGCCAAGAAGGAGAGCGACCTGCACGTCTACGACTATTACAGCATAGACAAATACAACAAAATCACCTTCGCACTCAACGAGGTGACCGACCGCATTTTCGAGGAAGGCTCGTTCAAGAAATTCCCCTTCCTCAAAGAACACGTGGAGGTATGCAACGAAACCGGGAAGCTCATCCTTCCCATCTCGGTCGACGAGACCGTTACGCGGCTCATCTATCGCCGCGAACCCAAATCGGAGAAGAGCATCATCCTCGGACAACGCTCCAACGGCATCAACGACCTCCTGAACACGGGCGACATCATCAACACCATGCTCAAGGACTGCTTCACCGATGTCGACATCTACAAGGACGAGGTGCGCCTGCTCCAATACCCCTTTACCAGCCCCATCGCCACACACACGGGCATCAGCTTTTACCGTTACTTCATTGTTGACACGCTCATGGTGGACGGCAAGGACAAGTGCATACGTGTGGACTTCACTCCCAACAATCCGCAGGATTTCGGCTTCTCCGGAAGCCTTTACATCCTGGCCGACAGTACCTACCGCGTGCGTAAGGTGGACATGGGCATCCCGGTACGCTCGGATGTCAACTTTGTCGAGAGTATGCGCATCATCCAGAGTTTCGAGCAGCTGCCTTCGGGCGAGCAGGTGCTGATAAAGGACGATATGCTCGTGCAACTCAAGATTGCGAAGTTCTTGCAGAAGTTCCAGGTGAAGCGCACCACCGAGTACTCCAACTTCTCCTTCGCCCCCATCCCCGACCGTACTTTCAAGTTCAAGGGGGAAACACTCACGGCTTCCAACGCCCAGATGCAGAACGAGGCTTTCTGGGAAACACATCGTGCTGACTCTCTCACCAAGAGCGAGGGCAGTCTGGACCTGCTCGTCAGAAGGCTGGAACAGGTAAAGGGCTTCAAACCCGTGCTGTGGGTGGCTAAGGCGTTCATCGAAAACTTTGTGGAAACAAGTCTTGACCCCGAGAAACCTTCCAAGGTCGACATTGGACCGGTCAACACGATGCTCACGCAGAACACCGTAGACGGGTTCCGCATGAGGGTTTCTGCACAGACCACCGCCAATTTCAACAAGCACCTCTTCCTCAAGGGGTATGCGGCCTATGGCTTCAAGGACCAGAAGGTGAAGGGTATGGGCGAGGTGACTTACTCCTTCAACGAGAAAGCATACCTGCCCCGTGAGTTCCCCGTGAACAATCTTACCTTTAATTACACGCGCGACGTGATGTCGCCATCCGACAAGTTCATGCCTACCGACAAGGACAATGTGTTCACCTCCTTCAAATGGACCAAGGTGAACCACATGATGTACTTTGAAACTTATCGTCTCCTTTGGGACCGCGAGTGGGAGAACGGTCTGCGTTTCAACATCCAGGCTGCCACCTCAAAGGACGAACCCACGCTCTCGCTCTTCTATCAGCCCCTTTCCAGCGGCTCCCTCAGCGGCGACCCCGCAAGCTGCTATCCTTACATCCGCACGTACGACCTCACCGTAGGTCTGCGCTTCCAGCCCGGCGTTACCTGGATCAACACCAAGCAGCGACGCATTGCCGCCAACAACGACGCTCCCATCTTCAGCCTGAACCATACCGCCGGTCTCTACAACTTCGGCCATGCAGACTATGCCTACAACTTCACCGAAGCCGGCATTTACAAACGCTTGTGGTTGGCCTCTTGGGGAAAGATGGACATTTATGTGAAGGGTGGCGTGCAGTGGAACAAGGTGCCTTTCCCCCTGCTCATCATGCCTGCCGCTAACCTGTCGTACATCATGGAGGACTATACCTTCAACCTCATCGACAACATGGAGTTCCTCAACGACCGCTACGCCTCGCTCATGTACTCTTGGGACTTGAACGGCAAAATCCTGAACCGCATCCCCCTCATCCGCAAGCTGAAATGGCGCGAGTACATCGGCTGCAATGTGCTGTGGGGAACGCTCACCAGCAAGAACAATCCTTATCTTGACAAGAACGCCGGCGACCACCGCCTGCTCTACTTCCCCGGCGAGATGCAGGCGGATGGCAGTTGTGAAACCCTTTCCCATGTCATGGACAAGAAACGGCCTTATGTCGAGCTGGTGGCCGGTATCCACAACATTTTCAAGATATTCCATATCGAGTACGTCCACCGTATGAACTACCACTATCCTGGCACGCAGAAGTGGGGCATACGCGGCATGTTCCGCCTCACGTTCTGACCCTCCCGGCGCGTCCCGCCCGAATGCTTGCCTCTATTCCTGCTCAGACGACAACGCTGACAACTAAAGACAAGTCTTGTTCTGTGTGTCCCATATGCAAAAACACAAACAACTCCTCTGAAGCGATGGAGTTGTTTGTGTTTTTGTATATGTCTGCCTTTGGGTGGTGGAAAGAGATACCAGTCGTTTGCAGTGACTCCCTATATAAACAATCCGCCGGATTGATAGGGGTGCTGGGGATGTCATTCCACCGTCACGCTCTTCGCCAGATTGCGCGGCATGTCCACGTTGAGCCCTTTCTTCACGGCCACATGGTAGGCCAGGAGTTGCATCGGCACAACGCTCAGAAGGGGTTCGAGACAGTTGAGGATATCGGGCACTTCGAGGAGGTCGTGGGCAAACTTACGGATGTCGGTGTCGCCCTCGGTGACTATGGCCAGAATGCGTCCGTTGCGGCTCTGCACTTCCTGCATATTGGAGATAATCTTGTGGTAGAGCTGATGGTGCGTAGCGATAAAGACAATGGGCATCTCCTTGTCAACCAAGGCTATCGGACCGTGCTTCATCTCTGCGGCAGGATATCCTTCAGCGTGGATGTAACTGATTTCCTTCAATTTCAGTGCCCCTTCAAGTGCCACGGGGTAGTTGTAGCCGCGACCCAGATAAAGGAAGTTCTTGGCATAGGTGAACTGCGAGGCCAGGTTGGCGATGGTGTCGTTTTGGAGTAGCACCTTCTTCATGAGGTTCGGGATTTCCATCAGTCCGGCGCAAGTCTGCTGGAACTTTTCTTCGCTCACCGTACCAAGGGCACGGCCAAGTGCCAGCGAGAGCATGGTGAGCACGGTGACCTGGCCGGTAAAAGCCTTTGTGGAGGCCACACCTATTTCGGGACCCACGTGGATATACACGCCGGTTTCGGCCTCACGGGCAATGCTGCTGCCTACACCATTGACTATGCCAAAAACGAGTGCCCCCTCCTTTTTGGCCAGTTGGATGGCGGCCAGCGTGTCGGCCGTTTCGCCGCTCTGGCTGATGGCGATGACCACATCGTCCTTTTCGATCACAGGATTGCGGTAGCGGAACTCGCTGGCATATTCCACTTCCACACGAATGCGGCACATTTCCTCGATGAGCTGCTTGCCGATGAGCCCCGCGTGCCAGGAGGTGCCGCAGGCCACGATAATCACGTGGCGGGCACGGATGAGTTTGGCCTTGAAGTTGTGCAGGGCCGAGAGGTTGATGTCATACGAGCCGTCGGCCTGTTTGACAACGCGGCCACGCATACAATTCTCGATACACTGCGGCTGCTCGAAAATTTCCTTCAGCATGAAGTGGGGATAGCCGCCTTTGCTCAGGGCATTGATGTCGAGGTCTACATTCTGCACGCTCACTTCAGCCACGATTTCATCGAGGTTCGTGATTTCGAGCTCGTGACCTACACGGATATCTGCTATTTGCTCATCTTCGAGATAGACCATCTGGTGCGTATGCTCAATGAGCGGCGTGGCATCGCTGCCGATGAAAAACTCCGTGCTGTCCTGGCCGATGCCGATGACGAGGGGCGAAGCCTTGCGGGCAGCCACGAGGTGTTTGCCGTTGTTGCGTTCCATCACCACGATGGCATACGCGCCGATGGTTTTCTTTAACGCCTGGCTTACCGCATTCTTCAGCTTTTTGCCGTTCTTTTGGTAAAAGTAGTCAATGAGTTGCACCAGCACCTCCGTGTCCGTTTCGCTCTGGAATGAATAGCCGAGCTCCACGAGTTGTTCCTTGAGCAGTTGGTAGTTCTCGATGATGCCGTTGTGGACCAGTGCCAAGTCGCCGCTGCCCGACAGGTGGGGGTGAGCGTTCGTTTCCGAGGGTTCGCCGTGGGTGGCCCAACGCGTATGGCCTATGCCCACCGTGAAGTCTGCGGCATCAGCGGCCGACTGCCGGAGCTTTCTTTCAAGATTGTCTACTTTGCCTTTGGCCTTGAATACCTCAATACGGCCGATTTCGGGTTGTGTCAGGGCAATGCCTGCACTGTCATATCCGCGATACTCCAGTTGGTGGAGTCCTTTGATAAGAAAGGGGGCAGCTTTCGCCCTACCTATGTATCCTACAATACCACACATATAATTATTTCCGGTTTAGTGAATAATATCAAGAATCTGTGTTTTGTGTTCTGTAATGCTGTCAAGGCTGCAAATGTAGTGGAAGGAAAGGACTTGCCCAACATCCGGACTGCAGTTTTTCAGAACAGCCCACGAAGTAGTTTGCCGGAGTACGCCACACTCCTAAAACAAATCCTTCAGTACCGAGAGCGATTTCAGTTCGGGAAAACCCGGTAGGTGGAGACTGTAGAACCGGTTGATTTGTTCCAGCAGGCGGGAGCGTTCGCCACCGCTAAAGCGGAACACGTGCATCGTCTCATAGCGCATACGCAGGAGTTTGGGCACCAACGCTGCATCTGCGGGCTGCAGGTATTCGGAGTGGAGGGGCTGCTGATCGACAAATGTGGCACTTCGCATATCGAACCATGCACCTGCCGCGAAATCCTTTACGTTAGGCATGAATCCCAGAAAACGCGCGAGCCGAAGCAGGAATACCAGATGGAAGTTGGAAAATGAGTGCGTACAGGTATCGAGCCATGCCACAGAATGCACAATGTAGTCGTACACACTGCGGCTGTACGGTTCGCTCCGCAACGCATAATAAAGGAATTCTGCCAGGAAAAGCGCGATGGCCGACTTGTAGGGGTCGTAGGGAAGGGAAACGAGGGGGAGGGCGACCGCTGCGTACTTCGGTCGCTGCAGGCTGGCCTTGGGGCGGTGGTCCCACGCCACATCAAGCACAGCCAAAGGCTGGAACAGCGTGTGGCGCACCGCCGTACGGCGTGAACGGCTCACCTTGACGCTCATACCCAAACAGCCCATCTCTGCTGTGAGGAGGTGAACAATGAGCGTATCATCGTTGTATTTGATGCTTCGGAGCACTATGGCTTGCGATTTCATGATACAGAAGTTTTAAAAACATCCGCCACTTCAACAGGAAGCATTGGAGAATACAAAAATAGGGCGTTCGGCCCTTGAAAAGGCTTATAAACGGGATGAAAAGTGACCGAAACATGAAAAATCACACTTTTTTTTGAAAAAAATCAGCTAAAACTTTGCAAGTATAAAAACTTGTCCTACTTTTGCACTCGCAAATCAGGCCGAGAGGCATAATGATTTGAAGGCTTGGTCCCTTCGTCTATCGGTTAGGACGAGAGATTTTCATTCTCTAAAGAGGAGT
>CAMBHR010000095.1:0-6411 GCA_945867195.1 uncultured bacterium | reverse complement strand
TCCACCGTCTTAATCTTGGTCAGTATGTCCGCGGCGGTATAGGCCAAGGAAAGAAGGTAGCTGTTGGAATCAACGCTGCCGTCCGCCTTTAAGAACTGGGAGGCCGTGCCTCCCGTCTTGACAAAGGATGTGGCGGTGACAGCGCCATGAGCGAGAAGATAACCCGACTGAAGATTGAACCACCCATCAGTGCCCCACAGTTCAATGTAATTCTGAGCCGCAGACGTAGCCAGCGCAGTGTTCGTGAAACGCGCCGCAACATAGCCCTCCGCAGCTGTAAAATACAGCGCTGTGATTTTGGCTTGATACGTGTCGCCAATCTCCCCGCGCGTCATGTAGTTGGCGAGTGATTGGTGCTCTGTGAGATACTGGCTGTGCGTGTGGGATGTGATGTTACCCGTCAGCACGGCCTCAACGGCGGCCTTGGTCAGCACATAGTCGTTGAAATGCGCAGACACCCACGCCTGGGTCGCATAGCCATTGGTGGTGAGGTAGTCCTCCAGCGCGGTGATGTCCAACCCACCGCCCCCGGTGCCGCCACTGAGGTTGCCGTTCTGGTAAGCGACAATATCTCCCACCGAGGCAAACGTCACAGCGGCTCGTAGCGTTTTAGCCTTGATGCCGCCATCACCGTCAGGGTCGGTGGCTTGCGCCCACGTCAGCGGCTGATTGTTAGCGTCGTATGGCTGTAGCAGGCGCGTCAGCCCCGCGTTGAAGTTGAGGACGTCCGCAAGCGTCTGTTGTATGCCTGTGGTGTAGTTGTTGCCGGCGGTGGCGATGCCGCCTCCGACGGACACGTGGCCCTGCTTGGCCTTCTTTATTATCTTAACATCAATCATTCCAAACTTCCTTAAGCGTTAACTCTGCATAGCTCTCAATGAGACTTCGGCTGATGGATTGCACATAGAACAGCTTGTCCGACATGGCGGGGTGGCGGTAGTGGCGGAACAGCCCGGTAACACCGGCTCGCTCATCTATCTTCTGCTTCATGATGAGACGTGGCCGGTGGTACTCGGTGTAATAACTGTCCACATACAGCTGCTCGGGCTTGGCCTGCGCGGCCTTGTTATGGTCGTAGACAGAGAGTAGGCCCGCTCCCGTGGTGAAGTCCAGAGGCACAGACAGCCGCACGGTGTCGCTGACTCCTAACTTCAGGCACTCCTCCTTGGTGAGTGCGCTGTTAATCTCAAAGCTGATGTCGTCCTTGCGGTTGACGAAGGTCTCCATGGTGTCGCTCATGTAGATGAGGTCGTTGTCGTCCTCGGTGTTTAGCTGGCCGTTGTCACTGTAAAGTTTCACCTCAAAGGACTTGAGGAAGATGCTGCTCACGTGGGACAGCAGGGGCACGGAATTGGAGCTCCACTTGGTGTGTCTGAACCACGTCTTGTGTCGGCGTGTCACTTCATCCCACAGAGTGTTCACGGGGCCCAGTATGATGAACTTCACGGGTCCGCTGAGGCGAGTGTCGCTCTTAATGGGGATGGCGATGCCCTCGGCGTCGATGCCCATCTCATAGCTGATGTTGTTCTGAAAGCTAAACTCTGTGCCGATGAGTTTGTCGCCGATTTTGGGGTCAAAGCCGATGGCGAAACTCTGCTGGTAGTACTCGTCCACGTCCGCGCACTCGGCGGGTGTCTTGTACGTGCGCCACTCAAAATCGGAAGTTTGCCCCGCTGTGCCCGTCTCCACCACACACTTGTCGCCGATGATGAGCATACAGGCCAACACAGCCACCTTGGAGATGCGGTCGGTGCCGTCGCCAATGGCGCTATACTTGAACTCGTAGAGCTGCTCGCCCGTGTCGGTGAAAGGCACCAGCCCGCGGTCGGTGTCGGTGTCCCACACGGGGATGTCGGTGGGATGCGCGGCCTTCCAATACTTCTGTGTGTAAAAGCGTCCGTACTTGTTCTCACGGCTGGGGACGATGTCGAGCCGCAACTCATCAGATTCCCAGTTGTCGGAATTGTGCAGCTCCTTGTAGCTGTTGGTGAAAGCCATGACGGGGTTGAGCACGATCTTGCCGGACAGCACAATGTAATTGGTGGTGTCGGCGTCGGGGGGCGTGTAGACGCCACCGCCGGCAGGGCCGGTGTAGTAGGCGCACGGGGCCGCGGTCATGAGGCTCTGTTCCGTGGGGTAGGCGGTCGCCTGGTCGTCTGAGCCGTTGCCGTTGACACTCACCACGAAGTAGTTCTCCATGTCAATCTTGGACACGGGGGCGTTGTCCTTGTGGTCGGTCTTGGTCTCCACCTTGCCCAGTGAGACGATGGCGGCGCACGGCTGCAGGGGCATGAGGTTGGGCACGGTCTGCTGGTTCGTGCCCTCCTTGCAGTACTTGTCAATGAGGTTGGTGCCTGTCAGGCTCTCGGGGAACACCCAGTGGGGGTTGTTCTTAACCTGCATAAACCAGTCTGTGATGGTGCCCTTTTCGTAGGTGATCTCCAGGTCATGCGTCATGGCGTAGAAGGCGGTCGCGGCGGCCCAGTCGCTGATATCCGCGGAATACTCGGTGATGTATTTCTGCCGGTTGGAGAAAGGGGACTTCAGGGCGTCCTCGTCCAGCGGGCTCTCAATGAGGCTATCCGCTCCCTCTGTCTTACAGGTGAGGAGTATCTGATTGTACACCTCGCCGATGGAGATGGTGTTGTCGGTGCCTACCACGTTGGACAGGCTAAACTCTGTGACGTGGCACGCCGTGATCATGGTGGCGCCGGTGGTCAGCTCTTTCCAGGTGATGGGCTCGGAGCCCTTCACGCTCTCCCATGAGAAGATGTAGAAACGCAGGCCGTCCTGGACGATGTGCAAGTTCAGATATTTCAGCACTGTCTCCAGCACCTTGTCCTGCTCCCATGCGTCATCCTCCTCACTGCCCAAAAACAGCAGCTCGGAGATGGACAGCCGGCTGAAGATACCGTAGCGGTCGGACGTGGACGTCAGCGCCTTGCTTCCGTCGTAGAACACCTGCACGGTTTCCCCCGCTGTGAGGGCCAGCCCGGTGCACGCGGCGCCCAGTGTCGCGTTAATGAGCTCCAGGAAGGTGCGCTGCGCGGCGGCGGCGCGCACGTCCTCATAGACGACGCCTGCCGCCCCTATGTTGGCGTACTTGGAATATTGCAGCGCGGAGAGGACGTCTACGCAGGACAGCTCCAGCTCGTCGTAGAGCTCGTTGTAATCCTGAGAGTAGGTCTGCGGGTCAATGAACCCTGCGAACACGCACTCCTCGCCCTTGTAGATGTTCACCACGGCGTCACGGCAGGACGTGCAGAACAGCTCCGGAATGAAGGAGCGGGTGAGCAGACGGATGGTCGCACGGGTGCGGAGCAGGTGGTCAAAGGTATCATTGACACTGCTCTCTATCTCCACCGGGTTGTCAGTGAAAAACACGCTGCCGCCGTCGGCGCCTATCTCCACCGCCGGGGTACGGCTGCCACCGGTGACAATGTGCACTGTCACCGTCTCGGATGCCTGGGTCAGAAACTCTCCGTGGAAATACATGGGCGTTAAATTCTAATGTCAGTTCGTTTGCCGGACTTGCCGGTGATGCGTGTCTCGTTAGCCAGTACGCACACCAGGTCGCGGCCCGATGCGCGGAGGGTGCCACCCACTATCACCGGCTGTGAGGTGGGGCGTATGAGGTTGCGGAGCTTATCCAGCGGGGCCACGACTTCGGGGTTGTTGGAGGCGCCGGCATACTCGCCGATGAGGCCCACCGTGGGACCGCTGACAATGCCGCCGTTGGCAAAGGGGGTCGCCATTGTCTTTCCGACGGATTTAACGAGGGTCTCCGCGGCGCTGGTAAAGCCGGCGCCGAGGGCAAAGCCGACAAAGGGGATGGAGGCGTGGGCTGCCATATACGCAGCGGCGGCCAGCTCCATGTAGGACGCGGCGGCGGCCTTGTTGGCCGCTATCACCGGGGCTTGTGCGGCGGCGGTGGTGTCCGCGGTTGCAGCGTTGATGGCTGTGGCGGATGTAGCGGCTACAGTGGCGCCGGCCTCCACCGTTTTAGCTGTGGCAGTGGCCTCACTCGTCTTGCGGAAGAGGTCCACAATTGTCAGCACGCCTTTTATGCCGTCGTATATCTGGAGGAATCCGTCAACGATGCCGGTCACCTTCTGCCACGCGTTGCCATTGCCCTCCAGGGCGCCGGTGATGGCGTCGATGCCGCTGCCGGCGTCCTTGATGGCGTTCCAGCCGTTGCGGTAGGTGTCAAAGTTGGCCTTAGCCTCCATGCCGGCATTGCGGATAGCGTCCCCCTTCTTTTGCCACAGAGAAATTTCTTGGTTGAGACGGGCGGCATCTGTGATGGATGCCTTCTGTAACTGCTCCTGAAGATAGGAGATATTCTCTTCTATCTGCGACAGATTGCCGGCGTCGGCGCGGTAGGTGTACTGGGAGGGCTTTCCGGCATCCTCAAGTTCGGCGAGTTGCTTCTCCGTTGCGGCTATCTTGGCATTATACTCCTCAACTTTTTTAGGGTCATTTGCCTCCTCGCGCTCCTTGTTCAGCGCCTGGATGTTCTCGCGGAGGCCCTTGATGGACTTGGCGTTTGCATCGTAGACGGGGCCCAGTTTCTCCTCTGCCTTTCCCAGGTTCTCGTATGTTTTAATCAGCTGCTCCCACTGAATCCGCTCGGCGCTGTTTTCTTTGAGGTCTTCAAAAGAAGAGAGCGTCTCCCTCTTTTTGTCCAAAAAGGCTATGTTCTCGCGGAATCCTTTGAGGGTGGTGGCGTTCGGGTCGTAGGCAGGGCCTTGGTCCTCCACCTTTGTGGGGGTGGTGGTGCTGGCGCTGGTGCCTCCGCCCCTGCCCTTGCCGGTGGGGGCAGCAGGGGTGGCCACGGGCGTGTCCGGGCGGGTTTTGCTGCCGCGGGCCTTGTAGTGAATGTTGCCCATGGCCGCAACAGTTTTGTCAAACTGCTTTTGTTTTGCGGCTATCTCCTTATTGTTCTGTTCTACCGTCTTGTTGGCCTTGTCCCAGTCGGAGCCTATTGTGGCAACATACAGAGAAGGGTCGGTCTTGTCTTGGTGCCATGTGTGCTTATATTTTTCAAATTCAGCATAAGTCACTTGATAAGGTTCGCCCCCGTTTTCAATATGGACCAGTTTTTGGCCTTTGCTATCTGTGAACACACGTGCTGTAGCGCCGGTGCCATTCTCAAAATTGTGTTTGCGGGGTTTGCCGGTCTCATCATACCTGATATTATGATTTTCCTCGCGTAGCTCGGCAATTTGATTGGCCAGTCGGCGGGCATCGGCCTCCAGCACAAGCTGGCGGCAGTAGGCCTCACTGTTGGCGATGAGCGTCTTGTACCAGTCGGACACACTGGAGAAGTAGCCCATGGTTGTGCCGTAGGTGTCGTTCATCTCGCCCACCAAGCGTTTCTCCTCCTCCTTGGTGCCGTTAAACTCTTTGAGCTTGCTGATGTTCAGCTGCAGGGCCGCCTTCGTCTCTTTGAGCAGCGCCTGCTCCTGCTGTCGTGCCTGTTCCATCTGCTCGGTATGACGACGGGCGCGTTCCTCTTCATCTAAGAGCTTCTTAGTGCTGTCGGTGGCGTCATCCGTGGCACCGGTGAGATACTCTATAGCGGTGGTGACAGCCCATATAGCAGCACCAACGCCCGTGGCGAGTAACAGGCCGCGAAAAGCTACCTTTGCAGCGTTGGCGGCAATCGTGGTACGCTTCATTGACGCGCTGAGCGCGTTCAAAGGGGGCACCACGGCCTTGCTTTTTATGCCCAGAAATATGAGAACTTTTTCAAACAGCGCACCGCCCACAGCCGCTAACTTCGCCCCCACGTGCACATGCTTAAAGGAGAGAGTCAGTATGGCCAAACTGGACGCGGCGCTCAGCGCCCCCGCGCCAAAGTTTATGAGAGGCTGCACAGGGGCCGTGAATCCGGCGATGGTGTCAATGACTGAGGCCCACTTGTTTTGGAGTTTCTGCGCCTCAGCCTCCCCGGTACTGCCCATCTCCTGAAATGCCTTGTCCATGGTGCCGGCGCTGTTCACCATGGTGCTTATATTGGCGGAGAACTTGCTGGCAAGCTCACCCTGGAGGGGCACAAGGGCACGCAGGGCCTCGGCGCTGCCGAACAGGCGGCTATACACCTCCTGCTCCAACACGCCGCTGCTCTGGGCAAAGGCCTTCACGTCACTGTCCAGTTGAGTGAGGAACTTCTGGAATCCTCCCGCGGCCTTGACAGCGGCGGCGTCAAACTGGATGCCCATCTCAGCGGCCATCTTGGTGGCCTCGCTGCTGGGCTTCACCAGTGCGGTGAAGATGGCGGCCAGCTGTGTGGACACCTCCGCGGTGTTACCGCTCACACCCGTAAGCGTGGCAAAGGTGGCCATAAGCTCACTGACACTCACGCCCAGTGTGGCTGCGTTACCTGCCACGCGGGGGAGGGCGTCTGCC
>CAMBHR010000094.1:0-6533 GCA_945867195.1 uncultured bacterium | reverse complement strand
TATGGCAAAAAAAAGTTAACGAATATAAAAAAGACATAGAAAAAGCGTTGAAAACCGCCGGGCGATTCAGCAAGAGCCTGGACGCCCAGGTGATGTCATTGGCCGGTGCACTGCGCACGCTGGATATGGCCAACGAGGAGATTGACACCCTGGAGTGTACCACCATCGCAGTCAAGACTCGCTACGGCAACGACAGCCGCGCGCCACATCCCGTATTCAAGATACTGAAGGATGCCCAGGACAGCGTGACCAAGCAGATGAAGGCGCTGGGACTGACCGCCGAGGAGCTGACCGGCACAGATGAGACCGATCCGCTCATTGACCTCACCAAGAAGGTTAAGAACGCCGGACGCAAGAAACCCAACATCATCAAACGCAGCGCTGACACGGAGCAATGACTGAGGAGGAGAAGGACCGGCTGAGAGAGGCCAAGGAGGAGGTGACGGCCCTGCTGGCGTCGGCGCCGTTGAAGGACTACCGGCTGGGGGATGTAGACCCCCGGCTGGAGACGTATGTGTGCGAGGTGGCGGCCAACCCCGAAGGCCACAACCTATACGAGCAGCTGGCCGTTGGCCGCTTCCTGCGTATGGCCGACAAGTACGGCGTGAACGCTACCGAGGTGAGGCGCTTCTTCACGCTGTATGAGAACCTGTATTTCCCGGGCAAGGCAGGTCCGCAGAAGTACCGGCTTACACCCGTGCAGGTGTTTCAGTTCGCCAACATCTACGGCTTCTGGCATGACGGGCGACGTGTGGTACGTGAGGCTGTGCTGTATGTGCCGCGCAAATTCAGTAAGACCACCTCATGCGCTGCGCTGGCCATTGACGACCTGCTGTATGGCGACGCCAACGCCGAGAGCTACACCGGCGCCAACAGCAACGACCAGGCCAAGAAATGCTTTGACGTTATCCGCGGCTGTATGCGGCGGCTGGATCCTGACGAGCGCCGGTACACAGTCAACGAGCAGACCATCAAGAGCAAGCGCAAGGACCGCACGGCCTTTGCCCAGTGCCTCACCGCCAACGCCCGCACCAAGGACGGCCTGAACGCCAGCACCGTCATCATGGACGAGTTCAGCCAGGCGCGCGACAACAGCCTGCTGACCGTCCTCACCACGTCCATGGGCGTACGTGAGAACCCGCTGACTGTGATAATCACCACGGCCAGTGATGTCTTTGATGGCCCATTCTACGAGATGCTGCAAGGCTACAAGGCCGTGTTGCGTGGGGAGATTGATGATGACAGCGTCTTTGCCCACATCTTTGAGCCGGACCTTGACGACCCGGAGGACAGCGAGGCCACGTGGCGCAAGGTCCAACCGCACATGGGCGTCACTGTGAGTCTTGAGTTCTACCGCCAGGAGTACAAGAACGCCGTGCGCAACGGTGCCGCCGCCATGCTGGCATTTCGCACTAAGCTGCTCAACGTCTACTCCGAGAACACCCAACGCAGCTGGATAAGCGGCACGCTGGCGCGGAGCATAGCGCGGCCCATGCCGCTGGATGCCATCACCGGACGCCCGGACGCCATGGTGGCCATTGACCTCTCGGAGAGCGATGACTTCAGCGCTGTGACGATGGGCATGTATGACTCGGCGCGCAACAACTTCCATTTCCACACCTCCTACTTCTTCCCGGAGGGCGCGCTGTCCGGACACCCCAACGAGCGCATGTACCGCGTATGGGCCGAGAAGGGCTACCTGCGACTCACCGCGGGGGACGTGATAGACTACAGAGCGATTGTTGACTACGTGCTGTATCTGAACAGCCGCGTGCGCATTTTGGGCATTGGTTATGACCCGTGGAAGAGCCAGGAGGTAATCAACATGCTGGGCGCCGCCGGTGCGCGCAACGTCCTCACCGGTGTGCGGCAGACATACGGCAACTTCACCGCACCGGTGGAGAGCTTTGAGCACGGTGTCAAGACCGGCCACATCTTCATCAACGACAACCCCATCAACTACTACTGCTTTGGGAACGCCGTCCTGGACTCCGATAAGTTGGAGAACTGCAAGCCCATCAAGCGGAAACAGACGCAGAAGATAGATGGCGTCATCACTAAGCTCATGTGCCTGCGACTTTTCATGGATGCACTGCGTTAAATATTCTTAAAAAAAGGAGCTTAAAATAAAACAAAGGAAGCCAAAGGGAAAGAAAAACGGGAAAGCAAAACAAAGGAAAACAAAACACCCTAATATCCTGTGAACCAAATTTTTATATGCCGTAAGAAATAGCTATATTTGTACTGCTAACAGGCTCTTTTAGGTGTGAGTTTTTTCCGACACATAATCAGCTATCTCCTACGCGAGGACGCGCCAAACCCCGCTTCCGGAAATAGTACCCCCGCCGCCTCAGTGCGTGCCGGGGGTGTGCCGGTTTTTGCCTATGGCGGGGCCTCCACGGCCCTTAGCATCGCCACGGTGTACCGCTGTGTGAAACTCCTGAGCGAAAGCGTGGCCACACTGCCTCTGCAGTACATGCGCCGGCGGGACGGCGTCTTTGAGAGCTTTGCCGACGCCCGCCTGGATTACCTTCTCAACGTGCAGCCTGATTATGCCATCAACGCCTACGACTTCTGGCGCCAGGTGGTGACGGAGCTGCTGCTGGACGGCAACGCCTACATCGTCCCCGTCTATAACAACGCCACCTTGCAACTGGACCGACTGGCGCTGTGTGGCCGTGGCACGGTGATGCACGACACTGTGAACGACCTTTACACGGTGAACGACACCGAGAATGCCATCACGGGCACCTACCCCGAGAACGAGATAATCCATATTAAGGGCATGACGCTGCGCAACGGTAAGCAGGGCGTGAGCGTCCTCACCCATGCCCGTCTGACTATGGGCATAGCCTCCACCGGAGACCAGGAGACGCGCAACCGCTTTGCCAACGGAGGCAACGTGCGTGGCATCATCACCAACGACAACAGCGTGCGTGGCTTTGGCGAGTATCAGGACACCGAGCTGGAGCGCACCGCGGCCCGCATGGACAACCTCTTTCAGGGCGGCGAGCGCATTGTCTCCCTGCCGGGCCAGGTGGATTTCAAGCAGATTTCCCTGAGCTCAACGGACATGCAGTTCCTGGAGAGCCGCAAGTTTACGGTGATTGAGATTTGCCGCTTTTTCAGCGTCCCGCCCACGTTTGCCTATGCCGACACCAGCAGCAACTACAAGACCGTGGAGCAGGCCGACGTGGACTTTATGAGCCACACGCTCAACCCGCTGCTGCGTAACATAGAGACAGAGTTGCGCCGTAAGCTAATAGCCCCCAACCTCTGCGCCAAGTACAAAATCGAGTTTGACCGCCGGCAGTTGTTTGCCTGCAATCTTAACGGCATGATGAACTACGGCTCCAAACTCCTTCAGATAGGCACCACCGTAAACGAGGTGCGCCGTATGAACAACCTCAAACCCGTGGAAGGCGGCGACACCGTCATGGTATCTGCCAATCTCCGCGGCATCAACGAAACAGTGAACACAAACCAAGACAATGGAAAAGACCAAAGAGGCAGTGATAAAACGGACACTGCGCAATGACCGCGCCGAGCTGCGAGTGCGTGAGGCCGAGGGCGATGCCCCCAGCCGCACCATTACGGGATATGCCGTGCTTTTCAACGTGCCCTCCGAGCCGCTCTGGAACGACGAGGACAGCGAGGCAAGAGAAGTCATCGCCCCGTCTGCCATCACCAAGGAGCTGCTGGACGGCTGCGACATAAAGTTCACCATGTACCACGACCGCCAGCTCATACTGGGCCGCAGCAACCATGGTACCGGCACTCTCAGCTACTTCGTGGATGAGAAGGGCGTAGGCTTTAACCTGGAGCTGCCACAATCGCCCAACGGCGACGAGGCCCTGGAGCTGGTGCGCCGCGGCGACCTTTCGGGCTGCTCCTTTGCCTTCACCACCCACTACTGGGACAGCGACTTTGTGGAGCGTAAGTCCGAGGTGGTGAACGGGCGGTCCATGATAACCTACACCGTCAAAGGCGTAACCGGTGTCTATGACTTCACGCTGGCGGCTGACCCAGCCTATGCCGATACCTCCGTGGAGGCCCGCGAGCTGGTGACCGGTCTGCGTGAGGCCAAGGAGGTCCAAGAGCCCAAACGTGATACAGAGAAAATGCGAGAGCAGGTGCGAGAAATGCGCCGCGCCGCCGCGCAAAAAATATTTTAATTTTTTAACCCAAAAGTTTCAGTAATGAAAGAGAAGAAACAGAACAAACTGAGCGTGCGCGAGCTGGTGAACAAATACCAGACCAACTGCGACCGCATCGGTGAAATTGCCGAGACATGCGAAAAAGAGCAGCGCGAGCGCACAGATGCCGAGAACGAAGAGTTCGCCGCCATCACCCGCGAGAACCAACTGCTGCAGATGAAGATGCAGGTGGCCACCGCCGAGCATCTCCGCGCCAACCCCAACGCCGCCGAGGATGCAATAAAAATCATCCGCGAGAACGCCGCCCACGGCCACAAGACGGAGATTACCTTCGTGCGTGACCTCATGATGGTGTCCGACGTCGCCAGCGGCGGCATCGTGCCTCTGAACATTCAGGACATCCTCAAACCCCTCGAGGAGGGCTTCATTCTTGACAAAGTCGGCCTGCCTATGCCCACCGGCCTCAGCGGCGACTTCGTGTGGCCGACTTATGAGATGGTGGAGGCCCAGATTGCCGGCGAGGGTGTTGAACTCTCAGACACAAAAATCCCCTTCTCCAAGCTGACCGCCGCCCCTGAGCGTGTGGGCATCGCCATCCCCGTCACCAACCAGTCACTCAACCAGAGCAACGGCGTGCTGGAGATGATCGTACGCGAGATTATGCCCCGCGCCATCCGCCAGCTCCTCAACCGCGTGCTGTTCTCCACCACCAAGGTGAACGGCGCCACAAACCTTGTGGGACCCTTCGTTGGCAAAGTGGCCAGCGCCGTGGCCCTCAGCGCCACCCCCACTTTCAAAGAGCTCAACGCTGATATGAAGGCCAAGATGCTCGAGACCGGTGTGGACGGCGAGAACGCCTGCTGGATTATGTCCAAGAGCATGGCCGCCATCCTGGAGGGCACTCCCATCTCCGAGAAGGGCATCTATGTCCCCATGTTGCAGAACGGTATGTTGTGCGGCCTGCCCGTCTACACCACCAACGTCATCCGCAATGTGGTCAAGACCTACAAGAAGTACAACGGCAGCACATGGGCCGACTACAACATCGCCTCCGGCGGCACCGTGAAGGGCACCGTCTCCAAGGCATCCGACCTCCCCTCCAGCGGCGTCACTTCCGGTGACATCTACGCCATCGCCACCTCCACCGAGTACATCGGACTGGGCGACTGGCGCTATCAGCCCATGGGCCTGTTTGGCACGCTCCGCTTCATCGTGGACCCCTACAGCCAGGCACGCAAGGACTCCGTGGACTTCGTCCTCAACACTGATTATGCGACTAAGACACTGCGCCCCGAAGCCTTCATTCTGGGCAAAGTGGCTAACTCATAATGGTTTAGGTTGGTTATGTCTGTAGTAAGTCTGGCACTTTTCAAAAAGCATGTTCGCGCGGACGACTTCGCGGATGATGACAGCTACCTTGAGCACCTGTTGAATACAGCAGAGGACGCCGTCATCACCGCCACCCGCCGCACAGAGCGGGAGTTGACAGCCCTCAACGGCGGCGAGTTCCCCGCTCCGCTGAAACATGCCATGATGATGCTGGCCGCTCACTGGTACAACCAGCGCGAGAGTGTCAGCAGCGTGCAGATGCACGAAGTGCCGGACGCACTACAGTCATTGGTGAAACCCTACCGCAAACTGGTGAACGATGCAAGCGGGGCGAATGAAATATAAGCTGGTCCTGCTGCAGCCGGTTGTCGCCGTCAACAGCTTTGGCGAGGAGACACCCGCCTACAAGGAGTTCCGGAAAGTGGCCGCCGAGCGTGTGAAAACCACGGGCCGCCGGAGCGAGGAAGTGGGCGAGCATTTTCCGGACTACTCCGCCGAGTTCAACATCCGCGACGCCCACCCCGTGCAGGAGAATTGGCGCGTGCGACAGATGGGCGGCTATGAGTACACCGTGACCAACATCATCCACAACATTGACCGGGGCATGAAAACCTTGGTATGCGAACGAGTAAACCCCTAACGGTATGGACGGCACCTTTGAGTACGACGACAGCAACCTGCAAAAACTGTATGAGGCGTTGGACCCCAAGCGCCGCGAGAAAGCGCTACGCCGCGCCTTCCGCCGTGAGGCCACCCGCGTGAGACGCTCAGCAGTGAACCGTCTGCGAGGCAGCATCCGCAGCGACCGAGACCTGGAGAGCGGCATCCGCGCCCTGGTGTTCAAGCGCAAGGCTGTGGGATTCCGCGTTACCGTGGGCACCAAGGTGGTGAAGCGCCGTTACAAAGGCAAGAAAAAAGGCGTGCGCCAGTATGGCGCGGCCAAGTCTACATGGGTGGGCTTTGGCTTTCATACCAACCGCCAGGGCCTTGAAAAGCCCGTGCTGATATGGGCCGAGGACGGCACCAAGCCGCGTCGGACCAAGACCG
>CAMBHR010000093.1:0-6872 GCA_945867195.1 uncultured bacterium | reverse complement strand
GCTTGAGCGATATTTTTTTTGATGTATAGATACTAGCATCGCGGATACGCTTACGAGGAGAGATAACGTAGGCATAGCGGGCCATATACGTTGTACTATTGAGTTTCACCCAATCAGGGACTGTTGGGTCTAAAGTATTATTCAGATAGATGCGGCAGTTCTTGTAAGATGGTCTTTCATTTCCCTCAGAATTGTATATTGTTCCGTTGCCATCCACAAATATAGGCGAGGACACGGAATACTTCTCTATAGGGCACTGCTCCTCATAGACAATGTCTGCCTCTGACTTGATTGTGGCTTCGACAGGAAGTTCCGGACTTGTAATTTCCTTGTCTTCCAAAATCTCGACAAGCTCATACTTCCAAGGCGAGCCATCTGTAAGAAGATTGGCAAATATAGTCTTCTTTGCTCTCAGCTTATACCTGTGCCCTTTCTCATACGTAAACCCTTCTATCTCAGAGAAACTCATCTTTCTCCAGGTCTGGTCAACGCCATCCTCCATGACGAGCATACATTCGATGGGGTTCTCCTTGTTGTGATCAAATAAAAAATACATGATGTCGGTGTTCTCAGAAACCGACATAGTAACTTCAATCACCTTGTCTTTGGGTTCATCATCGTCATTGCATGATGCCATTCCGATAGCAGAAATGATAACGACAAGCAATGTAGAAAAAAATAATTTGATAGTTTTCATAATATCATTTGTTTATATTTTATGTATTGAGTTCACGTCAGTTGATTATATGCCTCCTTTATCTTTATGACCTCAATAAGCTGCCTCTGTGACTGGAATTTTTGACAATACATCGCTTTTTGCGCTCCAATTGACATTCCACATATTGCCCGTCTCAGAGTCAAACAGCACCCAGACCCAACTGCTGTCTGTCGGATACATTTCAAAACGGCCCGGTTTTTTGTCGAGTGCAAGAGGTTCAGCATTAAGCACTCGGTTTTTCTTAGGGTTTGAAGGAACAATGGCTTGGATTGTTCCGTCTCTTGTGTCAAGCCTCAGAAAAACACCTGTTATAGCAGGATAAAGAACATAGTTTGTACTTTTGCTCGTTGAAATCACTACCTTCACGTCATCATCTGCATTGACTGTAGCAAATGGCAAGCAGCAAATGGTCAACAATACTATAAATCTTTTCATAATTATCTATATATTTAATGGTAAACGATGAGATATTCCAAAAATTGGCTATAATGCTTCAGTCCCCATCTTGAATATAATCACTTTTCATGAATATGGATAAGAGGCTGACCAAAGAATGTGGAAATCATCGAAATTGTTCTTAGTGTAAAGTTGTGTTGACCGCTCAACCATTTTGTCACTTCACTCGGTTTCTTGCCAAGAGCCTGAGCAAACTGAAGTTTGGTCAAACCGCGTTGTGTCATCAACTCATAAATTCGGTTTGAAACGGCAAATTCCATTGCCACCTCCTGTTGTATGGCAGGAGAGGTGTTTGCCAACATTTCGTCAAATATCATCTGATAGGAATTGTATTGTGTACATGGTACAGGTTTTCGTATCTGTAACCAATTTCAATTCGGCTTCACTCATATAGTATCATGTTTTGTCGATGCAAAAAAACAAAGGATATTTCACTTAAAAGTAAAAGCCTGTCTGTATTTATGCTTTTTTATAGAAAGCGTATTTGAAAACCCCTAAGTCTTTAGCTTAGCGGTAGTTCACTATTGGTACATCACGGCATACCTGTTGCCCATGCGGCGATGCTGCTTCTCCGCTCCTAACTGCCGGAGAAGTTTGCCCATCCGTATGGCGGTGATGCCCTGCAACGCCCGGGAGGAGGTGCGCTTCAGGTGCTCGAATATCTCCGTGGCGGACAGCCATTCGGCCTGCCCACGCTCACTGGCTGCTGGCAGACGGAACGACCGGGCAAAGGCGGCCTCCAAAGGACTTTCGCGGTAGTACAGCGCGTTGTGCCGCTCGATTTCGGCCTCTTCTTCTTTGGTGAATAGCACGGGTTCGCCGGCGGCAATCTCGGCCAGCAGCTGGGCGTAGAGCTGGTCGTGCGGTTCCTCAATGGCCCCGATGTAGCGCGTCACGACCTGGCAATAGAAACGGCGCGAGCCGGAAGGGTCGGTCAGCAGTTCGTCGAAATTGCTCGTGCCGATGAACGAGGCCACGCGCGGCACGACCATCATGCTGCGTCCGTGGGGCCGGCGCATACTGAGTTGCGTCATCTGCATCAGGTTCTTCAGCACCCCCATCTGCCGCTCGCTGTAGCGGTCGAACTCGTCCATGTTGACCAGCGCCATGCAGCCCAGCTGCCGCTCGGCATGGCTGTCGGAGGTGAGGTCGAACTTGTCGGTGTAGTAAGCGCGCAACGAGGGTGGCAGCAACGAGCGGCAGAAGGTGCTCTTGCCCAATCCCTGCCGTGAGCTGATGAGCACGGGGGCGAGGTGGTTCACGAAGGCGGTGCGGCCTCCCTCGGCCTGCATCCATCCGGCCACCATGGCGCGCAGCCAGCGGCGGAACACGAGGTGCCACAGCGGGTCGTCGCTGACCATGGAGGCCACGCGGCCCACGCGGTCGGTGCCGTCCCACTGGGGCAGGTCTTTGAGGTATTGGCGCAGGGGATGGTAAGAGGGCACGGCCTCGGAGTAGAGGTAGCAGTCCACCCAGCTGCGGTAGCACTGCGGCAGCTGTTCCTGCACGTTCATGACCAGCGTGTTGTGCAGGCGGTCGGTCATGGGCAGGAAGTCCGCCGAGCCTTCGCGTTCGCGCAGTTCGATGTTGTTGTCCAGCTCGTTGTAACGCAACTGCCACCGTTCATCCACGATCTTGCGGATGCGCGAGGGGGTGATGTACCTCGCTTCGGGTTCTTGCATCTCCGGGGCTGAGGACAGCTCATGGGCAGCCACGGCGCGTTTTTCCGAAGCGCGGCTTACGCTTGTTTGGGTTCTGGGGGCGTGTTTTTCAATGGCAGGCCGTTCGGCGGCATGGGGAATGCCGAATTTCTGCCAGAGGATTTGGAGGAATTTGTCACGGATGACGCTGATGCTGAAGCGTCCCGAGAGGCGGCTGAGCAGGGCGCGCCAGAGTTGGATGAGCATTTTCTTCATGGCAAATGGGGATAAGATAATGTGTTTTTACGGATAAATGTACTGTTGTCTTTCGACGCGGCAAAAGTACGTACGCTGCTTGTTCCCTGCAAAAAAAGTGTCGTTGACTTGCACAGTTTGTGCGGTGCGATAATGGTGCGGTGGTGATTTCTCTGCCGAAAGCCTTCACAAGTCCAGGCTTAGATTTTACAAGTCCAAGAGTAGTTTTTACAAGTCCAAGAGTAGTTTTCACAAGTCCGGGATTAGTTTTTACAAGTCCGGGACTTGTTTTTACAAGTCGCCGAGTTGTGAAACCAAGTCGGAGAGTTGTCCATGCAAGTCGAGAATTTGTGACGGCAAACCAGTATTTTGTGAAGACAAGGCGGAGAATTTGTGAAGGCAAGTCAGCGAGATGTGCGGCTCACTTTCCGGTTGCCCCATGATGGGCTCACGCGCATATATTTATACGTACAATCTGTTCGGAAAAAGCATTCACCCGTTCACCGGTGGTTATTTTTTCCGTTGATTTCCATCAGTTTTGCGTGTGAAGGCTCGCGCCGTGAAGCATTCACACTTCCGGTTTCTAACTGTGAACACTTCACTCTCCAATCCTTCACACTTGAAACAGCTGGAAATCAACGGTTTACGTAAATTCTGTGAAGGTGTGAACACTTTTTTCGGTTTAATTTTACGTATATAGGGAACAGCGTTTTTATTTATTTGGGAAAATGATGGTTATGGGTACTGAACCAAATTATCATCTAAATTTTTCGTTTGTGATGAATGTGCCAGTTTGAATTTTAGTTGTGGTAAAGATGATATGGTGTTGTCTAAGTTCTCTTTAGTTGTATCTTTGGATAAGATAGGCTGCGGCTCGGCATAGGAAATGAAAATCCTTTGGCTTTTCCTTTCACTCTGCTCTCGCCTTGCACTATCTTTGCACCCGATATGGAGCAAGACACTTTTGACATAAGGGCAGAACAACGGACACCCGTTTCGTCAGAACGCGAGTTCGAGAACGCTTTGCGACCGTTGCAGTTCGACGACTTCAGCGGACAGCAAAAGGTGGTGGAGAACCTGCGCGTGTTCGTCGAAGCCGCCAAATACCGGGGTGAACCGCTCGACCATACCCTGCTGCACGGTCCTCCGGGACTGGGCAAAACCACGCTCTCGAATATTATCGCCAATGAACTGGGGGTGGGCTTCAAACTGACCTCGGGTCCCGTGCTCGACAAGCCCGGCGACCTGGCCGGACTGCTGACAAGTCTCGAACCCAACGATGTGCTCTTTATCGATGAAATCCACCGGCTGTCGCCCGTGGTGGAGGAATACCTCTATTCTGCCATGGAGGACTACCGCATCGACATCATGATTGACAAAGGGCCGGCGGCACGCAGCATACAAATTGACCTGAGCCCGTTTACCCTGATAGGAGCCACCACACGCAGCGGACTGCTCACCGCCCCGCTCCGTGCCCGCTTCGGTATCAACCTGCACTTGGAGTACTATGATGCCGATACGCTTTGCCGTATCATCACCCGCTCTTCCGGCATCCTGCGCGTGCCCATCGAACCCCGTGCCGCCGCCGAGATTGCCGGACGCTCGCGCGGAACGCCGCGTATCGCCAACGCGCTGCTGAGAAGGGTGCGCGACTTTGCCCAGGTGAAGGGCAACGGCCGCATTGACGAAAGCATTGCCGGCTTCGCGCTCGAAGCACTCAACATTGACCGCTACGGACTGGATGAGATTGACAACAAAATCCTGCTCACCATCATCGACAAGTTCAAAGGCGGCCCCGTGGGCATCACCACCATCGCCACCGCCATCGGCGAGGATGCCGGCACGGTGGAGGAGGTGTACGAGCCTTTCTTGATCAAAGAGGGTTTCATACGCCGCACTCCGCGAGGACGCGAGGTGACGGACCTGGCTTACAAACACCTGGGGCGCAGCCGCTACGGGGCACCCTACGGCGAACCCTCTCTTTTCGACTGAAACCCGGCTGGCTGGCCACAGCTCCCGGCCATAGCCCCTCCCGGCGTTTCGCAATTCTTTTTTCATGATTACTTATCAAACCATTGAAGTGGAAATGCCTGCCCTGCCGAAGGCCAAAACGTCGGCCTGGGTGCGGCAGGTGGCCGCAAGCTACGGCAAAAGGGTGGGCGACGTGGCCTACATATTCTGCAATGACGACAAAATCCTGGAGGTGAACCGCCAATATCTCCAGCACGACTATTTCACCGACATCATCACCTTCGACTATACCGAAGGCGACCGCATCGGCGGTGACCTCTTCATCAGCCTTGACACGGTGCGCTCCAATGCCGAACTCTTCGGCCGCCCTTACGCCGAGGAGTTGCACCGAGTGGTCATCCACGGCATCCTGCACCTTTGCGGCATCAACGACAAGGGACCCGGCGAACGCGAAATCATGGAGGAGGCTGAAAATCAGGCACTCCGTTTGTTGCCGCCCGATGAGTTGGGTGACTGACGGCGTTTCCGCCGGAGCCTTCAGCCCCAAAAATCTTGCGCTGATAGGTCCGATTTGTCTGTTTTCTACTCTTTTAGGCCAATTTGGCCGATTGTTCTGGAAATTAAGGTGTAATTTCTTGGAATTAAGGAAAACTTTTTAGATTTTTGCGGTTTTAAAGGAGTAGGCTCACAGGTGGGTTGGGAAGAAACGCTTCTCTTTTCCGCCTTATTCGTATGCTTAATCCCCAACAATATTACAAAGTTTTAAATATCTATGGAACCTGCAACAGGAAAATTAGGCGTGATGTGCGTCGGCCTCGGCGCGGTGACAACGACCTTCATGACCGGTGTGCTGATGACCCGCAAGGGCTTGGCCAAACCGGTCGGCTCAATGACCCAATACGACAAGATTCGTGTAGGCCGAGGAAAAGACAAGAAATATCTCCACTATGGTGAGATAGTGCCTTTGGCCTCGCTTAATGACATTGTGTTTGGTGCCTGGGACGTTTATCCCGCCAATGCTTATGAGAGTGCGCTCAACGCTGAAGTGCTGAAAGAAAAGGACATCGAACCCGTCCGCGACGAACTCAAGGCCATCAAGCCCATGAAGGCCGCCTTCGACCGCAACTATGCCAAACGTCTGGATGGCGACAACGTCAAGGACTGCGCCACGCGCTGGGACATGGTGGAAGCGCTCCGCGAGGACATCCGCCAGTTCAAAGCCCAGAACGGTTGCGACCGCATCGTGGTGATTTGGGCCGCTTCGACCGAAATCTATGTGCCGGTTGACGAGAACGTGCATGGCACGCTCGCCGCGCTGGAAGCTGCCATGAAGGCCAACGATACCGAGCACGTGGCTCCCTCCATGTGCTACGCTTACGCCGCACTGGCAGAAGGTGCTCCCTTCATCATGGGTGCGCCCAACACCACCGTGGACATTCCCGCCATGTGGGAAATGGCCGAAAAGACCAAGATGCCCATCGCCGGCAAGGACTTCAAGACGGGCCAGACTTTGGTGAAGTCGGGCTTCGCTCCCATCATCGGCACGCGCTGCCTCGGCCTGAGCGGATGGTTCTCCACCAACATCCTCGGTAATCGCGACGGACTCGTGCTCGACGAGCCGGCCAACTTCCACACGAAGGAGGTTTCCAAACTGTCCACCCTCGAAAGCATCCTCGTGCCCGAAGACCAGCCCGACCTCTACACGGACTACTACCACAAGGTGCGCATCAACTATTATCCGCCCCGCAACGACAACAAGGAGGGATGGGACAACATTGACATCTTCGGCTGGATGGGCTATCCCATGCAGATCAAGATCAACTTCCTCTGCC
>CAMBHR010000092.1:0-7037 GCA_945867195.1 uncultured bacterium | reverse complement strand
ACATCAAGTCACACAGATTTGATGCGACTTGACATGATATTAAAACAATTTATTTAGGACACTATTGGTAAAAACCTTATAAATTCATGTATTCTTAACATTTAACATTCTTAAAACCGTCCGCTTGACGGAAAAGCCTTATTTTCGCGGCGCAATTACAACCTTAGGCCGCACGTACGTTGTGCTTGTCAGTGTTTTTGGGGATAAAAACCGTCAGGCAGTGATATTTTTCTACTTTGTCTGTATGTTGTTGATGCAGAGAAACAGGCGTTTGTGCAGGCTTCAACCTTAATTGAAAATGATTTTGAACTTTTTGCGCCGTGCAGCCTTGGCCCTGTGTTTGGGCGGAAGTATGCTGTCGGCTTCAGCACAAGATTTGATTGCCCGTCAGGCACCTGTTGACCGCCGCTTGCGTGCGGTGGACTCTGTAGCCATTCAGCGTGCCGTGGAGCGCGACATGGAACTCAACAGCCTGGGCAGCGAACTGTATAACTCCTGGGTCACCAACAAGGCACACCCCTACAAGAGCGAAGAAGTGCCCGACAGCTTCGTGATTGACCTGCGCGGTTTCTGTATGCCCACCCCCTCGCGCAACGTCACCTCCCGTTTCGGTTACCGTCCCGCTTTCAAACGTGTACATAAAGGTCTTGACATCAAGGTCTATACCGGCGACACCATCGTGTCCGCCTTCGACGGCAAAGTCCGCGTGGTGCGCTACGATGAGGGCGGCTATGGCTATTACGTCGTGGTGCGTCATCCCAACGGCCTCGAAACCATCTACGGCCACCTGTCCAAGCAGCTCGTCACCACCGATCAGGAGGTGCGTGCCGGCCAGCCTATCGGCTTGGGAGGCAACACCGGGCGCAGTTTCGGTTCGCACCTGCACTTTGAAACCCGTCTTGCGGGCGAAGCCATCAATCCCGAGTTCCTCTTTGATTTCCCGGCACAGGACGTGACGGGCGACTTCTACACCTTCCACAAAAACCGCAAGGAAGAGGAGGCACCCGTGTCGCTTGCATCGGGTGAGAGCCGGCAGGAAAACACCGTGGCCATGCGTGCCACGCATTTCTATAAGGTGCGCAAGGGCGATACCGTTTCCTCCATTGCCGACAAATTGGGCGTTTCCGAGGAAGTGTTGGCCAAGCAAAACCGTCTGAGCGCATCGAAGCGCATCCGCATCGGACAAATCCTGCGTTATTGATTTCGCGTGGGGACAGGCGGGGAGCCTCGCCTGTACGATTTGGGTCCCAAGGCATCGTCATCGGACGCTTTGGGACCCAAAATTGTATGCAGCAAAACGGGTTCAGTGAAATGGATGGGGCAGGGCAGGGACGGAGAATGTCTTCGTAAGCATCCGGATTCTTCCTCTTTACAACGGCTCGCGCAGCACCTTGCCGATGGTCATGCCGCAACCTGCCGCAGCTTCGGCAATCTCATCCCGGAAGAAGAACGCGATGCTGCCCACCAGCCCTATCGGCAAGTCCGGTCGTCCGTAGGCTGCCACGTTGCGGAGGAAAAAACGGCGGAACTCATGGAGCAAGAGGGCGTGGACGGCAGGGTGGGAGCGATGCCGGTGGAGGAACGGGGCGAAGGAGGCCAAAAAGCGGTTGGGCATGGGTTCGCGGTAAACGCGGCGTACCACTTCGTCGGGCGTGAGGTTGTAGGTGGCAAAAAAGTCAGAGCAGATTTCCTCCGGTAACTGGTGTTTCAGCACATCGCCCACGAGCAGCCGTCCCAGCACGGCTCCGCTGCCCTCATCGCCCAGCACGTAGCCCAACGGCGACACGTTGTGTATCATTTTCCCCCGGAGAAACAGGCCGCTGTTGCTGCCGGTGCCCATGATGCAGGCTATGCCCGTGCCGTCCGGCAGCAGGGCGTGGGCCGCTCCGGCCAAGTCAGAATCCACCACGATGGTCTGTGCCTCGGCGAACACCTTTTGCAACGCCTTCCTTACCACATCACATTGCGCGCCCCGGCAACCGGCTCCGAAGAAGCAGATGTCCGCCACCTGCGGCGCAAGAGCAGAGAGCGGCGCGTCGTTTCGCAGCAAGTCCTTGATGGCAGCCTCGTCCAGCATGAAGGGGTTGATGCCCGGAGTCTGATGACGGAACATCTCGTGGCCGTTTGCCTGGCCCACCCACGTGGTTTTGGTGCTGCCGCTGTCGGCAGTGAGTAATACATTTCCCATGCGGCAAAGTTAAGCCAAATCTGAAAAACCATTAACTTTGCGCACAAAATGTTTTTTGGCAATGAGAAATCTCCTCTTAACCTTGCTTTCTGCTTTATTGTGCCTTCCCCTTTCTGCCGAAGGCGTGGCGGAATGGGACCGCACGTTGCGCGTTGACTACCAGTTCTCCGGCAATGCCCGGGAGCAACACATCAGCCTGGGCGAGTTGTGCAGCTTCGCCGGATGGGCGGGTCGCACCGTCAACATGGACCGTGTGCCCATGCGGGGCAACGGCGACATCACCCTGAGCGATGCTCGCAGCGGAGAAGTGCTCTACAAGCAGTCGTTCACCACCCTGTTCCAAGAATGGATCACCACCGACGAGGCGCGGCAGCTCAGCCGTTCGTTCGAGAACACCTTCCTGCTGCCCATGCCCCACGACTCCGCCCGCGTAACGGTCAACCTCTATGGCATGGACCAACAGCTGCAAACCAGTTTCACGCATACCGTACGGCCTGACGACATCCTCATCCGCCGTCTGGACCGCGTCAGTGCGCCGCCCCACCGCTACCTCTTGAAGAGTGGCAGTCCGCAGGAGAAAGTCGATGTGGCCATCGTGGCCGAGGGCTTCACGGCCGCTGAGATGGATGCCTTTTACCGGAAAGCCCAGGAGGCGGTTGATGCCATCCTGGCGCATGAGCCGTTCAAGCAACTCCGTGACCGTTTCAACTTCGTGGCCGTGGGTGCGGTTTCGATGGAGTCCGACGTGAGCATCCCGCAGGAAGGTATTTGGCGGCAGACTGCGCTCAGCTCGCACTTCTCCACGTTCTATTCCGACCGTTACCTCACCACGCTCCGTATGCGCGACCTCCACAACCTGCTGGCCGGCATTCCCTATGAGCATATCATCATTCTGGCCAACACCCACACTTACGGCGGTGGCGGCATCTACAACGCCTATACCCTCACCACCACGCACAACCCCAAGTTCCGTCCCGTGGTGGTGCATGAGTTCGGCCACAGCTTTGCCGGGTTGGGCGACGAGTACGCCTATAACAGTTCCTATGGCGACTTCTATTTCTCCCATGTCGAGCCTTGGGAGCAGAACCTTACCACCCTTTGCCACTTTGAGGAAAAATGGCAGGATATGCTCCCCGAAGGTACCGCTGTGCCCACTCCGGCGGACCCCGCGCTGGCCAAAAGCGTCGGCGTGTATGAAGGTGCGGGGTATATGCCCAAGGGCGTATATCGCCCCTATCAGGACTGCCGGATGCGCACCAACGAGTGCGAAGGGTTCTGCCCCGTGTGCCAGCGGGCCATCCGCCGCTTGATAGATTTCTACACCGGCTATTCTAACGTATAATTTTTAATGTAGAATGTAAAATGTATAATGTAAAATGAGGTCTACGACTTTCATACAGGACGAAGTAGAACCGCCGCCACCATCGGCGTAGCCTTCATTATACATTGATAATCGGCGTAGCCTTCATTATACATTTTACATTATACATTATACAATACATTAGAGGAACGCCTTCATTAAACATTTTACATTATACATTAAAGTTTCATGTGTCCCCAGAAAAAGAAACCTATAGCCCGCAGCCCCCGCCGCAATCCCGGCACCACTCCCGCCAAGGTGAGTTGGTGGAAGAGGTTGCGCAACGGCGAGTATTCCGAACGCTTCAAAGATATACTCCGTGCCGACAACGCCCGCTTCATCATCGGGCTTTGCGTGCTCGGTGCCAGCCTGTTCCTGCTGCTCAGCATCGTTTCCAATTTCTTCACGGGCAGAGAGGACCAGGGAGGCGTGCAGAGCGGCACCCTGACCCATGCCGCCAACTACGGCGGCACGCTGGGAGCCTATCTGTCCAACTATTTCATGGACAAATGCTTCGGCTTAGTGTCCGTGTTCATCCCCCTGTTCACCTTCCTCGTGGGGGTAAAACTGATGGGGGCCTACCGTGTCAGGTTGTGGAAGTGGTTCCTCAACTTCTCCATCGTCATGATTTGGGGTTCCGTGTTCCTGAGTCTGGTGACCAACCGCCTGCCCGAGTCCATCGTCAATGAAATGAGTTTCCGGCTCGGTGGCGGCCATGGCGACTATATCAAGGACTATCTGGCCACCACCATCGGCGAGCCGGGAGCCTGGATTGTGATACTGGCCACTTTGGTCTTCTACCTGATGTATCTTTCGAGCGAAACGGTCCATGTGGTGCGCCGCTTGCTCCATCCGCAGGATTTCATCAAAATCAAACCAAAGGATAAGAACGTACCAGCCGAGGCTGCCGATGAAGGCCGCCCCGAGCCGGACGAAATGGCTGACGGACAGTCACAGGAGTCAGATGAAAGCGGCGATGAGGACGATGAGGCTGCTCTGCAGCCCGAGGTTTCGGAGGGGGAAAATGCGCAGACTTTCGTCATTGACCTTGCTGCCGAGCCCTCGGAAACATTGCCCGACGAGGGTGCTGACGGCATGCCCGTGAGCCAACCCCAACAGCCCGAAGCGGCAGAAGACCTCACGCTCGACATCGTTCCTACCGAAACCGACAGCAAGGCGCAGGGGCGCACGGTGGAGGAGGTGAAGGAAATGGAACCTTACGACCCCCGCAAGGATTTGGAGTTCTATAAGTTCCCCACCATTTCCCTGCTCAAACACTATGATGACGACGGCAGACCCATCGACGAGGCCGAGCACCTGGCCAACAAGAACCGCATCATCACCGTGCTGCGCAACTTCGGGGTGGAGATTTCCAGTATCAAGGCCACCGTCGGCCCCACCATCACCCTCTACGAAGTGACTCCCGCCCCCGGTGTGCGCATCAACAAAATCCGCAACCTCGAGGACGATATAGCCCTGTCGCTCTCCGCGCTCGGCATCCGCATCATCGCGCCCATCCCCGGCAAGGGCACCATCGGTATCGAAGTGCCCAACAAGAACCCGCGCATCGTGTCGATGGAGAGCATCCTCAACACGCGAAAATTCCAGGAAACCACCTTCGAACTCCCCATAGCCTTGGGAAAGACCATCACCAACGAGGTGTTCATGGTGGATCTCGCCAAGATGCCCCACCTGCTGGTGGCCGGTGCCACGGGTCAGGGTAAGTCCGTGGGTCTGAACGCCATCATCACCTCGTTGCTCTACAAGAAACATCCGGCCGAGTTGAAATTCGTGATGGTCGACCCCAAGAAGGTGGAGTTCTCCATCTATGCCCCCATCGAGAACCATTTCCTGGCCAAGATACCCGACGACAACGAGGACCCCATCATCACCGATGTGACCAAGGTGGTGCAGACGCTCAAAAGCCTCTGCCAACTCATGGACCACCGCTACGACCTGCTGAAGAAGGCCAAGGTGCGCAACATCAAGGAGTACAACGCCAAATTCAAGTCGCGTCAGCTCAATCCGGACAACGGCCATGAGTTCATGCCCTACATCGTGGTGATCATCGACGAGTTCGGCGATCTCATTATGACCGCCGGCAAGGAGGTGGAGCTGCCCATTGCCCGCATCGCCCAGCTGGCCCGTGCCGTGGGCATGCACATGGTGATAGCCACGCAACGCCCCACCACGAACATCATCACCGGTACCATCAAGGCCAACTTCCCGGCCCGTATGGCCTTCAAGGTGATGTCGCAGATTGACAGCCGCACCATCCTTGACCAGAGCGGTGCCAACCAGCTGGTGGGCAAGGGCGATATGCTCTTCCTGGCGGGCAATACCCCCGTGCGTGTGCAGTGTGCCTTTGTCGACACGCCCGAGGTGGAGAAGATCAACGACTTCATAGCCGACCAGCAAGGTTATCTTTCCGCTTTCGAGCTGCCCGAACCCGAAATGGACGGCGATGGCGGCGGTCCGGCCGATTTGGATGCCGGTTCGCTCGACCCCATGTTCGAGGAGGCCGCCCGCCTGATAGTGGTGCACCAGCAGGGGTCCACCTCGCTCATCCAGCGCAAGTTCTCCATCGGTTACAACCGTGCCGGCCGTTTGATGGACCAGCTGGAGCGCGCCGGCATCGTAGGACCCGTTCGCGGTTCCAAACCCCGCGAAGTGCTCATTGCCGACGAGGTGGAGCTTGATGCCAAAATTGCCGGACTGAGAGCCTGACCGATATTTTGCAGATATTTTACAAGTCCCGAACAGCTTTCCCTGAAATCAACGGATTGGGAAAACAGTCCGGGGCTTTTTGCGCAAGTGGACGGGTCCGACGGTCTTGGACTTTTACCGGACAGCAATAAAATAATTAGCAGGACATTAGCTTCTATGATTCGTACTCTCCCCAGTACACACATGACATATTGGAAACCTGTTTACCAAACCATTATACAGAAGTTCCGGAAATGAAGTGGTCAGGCGGAATCATGTTTTGAAATGACGGAATGCCTATATCCAAAGTCCGGGAGTTGCTTCCCACAAGTCCTGGACTTGTTTTTTCAACTCAAGGAGTTGTACGGACAAGTCCGGGACTTGTGAAGAGGACTTCATGCAGTGTCAGGCTGGGCTGTCAAAGCGGGGGCATCACACTGAAAAATCCCTAATCTGTTTTGGGATTGTTCGTTTCGCGCGCGTTAACTTCTTATGGTTGTCTATAGTAATCTATAGTAATCTATAGTAATCTATAGTATTCTATAGTTATCTATGGTCATCTATAGTTCTCGCGCGCGTATGCGCGCTATAATATATACGTAATTATTTCCCCAAAAAGCATTCACCCATTCACGTGAATCCTGTTTCCTGCTGATTTTCAATGGTTTTGAGTGTGAAGGCTTGGATTTTAAAGCGTTCACACGGGCAGTAAAGCATTCACACGGACGGTGTCTTGTACTGAAATAGGTTGACCAAAAAACCATCAAATTTTAGTACAATGCC
>CAMBHR010000091.1:0-7558 GCA_945867195.1 uncultured bacterium | reverse complement strand
TGTCACGCTGAATATGCCGCCATCTGTTTTGAATCTGCCCTTTACGTGCGCGTATATACGTAATTTTTTCCCCGAAAAAGCATTCACATCCTTCACACAGAGCGTGTTTCCTCCTGATTTTCAGCGTTTTTGGTGTGAAGGGTTGGTTTTTAAAGCATTCACACGGGCGGTGAATGCCCGAGATGGGCGGAGAAAGCAAACCTTCACACAGGGAAACCGCCTTAAATCAGGAAGTAAACGATAGAAATTTGAACGCGCGATGTGAATATTTGAAAAGGCAATGCTTCATACGCTTTTCCATTGGAAATCAACAGGAAACATTCGGTATATGAATGATTGAATGATTTTTTTGAGGGCAAAAATGCGTATAGAGGAGTGTGAACAGGAGGGCTGTAAATGGTGAATTGCTTCTTGAACTTTTTGCTTTGCACTCACCTTGCACTATATTTGCATCCAAGAACCTATTTTAAACTGCTTTGCTATGTTTGCCGCACGGACAGTGTTTGTTCTTTTGGGCAGCTTATTGTTGGCCGGGCTGCTGCAATGGGCTGTGGGAAATGTTTCTCCCCAGAGCCTTGCTTTTCCGCTGAACTGGGCTTTGGCGGTGGCCGGAGCAGTGGCACTTTGGGTGGCTCACCGGGAGTGGGGCGGACGTGCATGGTTGCGCGAGTTCCGTTCGACGGGTATGGCCTGCGCGTTGCTCACGCTCATTGCGCTGTGGTGCGTGGTGGGCGGCTTGTTTCCTCCTGTTGCGGCAGAGAGCTTGGCGGGGCGTTTGGGGTGGCATGACTTTGCCACTTCATGGCCTTTCGTATGGCTGCTCGTCCTGCTACTGGCTCATCTGGAATGCGTGATGCTCCACCGGCTGTCGAAACGGGACGGGCGCAAGGGCGCTTTCCTGTGTGTTCACGGCGGTTTGTGGCTTGCACTGTTGGCGGGCACGGTGGGTAGTGCTGACTATTCTGACCGAAGGGTTGTGGTAGGACGCGATGAACCCACACGCACGGCGTATGACCGCAGCGGACGAGAGGGCACACTGGCCTATACACTGCAACTCCGTGACTTCAAGGTGGAAACCAATCCTGTGAACGGCACGGTGGAACAGTATGAGGCGGAACTGGCGGTGGACGGGCAGCCAGTTAATCTGCGGGTGAACCATCCGTTTGCCGCTGGGGTAGCGGAGGACCTTTATTTGGTGAGCTACGATACTTCAACGCCACAACCTCGTTACTGCATCGTTCAGGTGGTGCGGCAACCCGCAAAATATCTGATGGTAGCGGGCATCGCGCTGCTGATGCTCGGAGTAGGATGGCGGTTGCTTCTTAGGTTATGAGTATTTAGGTTATAAATTTACTATTTGAGTGGATGGAATTCAGGCGTTACAGTAGTTACTTGATAACCTTATAACCCCGGGAGCGAAGCGACCGTCAACTTATAAACTTCTATTGCATTATGACTTGGAACGTCTTTGCCTTTTTTGCTTTGCCGGCCATGCTCCTGGCTTTTAGCGGTGCAGTGTTCGCCCTGAAGAAGAGAACGGGGCACAGCTTGCCGGCGCTGTGGCTCACGGCGGGAGCGGTGGCGGTGTATGCGTGTTTCGTGGCGGGGCTGTGGCTGAGCTTGGAAAGGCCGCCCCTGCGCACCCTGGGCGAAACGCGGCTGTGGTATTCGCTGTTCATGCTGGTGTCGGGGTGGTTGGTCTATTACCGATGGCATTACCGTTGGATTTTGCTCTTTTCCCTCGTGGTAGCAGCGGTGTTCATGGTCATCAATTTGCTGAAACCGGAATTGCATGACCAGACGCTGATGCCTGCCTTGCAGAGTGCCTGGTTTGTGCCCCATGTGACGGTGTATATGTTTTCTTATAGCCTGTTCGGCGTGGCTTTCCTGCTGGGCGTGGCGACGTTGTGGCAACACACGGGGCGTTTTCTGCCTGCGGCCGACCGGCTGGTGGGCATCGGCTTCTTTTTCCTGACGATGGGGATGCTGTCGGGCTGCCTGTGGGCCAAGCAGGCGTGGGGCAGCTACTGGAGCTGGGACCCCAAGGAGACGTGGGCCGCTGCGACATGGTGTGCCTATTTGGTGTATATCCACTTGCGACCCGTGCGTGGTAGTCGCGAAGGGCAGAAGCACCGGATTACAGGCAGGGATACGTGGGCCTGCGCGTGGCTCATCGTAGGGTTTCTGCTTTTGCAGATGTGCTGGTACGGCGTGAACTTCCTGCCGGGAGCTGCCGGAAGCATGCACAGCTACAGCTGAACATTGTGCAATAGTGCGCCGGTAGCTGAGCGCGCCGGTGCCAAGAAACGGATTTTCATTTTTCTACAAATTTCTTAATAACAAAGCCTATGAAAAAGTCAAGTAAAATTCTTCTGGGCGGAGCCGTAGTGCTCGTGGGACTGGCCGTCACTTACCGTGCGGTGAACCAGGCTCCCGATGCCACACTGCCGCCCGACAAGCAGATGGCTCAAATCGTGAACGACGGCGGTTGTGTATTCTGTCACACTGCTAATCCGGACCTGCCGTTCTACGCCTCTTTCCCCGTGGCCGAAACACTCATCACGAAGGATGTGGTGGAAGGCTACAAGGCCTTCGACATCGCTCCCATGATGCAGGCTCTTGCCGAAGGGACGGCTGTGAACGAAGTGGATCTGGCGAAAGTGGAGAAGTGCGTGGCGGACGGTACGATGCCGCTCATGCAATACTATGTGGCGCATTGGGGCTCTTCACTCACCTCGACCAAAACGGAGATGGCGCTGGCCTGGGTGAAGCAGCATAGGGCGAAGTTCTATCCTAACGACTTGGCCGCCGAGGAATTCAAGAACGAACCGGTGCGCCCCATCCCCGACTCTGTGGCGGTGGATGCCCGCAAGGTGGCACTGGGTGAGGCTCTCTATCATGACACGCGGCTGTCGGGCGACGGCACGATTTCTTGTGCCACGTGCCATGGCATCAACACGGCCGGCGTGGACAACAAACAGTATTCTGAAGGCATCAAGGGACAATTCGGCGGCGTGAACGCTCCGACATCCTTCAACGCTTGCTTCAATTTCGTACAGTTCTGGGACGGACGTGCCGCCACTCTGGCCGACCAGGCCGCCGGTCCTCCCTTGAATCCAGTGGAAATGGGTTCCGCCTCGTTCGACGAGATTGCCGCCCGCTTGAGTGCTGACGCTGCATTTGCCGCGAAGTTCAAGGCGGTTTATCCCGAAGGATTGAACGAGAAGACTATCACGGATGCCATCGCCGAGTATGAGAAAACGCTCATCACACCGAATTCGCCTTTCGACCGCTATCTCAAAGGGGACAAGCAGGCTCTCACCGCAGAACAAGTGGAGGGTTACGCTCTTTTCAAAGAGTATAACTGTGCCACCTGCCACGCGGGCGTGAACATGGGTGGCCTGTCGTACGAACTGATGGGCAAACGGGCGGACTACTTCAAGGACCGCGAAGTCAATACCAAATCGGGGCTGACTGATGCTGACAACGGACGCTGGGCGCAAACGAAAGTGGAACGCGACCGCTACCGCTTCAAAACGCCGACCTTGCGCAACGTGGCGCTGACTTGGCCGTATTACCACGACGGTAGTGTTCCGACGCTCGACAAGGCGATTGATATGATGGCCCGCTACCAGGTGGGACGCGAAATGCCGGCTGCCGATGTGAAGAAGGTGCAGCTGTTCCTCGAAGCACTCACCGGACAATACAAGGGGCAGACCTTGAAGAATGACAATAAGCAATGAATAATGAGGGCTATGCCGCTCATCAATTTATAATTTACAATTTATAATTTACAATGAGGCCTACGACCGTCATACGGGACGAAGCAGCAACACCGATATTACGGCCGTAGGCTATTATAAATTGTAAATTATACATTATAAAAATTTTTCTTTCATGGACCAGTCTTGGCGAAACATTCCCGTCAGTCAGTTGGCCCTGCAGTTGGCAGGGCGAAAGGACATTGATGTGCCCCACGTGTTGCGGCAGGTGGAGGGATGGCAGCGTTTACGCCACAAAGTGCCAAGCTGGACTGAGGTGGAAGGGCTGGAATATCCCCAGCGACTGGCTTTGGAACAATGTTCGGGCGAGGCGGCGGCACGCTTTAAGACCGAAATGGTGGAGCGGCTGCTCAAGGATGATGACATGCAGGGCGGACGGTCTCTTTCCATGACTGACCTTACCGGGGGACTGGGGGTGGACTTCTCTTTCCTGGCACCGTTGTTCAATGAGGCTACTTATGTGGAACGACAAGAGGAGTTGTGCAGGCTGGCCCGGCATAATTTCCCGCTGCTCGGTCTGCAAAATGCCCGCATAGTCTGTGAAGATGCGGCGGAATATCTCCGGCAGATGCACCCGGTGGACCTGCTCTTTCTGGATCCGGCACGCCGCGACGGAGCAGGACGGAAGACAGTACGCATTGAAGACTGCGAGCCTGATGTGTGCAACCTGCTCCCACTTCTGCTCCAAAAGGCAAAATACATTGTAATCAAACTTTCGCCCATGTTAGATATTGCCGCTGCACTGGGCGCACTGGGCTGTGTGGAGCAAGTGGGTGTGGTCAGTGCTGGAGGCGAATGCAAAGACCTCGTGCTGCTACTTTCAGCCAACGCCACATCTCCCGTCATCACCGTGCGTGAAGGCACGGAAACCTTTGAATTTTTGCCACAGCAGGAGGCCGAGGCCACACCGCACTATGCCACCGAATGTGGCATGTATCTTTATGAACCCGGGCCAGCACTGCTCAAAGCCGGGTGTTTCAAATTGCTCGCCACCCGTTTCGGCTTGCAGAAACTTCATCCTCACTCTCATCTATACACAGGCAACATTTACCATCCGCATTTCCCCGGCCGACGTTTCCGGGTGGGAAAAGTGTTCAGCTTCGGGAAACAGGATTTGAAACAGCTCCGTAGGCAGATTACGTGCGCCAACATCACCGTGAGGAACTTCCCTTCCACCGTGGAAAAGCTGCGTGCCAAACTCAAACTGCGCGACGGCGGACAACATTTCCTCTTTGCCACAACCATGAACAACCAATCACACACCCTCATACTCTGCGAAACCTTATAATTCCACTTTTTTTAAAAAAAGTTCCATGATGCTGTAACTTTTTCCCATGCAGCCCGTCTACCATACAGAGAGTAGCACATGAAACCTATCGATTTCCGACTTGACCTGCTTCCACTGAAGGATAAAATATACCGCACGGGGTTGCGTATCACCCTCAACGCTCAAGAGGCGGAAGACCTCACGCAGGACACGCTGCTACGGGTGTGGAGCAAACGTGACGATTTGCAGCAAGTCGGCAGCATCGAAGCTTATTGCTTGGCTGTGTGCCGAAATCTCGCCTTGGACAGAATGGCCAAACGGGAAAACGGGAACCTCTCGCTCGAAGCGGAACAGACCGATGCGCCCGACAACGCTCGGACTCCGCAAGAGCAAATGGAACACGAGGAAGAACTCCAACGCGTTCACCAACTCTTTAACCGTTTGCCGGAGAAATTCCGCACCGCTCTCCAACTGCGCGACATCGAAGGCATGACTTACCGACAGGCAGCCGAAGCCATGAACATGACAGAGGAACTATTCAAAGTGACCCTGCATCGCGCAAGAAAAAACCTTCGCTCCGATTACGAAAAAGATGACCGCTATGGACTATAAGTATATTGAACAACTCTTGGAACGCTATTGGGAATGCGAAACCTCGACCGAGGAGGAGCAGATACTCAAAGCTTTCTTCAGCCAACCGGATATACCGCAAAGGCTGGCTCGCTATAAGGGCCTGTTCGTATATGAAACACAACAAGCCCACATCTCCCTGGGAGAGGAATTCGACAACCGCCTACTTCAGGCCATCGGCTCAGAACAACCCACGACTACGGAAGCAACAACCGTAAAGGTGAAACGCATCACGCTGATGAGCCGACTACGTCCGCTCTACCATGCAGCCGCTGCCGTGGCCATCGTCACCCTGCTGGGGACTGCCGCACAACACTCTTTCCAACCTGACAGCACACAAACCGTACCTGCCGGATGGGACTATAACCAGTCTGCTTACAAAGACTCTTACCAAGATCCACAAAAGGCTTACGAAGAGGGCATGAAGGCGCTGGAACTCTTTAAACAGGGACCCAAAACTGCTGTTGCCGACTCCGCCGGACTTAAAGCCAACCCCCAATAACAAAGTTCTCGTTCACGCTCCATGAAACAGTTTATATGTATCCTCATGGCCGCCTTCCTGGCCGTAGCAGCATGGGGGCAGAAAGAACAAGACTTCGCATCGCGCTATATGGCTCTCTATGCCAAGGGCTCTTCCCTGGAATGCACCACGGTCAGCCCGCTCATGATGGACAAGCTCCTCAAGCTCCCATCAGTAGAGGAAGGCTCCACCACAAAAAAAGTGCTGGCACAGCTCAAGTCCATACGCATGATAACCAATGCTAATCCGGCTGAAACTGCTCTCCTCTACGATAATGCGCTGAAGCTAGCCCAACAAAATCCCAAGCGATACCAGCTGCAAGCTGAAGAGAACGAAAAGAAAATCTATGTCCGGCATCGTGGGAGGCTCATTGTGGAAATAGTGTTGCTCATGAAAAACGATAGGCGGTTGAACCTCATCAATCTCACGGGTAACATGAACGAAGATTTCCTCCAACAGCTGCCGGGTATCTGATTATCAACCAGGCAAGGTTCCCCATCATCCGATCAAGAAGTACCTATCCATATCTGCCTTGAAACGCAAGGCTGCCTTTTAAGTAAAACAACGCCGCTTTAAAACAATCAATTCCGCCAAGGCTTGCAGTGCTCTCTTCCCGTCAAGACAGCTTACGCACAGCTCAGGTTTCAGTTTCCTCAGTAAGTCCGGTCCAGCGGGACACGGCAAACAAGATAAACAGGGAAGTCGCCTACGGGGTGCTTCCCTTTATCTTTTCTCGGATTATATAGGCGAATCGGCAGAGATACATGAAAAAACCATGGGTTTCAATTTTTCACTGCTCTCACCTTGCACTATCTTTGCACACATATTTTGACTGAAAAGTTAAATTGCTTTTGGATAGTATGATCCTTTATCAGACAACTTCTTTGTTTATAAACTGAAAATGTTCTCCTGTTATGTCAACATATTATCTTGACCCTAAAGCCGACCTGACCTTCAAGAGGGTGTTCGGCGAGCATCCCGATCTGGTAATCAGTTTCCTTAATGCGCTCCTGCCATTCAAGAATGACGATGAGATGATTGAGTCCGTGACGTACCTGCAACCGGAAATGGTGCCGGAAAACCCATTGCGAAAGAACAGCATCGTGGACGTGAGGTGCCGCGACAACCGAGGCCGCCAGTTCATCGTGGAGATGCAGATGGTGTGGTCGCCTGAGTTCCTGCAAAGGGTGATGTTCAATTCTGCCAAAGCATACGTCAGACAACTGAAAAAGGGCGAGAACTATACGATGCTGGAACCGGTGTATTCGCTGAACATCGTCAATGACGTGTTTGAAAAGGACATACCGGAATACTACCATTATTACCGCATGGTTCACGAGATGTATTCCGACAAGGTGA
>CAMBHR010000090.1:0-7599 GCA_945867195.1 uncultured bacterium | reverse complement strand
GGCGGTGTGCCTTGTCCCGTTTAGCGAGTGCAAAAGTACGGCAGGGTTTCGGAACAGCCAAGCCTTTGCGGCATTTTTTTCAAAAAAAATTAACAAGACGGCGGTTTTGAGAGGAGGAGGTGGCAGAAACGAGGGTTATAGGGGGCGATAGGGGGGCTATAGGGAGCTATAGATTGCTATAGATTGCTATAGGAGGCGATAGATGGCAATAGGAAATGGCGGGAAAGGCGGGAAAGGTGGGGCGCAGCAAGTCGGCGACTTGGGCGTGACAAGTCCTGGACTTGTTTTTTCTAGTCTAGGATTAGGAAAAAATAGTCCCGGACTTGTGAAAGGGAAACGGAGGATGAGGAACAAAGAAAAACTTCTTTTCCTTTTGCCCTTCGCGTACGCGTACGCGCTCCTTTTCTTTTTGATAAAAAAGAAATTTTTCTTCTTTATTCTTTTTTTCTTCTTCTTTGTTTCTTCTTTGTGTCGTTTGGTGTGTAGTGCGGTGTGCCAAGGGGTGTGTGCAAGGGTGTTACGGAATGGTTGTGAAATTCCTGGTTTTCATAGCGTTTGGTATGTGTTTCGGGTGTGTTTCATGCGTGTGTCACACTGTGCCGTCCGGTGTGCCGCCTGTGTGTGCCGCCTGTGTGTGCCGCCTGTGTGGTAACATATCGTAGGCATCAACCCTTTGAAGTGGCTTACTTGAGCCAGATGGGGGCGGAGAACAAAATATTGGCGGAAAGCCCACGTTGTGAGAGCTATCCGCCAATAATCATGCCATTTTGCCTTGGGCTAAACCCAAGCGAAGTTCAAAAGCGCGAAATTATTTTGCCTGCTTGAGCACAGGTGCAACTGCCTTAGGCGTTTTGAGGAAAGGCGCAACGGTCTGCACGGCAGAAGAACCGTGCTGAATGCGTGTGGGGAGTGCCGACGGGGCTTTTGCCACACGAGCCTGAGCCGGAGCGGCTACAGCCTTGGCCGGAGTAGTGAAGGCAACCGTAGCCAAGGGGCCCCATTCGCCATTGATGTTCTGAGCGATAGAGCAAGCCACGTATTCCGTGTTGGGGTCAGCTTCCCACCAGGCTTCGTCCACGCCATACTGGTTCCAATAAGGATCGTCGGGCTTATCCTGCATGAGGTAATTCTTCACGCCCTCTTCGCCCCATTCTGCCTTCTCGTAAGCCTCCTTGGTGATGAGCATATCGCGGTGGAAAGAAGCTTGGTCGTTGGGCGTGTAGGTCACAATCTGATAGGAGCCATTCAGCATATCGCCTTTGAAGTCACCCACGGTAATGGCAACCTTTGCCAAGCCTTCGCCGCCGAGTGCTTCCGTCTTTACCGGTACAACCGTAACATCGGCATTATTGCCATTAACATCCCAGGGCTGGATGTAGAGTTCGTATTCCGTACCCGGAGTCTGACCTGTGTAAGTGTAGACATAATCGCCGGAAGCCTGAATGCCCCATCCGCGTACCATTTCACCGACATTGGCAAAGCCGAAGAAAGCTCCCCACTGAGCCAGCTGGTTTTCCGCCTCACCAGCCGGATAGATACAGAAAGCGTATCCGGCCACATCAGCATTGGGCTTGAAGTTAAAGGTAATCGTCTCCGTACCCACTTCTGCTACCGTACATTCCACCACCGGATTGCCGACCACTGCGGGGCGAGGGGTATGGAATTCAGCCTTGGAAGTGGCACAAGGGATGGCATATCTGTCGTAGCCCACCGTTGCGAACACATAATCCGCATCGTCAGCGAGGTCAATACCCGTCATCTGGGCATTGGTAAAATCGTCATAATAATAATTTTCGCCGTTTTGGTCAACATAGTTAGCCAAAGCAGCCTCAGTGGGCAAATAGGCCATCACATTGGCGGGGATGCAGGCGACTTTGTAAGCCACACAGTCGGCAGTGCGCGTAATGGAAATCCATAGCGTATCACTCTCCGTGCCGGCAGCGAAGTCATTGTACGTCACATCGGCAGCCACGCGGCCTTCGACCTTGGCAAAGGAGATGCTGTCCACACGTTCGGCCAAGAAGCCTTTCACATTGCCGGAAGTTTCATGCACCAGCACGCGGTTGGGGTTGTTTTGCGCCCAAGCGAGCATACCCACGAAGGCCATTATCAATAAGGAATAGAACTTTTTCATTAACGGGTAAATTTAAGTGTTTGGTTATTGACTTTGAAGATGTAGACACCTTTCGGCAAATGTCCGATGGAGATAGATTCGCCGTTCCATTGGCGACGCATCAGCACCGCACGTCCGGCAGCATCGTATAGCGCTGCTTCGGTGGCGACATTGGCAGGCAGGTTGTTTACGCCCAAGCGTCCGTCAGTCAGGAACAAGTCCAAATTGGCGGCATACTCGGCCGTTACCGTCTCGATGGCCGTAGACTCGTCACGGAAAGTAAGCGTAGTCAAATTGTCGAAAGCGGCAGCATACGTTTGTCCGTCCTTCAGGTTGACAGTCAAGCCATCATCGCCGAATGTCAACGTACGGATGCCGTCGAGCACGAAAGTCTTCACCTCTGCCCCATCCTGCTTGGGATGAAGCACGAGCGAAGTTTGCGCTGATGCCGCAGACACCATTCCTGCCAAAGCCAGGGCTGACAAGAAAACGCGTTTTTGTTTCATACGCATAACAGTTTGTAAGTGAATAGATAGAAAATTAGAATGTGTGTTAGATTTATGGGGCGCAAATATCTGACAAAAGGATGAAATGGCCAAACTTCAATACGAATAGTTTGACCGACGTAGTCCCCAAGCACCCCCAAGCATACCCAAGTACACCACACTGCGGCAGAAGCATCGACCAGCACAAAACAGCAGGCCACCGCCCAACGGGGTAAACAATCCCGGGGCGGTGGCCATCTTGTTTATTGCGCTTGGCTGCCGTAGCGGCAGGCAGATTCGGTTAGTAAATTATCTTTTTGCCATCCACGATGTAAACGCCTTGTTGCAGCTTGTTCACGCGGCGACCGGAGAGGTCGTACATGGCTTTCTGCTTCGACACACCATTTTGGATCACTTGGATGCCGGTGGGGAACTTGCCCTCTTCGAGGTCGAGCACCAGCGTGCCGTAAGCCTCAATCGTGAAGTCCTTCACCTCTCCGCCTAAACGGACGCTAACCGTGCGTTCCATCTCCTTGTTGTTGGTGATGCTGACAGCGTTGGGCTTGCCTTCTGCCCAAGTGATGTCGACACAGTAGTCGCCCTGTGCCTTCAGGCCCTTCACACTACCGTTGGCCCAAGCCGTAGGCAGGGCGGGCAGGATGGTAATCACATCGTCGTAGCTCTGGAGCAGCATCTCGGCCACGCCGCTGGTGCAACCATAGTTACCGTCAATCTGGAAAGGAGAGTGCGCGTCGAAGAGGTTGTAGTAGCAACCGCCGTCACCACCCATGGCGATGGCATAGTTCGTAGAGTGACGGAGAGCCAGCGTCAGGTTGCGGCGAGCATTGTCACCGTCCAGACAGCGGGCATACGTGTTCGTCTGCCAACCCATGGACCATCCCGTCACGTCGCCGTTGCGGGCAATCTGTCCGTTGTAGGCAGCCTGGAAGAGCGTCTGGCCCTCATCGGTCGTATCAAATGCGCTCACCATCGAGAAAGGATAGAGGCACATGAGGTGCGACAGGTGGCGGTGACCCTGATCCTGCAGTGGGTTGTTCTTCCACTCGGAAATCATCGTCTTGCCATCGTAGGTTTCCGTCCACAGACCCTTGTCGAAGTTATCGTAGAGGTCCTGGATGGCAGCAAGCTGCTCGGCTGTGAGGGGCGATTCGTCGCCCAGTTCGGCGTGCGCCTTGAACACTTCGTCGAGAGCCTCGTAGCTGGTCTGCTGTGCGAAAGCCGTTACGTCGCCAGGGCCGTGTTCAGGACTCCATTCATTCTTGATTTCGTACTTGCCGTTGCCGTCGAGCGTAGAGATGTTCTTGGTGAAGAGCGCGTAATCGTACATCACGGGCAGCGCCTTCTTCAGGAAGTCGCGGTCGAGGGTGTACTTGTAGTGGCGCCACAGGTGGGTAACATACCAAGCACCGCAGGTCTTGATGCTCTGGTTGCACCAAGTGGAGGTGCCGCCGAAGATATTGTTCTCCACAGCCACGGCCCAGCCGCCTGCCTTGCCGGCAATCTTGGTAGCCAAAGCAGCCCAAGGAGAGTTGGGAGCAGCCGCCAGGTCGATGATGTGGTCGAGGAAAGGACGGTGCATTTCGCTGAGGTTGGTGGGGTCAGCGGGCCAGTAGTTCATTTCGACGTTGATGTCGGCGTGAACGTCGCAGTGCCAGAAGGAAGTGTTCGAGCGGTCATTCCAGATACCCTGCAAGTTGCTGGGAGCATGGATGGAAGTGTCGAGGTTGGCACCGATGGTCATGTAGCGGCCATATTGGAAGTAGAGGCTTTCGAGGAAGAGCCCCTCAGGCGTTGTCTTGTTGCCGGCGGCCTCGTTGTAGAACTTGATGAGGTCTTCCGTCGTCTTGTCGCTGACCGTTCCGAGCGTGAGTTCCACGCGGTTCATCAGCTCGTTGTGCTTGGCCACATGGGCAGCCAGCAGCTCGGCGTAGTTCTTGGCAACGGCAGCGTCGATGCGCTCCTGCACCTTGGCGGCAATCTGTTCGGCGGTTTCGCCGCTCACGCAGCCGGCCTTGGTTGCGTCGTAATCAGTGGCGGCAGCCATGATCAGGTTCACCCAGTCGGCACCCTCCACGTGGATACCTTCTTCATCGGTCGTAACGGTAGCTCCTTCGTTGGCCAACACCTTGAAAGCCGTGTTGTAAGTAACGATATTGAGCTTGCCGCCGAACTGTGCAGCACCTTCGGCATAGCTCACCGCGCCGGCATTGATGAGCTTGTCGGGCACGTAAGTGAACTTCAGCGTCAGTTTGTCGGTGCCTTCAGCCTCGTAGTGGGCCACGAACACGCGGTCGGTGGCCGAAGTGAAGTAGCGGCGCTTGTAGCTTGTGGCTTCGTCACTGCTCTTGTAATTCACGCCGCCCACACCGTCGACGATGTCGAGGTAGCGTACATATTCCTTGACGGGCTTGGTGTCGTCGGCCAGGGAGAAGTTGCCGCTCTTGTCAACCACCTTGATGGAACCGAAGTTCTGGAAATAGCCCTGATTGCTATTAGCAGTGGTTCCGGCCCAGAGAGTCTTTTCGTTGAACTGGATTTCGTCCTTGTAGAGTCCGCCACGGATTGTGGTGCCCACCTGTCCGTTGCCGAGCGGCAGGGCATACTCCATCCACGTGTCGCTCACGCCGGTGTGTGCCACGGGCACGTTGTACCAAAGCGAGAAGTCATTGATGTCGGCAGGACGTTGGCCGGGTTCCACGGTGTTGAATTCGGCATACAGCATCTCCTCGGTGGGGATAACTTCGGTGATGTAGAAAGTAGAGCCGTCATCGCCCACGGCGGCACCGTTGTTCCACAGGGCGAGGTAGTCGCCGCGCTTATTCCAATAGTTGTTGGCCGAAGAGGCTATCTTGATGTAGCTGGCCGAACCGTCGAGGTTCACAGTGCCGTTGAAATAAGAGCCATCGTTGCCGTCGGCCACAGCGGGCGCGGTCATCGTGGTGCGTGCATCAGCCTCAGAGCCTGTAATCATCATGACCAGTCCCTTCTTGCTTTCGCCGGCATTGATAAAGCGGTACAGGCCGTCGGAGGTCTGCATCACGTGCCACAGGCCATCGAAGTTGCCCGGCTCGCTGCCGTTGGTCAGCTTGAGGTTGCCGTTGCTGTCCACATAGCTTTCGTCCACGCTGACGTAAGCGCCCTTCTTGTTTTGGATGCGATAAGTCTTTTCGAGGGCGGGCAGGAGTTCGGAAGCGTCCTGAAAGAGGAACTTTGAGGCGTCGTTATCGGGAACCCAGCGCACCACGCCGTTCCAGCTGACCATGTGCAGGGCGTTGTTCTCATCAGTGCCGTTGGCATCATAAATGTTGCAATAGCCGTTCACCCCGGCGTATTCCACAGTGTAGACTCCGGCATTCTCTTTCTCCACCAGCTCCACGCGGGTGTTGAGTGCTTCGGGCAATGCGGCCACATAGAGACCCGTAGCCAAGTTCTTCATGTAATAGGTGTTGGCCTCGCCGGCATTTTCAAAGTACCACACGTGGTCCTTGTCGTACTTGGCTACGTTCGAGCCGAGTTTGCCGTCGGTCAAGCCCACAAACATAGAGGTATGGAGCAGGTTGCCGAGATAGAGCGGTCTGTCGGCAATGTCTGTACCCAGCACCGGGCTGCTCTCCATGGCAGTCAGAGCATCTTGCATGGCGGCGATGGCATCTTGCAGTTCCTCAGCCGTTCCGGGCATGGTAGCCGGTATGGCGGCTTCGGCTTCAGCGGTGCTGTGGTAGAAGAATTGCAGCTTTTTGGCATCGTTGATTTTCCGTACCAGAGCCTTGTACTGCGTGCGGTAAGCCTCCAGGTCGTCCAGCACAACGGCTTCGATGATGGCCAAGCGGTTACCGTCGTCGAGCGTGCTCCAGCCATCGACTATACAACCCTGAGGATAGCCGCCCGAACCTTGCATATTGAGCGTGTTGTTGCCCACCTTGATGCACAGGGGGTATTCGGCATTGCCTGTTGCCACGAAAGTGACGGGCGACGAGGGGTTGTCCTCGTAGCTGCCATCGCTCTTCACATACTTGCCAGCCCCCACACTATATAGGTAGGTGTTGGAGCCGTTGGTCTTGAACTGGAACTGCTGGGCAGCCACGTCGTAGGCGGCTGTACCCTCATCCGTCACACCACTACCGGCACTACCCGCAATGTGGTTGGGGTAGTCGGCACTGTAGAGCACGAAGCCACGCACCGAACGGAGGACATAGCCCATGCCTTCGCTGATGGAAGCCGCATCAGTCACCACAGTACCCGGCACGAAGTCAGCACTGACAGCTTTCACGCCGTTCACGTGCTCCACAATCGGAGCAGCTGCGGGCGCAGCTTTCAGAGATGCCTCTCCGGCCCAGGCGTACAGACAGAAGCAGCACATCAGGCTCAGAAAAAGAGAAAACTTCTTCATAGATTAAATTATAAGATTATGTAAAAGAATAAAAGATTTTTTCTTCTAAGTTCATTTGCTGTAATGCCGCTGTCGCCAATGGACATCACTGGAAAAATTTTTTCCATCAGCGCATACGACTTTACGAAACCGCACACAATTTGTGCGCGGCAAATGTACATAATAAGAAAGGATTGTGCACGGAATCTTACCTAAAACATTTTGGCAGCAAGACAGAAAAGCATCGATAGCAGTTGCTTACAACCTACTTATTTCCTCTTTACTGAGCCCTGTTGCTTTACAGATGTCAACAGCACTTAATCCCATCAATTTAAGCTTCCGTGCGGTTTCCTTGATTCCCTCGGCACGTCCTTGCTCCATTCCTTCGGCACGTCCTTGCTCCAGCCCTTCGGTACGCCCTTGCTCCAGCCCTTCGGCACGACCTTCGGCACGACCTTGTTCCAGTCCTTGTGCACGCCCTTGTTTCATTCCTTGCTCAAGTCCACGTTTGAGCGCACTGCCGTAGTATGTCTTTTCCGTGCTTATGATATCCCAAAACTTTTCGTAGCCCAGCAGTTGCTCCGGGGTATATGCCGACTGTTCAACCACTG
>CAMBHR010000089.1:0-7750 GCA_945867195.1 uncultured bacterium | reverse complement strand
CCAAGCGCGAACCAATAGAGTTAAAATAGTTGGGTGTCCCAACGCGGAAAACAGGAGAAGAACCAGAAGAAATATTGCACATAGTGTCCGAGGTAGGTCCAACCGAGCCGCCTATCTTATCCAAAGTAGTGCAAGGCGAGCGAAGGACAAAAAGAAAAGCCAGAGGATTTTCTTTTTTCATGCCGAGCCGCTGCCGGAGGATGAAAAAGTCCGGCCGCCCTGTTTCTCGGAGATGAAGCAGGACGGCCGGACAGTTGTGGGGTGCGCGGATGCTGCAGGGGGTGGCAAGCAGGGCTTACATTAGCACCGGCACCAGGAATTTCGTGAGCAGATAGCCGCCGACGAGCAGCCATACAAAGAGCAGGGCGGCCAGCAGGAAAGGCTTGGCACCTGCCTGGCGGAACTTGTCGATGGAGGTTTCGGCACCCAGGGCGGTCATGGCCATGGTGAGCATAAAAGTGTCGATGTATTCAATGGCACCGTTGAGGGGGATTTCCTTCACCGTGGCGGCACCGGTGAGCGATTGCAGCAGGGTGTTGAGGCAGATGATGCCGATGAAGTAGAAGGCGAACCAGGGCACGGTGATCTTGCTCTTCGATGCCGAAGCCGAGGGCGCGGTGCGCAGACGCGACAGGGCCAGGCCCATGACCACGAGCACGGGAGCCAGCAGCATCACGCGGATCATCTTCGTGATGGTGGCTGTGCCGGCAATGCCCAGGCTGTCGGTGGGGTCCATGGCGTTGCCCGCTCCGGCCACGTGGGCCACCTCGTGGAGCGTGCTGCCGGTATAGATGGCCACCTGCGTGTTGTCAAGGCCGGAAAGGATGCCCGAACGGAACATGATGGGGTAGAGGAACATGGCGATGGTGCCGAAGATGACCACCGTGCTGACGGCAATGGCCGTCTTGTGGCCTTCGCCTTTCACCACAGGCTCTGCGCCCAACACAGCTGCGGCGCCGCAGATGGCACTGCCCGTGGAGGTGAGCAGGGTGGTGTCGCGGTCCATCTTGAGCAACTTGCCGAAGAGCAGGCCCAAACCGATGGTACCGCACACGATGATGAGGTCCGTCACGATGGCCGGAAGTCCCACCTGAGCCACCTGGCCGAGGGTGAGGCGGAAGCCGTAGAGCACGATGCCGGTGCGCAGTATCTGCTTGGTGCAGAACTTGATGCCGGGCACCCACGTTTCGGGCAGTTTGTTGCGCAGGCTGTTGGCATAAAGCATGCCGAGCACGATGCCCACGATGAGGGGACTGAAGGAAAGGCTTTTGACAAAGGGAATCTCGGCAATGTAGAAGGCGGCGAAGGAGAAGAGGGCAATGAGCAGGATGCCGTGGAGCGTGTTGCCCCGGTTTTCTTTTTCAAACATAAGGATGGTCGTTTTTGACTGGAGAGGTCAGTCAATGAAATGTTGCTGTTTCAGTGCTTCGAGCAGTGTGGCCGACAGGGCGCGGCAGTCGGCTGCGGTGTAGCGTATGTCGGTGAAGATTTGCGCCAGCGTTTCTGTGCCGTTGATGCGCACAAACTCTTGGTTTTCGGGCAGTGCTTCCTTGGCGGCGTAGTCGCGGTCAATGGAGTCGGCTGTGGCGGGGCAGTAAGTCTCGTCGTGGCGGATGGCCGTGAGGGGCAGGCGGTCGGTGGGGGCGGGGTCTTCGGCAGGCCAGCCCAGCGTGATGGTGGCTACGGGCATCACCAGTTCGGGAAGCCGGAGCAGGCGGATGATTTCCAAGGGTTGGTAGACGGTGGTGCCGAGGAAGCAGAGGCCGAGGCCGGCGGCTTCGGCCAGGTCGCAGAAACGCTGGCAGAAGAGCAGGGCATCGGTGGCGGCGTTCTGGTAAGAGAGCAAGTTTTCGTAGCCGGGATGCCCCTTGCGCTCCTGCGCCCAGCGGGTGGTGCGGTGGTAGTCGGCACAGAAGGTGAGCACTATGGGAGCTTGGGTAACCATGGGTTGGTTGAAGTGGGCCGGGGCGAGCTGCCGCTTCATCTCGGCGGAGCGCGTCACGACTACGCTGTAGAGCTGCAGGTTGCCCATGGTCTGGGCGCGTCCGGCCTCGGCGAGGAGGCTGTTGAGCAACCGGTCCTCGACGGGACGGTCGGCATATTGGCGGATGGTCTTGCGCATGGCGTTAAGGTTGGGGAACAAACTGTGGGCTTGTTCCGGTTTGACAGGGAGGGAGATTGGCTGATTAGAATTTGAAATAGATGAAAGGCTGGATTTCCGAACCCTTCACCTGTATCACCCAAATGATGGCGGCGGCCAGGATGACGGCCAGCAGGATGGAGGGCGTGCGTCCCATGAGGGCTTCGGCGCGTTCGTTCCAGCGGGTGGGCAGGAAGTGGAGCACGTAGCCCAGCACCATGAGGCAGGTCACCTCCGGGTAGCCCGCCACGAACTGCGTGATGAGCTGCGGCTGGAAATGGGTGAAAATCTGCGTGAGCATGGCGGCGGAGGCTTCAAAGCTGCTGCCGGCGAAGAAGAGCCAGCTGAAGCATACGAGGTGGAAGGTGAGTACCACGGCCAGCACGCGGCGCAGCCCACGAGGGTGGTATTTCTTGTCGTGTCCCAGCAGCTGTTGCCAGGCCTTGTGCAGGCACAGCGCCACGCCGTGTACGCTGCCCCAGATGACAAAATTCCATGAGGCACCGTGCCACAGGCCGCCCAGCAGCATGGTCATGAACTGGTTGAAGTACATCCGCCAACGGCTGCAACGGTTGCCGCCCATGGAGATGTAGAGATAGTCGCGGAGCCACGAGGAGAGCGAGATGTGCCAGCGTCGCCAGAAGTCGGTGATGGAGTCGCTCTTGTAAGGCGCGCGGAAGTTGGGCGGGATGTGGAAACCCATCCACAGGGCGATGCCGATGGCCATGTCGGAGTAGCCGGAAAAGTCGCAATAGAGCTGGAGGGCATAGCCGTAAACGCCGAGCAGGTTTTCCAGGCCCGAATAGAGCGCGGGGTTGTCGAAGATGCGTGAAACGAAGTTCTGGCTGATGTAGTCGGAGATGATGCACTTCTTGAACAGGCCCATGACGATGAACCACGTGCCGGAACCCATCATCTGATGCGTGATGCAGATGGGCTGCCGCAACTGGGGCAGGAAGGTGCGGGCACGCAGGATGGGGCCGGCCAGAAGGGTGGGGAAGAAACTGACGAAGAAGGCGAAGTCCGTGAGCGAACGCGTGGCCGGCATCTGGCGGCGGTACACGTCGATGATGTAGCTCATGGACTGGAAGGTGAAGAAGGAAATGCCGATGAGCAGGGGCAGGTCCAGGTGGGTTCCGGCGGGCAACAGGCTGAAGCCCGTCAGGGTGTCGAGTGCGAAGTTGGTATATTTGAAAAAAGCCAGCTGGCCCAGCATGAAACCTACCGCCAACCACAGCCAGCCTTTGCGCCCGCTTGCGGTTTCGGCCTTTTCCATGCGGATGGCGCAGAAGAAGTTGATGAGCGTGATGACGGCCAGCAGCATGCACCAGGCACCGGCGTTCTTATAATAGAAATAGTAGGAAAAGGCCGTGACGTAGAGCAGGCGCAGTGCTGCCGTGCGCCGGCCGGACAGGAGGGTGTAGCCGGCCATGAAGGCCAGGAAGAGGAAAAGGAAAAGCCCGGTGTTGAACAGCAGGGGTTCGGTGGGCGAATAGAGCAGGGTGGGTAGGAGCATCCGGAAGTAAGAGATGTTGTGGAGTTGGCTTAAAGGAAAGGGAATGGCACGTGGGCTGATGCAGGGTTATGCAGGGGTGGCGGGTTGCAGGGCACGGAGCAGAGCTTCGGCCAGCAGGCGGCCTTGCAGGCGGTAGCCCTCCGGTTCAAAATGGACACGGTCGGGGCGCATATAGTGGCCCGCCACCCAGTTGCGCTGGGCTGCACCCTCGCCGCCACAGATGGTGAAGAGGTCCCAGCAGGGCAGGCCGTTGCTTTCGGCATAGTCGGTCAGGCAGGAAGCACAGCGGCTACTCATGGGGTTGGGCCGTTTGGCGTAATGCACTTGGCGGACTTTCCGCTTGGAACGCGCCATCTTGCGGTAGTCCACGTAGGAAGAAGTGAGGTAGTCGCCCGGAGGCGTGGTGAGGATCACGACAGCTTCGGGACAGGCTTGGCGCAGCTTCTTCATGAAGGCCTCGAGTTGGCGTTGGTGTAGGTCTTCGCGGTAGCCCATGCCGTGGGCCTCGTTGGTGCCGAGCGAGAGGATGATGAGGTCGGGCTTCTTGGCGGCGAAGCTGCCGAGGTAACTCTCGGTCAGGAAGGTCTGCGTGGTGGCGCCGTTCTTGCCGATGTAGCTGAACCATACACCGCTGCCCTCGTCGGCCTGTGACGCTTCGCCGAGGCAACGGCACAGCTCATCCTTGACGGCATGGGGAAAGTTTTTTCCCGCCACGTGCGAGTCGCCGATGTGGAGCACCCGCAGGGGGCGTTCGCCCCGGGCCAGCACGCAGACCACGGGTTGCAGCGCCTCGGGACGGATGATGCAGTTGGTCTGTGCATTGCGGAAACTGTGGGGCATGGAGTTGCCCGGCTCAGCCAGCAGTCTGACGGTGGCGGTTTCGGCCAGCGGTTCGGCGGCGGAGTCCGGTTCCACGGCAAAGGCGTTTCCTGCCGACGGTGCCGGCAGCACGTCCTGCCGGCCCGGGCCGGCCAGTCCGGCAGCCACCGCCATGCCCAGCAGCACGGCCCATCCCCCCACAATCATGTAGAACTTCCGGCTGGAGCTTTGCGAGTGGCTCAGCCCCGTTCCCGAAGAGGCTACCCAGCGGGGTGGTAGGGTATGGCTTTCGTTGCGTTCAGTCTGCGGCTTCGTAGGCTTTGCGCTTTTGGTGTTGCTCGTATCCATAGACCATAGATTTGAAAAGGGCTTTGGCAACCCGTTCGCCGCCGCGCAGGTTGATGTGGGTGTAGTCCTTGCCGGCTTCGGCGGGCTTGGCTTCGGCCATGCGGCGGATGCTTCCCTCGCCTCCCATGCCCTGGTAGAGGTTCCAGAAGGCCACGTGGCATTCGGCGGCCAGGTTCTGCTGGTAACGGCTCAGGGCGAGGATGCCCGGCAGGGTGCGCAGTTCGCCGTTGATGCGGTCTTCGCGGTCGCCCACGCCCACCAACAGGATGCCGGCTTGCGGAAAGGCTTGTTTCAGGTGTTCCACCACGCCTTTCATCTGCTTGGCGTAGTTCGAGTAGTTCTGCTGCTTCTTGTTGGCCACGTTGAGCCCATATTGCACCACGATGAGGTCGTAAGGGCGCACGGCGTTGAGCTCGGCCAGGTTGTTCAGCGGTATGTTCGCCAGCAGGGAGCCGCTGCAGCCGCGCAGCGAGAAATTGTCCACCACCACGCCCCGGCGGCTCTCCTCGGCCACGCCCCAGCAGGTGATGCCCGTCGTGCCGGTGATTTGCCAGCGCACTTTGCCCGCCTTGGCGCGGTAGGTCAGTGCCTCGACGCGTCCGGAGCCTTCACTGCTGAGGGCGTACATGGGGCCGTTGTCCGTCTTCACGCCTACTTGGACCGGGCTGGTGGAACGCAGGTAGAGCGTGTGGACTTCGGCGGAGTCGAGCCCCCATTGTTTCACGCCGCTCACCTCGGTCCATGCGGCGGAGCCGGGCACGAAGTAGCGTCCGCTCAGGTTCAGGCGGTCGCGGTCGTATTTGCCTTTGTCGAGCACGCAACGGGTGTCCCATCCGCCGTAGCGTTGGCGCACGGTACTGCGGTTGTCGGCATAGGGCGGTGCCATGTCGACATAGCCCACGCCGCTGCCGCCGAATTTCTTTTGCAGCAGGGTGCGGAGCGAGGAAGTGAGGATGTCCACTTCGATGAAGGAGTCGCCGAGATAGGCTATGCGCACGGGACGGTCGAGGGAACGGACTTCCCGGAGCGCGTCGTAGAAAGGCACCATGCCACGGGCCGTTTCGTCAGCATAGTCCTCGATGCAGACGAGGCCGGAGGGACAGGTGTCGCGGAAGGCCGGCTTGACCTTGGGCAGCGAGGCGGCACTGTCGGCCGCAACGCCGCCGGCGGAAGGCTCGGGGAGCACGTCGGAGAGCAGGGCCACGCGCTTCACTTCGTAGGTGCCGATGGTGATGTCGGGCAACCATTGAAGGGGCAGCAGCAGCAGTACCACGGCCAGGACAAGAAGGAATATCTTTAAGGGAGATGATTTCATTGGGAAATATGAGAGGGGGAGAGGTAAGGAACCGGGGCCGTTTCATGGAAAAGGTGGCGGCAGAAACGGTAAGGGTGTGGCGCGTCAGCCTTGCATTTGCGCTTCGGCGTATTCTTTCATCTTGAAGAATTGGAAAATCTGGCCGCTGTAGGTGGGGTTGTCCTTGTGCTGGCGGCAAATGTCGAAGTACAGCTCAACGGTCTGCTTGAAGTTGCGGATGCAGGTGGCCTTGTCGAGCTGCAGCGTCTCGGGCAGTTGGTCGAAATGTGCTTTGAACCAGTTGCACACTTCTTCGATTTCTTGGTCTGTAAAATGTTTTTTGTATTCCATGAGCGTAAGGAAGCCGGAATGGGGTCAGAAAAGAATGACAAGCCCCGGAGGGGGTGTCGGATGATTGGTTTGGTACGGGCAAAGGTAGTGCTTTTTGGCTTAAACTCATACAGAAATCCTGCGTTTTGCCCTTGGAAACGGTAAATGCGCCGGATAGCCTTTTGTTTTTTGAACACGATTTGACAAAAGGGGGAGTTAGGTGGGGTGGAGGACAGCTGATAAACCGATTCACCTTTCGGATTTGTCCTGTCTGTGATCGTAGAGTATTCCGTTCTTTCTTTCACGCCGGCGTGGTTCCACACGCAAGTATTAGTAGGTCTTTCAAGTTTCGCAAGGTTGCGAAACTTATCGGTTATTAGGTTAGGGTCGCTTCGCTCTCTGGGTTATGAGGTTATAAAGTCACATTCTGCAAACTAATCCCAGATGCAATCTGTTTCTATGCAGAGACTGGTGTCATTTATGGTGCATCAAAAATTACACACATCGCTGACCTCAATTAGGATTTGCTTATGGACACATCAGAAACAGAACTTTAAAAGATAATCGTCGGTTGGCATCGTGAAGGAAGAGGAACGTGCCATTGTGCTTGAAAACGAGAACACCAACGTCGAGCCAATCCCCTTAGGCACAGGTGGAGGTAAGCCACAGCCGGAAATGGATGCTCTGTCAAGTATAGTGAAGGACTTCAACGACACCTACGGCAACATCGAATGGAAAAACTTCTGCAACGCAATTCATGCCGACGAGGAAAATCCGGAACTGATGTTCCAAAACTACGATGCATTCCCTCGCAAATGGTACGACGAATCGAGCTTCGACGAGGATAGCTTCAATACAGTAAAAGATTATTCAGACTTGTGCGATAAGTATTCGCCGGACGCTGTGGAAGCTCTGCATAATCAAGGTTGCGGCTCGGCAATGCTCATGCAAGCGCAGCATTGCGCTCACCTTGCACTTGATTTCATCGACTGGGGCTGCGAAGAACTCGAACGTTTCGAGGACTGCTACGTCGGAGAGTGGGACAGCGAAGAAGACTTCGCCCGGCACATCATCGACGAGTGCTACAATCTCGAAAGCGAGATGGGCGACCTTACCCGCTACTTCGACTACGAAAGCCTTCGGACGCGACCTGTTCATGTACGACTACTCGATGGGTGTCAACAATAACGTGTTCCGCAACGTCTGCCCCTCTTTCTCCCTCTTTCCACCTTTAAGGGTCACCCTCCAGGGCGGCTCTTTGCGTTTACTCGAAATAATAGGATAAGGTCAGATATACTCCTTG
>CAMBHR010000088.1:0-8176 GCA_945867195.1 uncultured bacterium | reverse complement strand
AATGGCCATGGTGATGATAGAAACGAGGTAAAGCACCAATGATTTGCGACCTAAAGCCTTGTTAATCACCAGGATTGATGCCATATTGCATGCAGGACCAGCCATGAGCAGTACAAGTGCAGCTCCAGGCGTAAGACCCTTCATCATCAGTGCAACAGCAATCGGAATGGAGCCTGTTGCGCAAATGTACATGGGAATGGCTATACAAAGCACGAGAACCATGCTCAGTTGGGTGTTGCCACGAAACAAGGCAAAGAAATCATCTGGCACAAACACCGTTATCAGTCCTGCTATTACAAGACCCACCACAAGCCATTTGCCTATATCCTCCATCATCTCAACAAATCCGAATCTCAGGGCCTCACGCATCTTGCCAAGGAAGCCGTTGTAACGGGACTCTCCTTGAGCGTGATGACAGGAGCAAGTGTTTTCTTCATGACTGTGCTCATGCTGGCAGCAACAAGTGTTTGCCGATATATCAGCCGAAACGACTTTCTCCTTATCTCCAAATGTGTTGATCAGCCAACCACCCATTATGGCATTGCAGAAAGCTGCAATAGGACGGATAATGGCAAACGGAAGTCCAAGAATCGAGTAAGTGGCAATGATACTGTCAACACCCGTTTCTGGTGTAGCAATGAGGAAAGAAGCCGTAGCACCCCTGGATGCCCCTTGTTTTCTAAGCGACATGGCTGTTGGTATCACTCCACAAGAGCACAATGGCAGCGGAATACCGAACAAGGCACCATAGAACACGGACTTGAAACCTTTGCCTCCAAGATATCGGTTATACACCATGCCTGGAACAAAAGCATGCATCACTCCTGCAAAAAAGAATCCCAACAGAAGATAGGGAGACATCTCATTGATAAGATTTAAAACCTCTTGCATATTATTTGTTTCTGAGTTTACTTTTCGAGTGCAAAGGTACAGAGTCTTTGTTGCAAGTTAAAGGCATTTTGTTCATACACCCGAGTGCTCATTCTCGGTAGCACTGTCTTATACCGTGTTGTAAAGAAATCATGTGTACGTTCGTCCTGAACGCACTTTGGCTTCCACACTCCCACACAACCCGCACAAACGAGGAAACGCCCTTGACCCCATGCCTGAAGGCATAGGACCAAAGGCGTCTACCTATTGGAAAGGATGGGTGCGGGCTGCAGATCAGAGTCCGTAGCTGAACTGTTCGATGTAAGTGTAGAACACACCGCCCAGACCGAACACGATGACACCGAGCAGGCTCAGCGTCAGGGCCAAGCGGGTGTAGCCGTCACTCTTGAACGTGGCTATCGGGCTTTCGTTGGGCTTGATGTACATGGCCTTCACGATGAGCAGATAGTAGTAGAGCGAGATGACGGTGTTGGCCAAGGCGATGAACACCAGCAGGGGATAGCCGGCCTTGAAGGCAGCCATGAACACGAAGAACTTGCTGAAGAATCCGGCGAAGGGCGGAATACCGGCCAACGAGAAGAGGCAGAGCGTCATGAGGAACGCCAGCTTCGGGTTGCTTTGGTACAGTCCGTCGTAGTCGCTGATGTTGATTTTTCCGCTGTTCTCCTCCACCGAGGTCATCACGGCGAATGCACCGAGGTTCGACACCATATAAACCAGCAGATAGAACACGAGCGAGGTCATGCCCTGTGCCGTGCCGTCCATGATGGCCAGCACCAGGTAACCGGCCTGCGAAATGGCGGAAAAGGCCATGAATCGCTTGAGGTTGTTCTGGCGGATGGCGAAGAGGTTGGCCACGGTGATGGAGGCCACGATAATCCAGTACATGCCGGTGTTCCAGCTGTAGAACAGGTCGCTCTGGGCAAAGGCTTTCATCAGGATGGTGAGCAGCACGAAGGCGGCGGAGCCTTTGGAGATGACGCTGAGGAAACCGGTCACCACGGTGGGCGCACCTTCGTAGGTGTCGGCGGTCCAGAGGTGGAAGGGTACGAGCGAAATCTTGAAGCCCATGCCGGTGATGAAGAGCACGAGGCCGAAGATGCTGAGCAACGAGCCGTCGAGCAGGGCACCTATCTCGTCAAAGTAGAGCGTGCCCGTAGCACCGTAGATGAGCGAGATGCCGTAGAGCAGGAGTGCGCTGGAGAAGAGGGCCAGGAGGATGAACTTCGCGCCGGCTTCGGCACTCTCCACGCGGCGTTTGTCGAAGGCCACCAATGCTGTCATGGGCACGGAAGCCAGTTCGAGGCCGATGAAGAACATCAGGAAGTGGCCGCTCGAAATCATGAAGTACATACCCAGCAGGGTGAAGAGCACGAGCATGTAGAACTCGCCCTGCTTCACTAAGTTCTCCTCGCGGCTCAGCCATTTGTGGGCCATGAGGCAGACAATCAGGGTGCCGACATTGAGCACACTCTTCATGATGGTCATCATGGGGGTGTACTGATACATGCCACCGAAGGCCTCACAGCTCTCCGCACTGCAGCAGGGCAGCAGGTTGAGCGCGGTGTGGACGGTGAGCAGGACGACAGGCAGGCAGGTATTGTAAACTCCTTTCCCGCTCTTCTTGTCGGGACACATGAAGAGGTCGGCTATGAACAGGATCAGGATCACTGCCAGCAGCGACAACTCTTCGTGCATATAGAGAAATTGTGAATAATCCATATTGAGACTTGAGAGTTGGGGAGTTGTTAGTTAAAAGGATTGCACGTTGACATGACGTGGCCCGTGGCATGGATGTGGTCCACGATGGGAGCTACGCCGGTGGTGATCATGTCGCTCACCCAAAGCGGAGCCATACCGAGGGCGGCAACGGCCAGGATGAGGCAGATGACGGAGAAGCGTTCGTCCCACGTGGCATCGGTCAGCTGGAGGTGATGCTCGTTGGTGCAGGTGCCGTAGAGGATTTTGCCCACCACACGCAGAATGTACACGGCGGTGATGACGATACTGCTGCACGCGGCGATGGTGAGCACGCGGTGGAAGGTATCGGCATTCTGGAAGGAACCTACGAAGATGGTCATCTCAGCAATGAAACCCGAGAAACCGGGCAGACCGAGGTTGGCCAGACCGGCCAGGATGTAGCCCACGGAGAGGAAGGGCATGATGCGCATCAGGCCGTTCAGCTCGCGGATGTCGCGGGTGTGGGTACGGCCGTAAATCATACCGATCAGGGCAAAGAAGAGGGCCGTCATGAGACCGTGGCTCAGCATCTGCAGCACGGCACCCGTGCAGGACGTCTGGTTGAGCATCAGGATAGCGAACAGCACGAGGCCGCAGTGCGACACGGAGCTGTAGGCGTTGATGTACTTGAGGTCGGTCTGCACGCAGGCAGAGAAGGCACCGTAAACCACAGAGATACCGGTGAGGATAAGGAATATCCAGCCCAGCTCGTGGGTGGCTTCGGGCATGAGGTACATGGCAATGCGGAAGCAGCCGTAACCTCCCAGCTTCATGAGCACACCGGCGTGGAGCATGGAAACGGCGGTAGGCGCGGAGGCGTGACCGTCGGGGCTCCAGGTGTGGAAGGGGAAGAGGGCACCGAGCACACCGAAACCGATGAAGGTCAAGGGGAACCAGATGCACTGCTGAGCGAAGTCGATGGCATGGGCACCGCCCGTGTGGTTGGCTATCTCGACGATGTTCATCGTCTGGCCGCCGGCACCGTAGAAGATGCCGAAGATGCCGCACATGAGGAAGGCGGAACCGCCCATGAGCATCAGGGTGAGCTTCATGGCGGCGTATTCCTTCTTGCCGCTGCCCCACACGCCGATGAGGAGGTACATGGGGATGAGGGCGATTTCGTAGAACATGAACATGGCGAACATGTCCACGGAAATGAAGAAGCCGAACACACCGAGGCTGAGCAGGGTGAACCAAAGGAAGTATTCCTTGGTGAGGGGCTTGAGCTGCCAGGAGGCAAAGGTGCCGGTGAACACGATGACGGCGGAGAGCAGCAGCATGGCCACGCTGATGCCGTCGACACCTACCGAATACTTGATGTGAAGCGGTTCGAACCAGTTGAACGAGGCGGTGTAGAGCATCTCGTCGGTAGCTCCTGCCGCACGGTCGCCCAGGAAGGTAATGGTCAGATACCCGGCCAGCACGAGCAAGGCGGTACTGCCGGCTACCATCACCGCACGCACTCCCTTCACATCGCGGGCCAGCCACAATCCAAGCAGCATGACCAGGGGTATGAGAACAAATAATGATAGAAAATTCATGGTGATGATGTGAATTAAATTGTGATGGGGATTGAGCGTCGTTATTATCGGGGCTATTGGGCTATGATGGTTTTTATGATGACTGATTGGAGGGCTGGGTATTGCCCACTCAAAAAGAAACTTTATAACCTCATAACCTTATATCCAATAACCTTATCCCCAAAATCCTATGCCAATGCCATAATGGCCAGCAGGGCCAGTGTGCCAAGCAGGAACACGAAAGCATACTTCTGTACCGAACCGCTTTGGAATCCACGTATCTGGAAGCTGAGGGCGTTGGTGCCCCAGGCCAGGAAGTTGAAGAAACCGTCTACCACGTGGCGGTCGAACCATGCAATGGGCTTCGACACGTGGGCAAAGATGATGCGGTGGGTGATGTACTGGTAAACCTCGTCAAGATAGAAGCGCTTGTAAGCCCACTGGTGGAGCTTGCTGAACTTCTCGGCCATGGCATCGGCCTTGGGCTGACGCTCGCCGATGTACATATAGGTGGCCAGGAAGATGGAGGCAACGGCAATGATGATGGACGTGCCGGCCACGTTCCAGTCGAGGTGGATGTCGTAGGCCACACCGTCGGCACTTACAAAGTGGCCGAAGGGAATGAAACCTGCCACACACGTAACCACTGCCAGGAACATCAGGGGGAAGGTCATGGTGAGCGGTGCCTCGTGCGGCGTGTGGTGGGCGTGCAGCTCCTTGTTCTCCGTGCCCCAGAAGATGCCGAAGTACAGACGGAACATGTAGAATGCCGTCATGGCGGCGATGGCCGTCATAATCCAGCCCATGGCGGGCATGTAGGCAAAGGCTGCCGTGAGGATTTCGTCCTTCGAGAAGAAGCCCGAGAAGGGAGGTATGCCGCTGATGGCCAGACAGGCAATGAGGAAAGTGATGTGCGTGATGGGCATGTACTTGCGCAGTCCGCCCATGGCCGACATCTCGTTGCTGTGGACGGCATGGATGATGCAGCCGGCTCCGAGGAAGAGCAACGCCTTGAACATGGCGTGGGTGAAGAGGTGGAACATGGAGGCCATGTAACCCAGCGAACCCACGTGCTCGTGGCCGGTGGTGTATTCGGTGCATACACCGAGTGATACCATCATGAAGGCAATCTGCGAGATGGTGGAGAAGGCCAGCACGCGCTTGATGTCGCTCTGGCAGCAGGCCACGGCGGCAGCGTAGAAGGCGGTGAAGGCTCCCACCCAGGCCACTACGTGAAGGGCACCGGGAGCATACTCAATCCACAAGGGGAAGAGACGGGCAATCTGGAACACACCGGCCACAACCATGGTGGCGGCATGGATGAGGGCAGACACGGGGGTCGGGCCTTCCATGGCGTCGGGCAGCCAGATGTGGAGGGGGAACATGGCACTCTTACCGGCACCGCCGATGAACATGAGGAACAGGGCGGTGGGCAGCATCATGGCTCCCTGGGCAAAACCTTCCTGGCAGAACTCAAAGCCGAATGAGCGGCAGTAGTAACCGTAGATGAGGATACCGATAAGGAAGAACATATCGGCAAAGCGGGTTACGATGAATGCCTTCTTCGAAGCGGCGATGGCTGCGGGGGAGGTGTAGTAGAAACCGATGAGCAGGTAGGAGGAAACGCCCACCAACTCCCAGAACATGTACATCTGGAAGATGTTGGTGGCCACCACCAGTCCGAGCATGGACATGGTGAAGAGGCTCAGGAAAGCGTAGTAACGCTGGAAGCCGCGTTCGCCGTGCATATAGCCGAATGAGTAGATATGCACCATGAGCGACACCGTGGAGATGACGATGAGCATCATCACGGAGATGGGGTCGAGCATGATACCCATGTCAAAGCTCAGCCCTTCCACAAAGAAGGGAAGCCACTGGATGTTGTAGGGCACCAGCGTGGGCAGCACTCCTTCGGCCGTCCGGGCGGTCTCGAAGAAGTAGGTGTATGCCGTGGAGTACGACAGGGCCGCAACTGCCAGCAATACTGCCGTTCCCACCAAGCCGGCGGCTTTGTGGCTGAACCATTTCCCGAACACTCCCAGGAGGACGAACGAGAAGAATGGCAGCAGAAGAATTAGAATTGTTGATTCCATTGCGATTTGTTAGTCTTGTATTTCGGGGAAGAAGCAATTTCGTGGGGTTATCGAATGACGAGCTTTCAGGTTGTCATATCACTGCCTAAAGTCAGGATTTCGACCCGCTCTACCAGTTGCTTAATAACCTATAACCTTATCTCTGATAACCTCGGCCATCGCCAAGTATCCCCAAAATGTTACCACTTCATCTTCTCCAACTCATCCACCTGAATGTTCTTGATCATCCGGTAGATATTAATCATGATGGCTATGGCAATGGCACTTTCGGCTGCCGAGATGGCAATGGAGAAGAGTGCGAAGAAATAGCCTTCATAACCGTCGGGATAAAGCATACGGTTAAACACTGCGAAGTTAAGGTCGGTGGCATTGAGCATGAGTTCCACCGAGAGGAGTATGGCCAATGTGCTGCGGCGCGTCAGGAAACCGAAAACGCCGGCAAACATCATGACAGCCGATACGATGAGGAGATATTCAATCTGTATCATACTGAATGGTCTGTTTTCTGAGAATTTTCCGGTTTATCGTTTGCGCGCAATCAGCAAGGCTCCCACGATGCAGGCAAGCAGCAACACACTGACTGCCTCGAAGGGCAGCAGGTAGCCGCCCTCGCCGGTGGAGAGCATGTTGGCACCGATGGAGTTGATGGATGTAACGGCACTGGCGGTTTCGCTGGGTGCTTCGAGCACATACGACTTGAACTGATGGGTGAGCACCACGCCTGCAAAGGCCAGGAAACCGACCAGGCTGAGCAAGAAGCCCCAAGAGGCGTCTTTGGCCTTGCGCTTGAAGGTTTCGTCCTTTGCACCTTCCGTCAGCAGGATGGAGAACACGTACAGCACGATGATGCCGCCGGCGTAGACCATCACCTGGACCGAGCCGAGGAACGTGTAGCCCATCAGGAAGTACATACCCGCTGTGCCCAACAGCACGAAGAGCAGGTATGTGGCCGCACGCACAATGCTCTTCGTCATCACTGTGGCCAGCGATGAGAGCATGATGAGTACCGCCAATACGACGAACATGATATTTTGAGAATTCATTACGTTTGGTTTTATTTCGTTGGATACGTGAGAAGCCGTCTTGCGGACTTTCCCACATGGTCAACGCTGAACTGAATTTTTATTCCTTCACGCATTTGCTGCCCTCGTGGTTGAGCACCTTCTTGAGTTTCGAACGGTCGAACACGGCGTTCTCGTAGCTCTGGTCGAAGGTGATGGCACCGTGGGGACAGGCGCGGGTGCAGAGTTGGCAGAACATGCAGGAGCCGAGGTCATACTCGTACTTCACGAGGCGTTTCTTCTTCTTGCCGTCGGCAGTTTCGTAGAACTCGCTCGTCACCTTGATGGTATCGTTGGGGCAGGCCATCTGGCACAGACCGCAACCGACGCACTGGTGCTGGTTCTGCTCGTTGTGGGGCATCGTGAGGGAACCGCGAAAGCGGTCGAACATGACGTTCGTGTCGCGGTTTTCGGGATATTGTTCGGTAATCTTCGGGGTGAAGAACTCGCGCATCGTGGTCTTCAAACCTGTGGTGAGGCTCTTCAGTCCGTCGGCAATACCGCCTAAATAACTTTTTTCTTCCATGAGTCTTTACCGATTAAAAGTGCCAACCCATTGCCACGCAAAGGGCCATGAGCACAAGGTTTACCATGCTGAAAGGTACCAGGTACTTCCATTCGAGCGAAAGGATCTGGTCGATACGCAGACGCGGGAAGGTCCAGCGCAACCACATCAGCAAGAACACGACAAAGAAAGTCTTACCCAAGAACCAAACCGCACCGGGGATGAGGTCCATCACACCGTTGAAGCCGTCGAGGCCGCAGATGTGGAGGGGAGCCCAACCGCCCAGGAAGATGGTCGAAGCCATACCGGCACAGATGAAGAGGTTGAGGTATTCGGCCAGGTAGTAGTAGCCGAAGTGCATACCCG
>CAMBHR010000087.1:0-8386 GCA_945867195.1 uncultured bacterium | reverse complement strand
TAGAGCAACGCCCTTCTAAGGCGTGGGTCTTGGGTTCGAACCCCAACGGAATCACAAGAGGATCTTGATTGAGGAGGTTGTAAAACCTCCTTTTTTCGTTTTATCCTTAATCTGGTACTGTATGGCAGAGATACATCATGACAAACCACAGACAACGCAAACCCACTTCCAGCTGAGAGACAAGCATGTCTGCATACTTCTGGCTGCCATTCTTGTCGTGCTGGGGGCATTTGCGTATCAATCCTATCAGGACTGGCAGGCGGAAGTTGAAGAGGCCAATATACAGACGCAGATATTTTTGACCTGCGCCTGTTGCTGATGCGCTATTTGACAAGGATAGAAATAGCGTTCCGAACAGCGATGATTTACCACCTCTCAAACAGACACAAGGAAAGTTCCATTTGTACATTCGAGGCTGCAAAGCCCCCAAGCGTGATATAGAAAATTGCTGTTCATCGTTATATATTTGGTTGTGGTTATTCAACTATACAACAAGTCCAGCGGTTTCCTTCTTTTTTCGTCTATATATTTTTGCGTTCATCACTCGAAATAACGGATGAACCGGATATTATATGTGGACAGCGTGAACGAATGTAAACTGCAAAGTTTCTGTTGCACTACTTTGCTTCGCCAAGACAGGCGGCGGCTCGGCAAAGGAAAACAAAAACCTGCGGTTTCTTTTTTCCTTTGCACTCGCCTTGCACTATCTTTGCACCCGCTATGCAAAAAGAAGGAAACTACTTATATTCTCCCGCTGTGCTCGACTTCGTCACCGTAAGCACCGAATACTGCAAATACCTGGAACAATGCCAAGGCGTGACAGCAGAGGAATTCTGCCGGGTGATGCGCGGACTGCTCCCTATGCTCTACCTGAAAATGACATGGATGGACTCCGTGCCCGAAACGGAGGGATGGAACAGCCCCAAAGTGACAGAAGAGGACTATGACTTTATACGCGCCTCTGTAGCCGCCGTGCTGGGCGACAAGGATGACTTCCTGGAAGTGTTCGTAGAAGATTTCAAATATTCCGAGCAACCGGTTCTGTGTACGGTCAGCGAAAACCTGGCCGACATCTACCAACAACTGCGCGAGCTGGCCGCTGCGTTCAGCGAAGGGTACGAAGAGGCCATGCAGGTGGCCCTCTACGAAACGGCCCAGGAGTTCAGACTGCAATGGGGACAGAAACTGCTGGGCGCACTGCGCGCACTGCACGATGTGGCCATGCAGTATTAACGAAAAACGCTCTAAGGCACGACAAGCATCATGAGAGAACTTCACATAAAAACAGACAAGAACCTTATCCACGAACTGCCACGCTTCGTCTTTGAAGGACGCATCATCGTGATACAAAGCGAGGAGGAAACTGTCCGGGCGGTCAAAGCCCTGCGCTGTTCACCCATCCTGGGCATCGACACCGAAACGCGCCCCACATTCCGACGGGGTGAAACGCACAAAGTATCGCTGCTGCAAATCGCTGATGAACATATTTGCTTCCTTTTCAGGCTGAACGAAATAGGGTTTCCGCAGCCGTTGGTCAATTTGCTGGCTGACAGGCAGGTGCTGAAAGTGGGACTGTCGCTTCACGACGATTTCATGATGCTGCGCAAAAGGAACGAACAGTTCACCCCCAAAAACTTCATTGACCTGCAGGACTTTGTCAAAGAGATGGGCATCGAAGACATGAGTCTGCAGAAACTCTACGCCAACGTGTTCCGCAAACGCATCTCCAAATCGGCCCGGCTGTCGAACTGGGAAGCCGACGTTCTCTCCGAATCGCAAAAACAGTATGCCGCCACTGACGCCATTACCTGCATCCAACTTTACAAAGAACTCAAAGAGTTGAAGGAAAGCGGAGAGTATATCCTCGTATAACGCCCCCCTTTCACTCCTTATTATATATAAGCCTATATCATGATATATACTTTCACATTGCGACGCGGCAAGGCGGAAAGCCTGAAACGCTTCCACCCGTGGGTGTTTTCCGGTGCCATTGACCGCTGCGACGGCAAGCCGCAGGAGGGCGATCTGGTCCGCGTCGTTTCGCACGAAGGCGAAGTGCTGGGCTACGGCCACTGCCAGATAGGTTCTATCGCCGTGCGTATGCTTACCTTCGGCGATGAAACGGTGGATGCCGCCTTTTGGCAGCAACGCCTTGCCGAGGCGTTCAGGATGAGAAAAACCCTGAGGCTTTCCGGACGCGCTGACAATGACATTTACCGCCTGGTTCACGGCGAAGGCGACCGCCTGCCGGGACTCATTGTGGATGTGTACGGACGGACGGCGGTGATGCAGGCGCACTCGGTGGGCATGCACGTGAACCGCGAAACCATCGCGAAGGCATTGGTGGCAGCTTCGGGAGGGCTGATTGACAATGTCTATTATAAATCGGAAACCACCCTGCCCTACAAAGCTGACCTGCATGGCGAAAACGGCTTCCTGCTGGGCAACGATGAGGGGAACGTGGCTACGGAAAACGGGCTGCGCTTCCACATTGACTGGCTCAACGGACAGAAAACGGGTTTCTTCGTGGACCAACGCGAAAACCGCTCCTTGCTGGAACACTACGCGCCCGGAAGACAAGTGCTGAATATGTTTTGCTATACCGGCGGCTTCAGCGTCTATGCCCTGCGCGGCGGAGCGGAATTGGTGCATTCGGTGGATGCTTCGGCAAAAGCCATTGAACTGACACGGGCCAATGTGGAACTGAACTTCCCCGGCGACCAACGGCATGAGGCTTACACGGCCGATGCTTTCAAGTATTTGGAAGAGGCGGGCAACAACTACGACCTCATCGTACTCGACCCTCCGGCTTTCGCCAAACACCGCGACGCTCTGCGCAATGCGCTGAAGGGGTACACACGGCTCAACGCCATGGCGTTCCGCAAAATCAAGCCGGGAGGTATTCTCTTCACTTTCAGCTGTTCACAGGCTGTCAGCAAAGAGCAATTCCGCTTGGCGGTGTTCACTGCGGCCACCCAGAGCGGACGGCATGTGCGCATCCTACACCAGCTGCACCAACCGGCTGACCACCCCATCAACATCTACCATCCCGAGGGGGAATACCTGAAGGGACTGGTGCTCTACGTGGAATAGGTCTCGCCTTGCACACTTTGCTTCGCCAAGATAGGCAGCGGCTCGGCAAAGAAAATGCAAATCCGTTGGCTTTGCATTTTGCTTTGCGCTCGCCTTGCACTACTTTGCTTCGCCAAGATAGGCAGCGGCTCGGCAAAGAAAATGCAAATCCTTTAGCTTTGCATTTTGCTTTGCGCTCGCCTTGCACTATCTTTGCCCCCAAATCAAGTTTAAGAGTATCAAAATCTGAAAAAGGAGAGCTGCGTTTGGACAGTCTGCTTCTGCAAATGACAAGCCTTACGACATCCGAACATCTTCTGGCCCTATCACCAGCCCTCTCCTTCAAAATCTGCAATAAACCAAGCATACATTATATATGATTAAGATTACTTTCCCCGACGGTTCCGTTCGCGAATACGAAAACGGCGTTACGGGCCTACAAATAGCTGAAAGCATCTCTTCACGCTTGGCACAGGACGTGTTGGCCTGTGGCGTGAACGGCGAAACGGTGGAACTGAACCGCCCCATCCACGAAGATGCTGCCATCCAGCTTTACAAATGGGACGACGAACAGGGTAAACATGCCTTCTGGCACACTTCGGCTCACCTGATGGCCGAAGCCATGCAGGAACTCTGGCCCGGCACGCAATTCGGCATCGGACCTGCCATCGAAAACGGTTTTTATTATGACGTGATGCCCCCCGAAGGCGTAACCATCAGCGAAAGCGATTTCCCGAAAATCGAAAAGAAAATGCAGGAACTGGTGCAGCGCAAAGAGGCATTGGTACGTCAGGACATCTCGAAGGCCGATGCCCTGAAATTCTTCGGTGATCACGGACAGACTTATAAGAACGAACTGATTGCCGAGCTGGAAGACGGACACATCACCACCTATACGCAAGGAGCCTACACCGACCTTTGCCGGGGCCCGCACTTGATGACAACAGCCCCCATCAAGGCCGTGAAAGTGATGGCCGTAAGCTCCGCCTATTGGCGCGGCGATGAGAAACGCCCGCAGATGACCCGCGTTTACGGCATTTCCTTCCCCAAGAAGAAGTTGCTCGACGAATATCTCCAACTGCTGGAAGAAGCCAAACGCCGCGACCACCGCAAAATCGGCAAGGAAATGGAACTCTTCATGTTCTCCGAACTGGTGGGCAAGGGTCTGCCCATGTGGCTGCCCAAAGGCACGGCGCTCCGCCTGCGCTTGGAGGATTTCTTGAAGAAAATCCAGAAACGCTATGGCTATCAGCAGGTTATGACACCGCACATCGGTTCCAAAAACCTGTATGTGACCTCCGGCCACTACGCCAAATACGGCAAAGACTCCTTCCAGCCCATCCACACCCCCGAGGAGGGCGAAGAGTATATGCTCAAACCCATGAACTGCCCGCACCACTGCGCCATCTTCGCCTGGAAACCGCGCTCCTACAAGGACCTGCCGCTGCGCCTGGCAGAGTTCGGCACCGTCTACCGCTACGAGCAGAGCGGTGAGCTCCACGGACTGACACGTGTGCGCGGCTTCACGCAGGACGATGCCCACATCTTCTGTGCACCCGACCAGGTGAAAGGCGAATTCCTGCGCGTAATGGACATCATCATGATTATCTTCCGCGCACTCAAATTCGACAAGTTTGAAGCGCAGATTTCCTTGCGCGACAAGGTGAACCGCGAAAAGTACATCGGCTCGGAAGAGAACTGGGAACGTGCCGAACGCGCCATCATCGAAGCCTGTGAGGAAAAGGGCTTGCCCGCCCATATCGAATACGGCGAAGCGGCTTTCTACGGGCCCAAACTGGACTTCATGGTAAAAGATGCCCTCGGCCGCCGCTGGCAGCTGGGCACCATCCAGGTGGACTACAACCTGCCCGAACGCTTCAACCTGGAATACACCGGTGCCGACAACCAGAAACACCGCCCGGTCATGATCCACCGCGCCCCCTTCGGCTCCATGGAACGCTTCGTGGCCGTACTCATCGAGCATACCGCCGGCCACTTCCCCCTCTGGCTCACCCCGGACCAGGTGGCCATCCTGCCCATCTCCGACAAGTACAACGACTATGCCCAGCAAGTCTGCAAGCAGCTCGACGAACAAAACGTACGGGCCTACGTCGATGACCGCTCCGAGAAGATTGGCCGCAAAATCCGTGACAACGAGATGAAACACGTGCCCTATCTGCTCGTAGTGGGCGAAAAAGAAGCCGCCGAAGGCACCGTGGCCGTCCGCAAACAGGGAGAAGGCGACCAAGGCAGCCTTTCCATCGAAGATTTTGCAAAGAAAATCAACGATGAAGTGACCGCAATGACCAAAAATTACTAACTTTGCCGCCGCTTTTAAGGGGTGTTCTATAAATTAGGACGAGCTGGATGCTGGATTTTTAGAGATGACATTTTGTAAGTGAAGGAAGGAGCATAGCGGGCTATGCGACTGACGTGACTTGCAAAAGGTCGCTCTAAAAAACAGCAGACGGCCGGAATAAGTTAAATCACTCATGGGGTTTTCTTTAAAACCTAATTTATAGAACACCCCTTAAGCAGAATGCACAAAGTCAAAGCTTGAAAACGAAAAGACATCGGCGTTTGGCACTGAAAAACCATGTCTTTTCGCTTTTGGGCTTTCCAAACAAAAAATACAACTGAATGCCAGCACCGCAGAAACCACGCCGCGACCGCAACAAGCCGGAACACCGCATCAACGAACAAATCCGTTGCCGTGAGGTGCGCATCGTAGGCGACGATGTTGAATCTGAAGTAATGCCCACCCGCCAAGCCATCCAGCTTGCCCAACAAAAAGGGGTTGACTTGGTCGAAATCTCTCCCAACGCCGAACCACCCGTTTGCCGGCTCATCAACTACTCAAAGTTTCTTTACCAACAAAAGAAACGCCAAAAAGAGCTGAAAGCCAAACAGGTGAAAATCGAGGTAAAGGAAATACGCTTCGGACCTCAAACCGATGAACACGACTACAACTTCAAGCTGAAACATGCCAAGGAATTCCTCTCCGATGGCGACAAGGTAAAGGCATACGTGTTCTTCCGTGGACGGTCCATCCTCTTCAAGGAACAAGGCGAAGTGCTACTCCTGCGGTTTGCCAACGATCTGGAAGAGTATGGCAAAGTGGAACAGATGCCGGTTCTTGAAGGCAAACGCATGATTCTCTTTATCGCTCCCAAGAAATCAGGAGGGGCGAAGAAAGCTGAAAGCCACAACGAAGCCAACGAAACCCCTGCCGAAGAGCCCAAAATCAAGAAGGCACCTCAGGTAAAAGCCAAGAAGGAATACCAAGGCCCGCGCGTTGAAGGTGAAGAATTCTAAAGCAGGAACCAAACAACCGAAAGCTCGCGCGCTGCGTTCGGTATCTCACGCAGCCGCAGTATATATTAACTCATTAACATACAAAGAAAATGCCAAAAGTTAAGACTAATTCTGGTGCCAAGAAGCGTTTCGTTCTCACCGGAACGGGTAAGATCAAAAGACGTCATGCTTACCACAGTCACATCCTGACCAAGAAGACCAAGAAGCAAAAGCGCAACCTCGACCACGTTGCCATCGTTGACGGCACCAACGTACGTCAGGTACGCGAACTTCTCTGCCTCCGCTAATCTTCAACGCCTCAGGCACAGAATTAACATGGAAGTTCCTCAGAACCTTCCATCTTACACAAACAAGTCTAACCGGATGCTTAGCTCACAAGTCCAGCCTAAAACAAACCATAACAGGCGGCGCTAACTTCCAAAACGAAAAAACAAAATGCCAAGATCAGTCAATCACGTAGCTTCAAGAGCAAAGCGTAAGAGAATCCTCAAACTCACCCGTGGCTACTTCGGTGCCCGCAAGAATGTTTGGACCGTTGCCAAGAACACTTGGGAAAAAGGTCTTACCTACGCCTTCCGCGACCGTCGCAACAAAAAGCGCAACTTCCGCGCCCTGTGGATCCAGCGTATCAACGCTGCTGCCCGTCTGGAAGGTCTTTCTTACTCTCAGCTCATGGGTGGCCTTCACAAGGCCGGCATCGAAATCAACCGCAAGGTGCTTGCCGACCTCGCCGTGAACAACCCGCAGGCTTTCAAAGCCATCGTAGCCAAGGCTAAATAATCAATCGCCCATATAGTTGGTAAAAGGAGCAACTCCTCATGGAGTCGCTCCTTTTTTATGCTGACACGGAAAGGGGTATATACGTCAATTTCCCTCAAAACAGCATTCACGCCTTCACAAAAAGCTCGTTTTCCGCTGATTTCCAGCAATTTCAGGTGTGAAGGTTTGGAGATGGAGCATTCACCGCCGGATGGGCTGACGTGCTGTATTCTCATTGAATTCCAACGCTTTTCTATGTGAACACCCGCGCCGCCAAACCTTCACACGTTTCCCGGACTACCCATGTGAAGGTTTGTAAGCCCATGTGAATGTTCGGGATTCCAACCCTTCACACGCCAACGCCCTGAAAATCAAGGGAAACCCTCCGCTTTGTGAACGCATGAACAGGACTCGGAGGAAATGAGTCCCGTATCACCGTGCGTGCGAAGTGGATATGTCCCTCCATTCGTTACTCCATTCGTTACTCCATTCGTTACTCCATTCGTTACTCCATCATCCGGTTGCATTCACCAAAACCGGCACCAAACAAGATGTCTTCACAATATCAGGGATTTAGTCCTTACAAGTCCCGGACTATTTTTCACAACTCACCGATTAGGAAAAAATAGTCCTGGACTTGTGAAAGCCATCTGGCTGCCTCTTCGGGCGTACCTCAAAAAAACTTCACAAACTGTGCAAGTCAACGACACTATTTTTGCCACGTCACTTTCCGGGCCGTACTTTTGCACCACGAACCCCACACATTAAAAAAACTTCATTCATTTACCATGAAAACCACACTCATCAAACTATGGCACGCCCTGGTTCTTCGTCTGAAAGGACGCTTCACCCCCCGTGTTCTCTGGACCAAATTCATCGAAATCGTTACCCGTAAGAAACTCGTTGCCGGAAAAACTCCGATACCCCCAATGCCGGCAGCGAAGACAGCGGAAAAGTCAAAGACCACGAAGGCCGCCTTGACATCCCCCACCCTCCAGCGAGCTGGTGGCAGCGTGGAAACCCGTGCGCTGGATGCGGTTGCCCCGGTAGACACGGCTGACACTTCTGACGTACAGAACGACCGCTACATCACCCCCTCGCGCATCCGCAAGATAGTGGATGCGCAGTGGCAGCTGCGCTACAACGAGCTGGACAACAACATCGAACTGCGTGATAAAGACGGCGCGGCGGACTTCCTGCCCATGACCGACCGCCTGCACAACACGCTGGTCATGAACGT
>CAMBHR010000086.1:0-8878 GCA_945867195.1 uncultured bacterium | reverse complement strand
AAACCTATAAAAATCATGATTATGAAAAAGTTATTTATTCTCTTAGTCCTTCTGTGTTCTGTTGCTGTAAGCAATGCACAAGAAAAAGAAACTGAAAAGTCTCAGAGTAAAGCCGTTCTTTTTGAACAAAGCATTGGTTCTCTTATCAGAAAAGATTTCTATGATCTGCCAAAGTTTCGTTGTGTTGAGAATAAAGTGCTTATTCTGACGGATATTTTAACAGGTAAAAAAATTGGATGTTTAAGGATTGAAACAAAAGCGCTTTCTTCTTCAAATACAACCTACGTTGGAACGCTTGATTTTGAAGAATTGGATGCGGCTATTAAGTCGCTTTCTTATATCAAAGAAACTATTTTACCTACGACCCCTGATATTTATTCCGAAATTGAGTTTAAGAGCAAAGATGGTGTTCGTTTAGGTACATATTTCAATAAAAAGACGAAAAAGTGGGTGGTTTTTATATGTACAAATACAGCATCCTACATAAACAGGTCAGCTAAATATTTAGATGAAACGGAGTTGTCTGAAATGATTGAAATCATGAAAACAGCTAAGAACAAAATACAGGAACTGACAAAATAGTAAATTTTTATTTGTCTTTTCTGCACCACTATTTACACGCTACTTTTGGGTATCAACACCCAAAAGTAGCGCGTAATTTTTATGACCAGTACCGAGATAAAGACCATTGAGTTAATCGTCAATTCCGAGCAGGCACGGAAACGACTGGATGAACTCAAAACCAAATTGGAACAACTCAAAACCAAGCGCGAGGAAGCCCTCGAAAAAGGCGACTCCCGCGCTTTTGCTCTCTACTCCAAGGAAATCAAGAAGGTGGAGAAAGAGATAGAGCGCACTGAAACCAAGACGGAAACCATGACCCGTGCGCTCGAAAACCTCGACAAATCTGCTCCCAACGAACTCAAACGCACCTTGCGTGAGCTCCAAAAGGAACTCAACTCCGGCAAGGTGCAGCGTGGCTCTGCCGAGTGGCAGACCCTCACCAAAGCCATCCGCGAAACCAAGGACGCGCTGGACGGGGTGAACCGCGAACTGCGCACTACGCAGCAGTCTTCGTGGAGCGACCGTTTGGCCGAATGGGGCAACAAGTGGATGGGCTTGGTGATGAACGTGCAGGCTTTCTTCGAGGTGGTCAGCGGCGTGCGCGCCATCCTCCAGCAGGCTGTCAGCGACTACGCCGACATCGAAGAAGCTAAGGCGCAGGTACGCAAGTACACCGGGCTTGCCGCCGAGGACGTGGACGCCCTCAACGAAAGCCTCAAGGCGATGGACACGCGCACCTCCCGCGAGCAACTCAATGCACTTGCCGGGGACGCGGGCAAACTCGGCATCACCTCCAAGGAACAGATACTTGACTTTGTCGAGGCTGCCGACAAAATCAATGTGGCCCTCGGTGACGACCTCGGAGCCGGGGCGGTAAAGAACGTGGGCAAACTGGCCATGCTCTTCGAGGAAGACCAACGCCTCGGCCTCAAAGGCGCGATGCTGGCCACTGCCTCCGTTATCAACGAACTCTCGCAGAACTCTTCGGCAGGCGCAGGCTACCTCGAAGAGTTCACCGCCCGCGTGGCGGGCGTGGGCAAGCAGGCAGGACTGACCCAAGCCCAAATCATGGGCTTTGCCGCCGTGCTTGACGAGAGTATGCAGGAAGACGCTACCTCCGCCACCGCCTTCTCGCAGTTGATAACGAAGATGTACCAGGAGCCCGCCAAGTTTGCCGCCCTTGCCGGAAAGGACGTGAAGGAGTTCTCGCGCCTACTCAAAGAAGATGCCAACGGCGCGCTCATCGCTTTCCTCGGCAACATGAAGGCGCAAGGCGGCTTCGACAAACTCGCACCCATGTTTGAGCAGATGGGGCTGGACGGCACGCGCGCCACCTCGGTGCTCTCCTCCGTGGCCGACAAACTCGGCAACGTGGAGAAGATGCAGCGGCTCGCCACCGAGGCTTACAGCGAAGCCGTCAGCATCAATAACGAGTTTGCCGTGCAGAACACGACCGTGCAGGCCGGACTTGACAAAGCCAAGAAGGCCATGCAGGACATGCGCGCCGAACTCGGCGAGAAGCTGATGCCCGTGGCCTCGAAGATGGTGAACTTCACCACCTTGTTCCTCAAAACGCTTTCGGCACTGATTACTTGGGTGCAGAAGCACTACAAGTCCATCATCGCCATTACAGCGGCCATCGTGGTGTACAACGCCACGCTCAAAATAACCGTGGCGTGGGAGGCGTTGCACAACCTCCACCTTAAAGCCAAGGTGGCGAACCTGTGGCTGGCCATCAAGACGACCACGCTCTACAAAGCCGCCGTGCAGGCTTGCGCCCTGGCACAGGGGCTTTTCACCGTGGCCGTCACGCTCTTTACCAAGGGCATTGTGGCCGCACGCATCCAGTTTGTGCTGCTCACCGCTGCCATGGCCAAGAACCCCATCGGCCTCATTGCCGTGGCACTCAGCACCGTTATCGGGTTGGTGCTGCAATTCACAGGGCTGCTGGGTGACGACACCGAGGCCGTGGAGGAGAACACCAAGGCACTCAAAGGACGCGAAAAGGCCATAAAGGATTGCAATGAGGCCAGCAAATCGGCCAATGAGAAATACGCCGAAGAGGGAGGACGCATCGAAAAACTGAATGAAATTATCCACGACAACACACGCTCCATAAAAGAACGCAGGTGGGCTATCGCGGAAATGCAGAAATATGTCCCCGATTACCACGCTTCGCTCAGCAACGAGGGCACGCTGACTGAGCGCAACACAGAGGCAATCAAGGACTATTTGGTGCAACTCAAAAAGAAGGCTCTTGCCGAGGCTCTCTATGAGAAACTGAAAGAGGCCATGAGCAAGAAAGCCGATGCCGACCTGGCCAAGCAGGCTTGGGACAATGGGGTGCGCATCGGCGAGGAACGCTTGAAGAAACCGGAATACCAAAGCCGCATTGAACAGGAATGGGGCTACACGTGGAAAGGCGGTCTGCGCAAATATGATGTGGAGAAGAACCCGCTTTACACGGAAGCCAACAACAGACTCTTCCACAGCCTTCGCCGACAGGAGTTTTGGGCAAACGAGCAGAAGAGCGCGCAGGATGCCATTGATACGCTGATGGACTACGCCAAACAGCAGGGCGTGGACAAGATGCTGGACAACCTTGTGGCTTCGGGCGGCAATGAAACCAACCTCAACAAACCTCAAGGTGGCACGCCGCCGTCACTGCCGGGCAAGGGAAAGAAAACCGACCCGGTCAAGGAAGCCCGCGACAACCTCGAAAAGGAAGCCCTCGCCCGCAAGCTCTACCAAACCCTACAATACCAGCAGGGACTCATTTCCCGCCGCGAGTACGAGGAGAAACTCCTCGCCATCGAGCAGGACATGGTCATCAAGCAGCGCGACCTCTACCAGCAGGGCAGCAAAGAGTGGAACGAACTCGAAGAGAAACGGCTGGATATGGTGCAGCGCGTGCGCGACCAACAGGCGCAATGGAGTATGCAGGACATCGCGCGGCAGGAGGCCGAGGCCAACGCTGCCGCCCAGCGCGAATACCTGCAAGGTACACTCTCGGAAGAGCAGTATCAGCGGCGCCTGGATGAAATCAAACTCGCCCACCTGCGCAAGCGTGCCGACTACTATACGCAGTTCGGCGACCCCGAAAAGGCACAGGAGTTCACCGCGCAGGCGGATGCAGAGGACCTGCGCCAGCAGTTGGCCCGCCGCAAGGATTTTCTGCAAAAGGCCAAGGCTATGGAAAACGAGTATTTCCAAAAATCCTTGGACGAACGCCAGCAGGACGAACTGCGCCTGCTCGATGAGCTGGTGGCCGCTGGGGTGATTTCCGAGGAAAAGAAACAAGAGTACATTACCCAAATCCAAGATAAGTACAAGAAACTCCGCAAGGACGAAAAAGACAGAAAGGACAAAGAGGAGGGCAAGAAAATAGAAAATCCGCTCGGCAATGCCACAGGCATAGCCTCGGATTTTACCGACATCTTCAAGAAGTTGGAGAGTTTGCAGGCCAAACTCAAAGACGGCGAACAGACGTGGGAGGACTACGCGGCCGTGGCCGTGTCGGCACTGGCTTTTGTCAGCACGGCGCTGTCCTCCGTGGCGCAACTCTTCTCTGCCCAGCAGCAAGAGGAAGAGAACGCCATCACCCGCCGTTGTGACAACGAGATAAAGAAAGTGGGAGAGAACTCCCGCAAGGGCAAGAAACTCGAAGAGCAGAAACAGAAGGAACTTGCCGCCGTGAAGAACAAATATCGCAAGAAACAGATGGCTTTGGAGATAGCGCAGGCGGTGGCAAGCACCGCCATGGCGGCTATCAACGCCTACGCTTCCGCTTCTAAGGTTTCTTGGATATTGGGCCCGATTGCCGCCGCCATGGCCGTGGCCGCTGGCGGCATCCAAATCGCAGCCATCAAAAAGCAGCACGCCGCAGAGAGCAGCGGCTACTATGAGGGCGGCTTCACGGGCGGCTCGGACTACCGCCGCCGTGCGGGCATCGTTCACCAAGGCGAGTTCGTGGCTTCGCACCGTGCGGTGCAGAACCCCAATGTGCTGCCCTTCCTGCGGCTCATTGACCACGCCCAACGCAACAATACCATTGCCTCGCTCTCTGCCGCCGATGTCAGCCGCGCGATCGCCGCGCCGCAGGCTACGGCAAACGCTGCGACTGCTACGGCTGCTGCCCCTGCCTTGCAGGTCGTTGACACTGCCTCGGGCAGGACGGCCGATGCCATCGTCCGCCTCAATGAAAACTTGGAGGCTGGCATCCGCGCCTCCGTTTCCATCACGGGCGAGGACGGCTTCGAGCGGCAATGGAACAGGTACAACAAAATGAAGAACAGGAAATGATAGCCTTTTACATCAATGATATGCCCGCTATCATCAAAAGCGGCACAAGCATCAAACTCACGCGAGAAAATCCGTTTTTCACTTCGGCGGGCGACTATACGCTGGACGTGGTGCTGCCCTTGTCGGGCTGCATGGAAAACCTGCAAATCTTTGGCGCGTTGCAGTACCGCTCCGTGTCGCTGAAATTCCTTGCAGGCAAGAAATTCCCTTTTCGCCTGGTCACGGAGTTGCTGACCTTGGAAGGCACAGCCATCGTGACCAATGTTACGCAGGACGAAGTGAAGGTGCAGTTGCTCGCGGGCAACTCTGCCCTTAACTTCGACACGCTGGGAGAGGACGGCGAAAAGTATATCGACGACTTCGACTTGGGACGCGCTTACGGCAACCTGTGGGACAAATACCACCCAAACGAGGAACAGACGGACGTGGGTACGATGCGTATGCTGATGTCCGCCCCGTTTACCATGGAGCAAACGGACAGGTTGCTCCATGGCTCGGTAGAGGAAACCGACTGCGTCTGCTTTCCTATTTGGTCTGACACGGATGCGGCCTGGGCGAACCAGCATCAATATGCCTTTTGGGGGGACTATTCCAGCGGTGACAGAATTTGGAGGGATGATGCGCGGACGTACCGCTTCATCCTCAAAGGGAACGAGTCGGACTTTTATCCGGACCTTATCGAATACCCGCCCAACTCCATGCCTTATACGGCCGACCCGCCGCGCCTGCACCTGCGCGAAAACTTGGTGCTTGCGCCGCAGCCGTATCTCTGCATCATCGTGGAACGTGTCCTCGGGGCTTTGGGCTACTCCCTCGCCCCGGCGGACAACGCCCTGCACCAGGGCTGGATGGGGCAAGTATTCGTAGCCAATGCGCGCGGCACGCTCCACTTCGCGGGTTGCGTGCCGCACTGGACGGTCAAGGAGTTCTTCACCGAACTGCGAAACTTGTTCGGCGTAATCGTATTGGTGGAGGGGAAAAGGGCGCGGGTCGTCAGCCGCACCACGCTCTATACAAGTGGCTCTACCGTGGAAATCCACTCGGCCACTGACGAGCGTTCCACGGATATTGACACAGACGGGGAGCAGAAAGAAACAACTTCGGGGAATGTGGGCTACGCCTTTACTGACATTGTGGATAAGCAGTTATCCATCGGAGAAGATGCCTACGAGAAAATGGACGTGCGCCGTGTTCCAGACGCTGACCTTTTCACGGCCTTCCAATCGGTAAGCGAAGAGGAACGTGCCAAGAGCAACATCCTCTTCTACGCCACTACTTCGGGCGACCGCTTCGGCATCTTCTACAACGCGGACACGGAACGCTTCTCTTTTCCCGAAGTGGACCACCTCGGGCCGCTGTTCCGTGACGAGGACTTCAAGGTGGACACGCAACTGCGTATCGTCCCCGCCTCGATGGCGGAGGACAAGGCAGTGCTGAAAACAAAATACATGGAGTACATCGTGCAGGGTGTGCCGGGTTATTACACGTATGACAAACTTGCCAATGTTGACGATAGGCCATACGATGATTTCCACGTGCCTTACCTCATCACCGCCGACACTTTGCAGGCGAGTTCCAAGACGCTCTTCAACCTGCAAACGTACATCGAAAGCGAGGAGGACACCACGCAGGACGAGGCGGAGAAGCAGGAGGTGATGGAGGTGGCGGTGAACTGCGGAAGTGTCTTCACGCAGTCTTTCCAGCCGAACAAGGTCAATGAGCCCGACCTGTTCTATACCGTGAACCTGCCTTACCCCGTGGGCGTGCCTTATTACCGCTCACGTGCGGACGACAGCATCGTCCACGTGCCGGACTGCATGCAGTTCCTGCTGCATTACCCGAACTCGCCCGTGAACCGTTGCCTCACGGCAGGTAATCTCAACATTGATACGCGCGTGGTGCGGCAAATCTCGTTTACCGACCGCGCTACCGACCCCAACAGGGTCTATCTTATCAATGGCAGGAAATATCTCTGCCAAAAGATTGAGATTACCTTGGACGACCAAGGGGTGCAGCCGCTCAAAAAAGGCTACTTCTTCGAGGTGGAGTAAATCATGTTGGACTTGATGCGCTGCCGCTTTTTCTTTCCCGCGACTTTGCCTGCTATGAGGCTGTCAAAGTCGCGGGCTGTATTTGCAGGGGCTTCCTGCACAGCGGTGTCCTCAACAGGGGTTTCGGGAGTGTTTACGGGAGAAGAGGGGATAGGAGCAGCCTTTTCTTTCTGTGGTACGGTGCTGCCATCGGTCGCCTGGGTGGCTGGCTCTGACTGCGCAGTGCCGCCTTGACAACCTGCGGACGGTGAGGTCCTGCGTGCCGTATGCGCAGGGGCGCATGATTTTTGGGCGGCACTTGCCTCACGCTTACCGCAGGTGGCTTCCTCAGTTGCACCGGGTGTTTTCTCATCGGGCTGCTTTGTGCCCTCTTTTTCTCCCGATTTCAGCGGAAGAAGCACTTCTTTTTCGGGTGCGGACGGGACTGGCTCCGACTGCGCAGAGCCGCCCGGACATTCCGTGCTGGGTTCAGCCTTTGCCGTATGCGCAGACGCGCATTCTGATTTCGGGGCGGCAAAGGCTTCACTGGGCGCACGGAAAGCACCCTTGAAGTGCTTGGTTTGTTCATGTACCGTCATGCTGTCGCCTTTGAGGTACTTGTTCGTGGTGCTGATGTCGCTGTGGCGCGCCTGGTCACGAGCGACCACAATACCTTCGGCATTGGCCAGGTCGCGAATGCCGCTGTCCTTCAAAGAGTAGAACTGCTTGCTGTCGTCCCATTTCAATGCCTCGCGTACTTTGGTAAAGTACTCGCGGAAAATGCGGCTGTCTGCCTGCTTTTCGCTCGGCTTGAAATCCTTGCCAAAGAGAAAACTTTGGCTCGGCTTGTCGAACACACGCAGTTCTATCATAAGTTTGATGATTTCATCATTCAAACCTACCATGCCGTCCTTGCGGTTCTTGCTGATGGAGGCGGGGACAAACACTTTTTGCTCAGCCACATGGATATGCTCTAACTTGATTTGGGCCAATTCTATCGGGCGAATGAAGGTATAGTATTCCATCAAACAAGCCAACAGGAAGTGTTTGTTTGTGCCGCGCAGGTAGTTCTGCAAGGAAGCGAGTTCCTGTGCTGACAGAGCATTTCGCTTTTTCGGTTCTTCTTTCAGTTTCTTGATTTTGGTGGTTGGGTTCTCTTTCAGATAACCTTTCTCCACCATCCAAGTACACAGAGTAGATAACCATGTAAGGTAATTATTACGGGTGCGTGCTGAACTTTCACGGTCGAGAAGAATGTGGTCAAGGAAATCCGCCAATAGATACAAATCTATTTGGTAGCAGAATTTCACGGGTGTTGCCCTGCTTTGCAGCCATTCGCAGAAAATTCCCAAATACGATAGATAGCCATACGCTGTTTTGGCTTTCATCGAATTATTTTCTGCGCTGCGCTGCAAATAAGCCTTGTAAAGATCAAGGCATTCAGAAAAGGGAGTGTGCTCCCTTGTGGTTTCAATCTTCACCCACACGTTCCAGCCCGAGCGTAGCCGCGCTGTCACGCTGGTAATGATTTCCGTTGCACGCGCCTTGCGCTCGCTTATCGTCTTGTAACGGTCAAGTATGTACTTTTTTCTTTTCATAGTTCCGACTACGGGGTCGAAACAATAAAAATCAACATACCAACTTTTGCCCGTATGGAGCTGGGGAAGGGTGTAAGGAACAACGTCTGATAGACGGTTTTTTCGGGCTACTAAAGTGCACATTTTTTTTGACATTTTTCGCACTCGTCCTTTCGTCCGATATATGAAAAATGCCGATTAAACTGCGTCCGAGTTTCGTCCGACCTATTTTTTTAATTGATTGAAAAACGCAAAGGAGTACAGCCGCATTTCTGCGATTGTACTCCACATTTGCCTTTGAGTTTCCTGCGATTTCACCGCATTTTAAGTTGCGGGAGCTCGACTTGTGAGTTGCGGAGGCTCGACTCGAACGAACGACCTCCAGGTTATGAGCCTGGCGAGCTA
>CAMBHR010000085.1:0-8937 GCA_945867195.1 uncultured bacterium | reverse complement strand
AAATGCAAATCCAAGGGCTTTGCATTTTGCTTTGCGCTCGCCTTGCACTATCTTTGTCGCCCCGATTTACAGGTCAAAACAAAACATAAATCATACTGATATGGCTCAAAAACCCGGCATACCCAAGGGTACACGCGATTTCGGCGCCGTGGAAATGGCACGGCGCAACTATATTTTTGAAACCATCCGAAGCGTCTATGCACTCTACGGTTTCAGCCAAATCGAAACCCCGGCCATGGAGAACCTCTCCACGCTCATGGGGAAATATGGCGAGGAGGGCGACAAACTGCTCTTCAAAATTCTCAATTCGGGTGACTTCCGCCGTGAGGTATCTGCCGATGAATACGGCGAAAAGAATGCCGCACAGCTGGCCGCCCGCTTCTGCGAAAAGGGCTTGCGCTACGACCTCACCGTGCCTTTCGCCCGATTCGTGGTGCAGCACCGCGACGAGCTGCAGATGCCTTTCAAACGCTATCAAATCCAGCCTGTATGGCGTGCCGACCGTCCGCAGAAGGGACGTTACCGCGAGTTTTACCAGTGCGATGCCGACGTGGTGGGCTCCGATTCCCTGCTCAACGAGGTGGAGCTGATGCAAATCGTGGACGAGGTGTTCACGCGATTCGGCATCAACGTGTGCATCAAAATCAATAACCGCAAAATCCTTACCGGCATTGCCGAAACCATCGGGGCGGCGGACAAAATCGTGGACATCACCGTGGCCATTGACAAACTTGACAAGATCGGCCTCGAAAAGGTGAACGATGAACTCCGCGCCGTAGGGCTTTCCGATGAGGCCGTAGAGAAGCTGCAACCCATCATCGCCCTGTCCGGTACGAACGAGGAGAAGCTCGCCACCATGCGCACCGTGCTCGCCGGCAGCGAAGTGGGCTTGAAGGGCGTGGACGAAGTGGCCTTTGTGCTCGAAACGCTCGCGGAGAGCAACCTGCGGAACCCCATTGAACTTGACCTGACGCTGGCTCGCGGCTTGAACTATTACACGGGGTGCATCTTCGAGGTGAAGGCGCTCGATGTGCAGATCGGCTCCATCACGGGCGGTGGCCGCTACGACAACCTGACGGGCATCTTTGGTATGCCGGGACTCAGCGGCGTGGGCATCTCGTTCGGTGCCGACCGCATTTACGACGTGCTGACCCAGCTCGATCTTTATCCTGCCGCCACTCAGGCCGGCGCACAGTTGCTGTTCATCAACTTTGGACCCACTGAGGCTGCCCATTGCCTGCGCTTGGCCGCCGCCACGCGCCGTGCGGGCATTGCCACGGAGGTGTATCCCGACGCGGTGAAGATGAAGAAGCAGATGGCCTATGCCAATGCACACCATGTGCCCTTCGTGGCCTTGGTGGGTGAACAGGAAATGGCAGAAGGCAAGGTGGCACTGAAGGACATGAATACCGGAGAACAGACCAGCCTGACCCTGGAGGAACTCATCGGACGGATTGCGGACTGACGGTTCGCTTCATAAGGTTATGTTCGTAAAGGTTATGAGGGGTTAGGTTATGAGGTTGTTTCATAAGGTTATAAGATTGGGGTCGCTTCGCTCCCGGGTTATAGGGTTATATAGTTACTGTCAGAACGGGAAGCTCTGTCGCTCAGTATGTTACTTTATAACCTCATAACTTAATCCCTCATAACCTGAGCCCCCATATTTACTAAATCTTAATAGTAAAAAGTTGGCAAGCAGCAGAAATAATCCCTACTTTTGCCAAGTCAAAGTGTAAAACTAATTCTATTTCATATTTATCAACTAATTTAAATGCACAAAGCATGAAAAAGATTTTACTCTCTTTCTTCGCCTTCCTGCTCATGGCTGTTACGGCTTTTGCCCAAGGCAACCTGTTGGCAAATGGAGGTTTTGAAAACTGGACGGATGAGAAACCTGATGCGTGGGTTTCTGTGTCATCCGCCAGCAATGCGACATTGAGTCAGGTAACTGATGATGTACATGGTGGCAGTGCTGCCGTGTCTGTCGCTCCTGTCGCCAAGAGCAACAAGCGAATGGCTACGCAGGAATATGACTTGGCTGCAGGAACTTACACCTTCTCCGTTTGGGCTAAGGGTGGTGCAAAAATCCGTTTGGGCTATGCGATTGTTGACGTGGCCGGTGATGGAAGTTACTCTATTGATTCTAAAAAAGGCTATGTTTATGTAACAGATGCTGTTGAAACTTCCACTGAAGAATGGACGCAGTATAGTTGCGAGTTTACGCTTGAAGCTACCACGAAGGTGAACCTGATGGTTGTGAACAACAAGAGTACTTTGCCCCTCTTAGTTGACGATGCTGTGTTGACTGTTGCCGGCGGCGAACAAGGTGGCGGCGAACAAGGTGGCGGTGAAGAAGGCGGCGGCGAAGAAGGCGGCGAAACGCCTGTTGAGCCGGAAGTGCCCGGCGTGCTTTGGAGCGAATCGTTCGGTTCGTCTATCGGCACGTTCACTATTGAAGACAAGTCGAAGGATGAGGCTTTGAGCTATGTTTGGTCGTTCGCTTCCGGCTATGGCATGAAGGCAAGCGGCTATGCTAACAAAACCAATTACGCAGCCGAGAGCTGGTTGGTTTCGCCTGTACTCGACCTTACCAATGCAACCAATTGCAGCATCGCCTTCCAGCAGGCTGCCAACTTCTTCAAGAATCAGGACAACCTGAAGGCAGCTGTCAGCGTAAAGGCCAAGGCTGCCGATGATGCCGGCTGGACTACGCTTGATGTTACACCCTGGCCCGAAGGCACAAACTGGACGTTCATTCCCTCTACCGCCGACCTCAAGGCATTCGACGGCAAGAAGGTGCAGATTGCCTTTGTTTATACCTCTACCGCTGACGTGGCCGGTACGTGGGAAATTAAGGATTTCAACCTCCATGGCAACGGCAGTGTAAGTCTGCCCGATGAGCCCGAAACTCCCGAAGTGCCCAACTATACCAGCGTGGCCGACCTCGTGGCTTCTGCCACAGCTGACAAGGTGGACGTTACCTACGAATTTACTGACCTGCTCGTTACCGGCGTGGGTGTTCGCGGCTCCAACACCAGCGTTTACGTGAGCGACGGCAAGGCCCTGCTGCTCTACGGCGCAGCCACCACATTCAAGAAGGGTGACAAGATCAGCGGCAAGTTGGCCGGACAGCTCTGCGTTTACAACAACGTGACGGAATTGGTAGTTGCTTCCTACGAGGGCGTTACGGTGAGCAGCTCCGACAATGCCGTTGAACCGGCTGTCGTGACCATTGCCGACGTAAATAACGATGAAACCTACCTCTACCAGAACCAGTACGTGCAGCTGCAGGGTGTTTACTTTACCGCTGAAGCTTTGGACAATTCGAACATCACCATGATGGACGACAGTGACAACGAAATGGTGCTGCGCGACAACTTCAACGTGCTGGGCGATGTCATCTTCAACACTTCCAAGACTTACAACGTGAGCGGCTATGTGGCCTACTTTAAAGGTGTGGCTCAGCTCTATGCTTGCGAGGCTTCGGACGTGCAGATGATTACCAACCTGAAGGATGCCGAAACCGCTTGGGCCGCTGAAGAGGTAGTGGTACTGCCCTCTGACGAGCAGAAGGTGGACAATGCGCTGACTACCCTCTCTGACGGCGAGAAGACCTTCACTTCGTCCAATCCCGATGTGGCAACGGTGGATGCCGAAGGCAACATCACCCTGACCGGAAAGGGCGTTACCGTTATCAGCGTGGAAACGGCTGAAACCGATAACTACCTGGAAAGCAAGGCCAGCTTCACGCTCTTTGTCATTGAAGGCGAAGGTACGTTCGAAGCTCCCTATACGCCGGCCGATGTGCAGTACTTCAACGGCAAGGCCGAAGGCAAAGTGTGGGTGAAGGGTCAAATCCTTGGCAGCATCAATGGCTCTGCCATCTATCCTGCTTCCGATACGGAGAAGACCGTGGCTTCCAACATCGCCATCGGTACGCCTGACCTCTACGTGCCTGTACAGCTTTCCAGCGGTTCCGATGTACGTGCTGCGCTGAACCTGATTGACAATCCCGAACTGCAGGATGCTACGGTATGGGTATATGGTAGTCTGGAAAATTATTTCAGCATGCCCGGCGTGAAGAGCACTTCCGATTTCAGCCTCGACGGACAGACCGGCATCATCATTGCCGTTGACCAGCCCGCCACCGGCGAGAAGCAAATTTACAGCATCGACGGCCGCCGCTTGACGAAACTCACCAAGGGTATCAACATCGTGAACGGCAAGAAAGTATTGTACTAAAATCTCATAACCTTAGCAACAACCTCATATCAGGGCGAATGGTTGCCCGGTCATTCAAGGGATAGTTCCCGGGAATGGCCGGGCAACTTCTATTTGCAGAAAGCAATATTGGTGGGTGAGAATAAAAATATTACTTTTGCTCCGAAATGCCAGTATTTAAACGATAAACCTACAATTTTCATGAAATTTGCTTTGATAGGCTACGGCAAGATGGGGCACATGATTGAGGAAATCGCCCTGCAGCGTGGCCACCAGATAGTGTCGATTATCGATGTGGATAATCCGGAGGATTTCAACACCGATGCGTTCCGCAGTGCCGATGCTGCCATTGAATTTACCAATCCCACCGCTGCCTATGGCAACTACCTGAAAGCCTGGGAACAAGGGGTGAAGGTGGTGAGCGGCAGTACGGGATGGCTCAAGGAGCACCGTGCCGACGTGGAACGGGCGTGCCGCGAAGAAGGACATACGCTCTTTTGGGCTTCCAACTTCTCGCTCGGCGTGGCTCTCTTCTCTGCCGTCAACAAATACCTCGCACGGCTGATGAACGCCTGCCCGGAGTATGACGTGAGCGAGGTGGAAACCCACCACGTTCATAAGCTGGACGCGCCCAGCGGTACCGCCATCACGCTGGCAGAACAGATTTGTTCGGAACTGGACCGCAAGACCGATTGGGTAAAAGGACAGGTGAAAAACGCTGACGGCTCTCTCACCGGCACAACCGATACGCCGGCCAATTTGCTCCGTATCGATGCGGTGCGCGAGGGCGAGGTGCCCGGTATCCATACCATTACCTACAATTCCGATGCCGACATGATACAGATAACCCACTCTGCCCACAACCGCCGGGGGTTTGCCTTGGGAGCGGTGCTGGCAGCGGAGTTTACCGCACGCCACAGCGGACTGTTGAGCACGGATGACCTCTTTGCAGAATTGATGTCGTAATTATCCCTAACACAATTGAATATGTCTTCCCGACAGCATACTTCCCAAATTATTCCGTGGGTGAAATTCACCGTTGTCACTGTCCTCTACCTGCTCTTCCTGTATTGGGTAGGCTCCTGGTGGGGACTGATTGTGATGCCCCTTATCTTTGACCTTTACATCACCCGCCGCATCAAGTGGGGCTGGTGGCGTGAACCCGAGGTGGGGCCTGTAACCCGCTTCCTGATGGGATGGGTGGATGCCATCGTGTTCGCCCTCATCGCCATCTACTTCCTCAACCAGTTCTTTTTCCAGAACTTTGTCATCCCCTCTTCCTCTTTGGAAAAGACGCTCCTCACGGGCGACTATCTCTTGGTGTCGAAGCTGTCCTACGGACCGCGTATTCCACAGACCCCGCTCTATATGCCTCTGACGCAGCACACGTTGCCTCTGTTCGGCTGCAAGAGCTATTTGGAACATCCCCATTGGGACTACCGACGAGTGAAAGGACTGGGCAAGGTGGAGGTGAACGACATCGTTGTCTTCAATTATCCGGCTGGCGACACGGTTGCCCTCAACCAGCAAAACCAGGACTACTACCGCCTGTGCTACCAAATGGGGGACCAGCTGTTGGGACAGCCGGCACAGTTCGGCGAGGCAACCGTGCCGGCTTCGGCTGCGCTGAATGACTCGCTGACTTACGAAGAACAACAAACGCTGTTCGGGAAAATCTATGCTGCCGGTGCAGCTTATCTCCGCAGCCAGCCCGATGAGTTCGGCGACATTGTGGCCCGTCCCACCGACCGGCGCGAGAACTATGTGAAACGCTGCGTGGGACTGCCCGGACAGACTTTGCAAATCAAGGACAATATCATCTATCTGGACGGAAAACCTAATCCCGAACCGGAGAACGTGCAGTATGCTTACGAAGTGACTTTCGTGCAGGACATTCCGCAGGAAATGAAGAAGGAACTTGGCATTACGGACGAAGACCTCTATACCGTGCGCAACGGACAGAAGGTGTGGATGCCGCTAACCCAGAAGGTGAAAGCTGAATTGCTGCGCCATCCCGAACTGGTGAGCAGTATCACACCGGCAGAGCCGGCCGCCGACTGGCTTTACCCGCAAAATAAAATCACCCACTGGACCACGGCTAACTATGGACCGCTGTGGATTCCCAAGAAAGGCGAAACGCTCCGCCTGACGCTGGATAACCTCCCCATTTACGAAAGACCAATCCGTGTGTACGAAGGCAATGACCTGCAGGTGCGCAATGGCAACATATACATCAACGGAAAGCGGGCCGACAGCTATACATTCCGACTGGATTATTACTGGATGATGGGCGACAACCGCGACAATTCCGCCGATTCCCGCTTCTGGGGATTTGTTCCCGAGGACCACGTGGTGGGCAAACCGCTCTTCGTCTGGATTTCGCTCGACCCTGACTACTCGCTCTTCAACGGAGGAATACGCTGGAACCGCTTCTTCAAACGTGTGTGGGACATCAAGTAATACCCCCATGAAACTCTTGCGCAAGATCATACTCCCCGTACTGCTGGCAGCCATCCTGCTGCTGGCGGTGCGGGGTCTGCTCTTGTGCCACATGAGGTTGCCCGACAATGCCGCATTGCCGGGTTTGGGACCGGGCGGACACGTGCTGGTGAGCCTTACTTACTATGGATTGCGCTTGCCTGGCGAACAGCTCTGGGGCTATCATCGCTGGGGATATGCCGAGCCGGAGGTGATGGACAACGTGGTTTTTGCGCCTTCAGCCACAGCTGGGAAACCGCCTGAGGTTCCGTTCATGGCTGGTACTTGTCGCGCAGTGCCGGGCGACACGGTTTGGATTGACCCGGTGCGCCGTTTGGTGCTTCCGGCACGCACTTCGCCCGATGCCCAGCCTATCGTGGTGCCGGGAAAGGGCCGCTCCGTCCTCGTTACGCCGCACAATGCCCGTTTGCTTGCCTGGTTGTTGCAGACTTACGAACATTCCCGCGTGACCCTTACCCGGGAGGGTGGGCTGCAAATGGCCGGAAGCAGGCTCACACGGGTAAAGACCTCCCAAAACTATTATTGGATTGAAACCCAGCCCGACTCCTTCCGGCTGGTGCCACACTGTGAGCTGGTGGGGAAAATCGTTTCGCAGTTCTGAGGGACAGCTGAGGCTGGCTTCCTATCCTACATCCTTTTCCCATACCTTTAACTAAATTATCGAACACTCCTTAAATCATATATTTCCAAGCATTCCATGCAACTGCTTCTGCCTTCCCAATACCTCGCTCCTGTGGGGGCGTATGCTTATCTTTTTGCCGCCGAACGGGTGGTAGAGGACAGGGGGGAGTTTTATATCAAACAGACGTACAGAAACCGTTGTTATATTGCCGGACCGCAGGGAGTACAGTCCTTGATTGTTCCCGTGGACCGTAAGGGGCTGGCTCATTCACCCATGCGCGACGTGCGGATTTCCGAACATGGTAATTGGCGGCACGTACATTGGACCGCTCTCGTTTCAGCCTACGAAAGCAGTCCCTACTTTGAATACTATGCCGATGACTTCCGCCCGCTCTACGAAACGCCTTTCCGATACCTCGTCGACTTCAACGAGGCACTGCACCGGCTTGTCTGCGAGCTTCTTTCCTTTGCGCCCCAAGAGCGTGTTTCCGACGAGTATGTGCCAGCCACAGCAGGTTGGACCGACCTCCGCCAGTTACTCTCGCCCAAGCAGCCCCTTGCCTCATTGGAGCGTTTCCGTTCCTTGGACTACTATCAGGTTTTCGCTTCACGTTTGGGATTTCTGCCCAATCTCAGCATTGTAGACCTGTTGTTTAATCTTGGTCCTGAGAGTCGCCTTATATTGCGTAAATCTTTTTTGTAAGTAGGTGAATTTCTGGGTAGAAAGCGCAAGAAAAACCTGGCGCATTTGAATTGCTGAAGGGTAACGGTTCCAAAATCATATTCTGTGAGTAAGTATTTCCCTTTGTAACAAAAAGCAGATTGACAATCTCATGTGCTGTCAATCTGCTTTTTTCAATGGTGCTGTTCGTGAATAATAGGTGGTACAAGAATTGAATATTATAGGTCCAATATATCCTCTTCACTGAGGCCTGTTGCCAGCTGGATGTCGGTCAATGCTAACCCCATAGACTTCAGTTTCCGCGCAGTTTCTTTGATTGCTTTTGCACGACCCTGTTCCAATCCCTGCTGTATTCCCTGCTGTATTCCCTGCTGTATTCCCTGCTGTATTCCCTGCTGCATTCCCTGCTGCATTCCCTGCTGCATTCCCTGCTGCATTCCCTGCTGCATTCCTTGCTGTATTCCCTGCTGTATTCCCTGCTGTATTCCCTGCTGTATTCCTTGCTGTATTCCCTGCTGTATTCCCTGCTGTAAGCCTTGTTCCAATCCTTGCTGTAAGCCTTGTTCCAAGCCCTGCTGTAAGCCTCTTTTCAGTGCGCTGCCGTAGTACGTCTTTTCCGTACTGATGATATCCCAGAACTTCTCGTAGCCAAGCAGCTGCTCTTCGGTATAGGCCGAGCGTTCCACCACGGACAGAGCCTTGCTGATGTCCGGGTTGCCGAGCAAGTCGGAGGAAACCTCGCGGGTAGAATTCTGCACCTCCGTCAGATAGCGCAGCCAGAGCACGTGCATCTTCTTCTGGCTAAAAGTCTGAGGTGTGAACTTGGGAAGTTCCACAAACACGAGATGCAGGCCGTCGATCACCTTGTCGGAATACATCTCGTGAACCATGCGGTAATAATGGTAGTATTCCGG
>CAMBHR010000084.1:0-9336 GCA_945867195.1 uncultured bacterium | reverse complement strand
ACTCGCGACCCCAACCTTGGCAAGGTTGTGCTCTACCAACTGAGCTATTTCCGCAGGTTTCTGCCCCCTTGGGCGTTTTTGCGGGTGCAAAGATAGGCAAGTCGGCGGTTTCGGCCAAATCTTTTCCTCACTTTTTGAAAGGCCGGGGCAAAAATGGGTGGCGGGGGCGTGGCGGAGGCTGCGGGGACGGGCACTGGAAGAGGCTGCCGGGAGAGGCAAAATCATTGTCGGCGATGTGTTGACAAAAAGTCCTGGACTATTTTTTTCTACTCGCCGACTTGAAAAAAATAGTCCAGGACTTGTTAGGCACAAGTGGCGGACTTTGCGGAATGGGTCTGCCGGAGGGGGCACGGGGTCAGCGGATGGCCGAAAGGATATTGGCCAGGCCGTCGGCTGCCTGCTGCAAAGGTTTGGCCACCATGCCCTTCATGAAGAAGTTCACTTCGGCTCCTACCGTGACGCGCATTTTCGATTCCATCTCGCCGTGGGGCAGCAGCTGCACCCAGACGTAGAGCTGGACGGGCGCGCCTTCGGATGCGAACTTGATGCACTTGGGCTCGTCGCGCTCCACGATGCGCAGGGTGATTTGTCCCAACGGGCTGGCGATGGTCAGGGAGTCGGTGTCGAAGGTCATGCCTTCGGTGTAGGAACGCAGGTCGCCCAGTTTGTCGGCGGGGACTTCCTCGGCCAGTTTAGCCTGTACTTCGGGGTCGTTGAGGCGTTCTTTCAGCGAGGCCAAGTTGTTGAGGTCGGCAAAGCGGTCGTAGACCACCTGCTGCACCTGCGGAATGATTTTTACTTCACTCTCAAATTTTGATACGGACATAGCTGTGCTGTATTGGTTTTATAGAAATGTTTATTTGCGTTTCAACAGGATATATATCACAACGGGCACGCCCATCAGGGGGGTGATGGCCGCCGGGGGCAGGATGCCGCGCTCGCCGGGCAGGTGGGAGAGTACGAGGGCCAGGAGTGCCGTGTCGGCTCCCCACAACAAGGTGGCGGGCAGGAGCTTGCGGTGGTCGGCGGTGCGGAGGTGCAGACGCGCCACGTGGGGTACGGCCAGGCCTATGAAGGATATGGGACCGCACAGTGCGGTGACGGCAGCGGTGAGCAGGCCTGTGAGGAGCAGGAGCCACGTGCGGGCGGACCGCACGGCGATGCCGAGGTTGGCGGCGTAGTGGGGGCCGAGCAACAGGGCGTTGAGGCTGCGCGAAAAGGGGAACAGTGCCGCCAGGGGCAGGAGGATGAGGGCGGCATAGAGCGGCAGACGCGGCAGGGATACGCCGGAGAAATCGCCCATGCCCCATATCACAAAGGAACGCACGCCGTCGGCGGTGGCATAGAAACTCAGTACGGAGATGATGGCCGAGAGGATGAAACTGAACATCATCCCGGCTACCAACAGGGCCAGGTTGCCGCGCAGGAAACGGCTGCATACCAACAGCAGGGCAATGACGGCGCACGCACCGGTGAAGGCTGCCGCCACCGTGAGCAACACGCCCGAGAGGGTGGCTCCGCCCAGCGACCAGCTGCCGCCGAAGGCGAGCAAGGCCAGGGCCGCGCCCAACGAGGCTCCGCTGTTGACTCCCAGCAGCGAGGGGTCGGCCAGGGGATTGTTGAACAGTGTCTGCATCACCAGCCCTCCTGCCGCCAGGGCTGCGCCCGAGAGCACTGCCGTCAGGGCTTGGGGCAGCCGGCTCTCGCAGACGATGAAGCGGGCCGCCGGGTCGGCTCCGGCATCGGTCAGCGCTTGCCACACTTCGGAGGGCGAGAGTGACACGGTGCCGGTGAGCAGGCTCAGGGGGAGGAGGATGACAAACAGCAGCAGGGCTATCATGGGAATGGGGCGGCTGGGAGGTTTGATGGATAGCTATAGTTTTTTATAGAGAGCTATAGATTTTTATAGATAGCTATAGATTTCAATAGATAGCTATAGTTTTTTTATTGAGAGCTATAGATTTTTAGGGATTACTATAGATTTCAATGGCTATCAGCAGTCATCTATGGCTGGCTGCGCCTTTCTTTCATTACGGGGCAGGCAGGGGGGTGTAGAAGGGCTTGGCTGCGGAGTCGGCCAGCTCGGGATGGAACAGTCCGATGAGCGACTGGAGCAGGAGGTCGGGGTGGAAGGGCACTTCTTCGTAGAATGCCGTTTGCAAGGTGTTGCACGCCCAGATGTGACGCTTCTTCCAGGCGGCGAAACGGGTGTAGGCCGGACAGTCTTTTGCCATGCCGGCGTAGGTGAGCGGCGTGGCGGCCCCGTATTTGACGAGCCAGAGGTCGGCTCCGTGGGCTCGGGAAAAGACGGCTTCCATGTCGAGCGGCAGGCTGCCGCTTTCGCTGCGTCCGGCCCAGAGATAACGTGCGCCGGCATCGGTCAGGAAACGGCCCATCGTGCTGTTTCCGCCCGGCTGGTACCAGGTGCTGCCAGTGCGCAGGTCGCAGAACACGGTGGGGCGGGCGGTGCGCGCTTGGGCGGCCTTGTCACGCAGTTTCAGGTAGTGGGCGGCCACGGCATGGAAGAGGGAGTCGGCCTGTTCGGCGCGCCCCACCAGGCGGCCATAGAAGCGCATCCACTCGGCGCGGCCCAGTGGCGAGGTTTCCATGTAGTCGGCACATTCAATGAGGGGGATGCCCAGCTGTTCCGGATAGCCGTGGCCGGCATTCTCGAAGGGGGAGACGAACACGGCATCGGCGCACAGCGAACGGATGGTTTCCGCATCGGGGCGGAGGCTGTTGCCCACGCTGCGCACGCCTTGGGCGAGCAGTTGGCGGAGCCGGCTTCCGACCACGTAGGCCGTGTCGGCCATGCCGGCAATGTGGCTCTCGGCCTGCAGGTCGACCAGCAACGAGGCGTGGACCGCCGAGAGCAGCACCACGCGCCGCAAAGGGGTGCGCACCACAGTGCCCGGCGGCAATTGGTGCGGCAGGGGTTGTGCGGCGGGAACGAGCACGTAGGTGGCCAGCAGGCGGTCCGGGTGCCAGGCATCTTTCACCTTCACGACACAGCAGCTGTCCGTTTCCTCCATTTCGAGCAGCGAGGCATACTGTACGACTGCAGAAGCCGGGTCGCCCGGGGACGGTATGTGCGTGCAGGCTGTCAGCAGCAGGAGGAGAAGGACGAAAATCAGGGGCATGGAAAAACAGGTGGGGATGGGGACGGACGGAAACGGGAAAAGTGGCGCGGAAAACGGCGAGGGCGTTTCACACGGTGATTTCGCCGGCGATGCTGGTGTTCATCTTGTGGATGATTTCCTCGTGCGAGTAGCCGTGGCCCAGCAGGAACATGAGTTTCGTGACCACGGCCTCCATCGTAGCGTCGTAGCCGTTGATGACACCGGCTTGCAGCAGTTGCAGTCCGGTTTCATACCGGTGCATCTCTACGCTGCCTTTGTAGCACTGGGTGATGTTGACGACGATGACCCCTTTGGCCACGAGTTGGCGTATGCGTTCCACGAACCAGGCTTTTTGGGGCGCATTGCCCGAGCCGTAGGTTTTGAGGATGACGGCTTTGATGCCTTCCACGGCGAAACAGGCGTTGACCACCTCCTTTCTGATGCCGGGAAAGAGGGTGAGGATCATCACGTTGTTGTCGAGCAGGAAATGTGGTTTGAAGCCTTCGTAGGGTTTGGGGCGGTGTATGAGATGGTGGTCGAACTTGAGGTGTATGCCGGCCTGCGCCAGTGGGGCGAAGTTGAACGAGCGGAAGGCGTTGAAGCCCTCGGCGTTGATTTTGGTGGTGCGGTTGCCGCGCATGAGGCGGCTTTCAAAGAAGATGCAGACCTCCGGCACCATGGGGTGGCCTTGGGCGTTGCGCGCGGCGGCGATTTCGATGCTGGTCAGGAGGTTTTCCTTGCCGTCGGTGCGGAGCTGGCCGATGGGCAGCTGCGACCCGGTGATGATGACGGGCTTGCCGAGGTTTTCGAGCATGAAACTGAGTGCCGAGGCGGTGAAAGCCATCGTGTCGGTGCCGTGAAGCAGCACAAAGCCGTCATAATTGTCATAATGTTCGGCTATGATGCGTGCCATCTTCACCCAGTAGCGCGGTTCCATGTCGCTCGAGTCGATGGGGGCATCGAATGCGAGCGCGTCAATTTGATAGTTGAAACGCTTCAATTCGGGCACATAGTGACGGAATTGCTCAAAGTCGAAGTTCTCGAGCGCGCCGGTTTCCGGATTCTCTATCATTCCGATAGTGCCGCCGGTATAGATGATGAGGATGTGGGGTATGCTGCTTTTGTCCATGGTTGCAAAACTACGTAAAAAAGTTTGAATGTTTGGTATGTACGTGGAAAACAGCACACTTTGTGCCGGTGTGGAGAAGAGGCGGCAGCCGGCGGGTGTTGTGTGGGGTGCGTAAAATGGGACGTGCCGCCGGTTCCACAAAGTCCGCCATTTGTGCTTCACAAGTCCCGGACTTGTGCGTGGCGGGTCAGGGGATGTATGGAAAAAGCAAAGAAGCAGCGGAGGGACCCGTTGCTTCTTTGCTATGTTCTGGCGTGTTTTGCGGATTAGTGGCGCAGCCGTCTGAGGATGCCGGACTTGCGGCTCTGTGTGCGTCCGTAGCCGTAGCCATAACCGTAGCCGGAGCCGTAGTTGCCGCCGTAGCGGCTGGCGTTTTCCTTGACATCGTTGAGCACGATGCAGAGGTTTTCGAGACGGTTCTCCTGGTACATACGTTCCAGCTCGGGCAGGAAGTCACGCTCCTGCACTCCGGCCCTGATGACGAAGAAGGTGATGTCCACCACGCGGTTGACGATTCCGGCATCGGCCACGGCGAACATCGGGGTGCAGTCGACGATGATTTGGTCATACTGTTCGCGCAGCTTGCCCATGAGTTCGTCGAGCCTGTCGCTCATCAGCAGTTCGGAGGGGTTGGGGGGAAGCGAACCGGCGGGAATGAAGTCGACGCCGGGTGCGATGCCGTCCTTCACGATGATGTCCTCCACTTTCGTGAAGTTGTCGGAAAGGTAGGCAGTGAGGCCCATGTGGTGTCCGAAGTGTGCGCTGAGGGTGCGTTTGCGGATGTCGGCGTCGATGAGGAGGGTGCGTTTGCCCATCATGGCAAAGGTGATGCAGACGTTGCGCGAGATGAAGCTCTTGCCCTGCCCGGGGGTGGTCGACGTGGTCATGATGACCTGGGTGGCGTGGCGTATGTAATTGAGGCTGAAGCGCATGATGCGGAAAGCCTCTACCAGGGGCGCGTCGTTGGGCAGTTCGTTGATGAGCGTCTTGCCGGTGGCGTTCTTCATGTGGGGTATTTCGCCGAGCAAGGGGATGGTGGTGGCGTTTTCAATGTCCTTGCGCGAGTGGACGGTCACGTCGAGCGTCATCATGAGCCAGATGATGAGTGCGGGAATGGCGAAACCGATGCCGAGGGCAAGGAGCATGATGACCATGCTGCGGGGGCTGACCTGACGGTTGCCGATGGGGCCTTCGACCAGACGGACGTTGGCTTCGTTGATGGCCTGTTGGAGTGCCACCTCTTCGCGTTTGTTGAGGAGGTAAGTGTAGAGCGACTCCTTGAGAGCCTGCTGGCGCTGGATGTCGATGCCCTGTTTCTCCATGTCGGGAGCTCCGGCAATCTGTCCGGTGAGCAGGTTCTCGTTGAGGCGTGCGTCACGTAGCTGGAGCTTGAGGGCGTTGATGTGGTTCTGGAGCGACGAAGCGATGGCTTGGCGCGTTTGCGTGAGTTGGCGGTCCATTTCGCGCACCATGCTCTGCTGTTCGCTGGAGTTGCTGGCCAGCGTGTTGCGTTGGTTCATGAGGGTGTTGAAGGCCGCAATTTGCTGGTTCACTCCTGCGTCGCCCAGGTTGAGTGTGGGGATGAGGTCCTTGTCGTTGGTGTGGTTGCTGAGGTACTCGTTGAGGAATTGTGCCACGTTGAGCTGTGTCTCGATGGCCAGTGTCTGCTGGTGTGCCGTGGATGTTTCGGTGAGCACTGCCTGTGAGGTCAGTTTGAAGTCGATGAGCTGGTTGCGCTTCTTGAAGTCGGCCAGCTGCGTCTCCACGGTGCTGAGTTCGTTGCCGATGATTTGCAGGCGTTCGTCAATGAACTGTGCGGTGCTGAGTGCCACGCGGTTTTTGTTCTCCACCACGTCTTCCTTGTACGTGTCGTAGAGTGTGTTGAGGATGTCGTCGGCGCGTTTGGTGTGCGTGTCGAGGCAGGTGAGCACGATGAGCGATGTTTCCTTGTCGAATTCTGATGCGGAGAGCTTGGACTGGTACAGGCTGGCGGCAAAGGAGATGGGCATGCGGCTCACATGGACTTCTTCGTTGGCCCACTGGTTGAAGGATTTTCCCCGCAGCACGGAGAGTTTGCCCACGGGGGTTTGCAGTGTCTGACCCAGCTGTGCGCTGATGTCGGGCAGCTTGTTTCCTTCCTTGTCCTTGAATCCGGTCAGCACCACGGTGTTGCCGTTCTTTTTCTTTACGTCGAAGTTGAGCGAGGCCTGTTTTGTCTTGGCGGCCATCTCTTCGGTGTAGGGCGATTGGAAGATGATTTCAACGGGACGCTCGTCTTTGTAGAGCGGCACATGGTGCAGCCCCTCGTCGATGAGGTAGTCCACGTCGAGGTTCAGCTTCTCTACCACCCGTTGCATGAGGCGTTTGGAGGAGATGATGAAGATTTCGTTTTTCAGGTTGTCTCCCACGCTCACACCGTTGAGTTCGAGCAGGCTGGTCATGTTGCTGCGCGACGCGCGGCGCATGTTGGGCATGTTGCCGCCTGATGTGTTGGCTTCTTCGATGAGCATGACGGACTGACGTTCGTAGACGCGCGACTGGCGCTGGAGGTAAATCCAGCCCAATGCCACGCATACGATCACTGAGAGCGTAAACCAGTACCAGTTCTGTAGAAATTTGTGGTAACACAGTTTCAGCATGGGGATGAGCTGCATTTCGTTGTTACCTTCCATGTTGTTGGAAATGTTCTCCATCTGAATGTTGTAAGAGTATGGTTAAAAGATAGCCGCAAAAATACTATTTTATTTTTTATAACGGTGTTTTTGGTCTTTTTCCGTCAGCGGTTTTTGAATATATATGGATTATTGGGGGCAGATAGGGTTTCTGTGAGGTACGGACGTGGGGTGGGCGGCGTGGATGCTTGGGGGGGTATGGCGGCGTGGCGGCCCGGGGCGGGGGAGGAAAAAAGCATCCGCAACGGCCCGGATGGTCGTTGCGGATGGCTGTTGCTCATATATAATAAGGTCGTTGCTTATATATTATAAGGTGTGTCCTTGTCCGGTATGGTGGCCGGTGTGTGGCTGTCGGGCAATGTGTTTTGTCCTGTCGGCCTTAGCCTTGGCAGGCCGTGCGCGGCTTGATTTGCTGGAAGAAGTCGTTGCCTTTGTCGTCCACGAGGATGAAGGCCGGGAAGTCCTTCACTTCGATTTTCCATACGGCTTCCATGCCCAGTTCAGGATATTCCACGCACTCGATGCTCTTGATGCTCTGCTGCGAGAGGATGGCAGCCGGTCCGCCTATGGATCCGAGGTAGAAGCCGCCGTGTTTCTTGCAGGCATCGGTGACTACTTGTGAGCGGTTGCCCTTGGCAATCATGACGAGTGAGCCTCCGTTTTCCTGGAACAGGTCCACGTAGGGGTCCATGCGTCCTGCCGTGGTGGGTCCCATGGATCCGCAAGGAAGTCCCTGAGGCGTTTTGGCCGGTCCGGCGTAGAGCACGGGGTGGTTCTTGATGTAATCAGGCAGCTGCTCGCCCTTGTCCAGACGTTCCTTGAGTTTGGCGTGGGCGATGTCGCGTGCGACGATGATGGTGCCGTTGAGGCTGAGGCGAGTGGCGACGGGGTATTTCGTGAGCTCCTTGCGCACTTCGTCCATGGGGCGGTTGAGGTCGATGCTGACGCCTCCGCCTTCGCCGGCTTCGCGCAGTTCGGCGGGGATGAGCTCTGCGGGATTGTCGTCCATCTTTTCAATCCAGATACCGTCCTTGTTGATTTTGCACTTGATGTTGCGGTCGGCCGAGCAGCTCACGCCGAGCCCTACGGGGCAGCTTGCGCCGTGGCGCGGCAGACGGATGACGCGGATGTCATGTGCGTAGTATTTTCCGCCGAACTGTGCGCCGAGGCCGATGCGGTGGGCTTCTTCGAGGAGCTGCTTTTCGAGTTCCACGTCGCGGAAGGCGCGTCCCGTTTCGTCGCCGGTGGTGGGCAGGTTGTCGTAGTAGTGGGTTGAGGCCAGCTTCACGGTGAGCAGGTTCTTCTCTGCCGATGTGCCGCCGATGACAAATGCCACGTGATAGGGCGGGCAGGCTGCCGTGCCGAGGGTTTTCATCTTGGCCACGAGGAAGGGTACGAGCGTGGCGGGGTTGAGGATGGCTTTGGTTTCCTGGTAGAGATATGTTTTGTTTGCGGAGCCGCCGCCTTTGGTGACGCAGAGGAATTTGTACTCCATTCCCTCGGTGGCTTCGAGGTCGATTTGTGCCGGCAGGTTGCAGCGGGTGTTCACCTCGTCGTACATGTTGAGCGGAGCGTTTTGCGAGTAGCGCAGGTTCTCCTGGGTGTAGGTTTGGTAAACGCCTTTGGCGATGGCCTCTTCGTCGCAGAATCCCGTCCATACCTGTTGTCCTTTTTCACCGTGTACGATGGCGGTGCCTGTGTCCTGGCAGATGGGCAGTTGTCCTTTGGCTGCCACTTCGGCGTTGCGCAGGAAGGTGAGGGCTACGTATTTGTCGTTGTCGGATGCTTCCGGATCGCTGAGGATCTTGGCCACTTGGAGGTTGTGTGAGCGGCGGAGCAGGAAGCTGACATCGCGGAAGGCCTGGTTGATCATCCGTGTGATGCCTTCGGCTTCCACTTTGAGCATGGGCTTGCCTTCAAACTCGCTGACCGAGACATAGTCTTTCGTAAGCAGATAGTATTCCGTGTCGTCCTTGCCGACTTGGAACATGGGTGCATACTTGAAATCGGGTACTTGTGCCATATCAATTAAGGTTGTGGTTTATAGTCGATGAGAAGCAGTTTTTTTATGCCTGTTTCTTTTTGCAAAAGTAGTGCAAGGCGAGCGCAAAGCAAAACGAAAAGCTGAAAGTTTTTCTTTTTGCATGGCCGAGCCGCCGCCTGCTTTATCTAAAAGTAGTGCAAGGCGAGCGCAATGCAAAACGAAGAGCTGAAAGTTTCTCTTTTTGCTTAGCCGAGCCGCCGCCTGCTTTATCCAAAAGTAGTGCGTTGTCCTTTCTTGTGTGAGTTGTCTTCGTCATTTTAAAGTTCCAGACTTGTGTTGAACAAGTCCAGGACTTGTTTTGTCTACTCCGGGACTTGTTTTGGTATGACGGGCATGTCATACATCTGTGGTGAAAGTCCACGTGGGGCGTAG
>CAMBHR010000083.1:0-9430 GCA_945867195.1 uncultured bacterium | reverse complement strand
ATATGCCCCTTTTTAAAGTGGGCTCTTTATTCAAGTTTCGCAAGTGTAAAGGTTATGAGGAATAAGGTTATGAATTTTTAGGTTATAAGGTTACTATTAGATCGGGCGATGTTCAGGCGTTACGTAGTAAATTCATAACCTTATAACCCCATAACCTGATAACCGAGTTACGCAGTAAAATTATAACCTCATAACCCAGGGAGCGAAGCGACACTAACCTAATAACCGATAAGTTTCCATAACTTGAATTAAACAATTATTTATTGTTCATTCTGTCACCCAAAAGGCCGGAATGCCGTCTTTTTGAGAAAAAGTCAGGATTTTTCAATTCCTTTTGCAATTTGTTCTTACCTTTGCGCGCGAATTGATAATTTAATGTATTGATGAACGGCGTAGCCCTCATTGTAAATTATAAATTATAAATATGCAACACAAAAATCTGAGCCAAGGGCTTTACAGACCGGAGCATGAGCACGATGCCTGCGGCGTGGGCATGATTGTCAATATCCACGGGCGAAAGAGCCACGAGTTGGTCGACGCTGCACTGAAGGTGCTGGAGAACATGAAGCACCGGGGCGCGGAGGGCGCTGACAACAAAACGGGCGACGGGGCGGGCATCATGCTCCAGATTCCCCATGAATTCATTCTCCTGCAGGGCATCCCCGTGCCAGAAAAGGGAAGCTACGGAACGGGACTGGTATTCCTGCCCAAGGACGAGGCGGAGCAGCAGGCCATCCTCAGCGTGCTCATCGAGGAGGTGGAGCGCGAGGGGCTCTCGCTCATGCACATCCGGGCCGTGCCCACCAGGCCGGAAATCCTGGGACAGGACGCGTTGGCCACGGAACCGGCCATCAAGCAGGTGTTCGTCACCGGAGGCGACCGCGAGGGGCTGGAACGCAAGCTCTACGTGGTGCGCAAGAAGGTGGAGCGGCGCGTCAGCCACAGGGACTTCTACATCTGTTCCCTCTCCTCGAAGAACATCGTGTACAAGGGCATGCTCTCGTCCACACAGCTGCGCGGGTATTTTCCCGACCTGACGCAGCCTTACTTCACCAGCGGACTGGCGGTGGTGCATTCGCGCTTTTCAACCAACACGTTCCCCACATGGGGACTGGCGCAGCCTTTCAGGCTCCTGGCGCATAACGGGGAAATCAACACGATTCGCGGCAACCGCGCGTGGATGGAGGCGCGCGAGGCGGTGCTCTCCACAGAGACGCTGGGCGACATCAGGGAAATCCGCCCCATCATACAGCCGGGCATGAGCGACTCGGCATCGCTGGACAACGTGCTGGAGTTCATGGTGATGTCGGGACTGAGCCTGCCCCATGCCATGGCGATGCTGGTGCCGGAGAGCTTCAACGACAAGAACCCTATCTCGGAGGACCTGAAGGCGTTCTACGAGTACCACTCCATCCTGATGGAGCCGTGGGACGGGCCGGCGGCACTGCTCTTTAGCGACGGACGCTACGCGGGGGGGATGCTGGACCGCAACGGGCTGCGCCCGGCGCGGTACCTGATCACGAAGCAGGACCACATCGTGGTGGCATCGGAGGCCGGCGTGCTGGGCTTCGAGGCGGGCGAAATCAAGGAGAAAGGCAGGCTGCAGCCGGGAAAAATCCTGCTCGTCGACACGCAGGAGGGACGCATCTGCCGCGACGAGGAGCTGAAAGCGGAACTGGCGGAGGCCAGGCCTTACCGCCAGTGGCTTGCGGCGAATCGTATCGAGCTGGACGCGCTCAAGAGCGGACGGAAGGTGGACAATGCCGTGACGGACTTTGACGCGAAGCTGCGCATGTTCGGCTTCACACGCGAGGACATCGAACGCACCATCATGCCCATGTGTACGCAGGGTAGCGAGCCGGTGGCTTCGATGGGCAACGATACGCCGCTGGCCGTGCTCTCCGAACGCCCGCAGCTGCTCTTCAACTATTTCCGACAGCAGTTCGCACAGGTGACGAACCCGGCCATCGACCCTATTCGCGAGGAGCTGGTGATGTCGCTCACGGAGTATATCGGCGCGGTGGGGATGAATATCCTCGTGCCCGACGCGGGCCATTGCAAGATGGTGCGCCTGCCGCACCCGGTGTTGAACAACCGCCAGCTCGACATCCTATGCAACATTCGCTACAAGGGATTCAAGACGGTGAAGCTGCCCATGCTCTTCGAACACCGCAGGGGACGCGCCGGATTGCAGGAGGCGCTGACTAACCTGTGCCGCGAGGCGGAGCAGAGCGTCCACGACGGGGTGAACTATATCATCCTCACTGACCGGGGGGCGGACAGGGAACATGCCGTCATCCCCTCGCTGCTCGCCGTGAGCGCGGTTCACCACCATCTGATCGGCGTGCAGAAGCGCGTGGAGACGGCACTGGTGGTGGAGAGCGGCGAGATACGCGAGGTGATGCACGCGGCCCTGCTCCTGGGCTACGGCGCCAGTGCCATCAATCCTTACATGGCATTTGCCGTGCTCGACGACCTCGTGCGGCGCGGCGAGGTGCAGATGAACTACGAGACGGCGGAGAAGAATTATATCAAGGCTATCTGCAAGGGGCTTTACAAGGTGATGTCAAAAATGGGCATCAGCACGATACGCTCTTATCGCGGAGCGAAGATTTTCGAGGCCGTGGGCGTGAGCGAGGAGGTGCTGAAGACGTATTTCGGCACGCCGGGTTCTACCATCGGCGGCATCCGCCTGGAGGAGATTGCGCGCGACTACACGCGTTTCCACCACGAGGCTTTCGCCTTGCCGGACGGCGCGGCGGGCTCACTGCTGCCCCACACGGGACTGTTCAGCTACCGCAAGGACGGGGAACAGCACGCCTGGAACCCCGAGACGATTGCCGCGCTGCAGCTGGCCACCAGACTGGGGAGCTACAGGAAGTTCAAGGAGTTTACCCGATTGGCCGACGAGAAGGCGCATCCCATCTTCCTGCGCGATTTCTTCGGCTTCCGGAAGAACCCCATCCCCATCGAGGAGGTGGAGCCGGTGGAGGACATCGTGCGCCACTTCGTGACGGGCGCGATGTCGTTCGGTGCCATCAGCAAGGAGGCACACGAGGCGTTGGCGTTGGCCATGAACAAGCTGGGCTCGCGCAGCAACACGGGCGAAGGGGGCGAGGACAGCGAACGCTTCCACGAGGAGTTCGAGGGCATCCCGCTTTGCAGCAAGACGAAGCAGATTGCCTCGGGACGCTTCGGCGTGACGACGGAGTACCTGGCCAATGCCGAGGAAATACAAATCAAGGTGGCGCAGGGTGCCAAGCCGGGCGAGGGGGGACAGCTGCCGGGCTACAAGGTGAACGACATCATCGCCAAGACGCGCCACTCCATTCCGGGCATCTCGCTCATCTCGCCGCCGCCCCACCACGACATTTATTCCATCGAGGACCTGGCGCAGCTCATCTTCGACCTGAAGAACGTGAACCCCAGGGCGAAAATCAGCGTGAAGCTGGTGGCCGAGAGCGGCGTGGGCACGATTGCGGCCGGCGTGGCCAAGGCCAAGGCGGACCTCATCGTGATTTCCGGCGCGGAGGGCGGCACGGGCGCTTCGCCGGCATCGTCCATGCGCTATGCTGGCATCTCGCCCGAAATTGGCCTGTCGGAAACGCAGCAGACGCTGGTGCTCAACGGGCTGCGCGGACAAGTGCGCCTGCAGACGGACGGGCAGCTCAAGACGGGGCGCGACATCATCGCCATGGCACTGCTCGGGGCGGAGGAGTTCGGCTTCGGCACGACGGTGCTCATCGTGCTGGGATGCGTGATGATGCGCAAGTGCCACGCGAACACTTGCCCGGTGGGCGTGGCCACGCAGAACCCGGAGCTGCGCGAACATTTCAGGGGGCACTATGAATATGTGGTCAACTATTTCCGCTTCCTGGCGCAGGAGGTGCGCGAGTACCTGGCAGAGATGGGCTTCCGCAGGCTGGACGACATCGTGGGCCACACGGAACTCATCCGCCTGAAGCCTGCCGCACCGGGCAGCAAGGCGGCATTGCTCGACTTCGGGAAACTCCTGCACCGCGTGGAGGGCGACGCTGCCCTGCACCACGTCACGGAGCAACACCACGACATACAGAGCGTGAAGGACCAGGCTGTCCTGGCGGCGGCTGCCGATGCCATCAGTCACCAGAAGGAGATTTCACTGGAATATGCCATCGCGAACACGGACCGCTCGGTGGGCGCGATGCTCTCGGGGGCGGTGGCGGCGCGCTATGGACAGGCCGGACTGCCCGACGAGACCATCAACATCAAGTTCAAAGGCTCTGCAGGCCAGAGCTTCGGCGCGTTCCTCACCAAGGGCATCTGCTTCAAGCTGGAAGGCGAGGCCAACGATTACCTGGGCAAGGCGCTGAGCGGCGGACGCATCGCGGTGATGCCGCCCGTGCGCTCGAACTTCAACGCCCAGGAGAACACCATCGCGGGCAACACGCTGCTCTACGGAGCCACGGGGGGCGAGGTGTACATCAACGGCACCGTGGGCGAACGGTTCGCCGTGCGCAACTCGGGCGCGATTGCCGTAGTCGAGGGCGTGGGGGACCATTGCTGCGAGTACATGACGGGGGGCCGCGTGGTCGTGCTGGGACAGACGGGACGCAACTTTGCCGCCGGCATGAGCGGAGGCGTGGCCTACGTGTGGGACAAGAACCACGACTTCGACTATTTCTGCAACATGGAGATGGTGGAACTGTCGTTGCTGGAGGATTCCGCCTCGCGCAAGGAGCTGCACGAGCTGGTACGACAGCATTACCTCTACACGGGCTCGCAACTGGCGCGCACGATGCTCGACGACTGGAACCGCTACATCGATGATTTCATCCAGGTGACTCCCATCGAGTACAAACGGGTGCTGGCTGAAGAGCAGATGCGCAAACTACAGCAAAAGATTGCCGAGGTACAGAGAGATTACTGATTTTTGATTAACGGTTGAAAGTCTGTGGTTCAGCATATGCCTGTGCCGGACGGCTTCCGCATGATGGCTATGAACTTCCGGACTTTCCAACCCTCAACTTTATATACCCCTTTACCATGGGAGATCCCAAAGCTTTTCTGCATATTCCCCGCCGCGAGGCCGGCTACCGTCCGGTTCATGAGCGCGTGGCCGATTTCGGCGAAGTGGAACAAACATTGAACAGCAGCGACCGCAAGTTGCAGGCTTCGCGCTGCATGGACTGCGGCGTGCCTTTCTGCCACTGGGCCTGCCCCTTAAGCAACAGGCCGCCGGAATTTCAGGACGCCATCTTCAGGGGCCGATGGAAAACGGCTTACGATATTCTCAGCGCGACGAACGATTTTCCCGAATTCACGGGACGCGTCTGTCCCGCGCTGTGCGAAAAGAGCTGCGTGCTGAAACTCAGTATGGACGAGCCGGTCACCATCCGCGAGGACGAGTGTGCCGTGATTGAAAATGCTTTCCGCGAGGGCCACGTGGTGCCCGCCACCTACGCGCGCAACAGCAAGAAAGTGGGCGTGGTGGGCAGCGGGCCTGCGGGTCTGGCTGCCGCCAACCAGCTTAACCGCCGGGGCTATGAGGTCACGGTGTTCGAGAAGGACGAGTACGTCGGCGGACTGCTGCGTTTCGGCATACCTAATTTCAAACTCCAGAAAACGGTGATTGACCGCCGTGTCAGGGTGATGGAGGCCGAGGGCGTGGTGTTCAAGGTGTCGACGCCGATTGACGTGACGCGCCTGCCCGAAGGGTTCGATGCCTGGTGCATCTGCACGGGCACTCCCGAGGCGCGCGACCTCGCCATTCCAGGCCGCGACCTGAAGGGCATCCACCTGGCACTGGAACTCCTGGCGCAGCAAAACCGCGTGCTGGCCGGACAGCAGCCTCCGGCAGCCGAACGCATCTCCGCCAAGGGCAAGCGCGTGCTGGTTATCGGCGGAGGCGACACCGGCTCCGACTGCATAGGCACGGTCAACCGCCAAGGGGCGGCGTCAGTGGTGCAAATCGAAATCATGCCCAAACCGCCCGTGGGTCACAACCCCGCCACGCCCTGGCCGGCATGGCCCGTGGTGCTGAAAACCTCATCGAGCCATGAGGAGGGCTGCGAACGGCGGTGGTCGCTCGCGTCGAACCGCTTCCTCGGCACGAAGGACGGCAGGGTGAGCGGCGTTGAGGTGGAGCAGGTGGAGTGGCAGCCCAATCCCGAAGGGGGACGGCCCGTCATGGTGCCGACGGGAAAGAAGGAGGTCATCAAGGCCGACCTCGTGCTCTTGGCCATGGGCTTCCTCAAACCCGTGCAGCCCGCTTTCCCCGAAAATGTTTTCGTGGCGGGCGATGCGGCAACGGGTGCCAGCCTCGTGGTGCGCTGCATTGCCGGAGGACGGCAGGCGGCGGCAGAGATTGACCGTTACCTGAATAAATAAAGGGGTGTTCTATAAATTAGGCCGAGCTGGATGCTGGATTTTTAGAGATGACATTTTGTAAGTGGAGGAAGGAGCATAGCGGGCTATGCGACTGACGTGACTTGCAAAAGATTGTGCAAGTGAGCGCAGAGCCAAGCTTGCTTGAGCTATGCCGAACGTAGCCAATCTTATCCAAAGGTCGCTCTAAAAAACAGCAGACGGCCGGAATAAGTAAAATCACTCATGCGGTATTCTTTAAAACCTAATTTATAGAACACCCCTAAAATTCGCCCGGGAGCGTGGGGACTGCCCCACGCTCCCGTTTTTCCGTTTCTGGCGCGAGGGTTCAGTTCCTTTTGTGAAGGGAGCACAGCGTGCCATGCGATGAGACCGAAAAAACAGGTTGTCTGTCTCCCGGAAACGGGTTTACTACCGATAGTGTCCTAAATAAAAATGAAGGAGGTAGTTTTCCACTATGTAAAAAAATGTACCTTAGTGGTTGCAAACAAAAATTTCTAGGATGCTTTTTTGTTAAACTTCCATATGATATGGAGCATGATGTTCCTCGTAATCGTATTGTTTACGGTTTCCACCCGTCCTTGTGCGTTAAGCGTTCTGCGTACGGCACTGAGCTGGCCGAGCAAATCATGAGCGGATAGTTTCAACAGCCATGCCTTTCGCTTATCAATGCAACGGCTCAAATTCACATTCCACACCCATTCGTCCGTATTCATTGCCCGATTACTATAACCACGGCGCATAAACAGATTCATATCTGTATTTAAGTCAATGCTAAACAGTAGCGGTGCATTGAGGCTAATAGTGTACAGGAAGTCCACTTGACTGAGTGTTTCAAATCCTTCTTGTGCGGAAGTGAGGCGTTCCCAATCGGCTGACGCCTTGAATGAAGCGTGCCACTTAGAACAACGGTAGTCAATACCGGCATTGGGGGAAACGTGTAAATTGTGTACGATGCTTTTGTAAAAATCGGCGGTTGTCTTTGTGTTGGCGAAATCGACACTGCGGTTCAGGCTGACATTGGTACCTATATTAAGAAACCAATGCTTTTCCTTATCAACGGATTGGCTTATAATCCCCGTAGCTCGCAATCCCCGGTTTCCGTCTATATTCCAAGGCATATAAATATAACCACCATTTTGTGGATTAAATTGGCGCAACCGGCCTATGGCATTATCAATAGTGTGCAGATAGAGTCCCAAATTCCATTGACGCATTTTTTCCTGTTTAAATCCACGCCACTGTACCGAACAATAGTATTCGTAGGAAGACTTTAAAGAAGGGTTACCAAGGAAGACAGACAAAGGATTACTGTCATCGCATACATCAAGCATTAATGTTTGTGACGGTGACTTATGCTGCATACTGAAGTTTAACTCCACGCCCTTTAGCTCTAATGTGATTTGTGGCCATGTATATATTTCTTTCCGAATATGTGGTTGCGTTGTTTTCGGACGCCATTCGTTCAGGCGTTCGTAGGTGATGTTGAGCGGAAGACGGGTTGATACTTGCAGATTTTCCGTTCGGTAATACCACCTTAATTCTGCTGAATTACATCTATAAAAGTGGGTACGGTGGTAACTGTTCAGCGAATCGACACAATGCTCATATAAACCAGCCGCAGAAGGAAGCAGTCCGATGGCGGCTTCATCCGGCATCCATTCATCTCCCAATTTATCCAATCTGTAAAGCATACGCTCCGAAGAACTGAATTCTTGCGTGTATCTATAAGTAAAATACAATTTATTCATTTTACGCATCCTTGATATCTCTATGATAGGATAATCGGCTATGATTCCATACATATAGCTACTTCCCGGTCGATTGTCGTAACGATTGCGCTTATCGGCGGTTCCGCCGGCAGCAAGGAGCTTGTAGTGCTGCATATCATAGCCCCGCTCATGGCTGTATTTGTAATGCGCCTGTAAGCCAAGCGTATTCATGTGCAAGGCTTTAAGGCTGATTCTTGTGTCTGCATTTCCGCTTGTGCTCCATTTATGTGTACGTCCAAGGTCCTGAGTGGAAAGTAGGTTGAGAAAGTCCTCGCCACAGTCATTTGCAACGATAATTGAATCCAGCCCTTCACGGCCCAACAGCCTGTTTCCTTCGGCAGAACGGTAATGCCCATGCTTTCGGTCGTAAGAATAAGAAAAACTCGGAGAAAAGCGTATGTATATTTTAGGCAAAGCAAAAATAAAACCATTGCTCCAATTTACATAGGTGTTCTTGTTTCGCCGTTTCTCCAACGAAGTAGTGTAAGACGAATTTGCTTCCGGAAGAAACGACGTTGCAGATGTGAATCGCTCCAAATCCGCATCGTCCATTCCCGTTTTGAGCGTGGACTGATAACGAATATTTCGGTTGCGATTTTCCACAAAGTAAAAAGCACCGGCCTCTGCCATTTTCGTCATCCCTTCTTTCTTCATGTTTTCTTCCCAGTTGCCGGAATCAGTCTGCGGGCTACCGCTCATATTGACATTATTCCCCGTGGCATAGAGGGCTATCCGCGATTTGTCGGAAAAGCGCAGCCCGAACAGACGTGCCAACATGGGCTTTGATTGATATACCGAATGGGCCAACTCGGCATTGGCAATATAGCTCTGTGCATACTGTGGTTTCAGGGCCACATCCAGCACCCAGGGGTCATCCATGCGCGGTCCCTTTTCGTCGGGTGAGCGCGTCAGGTAAGCATCATCCGGCGTTTTTTGATAAGTCTTTACCTTGTTTACCATATAGGCAGGAAGGTTTTGCAGAGCTACTTTGGGGTCACCGTTGAAGAAGTCCTTTCCATTAACCAACAGGCTGCTGACGAAGTGCCCGTTTACCGTGATGCGCCCGCCCGATTCCAGGCGCACACCGGGAAGTTGCTTGATGAGTTCGTCAAGCATGGAGCCTTCTGCCAGTTGGAAAGCATTGGCATCATAGACGAGCGTATCACCTTTCATCACCATCATGATTCGCGAGGCTGTCACTGTCGCTTCATTTAAATTATGATTTCTTTCTCTATTTAGGTTCATCCGACATTTCGAGTGATGCGACAGTCATGCAGGGCATAGAGTCGTAG
>CAMBHR010000082.1:0-9493 GCA_945867195.1 uncultured bacterium | reverse complement strand
CCGAGAGTTTCATGTTGTTGGTGAGCAGTACCATCGTGAAATGGTGCTCAGCGTTATATACGGCAATCCTGCGTATGCTCTTGGGGTATTGTCCGGACGTGCCGTTTCCTGTCAGCCGCACGATTTCGTCTATGAGCACTTCCTGATGGGTGTTATCGGGCAAGCCACGTTCCTCTATGCGCTCATAAACCAGATTGTCCTTCACCCTGACGATGAAGAATACCTTTATGCTGTCCCAAAACTTCATCAGGAGCGTATCGAAGTAACCTCGGTCGCAGACGACAATGCTTCCAGGCTTCACCTCTACGTTCCAGGCTGCGGTATTATCTCCCGTCTTCCCGTCTGTACTATGCACAAACTCAGGGAGCATCGTATGGAAGTTCAATAGCGTATAAAGCCTGACAGCCCCTTTTTACCAAGGATTTGATCAAATCTTTCGGCAACTTCTGGATGACCTGAGCGAAAAGTGTTATCTTTGCCATGAAGGAGGGTAGTTTTGTTTGCAACCACTAAGGTACATTTTTTTACATAGTGGAAAACTACCTCCTTCATTTTTATTTAGGACACTATTGGATTTCCGTATATCTTTGCAGCGACTCAACACAATCCCGACGTTGCGATAGAAGAAACATTCGACAGCTATTTCCGTGCCCCGCAGATGACAGCCCTGGCCTGTGCCCTACGCTTGCTCCTCTGATTACCGCGCGAGCGAAGCGACCATAATCTTAAGTTCTTTTCATAATAAATGACACACCCATCAAGTCCTATAGCCGTGGGTGTGTCATTTTTATCTTATCAACAGAAAAACCGGGTTTCAAAGCGGAAACAGAGCCGCCGCTGCGGTTTAGTGGATGAGTTTCTCTTTGAGCTTTGCCAGCATATCCTGGGTCATGGCGTCGAGGTCATACTCCGGCTTCCAGTCCCACTCCTGACGGGCGCATACATCGTCGAGGCTGTTGGGCCAGGAGTCGGCGTTGGCCTGCTTCAGCGGGTCGATGTCGTAGGTCATCTCAAACTCCGGCTTGTACTTCTTGATAGCGGCCAGCACACCTTCGGGGTCGAAGCTCATGGCGGCGATGTTGAAGGCGTTGCGGTGGATGAGGCGTGAGGGGTCGGCTTCCATCAGCTCCACTGCGGCGCGCAGGGCATCGGGCATGTACATCATGTCCATGTAGGTGCCTTTGCTGATGGGGCAGACGAATTTCTCGCCACGCACGGCACTGTAGTAGATGTCGCAGGCGTAGTCCGTGGTGCCGCCGCCCGGAGGCGTTACGTAGGAGATGAGGCCGGGGAAGCGCACGGCACGGGTATCGACACCATATTTGCGGTAGTAATAGTCGGAGAGCAGCTCGGTGGTGACCTTCGACACGCCGTAGATGGTGCGGGGACGCTGGATGGTGTCCTGCGGCGTGTGGTCGGCGGGCGTTTCGGGACCGAACGAACCGATGGAGCTGGGCGTGAACACGGCGCAGCCGTGCTCGCGGGCCACCTCCAGCACGTTCCAAAGACCGTCGATGCCAATCTTCCATGCCAGCTGCGGACGACCTTCGGCCACCACGCTCAGCAGGGCGGCAAGGTTGTAGATGGTGTCCACGCGGTGCTTCAGGGCAACGGTGGCGATTTGCTCGGCGTTCGTGACGTCGCAAATTTCGTAGGGTCCACTTTCGCGCAGCTCGCCGTGAGGCTTAGCGCTGGGTATGTATCCGCAAACTACGTGGTCGTTTCCGTAAATGCCGCGCAACTTCATCGTGAGCTCGGAGCCTATCTGGCCCGTGGCGCCTATCACCAGAATATTTTTCATTAGGGAAAGTATTATATTATAGGTTTCAAAATGCGAAGCAAAGGTGCATACTTTTTTTGAGATTTATGATTGGCGCAAAGAGTTTTTTGAAAAAAAAGCCTTTCCTTTGCCTCGTGCTTGGCAATGCCTTTGGCCAAGCCGCAGGACGATGAACTGCATCGTGCCAAACGACGGTGGAACAGACAACCTTAATTATAAAATCATGTACGGAAAATTTCAAGCACATCTTCAGAACGAACTGAACGAAATCAAGGAGGCCGGCCTCTACAAACAGGAACGCCTCATCGAAGGACCGCAGCAGGCTGCCATTCAGGTGAAGGGCAGCGAAGTGCTCAACTTCTGCGCCAACAACTACCTTGGCCTGTCGAATAATCCGCGCCTCATCCAGGCTGCCAAGGACATGATGGACCGCAGGGGTTACGGCATGTCGAGCGTGCGTTTCATCTGTGGCACGCAGGACATCCACAAGGAGCTTGAAGCTGCCATTTCCGATTACTTCAAGACGGAGGACACCATTCTCTATGCCGCCTGCTTCGATGCCAACGGCGGTGTGTTCGAACCGCTGCTCACGGCCGACGACGCCATCATCTCCGACGCGCTGAACCACGCCTCCATCATCGACGGTGTGCGGCTGTGCAAGGCCAAACGCTACCGCTATGCCAACGCCGACATGGAAGACCTGGAACGCCAGTTGCAGGCTGCGCAGGAACAACGCTTCCGCATCATCGTGACCGACGGCGTGTTCTCCATGGACGGTAACGTGGCACCGATTGACAAGATTTGCGACTTGGCCGAGAAATACGATGCATTGGTTATGGTCGACGAGAGCCACTCCGCCGGCGTGGTAGGTGCCACGGGGCACGGCGTGAGCGAGTTCTTCAACACCTATGGCCGCGTGGACATCTACACCGGCACGCTCGGCAAGGCGTTCGGCGGTGCCATGGGCGGCTTCACCACCGGTCGTAAGGAAATCATCGACTTGCTGCGCCAGCGTTCGCGTCCTTACCTCTTCTCCAACTCCGTGGCTCCCGCCATTGTGGGCGCAGCCCTCGAAACCTTCAAGATTCTGAAGGAGAGCAACGCTATCCACGACAAGTTGGTGGACAACGTGAACTACTTCCGCGACAAGATGATGGCCGCCGGCTTCGACATTAAGCCCACGCAGAGTGCCATTTGCGCCGTGATGCTCTACGATGCCAAGCTCTCGCAGGTTTATGCCCAGAAGATGCAGGAAGAAGGCATCTACGTGACGGGCTTCTACTATCCCGTGGTGCCGAAGGACCAGGCCCGCATCCGTGTGCAAATCTCTGCCGGTCACGAGCGCGAACACCTCGACAAGTGCATTGCCGCCTTTATCAAGGTGGGCAAGGAACTGGGCGTGCTGAAATAATTCCGCGCACACCCCTTATAATAATATGCGGCTATCTGCAAGTACGGCCGCAGTTACCGATTGTTCAGGCGGCATCTCCTTACATGGGGTGCCGCCTGAATACTATACTCGCAGGCCTCCATGGCAGGCAAAATAATATTCTTGCCCCCTTTTGAATTTCAAAAACATAGCGAAACAAGAAACCTATGTGTCAAAATGAAAGAAACAAAGGGTAAGTGTTAAAATTAAGTGACAAAAAGCAAAGAAACCTTTGCAGGTTAAATATATTAGCCTATTTTTGTCGCCGATTAAGGTTCCCATAGGGCCTGGTCAAGCTATTTAGGGTGACGAATGGATAGGTCGGCACCCTTTTAGGTATATCGGGACGGGCATGTTTCCATCAACCAAAACCAAAACCAAAACCAAAACCAACGCCTCCAAGTACCCTCATCCTTAGAGTTTCCGAACTAAGACTTAACGCCCGTTGCTCCACCGCTGAGGCTGACGGGTATTCCGATTTCAAATGAATGTTTAATTAAATGGTTAAAGATATGAAGAAAAAGTTAGTGCTTTTGGGAGCAGCCCTGCTGCTTTCGTCAGCCACTGCTTCGGCACAAAGCCGGATAACCGGCCGCGTAACCGATTCAAACGGCCAGCCGGTCATGGGAGCCACTGTGCGCATCCCCGGCTCGAAAATCGTTACCACCACCGATGCAAAGGGTACGTTCAAGCTGAATGTGCCGCCTGGTGCCAAGAAGCTTGTGGTTTCTTATATCGGTATGCAAGCCGAAACGGTTAGCGTTGCCAGCAACGTGCAGGTTGTGCTCAAGGACAACGAACTCGGCGAGGCCGTTGTGGTTGGTTACGGTACGGCACGTAAAATCGGTACCGTGGTAGGTTCCGTGAAGAAGGTGGGCAGCGAACAGGTATCCGACAAACCCGCTCCCAACGTGGCTGACGCTCTGCAAGGTAAGGTGGCTGGTCTGCAGATTTTCTCCAACTCCGGCGACGCTGGCGAAATGGGCGACATGAGCATCACCCTGCGTGGTGTGGGTTCGCTCGGTGCAGGCAGTGAACCCCTTGTGGTGGTCGACGGTGCTCCCGCCTCTGCCGCTGTGCTCGCCTTGCTCAACGACCGCGACATCGAAAGCATCACCACGCTGAAGGACGCTTCGGCCACTTCTATCTACGGTTCGCGTGCATCCAACGGTGTTATTTATGTGACCACCAAGCGCGGACGTGCCAACGAACAGGCCCGCATCTCCGTTTCGCAGCGCATTGGTTGGAGCCAGTTGGCCAACGGCATCGGCAACCCGATGAACGCCAACGAACTGCTCCAGTTCCAGCTGGAGAACGGCATCATCCAGGCCGACAAATATGAAGAGTACAAGCTGCACGGTGCCAACACCAACTGGCAGAAGTACTTCTTCGACAACGCAGCTCCTATGTACAACACTGACTTCTCCATGCAGGGAGGTTCCGGAAACACCACTTACTTCGTTTCCGCATCGTACATGAAGCAGAAGAGCTTGACCCGCGTGTCGCACTACGACCGCTACACCGTGCGCACCAACCTCGACACGAAACCCAAGGAATGGCTCACCTTCGGCATCAAGCAGAGTATTGCCTATACTGACCGCCGCTCTGACGAATGGACGAACCCCGACACCCGCAGCACGGCCAACGCCATGATTTCGTCCTATATGTACCCCGCTTACTGGGATCCGTACGATCCTGAATACCGCGAGGAACACATGATTTACGGCGGCAACATATACGATTTCCAGTACATGCAGCGTCTCCGCCCCAGCCAGACGAACGACATCGTCATCAGCGGTGTGGCCTATGCCCAGATTACCCCGCTCAAGGGCCTGACCGTGAAGTCGCAGCTCGGCCTCTACGGCACCGACAGCCGTGAATCGCAATATATGTACCAGTCAATGCCCGGTGCCGACACCGGTTGGGCATACGAGGGACACTCCCGTTCTTCGCAGTGGACCATCACCAACACGGCTGAGTACAAGTTCGACGTTACGCCGGATCACCACGTCATCCTGCTGGCCGGACAGGAAGGTATCAAGACTTCCTACAAGACATTTGGCATCCAGGGTACCGGTACGACCGACGACCGTCTGCCGACACTCGGTAACGTGACCGAAGGTAAGATTCCTTCTTACAGCTCCTATGTGAACGAATATCTCTCGTTCTTCGGACGTGCTGACTATAACTACAAGGACAAATACTACGCCAACTTCACCGTGCGTAACGACCAGTGCTCCCGCTTCGGCCGCAAGAACCGTTCCGCCAACTTCTACAGCGGCGGTGTGATGTGGAACGTATCGCGTGAAGACTTCCTCGCCGAGACACGCGGCTGGCTCACCGACCTGCAGTTCAAGGTAAGTGTGGGTTCTACGGGTAACTCTTCCATCGGTAACTACAACAGCCTCGGTCTGATCGGTACCACGCAGTACCTGGGGCAGAGTGGTTGGTTGCTCCAGCAGCCTGCCAACGACGAGCTGGGATGGGAAACGCAAATCCAGACCAACGTCGGTTTCATGGCCCGCTTCTACGACCGCATCAATGTGGACATCAACGTCTACCACAAGAAGACGAAGGACATGCTCATGAGTGTGCCTCTGCCTTTCACCACCGGCTTCAGCGCCCAGATGCTTAACATCGGTTCTATGTCGAACCGTGGTGTGGAACTCGAACTCAACGTCGATGCTTTCCGTACCCGCGATGCTTACCTCACCGTTTACGCCAACTATGCTTACAACACGAACAAAATTGACGAGTTGTTCTACGGCTATGAGGAATGGCCTATGTACAACTACCTGCTCAACTACGTGGTGGGCGAGAGCTTGAACTACTACATGCCTATCTACGCAGGTGTGGACAAGAATGACGGTGCGCCCATGTGGTACAAAGTGGGTTACAGCGGCGAACCCGGTTATGATTTTAACCCTGAAACGATGACGAAGAGCTACAGCGACGACCTGTACCAGAACACGGGCAAGAAGCGCTTCACGCCCCACTCCGGTGGTTTCGGTCTGGCTGCTCACTGGAAGGGCCTGACGCTGAATGCTGACTTCTCCTTCATGCTGGGCAAGTACATGGTGAACAATGACTACTTCTTCGCTGCCTCTGCCACCAATGCGCAGAACGGTTTCAACCAGGACCGCGACATGTTGAACATCTGGAAGAAGCCGGGCGACAAGGCCGCACTTCCCGCATTCAAGTATGACACGCAGTTCGATACCCACGTGCTCGAGAACGCTTCGTTCATGCGTCTGAAGAACCTCTCGCTCTCTTACGACCTTCCCAAGCGCTTGATTGAACCTACCCGCTTCCTGCAGAACGTACGCTTCAGTGCTACGGCACGTAACCTCTGGACGGTGACCAAGTATCGCGGCGCTGACCCCGAACTTGACTCCAACCTGGCTATCGGTAACTATCCTTCTACCCGCCAGTTCACCCTCGGCGTGGAAGTTACCTTCTAAAGATTTAGTCCGTCAATGCCCAAAGTCCGGAGCGGACGCTTCCCTCCGGCAAGGCATTCACTGCTATTCACCTTTAACAATTAAAACGCAATGAACAAATATATATTGAAAACCCTGTTGTGCTCCGCTCTGGCCGCCACTGCGCTGACCTCCTGCGAGCTCGACCAGTATCCCGAAACTTCGCTGCCGGCTGAGAAGTCCTGGAAGTACGTTTCCGATGCTACCAACTACCATATCGGTATCCTGGCCTACCTGCGTAGTGCAGCCACTGCCGGTCGCACCGTTTCAGAACTCCAAAGCGACCTCTTCAACCTCCGCACCACCGGTACCACCTGTATGCAGTATCACAACTGGCGTTTCACTTCCTCTACCACCGATGGCGATGGTGCCTGGACTACCAACTACGGCATGATTTCCAACGCCAACAACGTCATCAACAACATTGACCAAATTGAGGTGGAGGAAGGCTCTGACGACGAAGCACTGATCAAGAAGTACAAGGCTACGGCCTACTTCGCCCGTGCTTATGCCTATGCCAACATGGTGGTGCGCTACTGCAAGGAGTATGACCCCGAGACTGCCGACAAGACGCTCGGTCTGCCCCTCGTTACCACGGTCGACGTGAATGCAAAGCCCAGCCGTTCTTCGCTCGCTGATACCTACAAGCTCATCTGCGAGGACCTCACCAAGGCAGAGGAACTTTTCGAGGATAAGGACAACACGGACTATACTGCGCCTAACTACAATGTGGCCAAGGCACTCGAGGCACGTGTAAGCCTGCAAATGAAGAATTACCAGAACGCCGTGGATTGCGCCAAGGAGGTCATTGCCAAATACCCCCTCTGTGCCGACAAGAACGAGTTCAAGGCCATGTGGAAGGAAGATGTAAGTTCGGAGCTGATTTACGAGCCGCAGCAGACGGTTGACGAGCGCAGCACCATGTACGGTGTGTACATCAGCTTCAGCACCCAGCTCAATATGTACAGTCCTGAGTACCTGCCCACACAGGGACTTATCGACCTGTATGAGAAAGGGGATCTTCGCAAAACTTATTTCTTTGCCAAGACGGGTGCTGCTGCCGGCGACATCATTGACGAGCATGCTTACACCCTCACCAAGTTCCCGGGCAACGACGAACTCAAGCAGACGGGTGAGTACGAATACTACAACATGACCAAGGCTTTCCGCGTAGCAGAGATGTACCTCATTGCCGCTGAAGCTCAAAACCGCATTGATGGCGGAGGTGCTGACTTCCTCAATGCCCTCCGCACCAACCGAAAGGCCAGCGAACTGACCGGCATTTCTGGTATCGCCCTGTTCAATGAAATCAAGAACGAGTGGGCACGCGAAATGTGCGGCGAAGGTTTCCGTCTGGAGTGCCTCAAGCGTTGGGGTATGCCTTGCAAGCGTATGCAGCCGCAGGCTCTCGCAGCCGGTTTCCTTATCTCTACCGATGGCTTTACCAATCTTAACATGCCTGCCAACGATTACCACTGGGTTTGGGAAATTCCTTCCAACGACCTGACCGTGAACAAGAACTTGGAGCGCAACTGGCCGACGGAATAGTAGTTTAATCCTTTAACAGCATATTCTTATGAAATATATGAAGAAACTGGTTGCCTTCGCTGCCGTTGCTTTGGCAATCACTTCCTGTAACGACAACTTTGAGGAAGGTCCCGGCGCCATTCACTATCCTTCCACCCCCGACCTCGGCATCTATGTCAATGACTATACCGAGGACGGTGGTACCTCCTACACAGTGAACCTCTACGTAACCGAGGAGAATGACACTGTGTGCGACGTTACCACCTACAACACTGCCAACGGTCGCGCTAACGTGTTTAGCCAGGGTAAGGTTACCTATAACCGTGCTACCGGCGTCATTCAGGCTAACTATGACGAGTCAATGTACGAACTGCCCGCCCGTATCACCATCGCTTACAAGAATGACTTGGGTAAGATGACAGTGAATATTTATACGGTCGACGGTGGAAAGCTTGCTGACAAGGGTGTCTTCACCGCCATTAAGGGTAACAAAATTTCTTACCTCGGCGACTGGCTTCTGGCCGACGGTCGCGTCATTTCGCTCAACGCTGACAACACTGTAAGCTGTGAATTGGATGAGGAGAATTCAATCACGGGTACCTTTGTCGAAACTGACAACGGCGTTGTCATTACTTTGGGCACTGAAACCATTACCCTCACCACCGAGGCAAATGGACGTACGTATCAGGTAATGGGTGAGAATACCAAAGTATCCGCCACTCATATCATGACGCAGCCCAAGAACGACTGGTACGAATTTGCCATCGGTAACTATTACAGCTGGCTCTTCTCTGCTGACGCGGACGGCAATATGGTGCCCACTGAGTGCGTGCTCGTATACTCGCCCAGCCGCGAAATGGGACGTATCAGCGGATGGCTGGATGGTCTCTCTTGCCAAGACCTGACCTTCTACTGGAAACCGGGCGAATATGTTGTGACACCCACTGAAAAGATGTTTGCTACGGGCTATTCTCACTTCCAGGACGGCCGTAATTTCGGTCCGTGTTACGCACAGCCCACTGCTATCGACGGAGAGGGACACACTGCCGTATTCAAGGACGACGTATTCTTTTTCGGACACGCTTACATTCTGCCTGAAAGCGGTGCTTCCTTCGGAGAAGCAGACATTGACCGCTTAGAGATTACGGACTACCTTACTGAATAAATATTTTCCAACCCTATAGGTTGATATAGACAGGAGTTGCGCTGAACGGCGCAACTCCTTTTTTGGTATGACGGGCATGTCATACATCTGTGGTGAAAGTCCACGTGGGGCGT
>CAMBHR010000081.1:0-9653 GCA_945867195.1 uncultured bacterium | reverse complement strand
AAATCAAGTCGCATTCCCTTCTCCGGGCCAGTCCCGGGGGAGGGATTTGCTTTTTCAAGGGATAGCCTTCCGCCCTGTTGCTTCCTGCATCCGCCCTGTTGCTTCCCTCATCCGGCATCCCTGCTTAGATTATTCACCTTCTATATACATCTCCCGTGACTTTGTACCGTTTCGTTCTCAGTTTCCTTTTGTTCCTGTTAGGTTTGCCGCTAGCTTCGCAGGTGGCAGACGGCCCGTACATGACTTGGGAAGAATTTGTGGCGGACTATTTTGAGGGAAAGTTAGAAGAGGAAGGTGAGGAAGGCACGGAGGTGACAGAAGCAGCGATGGAGGAGTTAGAGCTTCGAGTACACAGGCCATTGCAAATCAATCTGGTTACGCGGCAGCAGCTGTTGGATTTCCCTTTTCTGGAAGAAGCTCAGGCAGATTCATTGTTGTCCTATCGCGAGCGGAAGCGCGGTTTCCGCTCGTTGGGCGAGTTGCAGTATGTCAAGTATTTAGACTACCGGCTCCGGCGTTACCTTTCCCTTTTCCTGCGTTGTGACAGCGTGTACCCCTTGTCGTTGTACCGTCAGCAGGAAGAGTTGTCGCGCCAACAGAGGTTGGTCATGCTTTTGACGGCAGGAAAGCATCAGTTCCAGAGCCTTTTGGATATCCCTTTCTACAAGCGTGCCGGTTATACTGAACAAGAGCCCACCAAGTTCAACTATTTTATGGGCAACAACCTGCACCATCGGGTACGTTACCGTTACACCCATGGCCTGGAGGCCACGTACGGGTTCAATATGGAGAAAGATGCCGGTGAACCCGTGGGAAAGCACGGATTTTATCCCTACGACTACCTTTCCGGTTACTTTTATCTTCGTCCCAAGCAAGAGCGTTGGAGCATAGTTGCCGGCGATTACGAATTACGAGGCGGCCGAGGCTTGTTGTTCGGCAAACAGCTATATTCCCAGCGAGACGTTTCGGGAGGCATCCAGCGTTTCAAGCCCTTGGACTTCCGTCCCCATACCGGCATGGACGAGTACCGGTATTTGCGTGGAGTGGCCGCTTCCTGCCGTTGGAATGCCTGGCAAATGATGGCCTTCCTTTCCTACCGCCGGCTGGATGCGCGTACCACCGAAGCGGGCGACACCGTCCGCAGCATCCTCACCACCGGCCAGCATCGCACTCTCTCGGAGATAGAGCGCAGGAGACAGTTAGGCGCGTTCACCTACGGCACCCATTTCGGCCTTTCGCGTACCCGTTACGGCATCTTTTTCGACCTGTACGGCCTTCATTTCGACCGGGTTGTATGTCCCGAATACCATCCCTACAACATATCCTATTTCCGTGGCCGCGATGGCGGTTGCGCTTCCCTTTCCTACTATTACAGCCGCCCCCGTTGGCAGTTGCAGGGCGAAGTAGCCACTGACGACCATGGCCATTACGCTATGGAACATACGTGGAGTGCCCGGTTCAATTCCCGGTGGCGGACCCAGCTACAGTACCGTCATTTCTCCTCCCGTTTCACCAGTTTTTATGGCGAAGCCCTCAGTCAGGGCAGCAGGGTAGCCAATGAAGAAGGCATCATGTTCAGTGCCCAGTACCGTCCTGCGGGAAACACCGAATGGTCCGGTTACGTCGACCTCTACCGTTTTCTCCGTCCCACCTATCAATCCTTAGAAAGCGGTTCCAACGGTGCCGCTTTCACCCTGCAGTGTCGTGTCAGCCTGTCGCGCGACCACCGTCTGTGCCTGCGTTACCGTTTCAGGACCCGCCAGCAAACCATCAGCGGGCTGGAGCAGTTAGAATACCGCAGCCGTCATCAGCTCCGCGCTTCGTGGACCCATTCCGCTGCTTGGGGTGAAATCCATTTACAGGCTGATGGCAGCTACGCCGTACGTCAGAGCGGCCGTCAGAGCAAAGGATGGATGTTGTGCCAGCGCACCACCTGGCCCGTTCATTCCCGTTTTCTGTTAAAAACCTTCACCTCCCTCTTCTTTTCCGACGACAGCGAATCAGCCCTTTACGCCTATGAGCCCCAGTTGTACCAGACATCCTCCTTCCCCTCCTTCTCCCATCATGGAATGCGCGCCGTGGTCGTAGGCCAATGCCAGCTGTTCCGCACCCTCACCTTCGGTTTGCGCTATACCGCCACCCACTATTTCAATCGCGACACCATCTCCAGCGGCACCGAACTCATCCCCTCCTCATGGAAGAACGACCTCTCCGTGCAGCTCCTTTGGACCGTCTGACCCCTCCTCCTGTCAGTCCATCCCCTTCTCTTCATTCCATCTCCGGCCAAGGAAAATCAGCCAAAAGCCTTTGGGTCATTCCGCAGCAAGTCCACGATGCCCGCCGGCGGGCGGTTCGCCATCAGTTCCCGTTTCATCCAGTCCATGTAAGGAGCCACGTGTTCAAAGAAACGTCGATAGCCGCTGCAAAGAAAGTTCAGCCCCTTCTCCCCGTCCGCCGTACGTGCGAAGCGGTTCTTCGGGCATTCCCCGTTGCAGGCAAACAGCCAACGGCACTCCCGGCACTGACGCGGCAAGGCCGTCTGCTTCGCCCTTCCGAACTCCTGTTGTCGTGGGCTGTACATCATCTCCACCAGCGACTTCTCCCTCAGATTCCCCAGCCGGTATTGCGGAAACACAAAGTGGTCGCAGGCAAACACATCCCCGTTCCATTCGATTGCCCCCGCGTGTCCGCAAGTTCGTGCCAGCGTACAGATGCCCGGCTGCACCCCCATCCAGTTCGCCAGTGTAGCGTCGAACAGCTGCACGAAATACTCCCCCACGTCCTCCTTCACCCATTCGTCGAAGATGCCGATGAGAAAATCCCCCCATTGTTCCGGGCTCACCGAAAACGGCATCATCCCCCCCGTCCCTTCTTCCTCCACGGCCGCCAGTTGCCGTCCGTCAGCGTGCGGCAGCAGCCGTTCCACGATAGGCGTGAACTGGATAAACCGGCACCCTATCTCTTTAAAGAAACGGTAAAACTCCTTCGGGTGCTCAGCGTTAAAATCATTCACCACCGCCAGCGCGTTCCATTCCACCCCATGGTTTTGCAGCAGCCTTATCCCCTGCATCACCTTGTGGTGCGACGGTCCACCCCCCTTCGCCTTGCGGTAAGCGTCGTGCATCTCCTGCGTACCGTCCACCGACACCCCGACGAGCCATCCCTGTTCCTTGAAAAACCGGCACCACTCCTCCGTCAGCAGCGTCCCGTTCGTTTGCAGACAATTGTCAATTCGCCGTCCTGTCGCATATTTCCGTTGCAGCGCCACCGCCTTCTTGTAAAACTGCAGCGGCCTCATCAGCGGTTCCCCGCCGTGCCACGTAAACAGCACCTCCTGCGTAGTCTGCGCCCCGATGTAGTCGTGGATGAACTTCTCCAGCAAAGCATCGTCCATCACTTGCGGCGAATGCTTCTCGAAGAGCAGCGATTTCTCCAGGTAGTAGCAATATTTACAGGCCAGGTTACAGCGCGAGCCGGCCGGTTTGGCCAGCAGATACAGCGGCGAGGCAAAGGGCGAGGCAGTGAAGTCCACAACACAAATTCTTTAATGATACGAAATAATTGACGGCACAAATGTAATACCTTTTAAAAGTTTTTAGCGGATTTGGAAGATAATATCTATTTTTGCCCATCCCATAACGGGAGATAGAGTTCCGTACGGCTATGGACCTCCATCAACTCTTACCCACCAACCCCAGCAAACCAAACACCCCATGCGTAGATACCTCCTGTTGGCACTTGCCGTCCTCATCACCCTTCCCCAGCTTCGGGCCGCCGAGCCGAGCAAACCGCTGTCCCATCGGCTCAACCTGGCCCTCACACTCCCGTCCCGGTCGGCAGACAGCGTTCCCACCGCCTTCCATCTCGGCCTCCTGTCCAACCTCTACAGCCAGCGCGGTGTCGGCATCGAATTGTTGTCCAACGTGGTCGAGACCGATGCCCGAGGCTTGCAACTCTCCGGCTTCCTCAATGTGGCCGGCCGGCGGCAGAACGGTTTGCAGCTCTCCGCATTGATGAACCATGGCGGCCGGCACGGCAGCGGAGCACAGGTCGGCCTGCTCGTCAACGCCGCCCGCCGTTACGACGGCCTGCAGCTCGCCGCACTCTCCAACGTCTCCGTCGTCCACAACGGCCTCCAGCTCTCCACAGTCAACAATGTCGTGTGCGAAACCCTGCGAGGCGCGCAACTCACCAGTGTGGCCAACATCGCCGTCCGTGTCGACGGCGGTCTGCAGCTGGCCGGTCTGGTCAATGTGACGCAGAGTGAAATGCGAGGTCTCCAGACCGCCGTCTTCAACTATGCCGGCAACCTTCACGGCTGGCAGGTAGGCGTAGCCAATGTGAGCGACCGCAAGAAAGGCTGGCAGATAGGTCTGGTCAATTACAGCAAGAGTCCCTCCCACCGCAAGATAGGCCTGGTCAATATCGACAGCCTCACCCAGGTGCAGTTCGTCCTTTCCGGCGGCAACACCGCCAAGGGCGGCGGTGGCGTGCGGTTGTTGGGGCGGATGCTCTACACCCAGCTCGGCATCGGCACCCAGTGGATAGGGCTTGACGAAAAATTCTCCGGCTGCCTCTATTACCGTCGCGGCCTCCTGCTCCCCCTGTCGCGCCGTCTGCGTATGCCCCTCGACCTCGGCTTTGCCCACATCGAGAGCTTCGACAACGCCGCCCCCGACACCCCCGAGCGCATGTACGGCCTCCAGGCCCGTGCCGGACTGGAGTGGGCCGTCACCCCGCGCCTCAACCTCCAGGCCATGGGCGGCTACGGACTCACCCGTCCTTACGACCGCGATTCCAGCTACGAGCGCAAGGCACTTGTCGAAGTCAGTGTCATCTTCCAGGGCCGTTGAGCCGTTGGTACATCAAGCCTCCTGCCAGACAGTTTTTGAGAAATCCCTGTCCGCATCCTCCACCCTTTTTCCTACTGTTATGCGAAAAAACATCCTCCTGTTCCTTAGCTTCCTCCTCCTTCCCACAGTCATTTGCGGCCAAGAAACCCTCCTGACCGATAGCCTTCACCCCGACCGGAAAACGGCTCCCGTCCTCGCCCCGTCCACCGGCAAACATCCGTGGCGTGCCGCCGTCGAAACCTTCGGGCTCAACGTCGGCGTTTGGGCCTTCGACCGTTACGTCATGCAGGAAGACTTTGCCAAAATCAGCCTCTCCACCATCAAGCACAACATCAAGCACGGCTTCGTGTGGGACAACGACCAGTTCTCCACCAACCTCTTTGCCCATCCCTACCACGGCAACCTCTACTTCAACACCGCCCGTTCCAGCGGCATGAACTTCTGGGAGTCCGCCCCCTACGCCTTGGCCGGCAGCCTGATGTGGGAAACGTGTGCCGAGATAGAGCCACCCGCCATCAACGACCTCATGGCCACCACCCTGGGCGGCATCGCTTTGGGCGAGGTCACCTTCCGTATGTCCTCCCTGCTGCTCAACGACAGCCGTCGCGGCTTTTCCCGTTTCCTCAGCGAGCTGGCCGCCGGCATCTTCTGTCCGCCGCGTGCCTTCAACCGCCTGCTCACCGGCGAAGCCTGGCGCGTGCGTCCCGAGAGCTACCTCTACCACGACTACGACCGCCTGCCTGTGGCCTTTGAGATAGGCATGGGCGACCGTTACCTGGCCGACGGCGGCAGCCTCTTCCGTGGCGAGCACAACCCCTACATAGAGTTGCGCGGCATCTACGGTTCGCCCTTCGACACAGAGAACAACCAGCCCTACGACCACTTCACCCTGGGCCTGACCTTCGGCCTTTCGGGCAACCAGCCCCTTGTCAGCCGCGTCAACCTCATGGGACGTTTGTGGGGCCGCCAGCTCCCCACCGTTTCCGACATGGAGCTGATGGTCGGCCTCTTCCAGTATTTCAACTACTTCGATGCCGAGGAAGTGGCCGACGGCACGGGCAACATACCCTACAAGATTTCCGAGGCAGCCTCCATCGGTCCCGGCATAGCCTACCGTTTTCCCGGCCTGCACAACCTGATGTCCATCAGCCAGAGCATCCATTTGGGCGGGATCCTGCTGGGCGGTTGCCTGACGGACTATTACAACATCATCGACCGCAACTACAACCTCGGCAGTGGCTACAGCGTGAAAAGCACCACCTGTCTCGACTTCGGCCACGTCGGCCTGTTCACCTTGGGCTTCCAGCACTACAAAATCTTCACGTGGAAAGGCTATGAAGGCAAGGACCTCAGCACCGTCAACCCCCTCTACCTCAATGCCCAGGGCGACCGTGGCAACACCACCTTCACCATCCTCACGCCTGTGGTGGAATACGCCCTCGGCCCCCACGTGCGCCTGAGTTGGGAAACCTCCGCCTACTTCCGCCATTCGCACTACAAGTACCACCCCGACCTCCGGTTCAACACCTTCGAGAGCCGCCTGGGCGTGATGTACCGTTTCTGACGCGAGTCCGCAGAGCCGCGTGTGCAGCAGGGAGGCGTGTACGATGAAGGATAAGGCATGGGAAACCGCACACAGTTGGGAGACTATGGGCTAAAGTCCGGAATCATGTGAGCCTGTGCGCCATGAATGCAGAAGCAGGATAGCGCGGAATTTTTGGCCAGTTGATGACACTCAACCGGCTATTTTTTTGTCCGGCAGCGCGGTTGCATTAACATTTTTAACCTTCGTGTCTATAAAACGCGGACAATCCTGTCACAACGCCCGGCCTCGTTTTTCTCGGGCCAGGCTTCGTCGTGGCAACTCGCCGGGCCGGATTTACGGCACGGGCTGTGAAAATTTTCACACTGGCTTTAGAATTTTCAAGTCCAGGCTTAGAAAATCCTGGACCAGGCTTTGAAAAACCGAAGCCCGGCCCCGTAACGCCGAAAGCAGGGGCAGAAAAAAAGGAAGAGAACCTTGGTCATGGCTCTCTTCCTTTTGCTACAGCAAATATAAGCATAGAAATGCGAAACTCCAAATCCGCATTTCCGGAATTAACAATCTGAACTTCTGTTAAACGGCGGTGCGTTACGCTCCCTTCTCCTCGGTGGCCGGGCGCATGACGACCTCCTGCAACTCCCCCGTCCGCACCTCCGGCCCGGCGGCTCGTCAGGTAGCTCTCGCAATCTCCAGTTGCCGGCCCGCTTTGTTGATGATCATGAACTCATCAAATGCCGGCTGGTTGGGATTTTCATTCTGACACCGCTCCTCCACGACGAACATACGGAAGTCGTCGCTGCGCCTTTTGATACGGTAGCAGCCTTCGTCCTTCTGCTGGCTGAAATAGAGCTTGTTGCCGATGGTGCAGATACGTTCGTCAGCCCTCGTTTCCAATGCTTTGCGGTTGATGCCATGCCGCGCGTCCATCCATTTTGAGCGGAGTCGGGGAAAGAACGTATCGCCGTCGGCGGTGCTCAGTTCTATCCCCCTGTAGTTGACCACCTGGGGAGGGCGGTCGAACTCCACCCCGTTCAGCGCGTCGTTCCAAACCCACGATTTCCCCTTCTTCCTGCGCTCGAATCCCGTGCGGCCAAGCAGGGTGAAATGCGCCTGCATACCCTTGTGCGAAACTATAGAGTCAACAAGCAAGTTGTAGTTTTTTCTTTATGACTGGCAAAATATCGGCGTTGATACTCTCTTTTTATGGCAGTTTTTCGCTCTTTTTATGAGAAAAAGTTGACGCAAGTGTATCTGAACTCCATCGATATATCAAGAATCAACGAGGCAAATAAGAGGATTATAAAGAGAATTGGAACCTTTAGTGCTCTCATTTTGTGTCATCACCCGGAAGACTGATATGGCGATGAACAGAATAGGAACCTTTGATGGATCTTATATTGAGCTATCACTCGGTAAAGCAGATGCGGTGATGTTTGATGGGAGGAGACTACCTATTATAATAAAGAGAAGAAGGAATGGCAGTGTTTAACAAATGGAGGGTAGAGTGATTGTTTTTACATGATAAAACATGCACAATGAGAAAGAATGCTGTCAATAAAGGACTTTTGAAGCCTTGAAAAGGCGGATTTGTAAAACATTTTGGGAAAATTCAGGGGGGCGCTAAACTTTTTCATTCAAAAATGATAAGAAGTGAAGGAAAAGTAGTACGTTTGCAAAGTAGATACTGTTTTATCATGTGAAAACAGTACGTAAAGAGGTAGAGAAACAAAGCCAGTATGAGGTGAAAATGCGGCGCAATCAGCACATTTGATTTGTGAAACATTGAATCCCATAACTGGACAAACATACACACAGATAGTATGAATTTATGAACAATGTGATTGTAACATTGGCATCGTCATCCCAGGTGATGGAAGCCAACAGTGACATAAAGTAGCGGAGAGGTTATGAAGCAGGATTGCACGGTTTCTCAGTCTACAGCCGACGAAACAAAGCGTTTTCAGACATCTGAAAGCAATGAATTTCCAGAGGGCACACACGTTTCTGATCCAGACGAATTGACTGGTTCAGCGATAAAGAATTGTTCGCAGGTGAACAAGGAAACTGATACTGAGAAAGAAAGCGAATCCATTCCCAAAGTGGTTCCAAATAATGACGATAAAGATAACTGCACGTCATGGAGTTATCTTTTTGTACACAATCAAAAAGTAAAGTCGATAGAAGAACTGCTAAAGAAAGATGGAGTAACCCATTTTGTGCATAAGACCATAAAATATGTCCCCCGTCATAGGAACAGAGGCGGAGTGCGCGAAGTGGAAACGCCTTCTGTAAGTGGACTGATATTCCTGCAAGGTGCCCCAGAAACATTACAGGACTACTTAAATAAAAACGTAAATTCATACAAACTCTGTAAAAATTGTAGTACAGGAAAGGTTGCCACCATCCCCTGCAACCAAATGGAGCCATTCATGCGTGTGGCAGAAACCGAGCCAGAACGTCTCCGTTTCCTTCTTCGTCCTTTTGTTTATTATTCCAAGAACCGCACCCTACTTCGCATTGTGACTGGTGAACATGCCGGACTCGAAGGTTATGTAATCCGCATAGCCCGAGACCGCAAGCTCGTTATGGATGTCGGTGGAATGGCAGTAGCCTTATCAGGTGTACATGCCGAACGTTTTGAAGAAGTAAACAAGAACGAGGCAGACAAAAAAGATCGCGAGTTGTTCTACAAGCGCAACCTACATGAGCGCAACGCCTTTATCGATCGTTACTTTCATCAAGTGAAGACCACCCAAGAGGTGTCAGCTCAGGTGGAAAACATAGAAATACTCCGTCTCCAGACACTTGCAGATGTAAGAGAAAAGAAACTGGATCTGAAAGATGCCTACGACACCTTCTATTTCATGATAGAAGAGATAGGCTACTACTATGCACCTTTTATCGACTATTTCAAAGACGAGCTTAGACCCATATTTGAAGCTGGAAGAACCGTAAAGGAAGAGATAGAGAAAGCGATAAAGATATTCAAGGACAGAGACAAAGAACTGCACAATCGCTGCGAAACAGAATTTGAGGCGTTGCAAAACAACTACGGCTATCTGTTTGAATAGTTTGTATCAGTCATCGTAGAGAAGTAAAAATGGGAACCGATTTCTTCGCAAATTCTCGTCGAAAAATAGAAAAAGACAAAGAAGAAGGTCACTTTGAGGCTGCTTACAATCGTGAGATGGCACTCCGTTGCTTGTCAACTTCTTGGGTAAAGAGGAATTGTCATTAAACGAATTGACTCCAGAACT
>CAMBHR010000080.1:0-9835 GCA_945867195.1 uncultured bacterium | reverse complement strand
AATGGAATCAGCCCTATTTTTTCAAATATCATCTAAAGTTTAGCGGACAGTAATAGTAAGGAATGAAAGGCCGGACGGAGGTTTGCACCGGGCTGTCGGGAAACAAGCTCCGGGTTCTTAGAACAGGAAGTTGCGGAAGTCGTTGAAGATGGCCAATGCCATGAGCAGCAGCAGGAGTGTCATGCCCACTGTTTGCGCACGCTCCATGAACTTGTCGCTCGGCTTGCGGCGGGTGATGACTTCGCAGAGGAGGAAGAACACGTGGCCTCCGTCAAGGGCCGGTATCGGAAGTATGTTCATGAATGCCAGCATGAGCGAGATGAAGGCGGTAAGTTCCCAAAAGCGGCACCAGTCCCAAGTGGCGGGGAAGAGGCTGCCGATGGTGCCGAACGACCCCACGCTCTTGGCTCCGTCAGAGGTGAAGACGTATTTGAGGTCGTCCACATAGCCGGACAGCACTTGCCAGCCATGGGCAAAGCCTGCGGGGATACTTTCCAAGAGGCTGTAGTTACGCGTGGTCATTTGGTATTCCTTCATCATCGGGTTGGCCCACACAATGCCCATCTTGTATTCTTTGTCGAGCATGAGATGGATGGTGTCAGGATGTTCCTGTCCGGGATGAAGGGCAATGATAGTGGCGTTACGCAGCCGGGCACTGTCGGCTGGGGAGGCGGCGGCCAGTATATCGTGCATGGTGCCGCTGACGATGTTGTATTCGTTTACTGTGGTGAGGCGGGCATCGTTGAAACCGATAATACGGTCGCCTTGGCGCAGCCCGGCTTTTGCGGCAGCAGTTCCCTCTACCACGCTGTCAACAATGGCAGGTATGAGCACTTCGACAAAGCGCGGTTCTTGCTTGATCATTTCCAGCATGTTCAGATTGCCGGGCAGAGGGATGTCCACTTCCTGATTGCCGCGCAGCACCTTGGCCATCCGGGCCTCGCTCAGGTCGCGGTAGACATTGCCAACGAACTTCTCGAATGTTTTGGTGTCTGTGCCGAGCAGGATGTCGCCGTCGCGGAAGCCCAGCTCTTGGGCTTGTGTGTTGAACTTGAAACCATGGGTGAAGTTCTTCATGGGGATATAGCTCTCGCCCCAAGTGAACAGCACAGCCGAGTAGATGACAAAAGCCAGCACGAAGTTGACCAGCACGCCACCAATCATGATGAAGAGGCGTTGCCAAGCCGGTTTTGCCCTGAACTCCCAAGGCTTTACCGGTTGCTTCATTTGCTCTACGTCCATCGACTCGTCGATCATGCCGGATATCTTGACATAGCCTCCCAGTGGCAACCAGCCTATGCCGTAGGTGGTGTCGCTGTTCTTCGGTTTGAACTTGAAGGGGGTGAACCAAGGGTCGAAGAAAAGGCAGAACTTTTCAACCCTTACCTTAAAGAGTTTGGCAAACAAGAAATGCCCTCCTTCATGCAGCAGGATGAGCAGGGCAAAACAGAGAATGAGCTGAAGGGCTCGGATAAGGAATACTTCCATCAATAAATGAATTAGGAATTAGGATTAGGATTTGGCAATCAGTTCCCGGGTTTGACGGCGCACTTGTTCATCGGTTTGGTAGAGGTCTTCGAGTACAGGTTGCGCAATGAATTCGGCTTTTTCCATCATCTTCGCGGTGATTCTGGGAATATCCATGAACCCAATGCGTTCGTGACGGAAAGCCTCGTTGCACACTTCGCCGGCGGCGTTCAGAACGCAGGGCATATTGCCGCCCTGTGCTATCGCTTGATAAGCCAATTCCAGGCAGGGAAAACGCTGGGTGTCGGGTTGTTCAAAGTGGAGCGCACCGAGACGGAACAAATCCAGCCTCTCGCCGTTCAGGGGGAGGCGGAGGGGGTAGCTGAAAGCATATTGTATGGGGAGGCGCATATCCGGAGTGCCCAGTTGCGCCATGACGGCACCGTCGTCGAATTCCACGGCTGAATGGATTACACTCTCGGGGTGAACCACTACCTGTATGTCCTCCGGCTTCACTCCGTAAAGCCAATGAGCCTCAATCATTTCAAAGCCTTTGTTCATCATCGTGGCCGAGTCAATGGTAATCTTTGCCCCCATTTTCCAGTTGGGATGTTGCAATGCCTGTGAGGGTGATACCCGCTCCAGTTCTTCATGTGAGAAGTGGCGGAAGGGACCTCCCGAAGCCGTAAGTAGGATGCGCTGGATGTGGTTCTCGGTTTCGCCGTTGATACATTGGAAAATGGCAGAGTGTTCGCTGTCAACGGGCAGGATGGGCGTTTGGTTCTCGATGGCCAGCTGCTTGATGATGCCTCCTGCCACAACCAAAGTCTCTTTGTTGGCCAGGGCGATAGCCTTTCGGGCTTTCAGAGCAGCCACGGTGGGCTTCAGGCCGGCAAATCCCACCATGGCAGTGAGTACGGTGTCTACTTCGCTGTGCTGTACCACCTGGCAGATAGCATCCTGCCCCGCATACACCTTGATGGGCAGGTTGGCCAAAGAATCCTGCACTTTTTCATAAAGAGCCTCGTTGGCAATGACCACGCAGTCGGGAAGGAACTCACGAGCCTGCTTGATGAGCAAATCAGCGTTGTTGCCCGCCGTGAGCACGGTTGCCTCGAAGCTGTCGGGGTGGTTCTTGATGACATCCAGCGCTTGTGTGCCGATGGAGCCTGTAGAACCTAATATCGCAATGTGTTTCATCTTTTGCGGTGAGAGTTAAAGTTCAGGCTTTTCTGTTCATTACTCCGGATTGTTGAGGTTCAGAAGCCCTTCCGGTAGGCGGAGCAAAAGCGAGCGGCCGGGATAATCAAATTGCACCAAAAAGTCTGGGTGAAAGGGAATGATGGTTTCTCGTCCATAGTCATCCTCAATGTATAGCAACACGTTGGCCGAGGAGTCATCCACACTGACCACTTGGCCAAGATGACCACTCTCGGTGTCGCTCACAGTGTAGCCCGTGAGTGCCTTGAAGCTGGGGAGCATGGGTGCAGCCTCATCATCCTCCGGCTGCGACACTTCCGCTTTGGGATAGCATACCGCATGGCCTACCAGACTGCGAGCCTGTTGCTCGGTATCGATGTCCTCAAATTTGAAAATCGCAGTGTCTGCATTCTTGAAGCGGTATTCCTCCCAGAAGAAAGGCACGAGGATGCCGTCCATGTCAAGTATGAGGTATGGCGAATGGCCGGTATCGAAAATGTCATCGGTGAAGCAAAGTTCCACTTCACCTTTCAGCCCTCGGTGTTTGGCTATGTAACCTATACTGAAAACGTCTTCTCTTCGGATCATCTGGATGGTCGGTTAAGGCTTTCGGGTGATGCAGGCCCCCAAGCGTCGGAGTCTTTCTTCAATACATTCGTACCCCCGGTCAATCTGTTCAACATTATCAATCTGGCTGACACCCTCTGCGCTGAGCGCGGCAATCAGCAGGGCTATGCCGGCACGGATGTCGGGCGACACCATGCGGCGACCCCTCAAACGGACTTTGTGGTCGTGACCCACCACCACGGCGCGGTGCGGGTCGCAAAGGATGATTTGTGCCCCCATTTCAATGAGTTTGTCGACAAAGAAGAGCCGGCTTTCAAACATTTTCTGGTGGAAGAGCACCGAGCCACGAGCCTGGGTGGCCACCACGATGAGCACGCTGAGAAGGTCGGGGGTAAGTCCCGGCCATGGCGCGTCAGCCAGGGTCATGAACGACCCGTCCACAAAGGTTTCTATTTGGTAATGGTTCTGCTGGGGAATGAGAATATCGTCGCCCTTGATATAAAGCTTGATGCCCAGCCTTCGGAACGATTCGGGTATGATGCCCAATGATTTCACGCCGGCTCCACGGATGGTCAGTCCGGAGCCGACCATTGCCCCCATACCGATGAAAGAGCCGATTTCAATCATGTCGGGCAAGATGCGGTGTTGCACGTTACCGTGCAGCTTTTCCACACCGGTGATGGTGAGCAGGTTCGAGGCGATTCCTTCGATATGAGCTCCCATTTTGTTCAGCAAATGGCAGAGTTGCTGGATGTACGGTTCGCAGGCGGCATTATAGATGGTGGTTGTTCCTTGTGCCAGCACAGCCGCCATGACCAGGTTGGCTGTGCCGGTAACAGAGGCTTCGTCGAGGAGCATATAAGAACCCTTCAGTTTCTTTGCCTCAATGTTGTAAGTGCCTTCCTCCTCGTTGAAGAAGAATCTTGCCCCCAGCTTCTGCATACCGTAGAAATGCGTGTCGAGCCGTCTGCGCCCGATTTTGTCACCCCCAGGCTTGGCGATGCGCGAAATGCCGAAGCGGGCGGTCAGGGGGCCGATGAGCAATACAGAACCCCTGAGGCGAGCACAACGGTCCAGAAATTCCTTGCTTTGTAGGTATGCCAAGTCAATCCGGGCGGCACAGAAGGTACAGTCGCCTGGCTCGTTCCATTGCACTTCCACCCCCATCTCTTCCAACAGCGAAATGAGATTGTTGACATCCAGTATGTCGGGAATGTTTTGTATGCGCACCGTTTCGTCTGTCAGGAGTGTGGCGCAGATCACCTGCAACGCTTCGTTTTTGGCTCCTTGGGGAGTGATTTCCCCTTTCAGCCTGTGTCCGCCTTCAATGATGAACGTACTCATAGCATTTGTTTGTGTGGTGTTCAATCAGGTATTTGTGTCCGGCAAAGGGTCAGAACAACCCCTTGTTCTTACGGGTACGGAAGCGGTTCTCCCCGATGTTCATGAGTTCCTGTCCGTCCCGTTCAAAGTCCGGTTCCACCTTTCCGTTGGTATAGAGCGCAATGTCGTGTGCCACTTTGGCATCCTGAATACCATCGCCTTTCCAGTCGGCCAGGTTACGTTTCATGCGGTTGGCAATGAGGCGTATAAGGCTGTCGCGTGACGGTCCCTCCTCCATCTCAGCCAGCTGTGAAAGGGCACGTTCGAGCAATCTACCGTAGTGGCGGAAACGAATCTCCCCTTTAGGGTAGGGCAGTTTGTTAGGTGGCACCCGTTGCGACAGCTTTTCGTTGATTTCAAAAGGGTAGTCTATATCGAGTTTGTAATCAGACATATAAGCCAAATGGTCCCACACCTTATGCTTAAAGCCCGGCACCTCCTTCATTTTCGGGTTGAGTCCCAGCATGATGGTGGCAATGGCTTCAGCATAACGTTGCCTTTCGTCTTTGTTCTCGATGGTCAAGGCATAGTCCACCATGTGCTGCACCATCCGGCCATATTCAGGAAGTTTCAAGGCAGATTGTGTACTGTTATATCCGAAAGGTTCGTCGGTATGGTTCGGTTGCTGAATATCCATAATCAATAATGTTATAAATTGCGCTTTAGGCTACCTGTCTCCAGTCCCTTGGGCTTGCTTTTGATGGCCACGAATTCTTTGAGGTAAAAAGGTTCAAAGTAGGCTACGTCAGCAAATTCCCCGCGAGCCATTGCCATTTCGGCAAGGGGAATCATGTTGCGTGCCAAGGGTTGGGCATCCGTGATGAAGTGCGCGTTGGGGTGGCAGATAACGCCCTGGCATTTTGCCGCCCCGTTGCCCATGAAATAAACCGGCCCTTTGCTGAGCCAAGGCAGGAAAGTGTCCGCCTCCACCACCATGGCCCGTATGGGAGCCACCTCATGAAGGGCGCGGTTGTACACGGCGCAATACACCTCCATGCGGCGTGCATCAATCATAGGCACCAGGAGAGCTTCATCGGGAAGGTCTGGGTTATGGAGCAGCGTGGGTACCGTGATGATTTTGAGAGAATCCACGGCCAGGAGCCTGACATCCCTACCGTAAGCCACCCCTTTGGCAGCCGACACGCCGATGCGCAGCCCTGTGTATGAACCCGGCCCCTTGCTGACAGCCACCGCATCAAGCGGTATGGCGTGGCTGTCGGCAAACGACAGCGTTTCGTCAATGAAGCCGGCCAGTACGGCTGCGTGCGAAGGGCCTTCGTTGCAGGTTTGTTCATACAGGCAAGTACCGTCTTGCGAAAGTGCCACCGAACAAACGTCTGTCGATGTTTCAATATGTAATATGCAGGACATGCAATTTATAAATCAAACTTTAAACATTATACATTGACTACCGCCTCACCCCTTGTGCCTGTTGGCGCGTCGGGTACGGATGTCCGCTTTTTTCTTGGCGGCTCCCGAGCCGTGAGCTCCCGTGACATATCCTTTCTTTTTGGCCTTCGTCTTCACTTTGCCTTTGCCGGCAGCCGGAGCGGCCTTACCTCCTTTAAATGTAATGCCTCCGATGATGGCTCTTTCAATTTCCTCATCGGAGGCCTTTCTTGTCGTAATGTCCATTCGCAAGAGATTAGTGATGGAACAGTCTGATGCCCGTGAATGCCATGGCCATGCCATATTTGTTGCAAGTGGCAATGACATGATCATCGCGCACGCTTCCTCCGGCTTGTGCCACATATTTCACGCCGCTTTTGTGCGCCCGCTCAATGTTGTCGCCGAAGGGGAAGAAAGCGTCGGAACCCAGTGCCACCTCCGTGTTTTGTGCAATCCATGCCTTCTTTTCCTCGCGTGTCAGCGGTTCGGGCTTTTCCGTGAAGAACTGCTGCCATACACCGTCGGCCAGCACGTCTTCGTAGTCATCGGAGATATACACATCGATGGTATTGTCGCGGTCGGCACGGCGGATTTTCTCCACCCAGGGCAGGGCCATCACCTTCGGGTGTTGGCGTAACCACCAGATGTCCGCTTTGTTGCCCGCCAGACGTGTGCAGTGAATACGGCTCTGCTGTCCGGCGCCGATACCGATGGCCTGTCCATCCTTGACGTAGCACACCGAGTTAGACTGCGTGTACTTCAGCGTGATGAGCGCGATTTTCAGGTCGCGGCGTGCCTGTTCGGTGAACTCCTTGTTGTCTGTGGGAATATTGTCAAACAGGTTGTTGCTGTTGAGGTCAATTTCGTTACGTCCCTGTTCAAAGGTCACACCGAACACCTGCTTGCGTTCCGTGGGAGTGGGGCGGTATTGCGTGTCCATTTGCAGGATGACGTAAGTGCCTTTTCTTTTGGCACGGAGAATTTCCAGTGCTTCTGGCGTGTAGCCCGGAGCGATTACCCCGTCGCTCACTTCGCGTTTGATGAGCAGGGCTGTTGCCTCGTCGCAAATGTCGGAGAGCGCGATAAAATCGCCGTAGGACGACATACGATCCGCACCACGTGCACGGGCATAGGCCGTGGCTATGGGAGAAAGGGGAATTTGCACATCATCCACGAAATAGATTTTGCGCAGCGTGTCGCTCAAGGGTAAGCCTACGGCGGCACCAGCCGGTGAAACGTGCTTGAAAGATGCTGCGGCAGGCAGTCCGGTGGCCTCTTTCAGTTCTTTCACCAGTTGCCAGCCGTTCAGGGCATCCAGGAAATTGATGTAGCCAGGCCGTCCGCCGAGCACTTCGATGGGCAACTCGCCCTCTTCCATATAGATACGTGAGGGCTTCTGATTGGGGTTACACCCGTATTTCAGTGTCAGTTCGTTCATGAGTGTTGTTTGCTTAATAACCGTTAGGGTGGGTTCTGACAAGACCCACTAAATAAAAGTCCGCGCCTACGTCTTCAGTCTTCAATAATGCCGCATTCCAGCCAATTCTCGACCAACTTGTTCGCATCCGCCAGCGCGGTAGCCTTGTCCACTTGGTATTCGCTGCAGAGCAGGTCGGCCAAGGTCTGGGCATCGAATTCATTTTCGGCCAGCGTTTCCCAAAGATAAGCTGCGCTTTCATTCATCGCAATCATCTTGCAGAAGTCCACGTTTTCAATGCCCGTGGCAATAATGACTTTTTCGCCGCAAACGTCGCGCATTTCAAATCCCGGTTTCTTTTTCATATAATTCAGGTGTTATTTGTTAGGGGTGTTTACAGATGAGAACTTGGGGTTTTGTCATGGAACACCCCATTAGCAAATTCGGCGGTAAACGCCAAGTATAATCCTTCTGAAAGGCTTTAGTGCCAGCCATATCGAAGAGTAAATGCGCCATTTCAGTCCGTCAGTGGTATCGGGCTTCGTCCTTCCTTTCCTGTAAAAGGCTGTAGCGATGCCCACCACATCGGAGTCCTTGCAGCGTTCGGTGCCCCGGATGTTTCCGTCGCCCATCAGCACCAGCTGTCTGCCGTTGCGGCGGATGACGCGGTGCAGCACATAATGTTCGGGCGACACTTCCGCCAACACGACATCTCGCACCTTGACGGCATCCGGGCTGATGGGTTCCAGTTTCACGATGTCGCGTTCACTGTCCAGGAAGAGGCGCATACTGTAGCCTTTGACGCGCAGTGTGGCACTCTTGCCATTGTTCAATGCCTTTTTCACCTCCGCTATCAGCAGGTGGTTGGGCACTTCGATAATTCTTTGTTGTATCATGACCCAGCAACGGTTTGGCAGCACAGGCGGGCTGCTGCTTCATCAGGAAGACATTTCAGGTAGAAGGCCGGCACCGCACTGATAACGCCCGCCACCGTTTGGGTGATGGCCGGGTAAGTGTATTTGTCCCACATCATGGTGGAGCACGATGAGAGGATGGAGGCGTATGCTTCCAGCTTCGCTTCGCGTGCAATGACATTCTCTTTGTGCTGCTCCAGACGGACAAACGCACCTGCCGGCAGGCTGAGGTTGCGGTAGCAGGGAGTCTTTCCGCTCCACGGCGTGCCGTACACCCACACCTCACCGTCAGCCTTAATCCTGACGGCCGGGTTGTCATCGTTCAGCAAATCCGTTTGTGGAATGTGTTTCAGCCACAGTCCCGAGTGCGTGCTTTTTCCCGTGCCGCTTTTTCCCAGGAAGAGGTATGCCTTTCCCTCATACATCACCACCGAGGCGTGCATCAGCAAGATCTGGTGTGAAGCCGCAGCAAAGGCAAAGGCTATCATCATCGCGTTGCCCATGCCGAACTGGCGTGTGGTGGCATCGCCGAACAATGAAATCCGGCAACTGCTGAAATCGCCTTTCGTCAGCATGGCGCAGGCCAGTCTGCCCTCAGCGTCACTGATCAAGATTTTATAACCGTCGGCCATTTGGTAAATGCCGTGGTTCGTGCCGCCGCAGTCAAATTGTCCCAATTCCTTTCCTTCGGGTTCGCTGCTGACAGCATCGGCCATCAGTTCAGCGTTCAGGATAATCGGTTCGGAACATTCTTTCAGATAAAAGGGGGCGTATGAAGGCAGCAACGCTTTAACCTCGTCAGCATGGGCTGCATGTATGGCAAAGCACACATCCGCCACTTTGAAATAGAGCGTATCCATAAATTATATAAACGGGGTTACAGAAGTAAGAATAGGGTGGAGCAGTGTGTTCACAGCACGAATGAAAGATAGAACACTGAGCCAGTCCTTCCGTGTATCAGTCAGTGAGCGGACTCCAGTTGAAATCGCCGGCGTTCAGCTCCATCCATTTTTGGTCCTTGTCCTTTTGGGCTCTTTGCCGCATTTTGGCGAATTTCTTTTCCAGTCGGCTCTTTTTTGTGTCGTAGAATACGGTGCAGGTGGCTGCCACGTTGGAACTGTTTCCTTCGAGGCTGCCGAGATAATGTTGGAACTGGGCGGAATAAGCCGCCCGGTTATTGAGAAAGTTGTTCTTTTTGTCGATAGATGCTTCAGGGATAGCCGATATGGCGGAAACATATACAACGGAGTCATTGAGACAAGTGCCGTAAGCAAAAGCCCAGATTTTCTTTTCTTCTTTCCCTTTGGCCGGCAGATTGTTAGCGGAGCAAAGCAAAATAATCACTGTTATCAGGCGGAAAACAAGTGAGACAGTATGATTTTGGTTCATAAAATAGAGTGTAGACCTGTATTTTCGGTTTGTATGGCAAGCCATTTCGGATGCAAAGTTAGTGCAAGGCGAGAGATATGAAAAGAAAAGCCTTGATTTTCTTTTCACA
>CAMBHR010000079.1:0-9989 GCA_945867195.1 uncultured bacterium | reverse complement strand
GGTGGTCTAACAAGCAACTTTCCACCTCCTTTGTGATGGCAATCACCAGGTCATAGCGGCTGTACATCCAGTGGTCAGCTGCTCGTCCCAGACGGTTGTTGCGGCGCCGGTTGTCTGTGTTGTGTTCGGTCGTAACCAGTATCGGCTTCCGACGCATGAATTTGGCTGCCACGGCGGCGAAGAACTGCGGTGAGGTATTATGTGTGTGCACAATGTCATACCGGGACATAAGCTGACTCAACTTGCTGATGAGCATAGGATTATACACAAAGCTATTGGGCTCGCCAAGGCGATAGACAGTGATGCCGGCGCGCCTCAGTGCACCCAGAAACTTGGTGGCAATGCCGTCGAAGACGGCAATCTCCGCATCAATGCCGGCATCGCGCAGCCGAGGCAGCAACTGCGTCATCAGTTTTTCAGCCCCTCCCGTTCTCAGCGAGGTTATGACGTGCAATATCTTCATTTTCTGCGCTTTGTGAGGAGGTAAAAGTACAATGCCACGCCGGCGGGAACACACAGCAGTGTGAGCAGTTTACACGGAGACTCGCGCAGGAATCCGGCATTGCGGGCTATTATGGACTCGGCCACATAGTGCGTGGCCAGGCGGATGTTGTTGCACAGGAATGTGCGAGGATGGGACATTTCCTGGATACGGCTCTTGCAGAAACTTCGCGGGCTGTTAAAGTATTGATTAACAATGTTTCGCGACATGGAATCGCCCACCTGATAATCGACAAAGCAGAAGTTTTTGTTGACCACGAGCACGGGGAGATAGCGGTCAATCTCAATGGCGATGTAATGGGGATTGAAGTTCTTCTCGCCCGGAAAGCCTATCATCGGCGAAAATTTGCGCGTCAAATCGCTGCGGTACACCGGTTTGCAATCATAGTCGTGGATTTTTCTCGCGCGCAGGTCAAAGACATGCGTCTCAGTGAGAGTTTCCGGAAATAGTCCGCCAATAGGCTGATTGTCAAGAGAATAGTCAAGACCGATCAGACCGGCATAATTTTCCGAGCCACGCTCGCGCCACTCCTTCAGAATTACATCCACCGCGTCATCCGGAAGGAAGTCATCGCTGTCCACACACATGTTCAGCTCGGTATCTATGTTGGCGTAGGCGGTGTTGTAGGCGGTGTGCAGACCGCCGTTTTCCTTGTAGATATATCGCACGGGAATGCGTCCTTCCTCAATCCATCCCTCCACCAACTGCCGGGTGTTGTCAGTAGAACCATCGTCCACTACCAGCCAGCAGAAATCCTGACAGGTCTGTCGACATAGCGACTCGTAGGTGCGGACGAGAGTGTGCGCACGGTTGAAGGCGGGAGTGAAGACGGTGAGCGTTTTCATGCCAGCAAGAGAGTGAAAACAGTGAAGAACGCGAGCATTGCACCTCCGATAAGTCCCTGATATTTAGAGATTCGCATCTTGAAGAGCGGATAACACATTACGAAGGGATAAATGCACCAGCTGATGTAGGCGAAACGGTTTGAGAATGGCACCGAATTCACCAGCAGCCATGCGGCGTTGCAGAGCACATAGACCTCGGTGATGATGATGTATCTCTTGTCAGCCAATTTGCGTTTATTGATGATGTACCACGACCATACAACCGGGATAGTGCTGTAGAGAATGAAGTCCCAACGCCAACCGTTGCGACTGAATATAGTCATGTCGGCATCCTGGTAATAAGCGAGGCGCATGTCAGAGATAAGCTCTTCGCCCAGCTCCATGATGAGACTTCCACTGAGAGGGCTTAGTAGCAGGCATACCCCCCAAACATAGTAAGGCATTTTTTTGGAGGGAAGCAGCCATGCAGCCAAAGAAGCGGCAAAGAACAACCACATAGAGTTGTGAGTGATGCTGCTCAGAAACATCAGCGTGACAGCAATGGCAATGCTAAGAATGTCCTTTGGGTTCTTTGCATTCGTGAAGAAAGCCAAACCGGCTGTGCCAAGTGCTGCCGCCATACCGCTTCTCAGGCCATTTGTCGCATAAGCCCAAAATGACATGGCAGAAATGGTGAAGATGAACGCGGACGTGAAATTGCGACGCATCCATTTCCAGATGGCAACGCCGAAACCGAAGAAATAAAAGCCTGCAATGACCTGGAACCACTGACTTGCCGACATATGTGCGTTCAGGCAGGCATATTCGACTGTGGCCCAGAAACCTTCTGATTCAAAACCCTTGATGTCGGTCCATTCATGCCGCAACACAAGGTTGTAAATAGTGGAATACAAGGCCGAGTCTCCTTCTTTGTTAATGGGACGCACACCCGTATACCACCAGGATAGGATTAACAGAATAATGCCCAAAATCGGATACTTGTTGCCGCGCAGCATCTGTTTGCGGCTGCGGAGGCACATGATAAATGCGCAGACAAACGCGCAGATTGTCATGAAAAAAAACCAATTATGTGAGCTGTAGGGAATCATAACTGCAAAGGTAGTTATTTTTGGCGGATAAGCCAGTATTTACCGGGCTATATGTGAAGCAATTTTTTGATTTTTGCTGAAAGGCCTTTTCCGAGGAGTCGGTGCGAGATGCGTGCGGCGGCAATGCGCAGGGGGCTTTGGCCCGTCCATGTCTTGCGATACCAATGAATTGAATGCGAGTCGTTTGTGAGATGAAGCTTGCCATCGGCATCGCAAAACGGGTTGAAGAACCGCGCGGGATAAATGGTTACAGACGCCACCGTCTGCGGCGCCTTGTCGGGCAGCAGGCCATGCTTGCGAAAGACTTCAGTGGTGTGATACACAACGGTTCCCTCCATCTGCCGGCCGTTCTCATCCATGAACGATATGCTCTCGTAGCGGTCGAGAATCTCGCGATAAATCTCCATGCCCGGCACAGCGCCGAGGCCGAGACCGGGATTGACGGTGCCGTACGGCAGGCCGTTCGCGCCGGGGTCCGTCTCGTAACCCATGAAGGGTCCGGCGGCAAGGATGTCTCTGAAGCTGCGCACCACCTCCACGTCGGTGTCGAAATACACGCCGCCCTCGCGCAGAAGTATGGCAAAGCGGGCATAGTCGCTGACAAAGGCATACTTGCCGGCAGCATAGGCCTGGCGCGTGAACAGACAGGCGTTCACGTCGAAGTTGTCCTCGTTCCACTCTTTTATCTCCCAGCCCGGGAAATAGCGGCGCCAGCTGTCGATATAGGCTTTGGCCCACTGCGGCAGCGGGTTGCGGCCGAACCAGCAGTAATGGATTATGTGTGGTATCTCGTTCATAATCAAGGTATAATAGAAAGTAATTTGTCGGCTTCGGAGAGCATGGCGAAGTCCGATGGCTGAAGATTGCGGATGATTTCCCGGCGCCGGTCTGCGTCACGAAAAAGAGCCTCCACAGCGTCGGCGACAGCCTCGTTGTCGAGGTCGCATATCACGCCATTCACGCCGTCATTGACCTGCGACGCGGCCGTGGGATAACGCGTGATGACAACGGGTTTGCACAGCGTCTGCGCCTCCCTCACGGTGATGCTTTTGCCCTCATACCGTGAGGGTTGCACATAAATATCGCAGGCATTTATGTAAGGATAGGGATTGTCGCGTTTGCCTATGATTATGACATGGCGCTCCATGCCTTCCTGAGCGACGCGGCGCCTTATCAGCTCCTCGTCGCCGCCGTAGCCAATCACGTACCAGCGCACGTCGATGCCGTGATTCTCCACGAGGAAGCGCGCCATGCCGGGAATGTTGTCGAAATTCTTCGGATAAGTGAAGCGTCCGATGCTCAACAGCATCAGCTCGCCGCGTTCAAGGTTCTCTGCCATAGGCTCTTGCGCACGGCGGCGGATGTATTCGGCGGGCAGAATGTTCTCAATGACTGTGAGTTTACCCGCCAAAGACGGGAACGCCTCTGCGAACGTGCGGGCGACATCGTCGGAGATGGCAATTATCGAGTCGAATTGATTCCATACCGGAAGCTCCAGCTCCTTGTCAACCAGCACTTTGCTGTAGTCCGTGTGAATCCAGGCCACCTTATGGCCAGCTCTCACATGGTCGGCACAGAAGTTGTGGGGTGTGAGGAAGCTCACGGCGAGGTCATACTCCTTTTCCGGACTGATATGTGGCACACGGGGCGACACATAATGCCCGACATAACCGAAGACCGACGCATCTTGCACTCCGTCAGGCACGGCGTTGTGTCTCAGGAACTCGCGATGTGCAAGTTTGGCGCGGAGACGCCCGCAGACAACGCCTAAATGCCCTTTGAGTAGAGCCTGCTTCATGGGACATTCGATGGCGGCGTATGCCGGCAACTCAGGCAGGATGTTCACCTGCTCGGGAATAAACGGCATCAGTTCGCCGCGGTGGCTGTAGATGAACAATTCAACGTCAACTTTCTCATAATCAAGCGCGTGGAGCAGTCCGAGCAGTGCCATTTCGGCGCCGCCAAGCTCCATGTAGTGCATCAGTATGATTATGCGTTTCTTCTTCATATCCAAAGTTTGTTTTTGCCCACAAGCGTCGGACAACTCTTGTTGAGCAGCCATATCACAGGCACGAGCAGCACGATTGTGCAGGCGAGAATGACCAGACCGCCCCATACACCGGGTTTGCCGAAGAAATGCTTGTAGCTCATCTTCATCAGCGTCAGAATTATCTCGTGCGTGCCCAGTACGATGTAGGAGTTTGTGCCGAAGTACTTCAGTGGCTTCATCACCGGCAGCACGGACAGATATTTCATCACAAACACGCAGAAGATGATGGTGGCGAAAATTTCAATATAGTTCAGCACCACCTCCACGTCCCCCGGTGCCTTCCACACATCCTTGCGCAGCGCCAGCGTCACAAACACCAGCAGCGACGTCACCATCAACGCCCATGGCAACCGCTTGCCGCGGCCCCCTTCCACAATGTTTATCAGCTCTTTGCCCAGCACGAATCCCGCCACATAATATATGAAGTAAGGCAGGCATCGGCCGAACATGAAATATGTGTCGTGGGAGTAGAAATACCATACGCCCGAGGCCGACACGCCCAGGGCAATCACCAGCAGCAGCCAGTCGCGACGCACCACCCGCGTCAGTCCGTACAGCATGAACTGCAGGATTATCAGCGAGCAGATGAACCACAGCGGCGGGTCCACAAAGAATGTCTGCGTGCGCGTGTGCGGCTCAAAAATCTGCAGGATGCAGTCATAGGGGAAGGACTCCAGCGTGCCTCCTTTCAGCGTGTGCATCCATATCAGCCACACGTAGTAGAGGAGGTAGAAGAACACGAACGGCACCACCAGCGTGTTCACCTTCTTCTTCACGAACTCCCGGAACGGATACGCCTTGAAGAAGATACCTGATACAAAGAAGAACAGCGGGATGCGGAATGAGTAGCCCACAAAAGCAGGGTGGGGAGTATGATACCACACCACCCACAGAATCGTGAGACCCTTCAGATAATCAATATACAATATGCGTTTCTTCTCGGACATTACTACATTTGAATTATGTGAACAGATGCGCCACGCGCAGCAGCTGAAACAGACGGTTGCGCATCAGCATCACCCTCACGCGCTCGGCGGGGCTCGCGCTGCGATGTCTCGCATACGCCAGTTGCACCAGCTTTTGCTTCAGAAAGTGGCGTGCCAGCGAGCGCTGATTCGCCGCCAACGCGCGGTCGCAGAGCCGGCTGTACAGATCGTAGGCGTATTCATATATATCATTGTGTAACGGCTCGGCCGTCACCGACAGCAGCCGCGCGTGGATGGCCGTCGCCTCGTCGATGTCGGTCGACTTGACGAAACGGCTCGGTTTGACAATTGGGTCGGCTCGCTTCACCAGCTCCTCCTTCACCACGGCCATTTTGCGGCAGTACATAAGGCAACTCATCACCAGACTCACAGCTGAAGCATCGCCCTTGTCCACAAACTCGAGCATATTATCCTCGAAGAGGGCTTTGCGGAACACCATGCCGCGCAATGAGTCGAAGCACCCTCGGCGGAGCAACTTGCCCAGTCTCAAATCTGAAAGCGGCGCATTGATGGCGGCGGAGAAACCGGCACCGCTCACGCAGATATCCGTCTCGGAGTCAGCCGTCTCAGTCATATACTCCACAAATTCCGGCGAGACCGTGTCGCCGCAGGCCAATAATGCGAAAAGCGACGTCTTCACCGCTGCGATGCCGCGGTTGATGGCCGCGTCCATGCCACGGTACTGACGGTCGTCGACAGTCAGACTGACGTTCTCGTCGTCAAAGGCAGCCTCGCGGCACACGATATGTGCCTCTTCGTTCGCAGAGTCTTCCTCAATCAGCACAATGCGCTGAGGCGCAAGAGTCTGCGCTGCCAGCGAGGCCAGCGTTTCGCCCAGACGCACGCAGTCACGGCCTGTGACCGGGATGACGACGCTGAGAGTTTGGGAAAAACACTTTTCCATGCCGTTGATTCTTAGATTATGCCGCAGCCTTGCGCGGGGCGACAAGCGACTTGGGCACGTCGCCCGTCAGCAGCAGCGCCAGCAGCGGCGACTTGCTGATGAGAGCGTCGGCTATGAGCACCATGCCGATGATGCACCCGGCCGTTAAGAACGAGAAGACAGTCATGGGTACGAAGCCCACGTTGAAGCCCAACAATGTCTCGCGGCAGATGCCCATCGGGAAGAGAAAGAAATAATGAAGAAGGTAAATGGCCAGCGACTTGCGGCCCAGGAGCGTCCACACGCCGGCCACTGTGGCCGTGAAGCGCGTGGCATCAGGGCTGAAGGCGCGCTCCGACCAGGGGCGCACCACCGCTATGGCGATGACGGCCAGGGAGATATGCAATAGACCGGCAACCAGATATTTCACGCCGGGCAGAGCGTTTGTCAGCCATTCAAACTCCCACGGATAGCAGCAGAAGTAGAGGGTAGGGACCGCCACCGCAATGGCCACCGTCACCCAGGTGCCCGAAGCTGTCGCCTTCAGAAAACCCTCGCGGTGGCGCGAGGCGATGAAGCCGGCCATGAACGGCAGCCAGAAGCTTGCGAGCTTGCCCATGCCGAGGATGTTGGCGGCACGGCTGTCGGGGCCCGTCGCATAATCGGCCGCGCAGAGCGCAACCCACACCACGGCCGAAATGCCGACATCGGCCCACACGCCCTTCCATCGCTTCAGCAGAGGGAAAACGGCCGTAAACAGCAGCGAAATCTCAAACAGACAGAGCGTGAACCAAAAGCCTTTCTTCATCGGGTCGCACCACAAGTCGGCCAGATTGCCGTCCAGCGGGCTCTCGATGCCGCTGTGCGGGAAGTACCACACCCACAGCGTCGGCACCACAGCCAGCGGCACCATAAGCTGCAGAAATCGCTTCCACAGCGACGGCAGCCGCAAATCAATCGTGACCTTGTCCGTGCGGAAGCTGAACCAGCCGCTGATGAAGAAGAACAGCGGCATGTGCGCGCAGCCTATCGCCTTGAACAGAAAGGTGTGGTCTATCTCTCTGACACCCATCGCAATAACATGACCCATCACCACCAGGTAGATGGCCAGGCCCTTCATCATATCAAAGTATTGCAGTCTCTGTTTCATAGGACGTTAGAAAATTTCGGCAACAGACCGGCACTTTCGCCGCGCGTTGCCCGGTCGGAACAAGCGTTCCGATGTGCCGTTCCGGCTGATTGGTTCATATATTCTTACAAAGGTACGTTTTTTTCGCCATCCCGCCAAAAAAATCTTCATCTTCACGCCCGTCCCACATACATTAAGATGAACGACACCTCCTTTTAACCCTTATTTCCGTATTCTTAACCCTTATTTATAATAAAAAATTTCATTGTTTCGTGGAAAATTGTTAACTTTGCGGAATGAAAGGAAGGCTGGCCCTCATCAGCCCCTCTCATCTGAGCCGTGAATAATAGAAATCTCAATAAATAACTCACATATTAATTACACAAACATTTTCCATGAAAAGAGTTTATACGTTCGGCGACGGTAAAGCCGAAGGCAACGCCTCAATGCGCAACCTCCTCGGAGGTAAAGGCGCCAACCTGGCCGAGATGAACCTCCTGGGCATGCCCGTGCCTCCCGGTTTCACCATCACCACTGAAGTGTGCACAGAGTACACCCAGTACGGCAAGGATGAAGTTGTAAAACGCATCAAAGAAGACGTTGAAAAATCAATAAAGCACGTTGAAGCCCTCACCGGCAAGAAGTTCAACGACCCCTCCAATCCCCTGCTCGTCTCCGTACGCTCCGGCGCACGTGCCTCTATGCCCGGCATGATGGACACCGTCCTCAACCTCGGTATGAATGACGACACAGTGGCCTCCCTGGCCGAAAAGAGCGGCAACCCCCGCTTCGCCTGGGACTCATACCGCCGCTTCGTTCAGATGTACGGCGACGTCGTACTCGGCATGAAACCCAAGAGTAAAACCGACATCGACCCCTTCGAGGAAATCATGGACAAGGTCAAAGCCGAAAAAGGCGTGAAACTCGACACCGAGCTTGACGTCGACGACCTCAAGAACCTCGTACGCCTCTTCAAGGCTGCCGTGAAAGACTTCACCGGCAAAGACTTCCCCGATTCAGCATGGGACCAGCTCTGGGGCGGCATTTGCGCCGTATTCGACAGCTGGATGAACGAGCGCGCCATCATCTACCGCCGCATGAACCAGATCCCCGAAGAGTGGGGAACCGCCGTCAACGTACAGGCAATGGTCTACGGCAACATGGGCAACAACTCCGCAACCGGCGTTGCCTTCTCACGTGACGCAGCCACCGGTGAGAACATCTTCAACGGTGAGTACCTCATCAACGCACAGGGCGAGGACGTCGTAGCCGGCATCCGCACACCCCAGCAGATCACCGTCGAAGGCTCACGCCGCTGGGCTGCCCTCCAGGGCATCTCCGAAGAAGAGCGCGTGGCCAAGTATCCCTCACTCGAAGAGTCGATGCCCGCCTGCGCCGCCGAACTCATCGCCATCGCCGGCCGCCTCGAAGACTACTACAAAGACATGCAGGACATGGAGTTCACCATCCAGGACGGCAAACTTTGGATGCTCCAGACCCGTAACGGCAAACGCACCGGCGCCGCTATGGTAAAAATCGCCATGGACCTCCTCCGTGCCGGCGAAATTGACGAAAAAACCGTCATCCTCCGCATGGAGCCCCAGAAACTCGACGAACTCCTCCACCCCGTCTTCGACAAGAGCGCCCTCAAACGCGCCAAAGTCATGGCCAAAGGCCTTCCCGCATCTCCCGGTGCAGCAGCCGGCCAGATCGTCTTCTCCGCTGACGAAGCCGAAGCATGGCACGAGAAAAAGCGCAAAGTCGTCCTCGTCCGCATCGAGACCTCTCCTGAGGACCTCCGCGGCATGGCAGTCGCCGAAGGCATCCTCACCATGCGCGGCGGCATGACATCGCACGCTGCCGTCGTTGCACGCGGCATGGGCAAATGCTGCGTATCCGGCGCCGGCGAAATCCGCGTCGACTACAAAGAGAAAACCGTCACCATGGGCGGCAAGACATACAACGAAGGCGACTTCATCTCACTCAACGGCTCAACCGGCGAAGTTTACGACGGTCAGGTGCCCACCACCCAGCCCGAACTCGGCGGTGACTTCGGCGCAATCATGAACCTCGCTGCCAAGTACACCAAGACCCTCGTACGCACCAACGCCGACTCACCCCGCGACGCCAAACAGGCACGCTACTTCGGCGCACAGGGCATTGGCCTCTGCCGCACCGAGCACATGTTCTTCGAAGGCGACCGCATCAAGAGCGTACGCGAAATGATCCTTGCCTCCGACGAAGAAGGCCGCCGTGTCGCCCTCGCCAAACTCCTTCCCATGCAGCGCGGCGACTTCGAAGGCATCTTTGAAGCCATGGACGGCCTCGGCGTAACCATCCGCCTCCTCGATCCCCCTCTGCACGAGTTCGTACCCCACCAGACCGCTACTCAGAAAGAACTCGCTGACGAGATGGGCATCACCCTCGCCGAAGTAAAAGCCAAAGTTGACTCCCTCGAAGAGTTCAACCCCATGCTCGGCCACCGCGGCTGCCGCCTCGGCATCAC
>CAMBHR010000078.1:0-10161 GCA_945867195.1 uncultured bacterium | reverse complement strand
GTAGAGACAAGAACTTTGAACCAAGCAGTCAAACGTAACATTCAGAGGTTCCCTTCTGATTTTAGGTTTCAGTTAACAATGGAGGAATGTTCAAAATCACAGATTGTGACTTTGAACGCAGGACGAGGACAAAATATAAAGAAGTTACCTTATGCCTTTACAGAACAGGGTGTGGCTATGCTTAGTAGTGTTCTTCGTTCACAAACAGCCATTGAAGTCAACATTCAAATAATGCGAGCCTTTGTTTCCATGCGTCATTTTATGGTGAACAACGCTTCTGTGTTCAGTCGCTTGGAAACTATTGAGTACCATCAACTGGAAATGCAACAACATCAGCAAGAAACAGACAAGCGCATAGACGAGGTGTTCCGTAGATTGGACGAGGGCAACGCAAAGCCGAAGCAGGGTGTGTTCTACAATGGGCAAGTTTATGATGCCTACACTTTCGTGTCCGACTTGATTAAGAGTGCAAAGAAACGTATTGTCCTTATCGACAATTATGTTGACGAGACAGTACTGACATTGCTCGATAAAAGAGATAATAACGTGTCTGCAATCATCTACACTCAGCAGATAAGCCGTCAGTTCCAACTCGACATAGATCGTCATAATGCTCAATATGCACCGATTGACGTTGAAACATTCCGTTTATCACATGACCGCTTCCTTTGTATAGACGATGATGTGTATCACATAGGAGCATCCATAAAGGACTTGGGCAAGAAGTGGTTTGGTTTCTCCAAGATGGAGATACTTACACCAAATGAATTAGTGGAACGAATCAATAGAGGATAAATACACCTTACAGTATGCGAAGCTACTTTCTCCCAAACTCGTTACAGATGTCGGAATTGTAATCGAGGTGAGAGAAGAACAACCCCAGAAGCAGCCATCTTCCAAACTCGTAACAGAAGAGGGTATTATTGTGTTCATACATCCTGAGAGCATGGTGTTACTTTCTGTCTTAATTATCGCATTACAATTCTCTCGGGAATCATACAAGGGGTTATTATCGTCTACTGTAATAGACGTGAGGGCTGAACACCCAAAGAAGCATCCACCTCCTAATTTTGTCACATTATACGTGAAGCCTTCATATGTGACATTTTCGGGAATGATTACTTCTTTAGTAGAACCACTGTACTTTGCCAACTTTGCGGTTTTAGTTTCTGTGTCCAAGTAGTATTTGAATCCATCATCGGTGCTGTATATAATGGATTCTGCATTCATTACTATGCCCATGGCTGCAAATAGGGATATGAGTATGAATCTTAGAGTAAATTTTGGTTGCATACTTACAAAGATATTTATTTCGCTAATAGATTTCTATTGGCAGGTAACAGGAAAGTTGAATCTTATACAAATTCAGAGAACATATAGCCAGTACTGCTCACCGTTAAAACCTAATTGTAAGATACCCCTCTGGCACTATGTAGATGCCCCCACGTGGGCGGACTGGGGAATGATGGGCACTTGCTTTGGGTCGTCACGTGTAGAAGCGCGGCGGCGGCAAACAAAGAAAAGATTTAATAGTAGAATTAATTTGTAGACAAAAATAGTGAAAGGTGAGAGCAATGCAAAAGAAAAGCTGAAGGATTATCTTTTTTCTGTTGATTTTCTTTTGTATTTTGCAGATATATGCGTCCGTAATGTTACTTATGTCAATCCCTTTTGGGATGATGGCCAGGATGTTGCATCCGTCAGGCAATGCTCATGCCAGACGTACCCAAGGTGAGGAATAATGATGACATTCCCTCTTGATGTGTTGTTTTTGACTTCTGCTTGCTGCACAAGTTCTCATCATACGCTGTATTTTTGCAGGAGAAAGGTTGTGCCCACCATCAGCAAGCAGCGTGAAATCCTTCAATCTGCCCACTCGCTGCCATCCCAAACTTTCCAACCCCATGAACCACCCGCTATCCGACTTCCGCTTCTGCCCGCACTGTGGCAGCAAATCTTTTTTAGACAATGATGCCTACAGCAGGCGATGCGCCGACTGCGGCTTCACGTTTTACCCCAATGCCGCCGCTGCCACGGTGGCGGTTATCCTGAACGCGGAGGGCGAACTGCTCTGCGTGCGCCGCAGCCGCGAACCGGCCAAGGGGACGCTCGACCTGCCCGGCGGCTTTGTCGACCCCGGCGAAAGCATCACAGACGGGCTGCGACGCGAAGTGAAGGAAGAAGTGGGGGCTGAGATTGACAGCGCGGAATTTCTCTTCTCCTTCCCCAACACCTACCCGTTCAGCGGCCACACGGTCCACACCGCCGATGCTTTTTTCCGGTGCCGCATTTCCCATCCCGAAACGGTCAGCGCACACGACGATGCCGCCGAAGTGTGCTGGCTGCCTCTGCAAGCCGTCAACCCCGCCGATTTTGGTCTTCACTCCGTAAGGCGAGGCGTAGAAAAAATGCTCGCACTGGCAGGGATAAGGCCCACGATATGAATTATTCGCTTGACAGAATGTGAAAAATCCCTTTCATTTACCTATTTTTGCCACCATGAAGAACCTGAAAACCTTACCCTGCCGGATTTGGTGCTTCTATCGCGACGGTTTCAGGCAGATGACTTGGGGCCGGACGCTGTGGGTTATCATCCTGCTCAAGCTGTTCGTCATCTTTATCGTGCTACGTCTTTTCTTCTTCAAGCCGGTGCTGGCCGACATGGATAATGCGGAAAAAAGCGAAACCGTAGGCACGGCTCTGGAAACGCGGTAACGAACCCTTTCCCCTACAAAGAAATTACTATTTCTCTTATCAAATCCTTTATACCATGAATTTGTTAACCATCCTTGACCCCGGAACCATCGACTGGTCGAGAGCGCAATTTGCCCTCACGGCCTGTTACCACTGGCTCTTCGTACCCCTCACGCTGGGGCTGGCCCTGATTATGGGCATCATGGAAACCCTTTACTACATCAAGAAAGACGAATTTTGGAAACGCACGGCCCAGTTCTGGATGAAGCTGTTCGGCATCAATTTCGCCATCGGTGTGGCCACGGGCCTCATCCTGGAATTTGAATTCGGCACGAACTGGAGCAACTATTCCTGGTTCGTGGGCGACATCTTCGGCGCGCCGCTCGCCATCGAGGGCATCGTGGCCTTTTTCATGGAAGCGACGTTCATCGCCGTCATGTTCTTTGGCTGGAACAAGGTGGGACGCGGCTTCCACTTAGCCTCCACCTGGCTCACCGGTCTGGGAGCCACCCTGTCGGCGTGGTGGATTCTGGTGGCCAACGCCTGGATGCAGCACCCTGTGGGGATGGAATTCAACCCCGAAACCGTGCGCAACGAGATGGTGGACTTTGCCGCCGTGGCCCTGTCGCCCTCGGCCGTGGTGAAGTTCTTCCACACCGTTTCCAGCGGATGGATGACGGGAGCAGTCTTCGTGGTCGGTGTGAGCTGCTGGTTCCTGCTGAAAAAGCGCAACCTTGAACTGGCCAAAGCCTCCATCAACGTGGCTGCCATCACGGGTGTGATAGCCACCCTCATCGTGATGGGCACCGGCGACCAAAGTGGTATCACCATAGCCAAGGAGCAGCCTATGAAACTGGCTGCTGCCGAGGGATTGCAGGAGGGCGGCACACAGGCTCCCTTCTCCATCGTGCCAGGCATCGAAGTGCCGGGCGTGCTCTCCCTGCTCGCCACGCACGATGTCAACGGCTACGTGCCGGGCATCAACAACCTGCTGCAAGGCTACACCACGCCCGACGGCACAAGCTACCCTTCAGCGCAGGAGAAGATGCAACGCGGCAAGCAGGCTCGCGCAGCCTTTGCCGATTTCCGCAAAAACTACCGCAACAACCCCGAAGCGGCAGCCGAAGCACGAACCAGGCTGCAGGAGGATGTGCAATTCTTTGGCTACGGCTTCATAGAAAAGGCCGAAGACCTGGTGCCTCCCGTATGGCTCGTCTACTGGTCGTTCCGCATCATGGTGGGCTTGGGCAGTTTCCTCATGCTCTTCCTCATCGTAGTGTGGTGGATGCAGCGCAAAGGCAAGCTGGAGCACGCTCCGTTGCTGCAATGGGTCGGCATCGCCGCAGTGCCCATGGTCTACCTGGCCGGACAGGCCGGATGGGTGGTGGCCGAAGTAGGCCGCCAGCCTTGGGCCATTCAGGACTTGCTGCCGTTGGGCGCAGCCGTTTCGCAAATATCCCCATCGGGGGTCATCACCACCTTCTTCCTGTTCCTGCTGGTGTTCACCGTGCTGTTGGTGGCCGAAGTGAAGATTATGTGCAAAGCCATCAGCCAGCACAAAGCCTGACAGCAACTCCCCGGTCATACACTCCTACCCTTCAAAATCTATCAAACACATGATAACTTACACTTTTCTTCAGCAATATTGGTGGCTCCTCGTGTCGCTTCTGGGCGGCCTGCTCGTGTTCCTGATGTTCGTTCAGGGAGCCAACAGCCTCATCTTCAGCCTGACGAACGACGAAACGGAACGCACCATGATTGTGAACTCCACCGGACGCAAATGGGAGTTCACGTTTACGACCCTCGTCACCTTCGGGGGTGCTTTCTTCGCCTCCTTCCCGCTCTTTTACAGTACCAGCTTCGGCGGAGCCTACTGGGTGTGGATGCTCATCCTTGTCAGCTTTGTGCTCCAAGCCGTGGCCTACGAATACCAATCAAAGCCGGGTAACGTCATGGGGCGCAACCTGTACCGCCGCTTCTTAGTGTTCAACGGCTTTGTCGGTCCCTTTGTGGTAGGTGCCGCCGTGGGCACCTTCTTCACCGGCTCCGCCTTCACCGTGGATCATGCCGCGATGGGGGGCAGCGAGGAGTTTGCCGCCTCGCCCGTCATCAGCCAATGGGCCAACGCCTGGCACGGTCTGGATGCCTTGGCCAACGTGTGGAACCTCGTGCTCGGCTTCGCCGTGTTCTTCCTGGCCCGCGTGCTGGGCTCGCTCTATATGCTGAACAACCTGCACGATGAAGTGATGCAAAAACGCCTGCGGCGGCAAGTGTTGATGGATGTCGTGCCCTTCCTGCTCTGCTTCCTGGCCTTTGTGGGCTACGTGCTGACGGCCACAGGGCTTGTTTTTGACCCCTCTACGCAGACTTTTGCGGCTGAGGAATATAAATACCTGCACAACTTCCTTTCGCTGCCCTGCGTGAGCATTGTTTTCCTCCTCGGAGTCGTGCTGGTGCTCTTCGGCATAGGCCGCACCCTGCTGCGCCCCGGTGCCACAGGCGGTATATGGCCCACAGGCATCGGCAGCGTGCTCACGGTCATGGCTCTGCTGCTGGTGGCCGGCCTGAACAACACGGCTTACTATCCTTCAAGCGTAGACCCGCAAAGTTCCCTCTGTCTGGCCAACAGTTGCTCCAGCGAATTCACGCTGCGCACCATGGCCTGGGTGAGCCTGCTCATTCCCTTCGTGCTGGCCTACATAGCCTATGCCTGGCATGCCATTGACCGGGGCGGCATCTCACGCGAAGAGATGGAAAAACCGGGCCACAAGTATTAAGTCCTCTCCCCCGGCCTTTCACCGGAAGGGCTTCCTGCACCCCAACAAAAATCTCCCAACCAGCCTTCACAAGCCGATTGGGAGATTCTTTTGTCCTCAAGACGACAAGGATCTTAACCTGTCAAATATCTTTTATAAATGGCTGTTTCCTTACGCCTTGACCGTGATGAGGTAATAGTTCTTCTTGCCGCGCTGCACGAGCAGGTATTTGCCGTTGAGCAAATCCTCTTCGCTGATGATTTGGTCGAAAGCGGCCAGCTTTTCCTTGTTCAGGCTCACGCCGCCTCCTTGGGTGAGCTTGCGCATCTCACCTTTCGAAGCAAAGCACTGGGTGTGTTCGGCCATGAGGTCAACGGCCTTGGCACCTACAGCCTGTTCGCGGCTCACCTCGAAGCGGGGCACACCGTCGAAAACGCTCAGCAAAGTGTCCTCGTCGAGCTTGAGCAGGCTGTCCTTGGTGGCTTTGCCGAAGAGGATGTTCGAAGCCTCCAGGGCCATTTCGTAATCCTCGCGACTGTGTACCATGCAGGTAACCTCCTCGCCCAAACGCTTCTGGAGCAGGCGGCGTCCGGGGTCGGCACGGTGTTCGGCAATGAGACTGTCAATTTCCTCGTGGCTCAGGCTGGTGAAAATCTTGATGTAGCGTTCAGCCTCCTCGTCGCCCACGTTGAGCCAGAACTGGTAGAACTTGTAGGGCGTGGTGTATCGGCGGTCAAGCCATACGTTGCCCTGCTCCGTCTTGCCGAACTTCTTGCCGTCGGCCTTGGTGATGAGCGGACAGGTGAGGGCGTAAGCATCGGCCTCAGCACCAAGGGTGCGGCGAATCAGCTCTGTACCCGTGGTGATATTGCCCCACTGGTCAGAGCCTCCCATCTGGAGTTTGCAGTGCTTTTCCTGATAGAGGTGGAGGAAGTCATAGCCTTGGAGCAGCTGGTAGGTAAACTCCGTGAAGGAGAGGCCGTCGCGTGCCTCGCCGTTCAGGCGCTTCTTCACGCTGTCCTTGGCCATCATGTAGTTCACCGTGATATGTTTGCCCACCTCGCGTGCAAAGTCGAGGAAGGTAAAGTTTTTCATCCAGTCGTAGTTGTTGACCAGTTCGGCGGCATTGGGTGCATCAGAGTCGAAGTCAAGGAAATGCGACAGTTGCTTTTTGATACACTCCACGTTATGCCGCAACACCTCCTCAGTGAGCAGGTTGCGCTCTGCACTTTTTCCTGAAGGGTCACCAATCATACCCGTAGCTCCTCCCACGAGTGCCAGCGGTTTGTGGCCTGCGCGCTGGAAGTGCCGGAGCATCATCACGGAGCAGAGGTGTCCGATATGGAGGGAGTCAGCTGTGGGGTCGATGCCCACGTATGCGGTAACCATCTCCTTGTCCAGCAATTCTTCTGTGCCGGGCATCATTTGGTGGAGCATACCGCGCCATTTCAGTTCTTCAACGAAATTCATCTGTATAGGAATAAATTATTAGTTTTCCGGGGCAAAGTTAGTGCAAGGCGAGCGCAATGGAAAGAAAAGCCAAAGGATTTTATTTCCATGGCCGAGCCGCAGCCTCACTTCGCGAAGCAAAGTAGTGCAAGGCGAGCGCAATGGAAAGAAAAGCCAAAGGATTTTATTTCCATGGCCGAGCCGCAGCCTCACTTCGCGAAGCAACGAAATGTAAAACAAGCATCTATTCAAAAAAAGACTTTGCGAAAGAGAAACGACAAGGCAAGGTGTTGTTCCGCGTAGTGGACATCAATCTTGTTTCTCTTTGGAAACTTCAATCAGCACACCCAAAGGATAGTATGTTTGTGAATCGAGAAGATGGGTTATTGGGTTATTTGGTAAAGGATTATTAGGTTATTGAAAAGTTCATTGGGTTATTGGGTTATTGTTCTTATACACGATTAAGCAGCCATGAACTTTAACCATTCAACTACTCTTACCCTTCGATAACCTCTCAACTATGAACTATGAACTACTCTACCCCATCAACCATAAAAAATCATGTTTTGGTGCAATATTGCCCCTACAATAATCGTGTTTTGGTGCAAAAGGTGGCTGGAATATTTGGATAAACCAATATAAATCAGCATTTTTGTACCTACAAATATATTCACTGCCCTGAGACAGCAAATACTGGACACGCTTTGGAAGTGGGAAAAACACGGAAAACGGACAGTCAGCACTCTTGATGGAGGGCATCAGGCGGCTGGGTATAATCAAAATCACTAACCCTAAAAAACAAACCAGCACATGAGAATCATCATCATTGGCGGCGTGGCTGGAGGCGCTACGGCAGCAGCACGCATAAGAAGACTGACAGAAGAGGCAGAGATTCTTCTGATAGAGAAAGGAAAGTACATCTCCTACGCCAACTGCGGACTTCCGTACTACATAGGCGGCATCATAGAGGAACGTGGGAAACTCTTCGTCCAGACCCCAGAGGCATTTGGCAGGAGGTTCCACATAGACGTGAGGACAGAGAGCGAGGTGACAAAGATAGACACGACGAAGAAGACGGTGACGGTAAGCACAGCTGACGGACGGGATTATACAGAAACCTACGACAAACTGCTGCTCTCGCCCGGAGCCTCCCCCATCGTTCCCCCTCTGCCCGGCATCGACAGCGAGGGCATCTTCACGCTCCGCAACGTCAGCGACACGGACAGTATAAAGGCATTCCTGGACGGAGGAAAGGTGCGCAGGGCCGTCATCGTGGGAGGCGGCTTCATAGGTCTGGAGATGGCAGAGAACCTGAAACATGCAGGACTGGACGTAGCTGTCGTGGAGATGGCCAACCAGGTCATGGGGCCCATCGACTACTCCATGGCCGCACTCGTCCATGAGCACCTCCAGGAGAAGGGCGTGAAGCTCTATCTGGAACAGGCCGTGGAGAGTTTCTCGCGGGAAAACGGCATGCTGACAGTGCATTTTAAGTCGGGCATCACCCTGGAGACAGACATGGTACTGCTGAGCATAGGCGTAAGGGCAGAGACGAGGCTGGCACAGGAAGCTGGACTCCGGCTGGGCGAGATGAGGGGGATATGGGTCAACGAATACCTGCAGACCTCCGAGGAGGACGTATATGCCGTGGGCGATGCCATCGAGTTCCCCCACCCTATCACCGGCAAGCCCTGGCTCAACTTCCTGGCCGGTCCGGCCAACCGCCAGGCACGCATCGTGGCCGACAATATCGTCATGGGAAACAGCGTAAGGTATGAAGGCGCCATAGGGACCGCCATTGCCAAGGTCTTTGACCTCACCGTGGCCTCCACCGGACTGCCTGCCAAGCGGCTCAGGCAGATGGGCATGCCCTACCTCTCCGCCACCATACACCAGGGTTCACATGCCGGCTACTACCCCGGAAGCCTGCAGATGAGCCTGAAGGTCACCTTCTCACCGGAAGACGGCCGCCTGTACGGAGCACAGATTGTGGGTTACGATGGAGTAGATACGCGCATTGACCAGTTGGCCCTGGCCATCAAGCAGGGAGCCACGATAGAGCAGCTCACACGCCTCGAACATGCCTACGCTCCACCATTCTCCTCGGCCAAGGACCCCGTGGCCATTGCCGGTTACGTGGCAGGCAACATTCTTTCAGGAAAAATGAAGCCCCTCTACTGGCGCGACATTCAGCATGCGGAGCGGGAGAATGCCATACTTATTGACGTACGTACGCCCGATGAGTTTGCCCTGGGCACCCTCCCCGGTGCAAGAAACATTCCCCTGGACGACCTACGGGAGAGGCTACAGGAGATACCCACCGACCGCCCCCTGTGGCTGTTCTGCGGTGTGGGACTGAGGGGCTACCTGGCCTCCAACATACTGAAGGGACATGGGTTCGGGAACGTCTCCAACCTTGTGGGCGGACTGAAGACCTACCAGGCAGCCATGACCCAGCCAGCCACTCCCAAGGGATTTGACCCCGCAGAAGCACCCGATGCCTGTCCCCATCCCACCTGCTCATGCGGCAACAGCCATATCGTTAAGGTGGATGCGTGCGGCATTCAATGTCCCGGACCGATACTGAAGATGAAGCAGGCCATGGACTCGCTACAGGCAGGTGAACGGCTGGAGGTAAGGGCCACCGATGCAGGCTTCCCCAGGGATGCCGAGGCATGGTGCCGCACCACGGGCCACCGCTTCCTGGGCCGACGCTCCGAGGGCGGCACACACATCGTGGAGATAGAGAAAGCCACCCCCTGTGCCTCTGAGACCGTGAAGGTGCATGACGGAGCACAGGGAAAGACGCTCATTCTCTTCAGCGATGACCTTGACAAGACGCTCGCCACCTTCGTCCTCGCCAACGGGGCAGCCGCCACGGGCAAAAAGGTGAGCATCTTCTTCACCTTCTGGGGACTGAATGCCATCAAGAAAACCTGCAAGCCGAAGGTTGAGAAAGACCTCTTCGGACGCATGTTCTCGTGGATGCTGCCCTCCGACAGTACGCAACTGGCTCTCTCGAAGATGAACATGCTGGGCATCGGAGCCAGGATGATGCGCTACCTGATGAAGAAGAAGGGAGTCGATTCCCTGGAATCTCTCCGGCAGCAGGCCATCGACAACGGGGTAGAGTTTATCGCCTGCCAGATGTCGATGGACGTGATGGGCGTCAAGCGCGAGGAACTGCTCGACAACGTCACCGTGGGAGGTGTGGCAAGCTATATGGAACGAGCCGAACAGGCCAATGTGAACCTTTTCATCT
>CAMBHR010000077.1:0-10381 GCA_945867195.1 uncultured bacterium | reverse complement strand
TGTATTATCTGAATCTCGAAAAGTTCCTCAATCAACCCGATGCGGATCTGAATATAATGCTGGCCGAAGCCTCGGAATCGCCGCCCGTAAGCCTCGGAATGTAAGTTAGGGGCTTGTCCTATACAAAATGTAAGCCCAACTTCTGGTTTTCAAGAAGTTGGACTCACATCTTTATGGTTTAGCGGACAGTAATAATTGCGTAATTTGCGTAACGCAATTAACGCAATGATATGACAGTAAGACTGAACAGCCGGTGAAAGCTGTGTTCGGAAACCGCATTTGTGCGGGGAAAACAGCCGGGCTCTTGTCATCGCCTTGTCTGGTGAATTTTTCAATCATGAAACTGCTTCAGGCAGGCAGAAGCACAACTTTTTGCCGCCACATACCCCATAGTCCAGGCAGCCTGAAGGTTAAAGCCGCCCGTGATGGCATCCGTATCCGTCACCTCTCCCGCAAAGTAAAGGCCGCGATGGCGCTTGCACTCCAGCGTTGCGGGATAAAGTTCCGTCAGGGCCACGCCGCCACAGGTAACAAACTCCTCCTTGTAAGGATTACGCCCCGAAATCAGGAAAACTTGGTTTGTCAGTTGTGCGGCCATCCGCCGCAGCGTTTTCTGCTGCATGCCGTTCCAGCGCATTTCCGCCGACAGGTCCAGGCTTTGCAAAAGGAATTGCCACAACCGGCGGTTCAGCACCGTCGGCCATACGTTGCCCACCTGTTTCATCCCGTTTTGGCGGGCCAAATCGTTTACTAATGTCCATGCCTCCTCCTCATTCATATCCCCCAGCCAGTTGATGGCAATCTCCGCCTGATAATTCCTTTCGTGCAGCAGTCGTGCGGCATAGGCCGACAGCTTCAGCATGGCCGGTCCGCTCAGCCCCAGGTGCGTGATGAGCAATGCCCCCTGCGCTTTCAGCTTCGTGCCCGTGAGCCGCACGGAAGCGTTCTCCACCACAGTGCCCGAGAGTGCGCGCAGCCCCTTGTCCTCCACCGTAACGCTGAAAAGCGACGGCACCGGCTCCACCAGCTCCAAGCCGAGCGGTTGCAGGAACGATAGACCCGCCTTTCGCGGACTGCCTCCCGAGGTGACCACCACCGTCTCGAACCATTGCGCCGGCCCGTTGTCGAAAGCAAGCCGATAGCCCCCGTCTGCCGGACATATTTCCTTCACCCCTTGTCCGCAGTGGAGCTTCACGCCGCCGCGCCGCATGGCAGCCAGCAGCGTCTGCACAATCTCGTCCGCCCGTTGCGATGCCGGAAACACGCACTCGTCCGTTTGCGTGACCAGCTCCACCCCTTCCCGTTCAAACCACGCCATCGTTTCCTCGTGGTCGAACTCGCGGAGCAAACGCTTCATCAGCCGGTGTCCCCGTGGGTACACCGCTTCGAGGCTCCTCACCCCGGCGAACGAATTCGTCAGGTTACAGCGCCCCCCTCCCGTCAGTGCCACCTTCGCGAGCGGCTTCTTCATCCGTTCAAACACGTGGATGTCCGCCTCCGGCAGTCTGCGCCCCGTTTCAATTGCCGCAAAGCAGCCTGCTGCCCCGGCACCGACAATTGCCACCCGTCTTTGTTGTGTCATCATCTCCCTTCGTTATCTCCAAATCACCACTACGCTGTCCGCTTTCACCCTTGCTTTCAGGAAAGCCTCCAGCCGTTTGCGTTCCTCTGCTCCCGTCTTCTTGTTGCCAGCCGCTTCCACCATGGCCGCCACGTAGCGGCAGGTCAGTGCCGTGTCCGTCCGTTGCTCCATCACATTGGCCAGACAGATTCTCTTCACCTGTGGGAACAGTGCCTTCAGCTCCTGTCCCATCTCCCCCGCCAGTTGTTCGTAGCGCGTATAGTTGTTCAGCCGGGCGTGCAGCTCGTTGTTACGTGTCGAGAGTTCCAGCAGTTGCTTCTTCTCCTCCGTCATCGCCTTGTTTTCCGCGTTCAGTTCGTGGAGCAGCATCAGTGCGCTGTCGCTCTGTTCCCCTTGGATAACCGACAGCGTATAGCCCTTCATCCCGTAGTCCTCCATGCGCCGTTCCGCATCCGCCATTTTCGCCGCCGTGATTTCCCGTCCCACGGCCACTACCTTCAGTTCCAGACTGTCCTTGTTCACCTCGTGCGAGATAATCTGCGTGCCCGTCCCCGAGAGCTCCTTTTTGATAAAGCGGTTCACATTGTTGTCGAACAGGCTGTCCTTAATCATGCCGACGGTCATGAATACCGAAGGCAGGATGGTAAAGAGTGCCAGCCACAATGCCACGCGGCGCGTTTTCCGCTCCATAGCGTCCGTCCGGAGCCGTTTGCGGTGGAAGTGCAGCAGGCGCACCCCCACGTAGGTCGATAGACTGATGAACACCGTGTTGATGAAAAACAGGTAAAACGCTCCGAGGAAATACAGGAAATGCCCCGTGGCCAGCCCATAACCAGCCGTGCAGAGCGGAGGCATCAGCGCGGTGGCAATGGCCACACCGGGAATGACGTTGCCTTTCCCCTTGGTACACAGCGCGATAAATCCTGCCGCACCGCCGCACGTGGCAATCAGCACATCGTAGATGGTCGGCGTGGTGCGCGCCAGCAGTTCCGAGCGGGCGTCGCTGAGCGGCGTGAGCAGGAAATACACCATGGCCGTCAGCACACTGATGAGCGTTGCCACCCCGAAGTTACGTGCCGCCCGTTTCAGCAGTTCCAGGTCGCCGATGCCCACGGCCAAGCCCATGCCGATGATGGGACCCATGAGCGGCGAAACGAGCATCGCGCCGATGATGACCGCCGTAGAGTTCACGTTCAGTCCGAGCGAAGCGATGAAGATGGCGAAGATGAGAATCCACAGCGTGGCTCCCCGGAAGCTCACTCCGTCGCTGATTTCGCGGATTATTTCTTCTTCGTTCTCCACTTTCCAGTGGAAATATTCCTTTGCTTTGGCTTGCAGGTTGGGGAATTCGGCGAGGTTCATGATGGGTAAGTATGAGAGGATGGTACGAAAGTATGCGCAAATGTAGTGGTTGAAGGGAACAAACAAGGCATCCCGTCGCGGAAAATCTCATTTTTCCTTGCTAAGAGGGGGGAGGATAACTCCCGGAAGTCCCCGTGAGAGTATCCTGACCCCGGCCGTTCAAAAATAGGGGATGATGAAATGAGCCGTCCGGCACCCCATGCCATGCCAGTAGCCCCGGGCGCCCTCCACGTTGCCCCGGATATTCTGTGTAGGAGTGAAAAACTGGCTCGTCCCGTTAGAGAGGATGTCGTTGTAGTTCCGCCAGAAGCCGTAGGCTTCGGCATCTATTTGTGCCACCTTCACCGCCACGGTGTCGCCGGCCAGGAAATACGGCGTATAGATACTGTTGCTGCCCAGCTTCCTCCCGCGATAGATGGGCAACACGGCAGGGCGTTTCAGCACATTGTCGTCAAAATTCCCCAGATAGGAAGTCAGGAACTGTTTCTCCTTTCCGCCCACGCGGCTGAACAGTTGGTAATAGTTTTTCGTCTCTTCCGGGTCGTTGAGTATGGCATTGACTATGTAGTATGTTTCCTTTCCTTCTGCCCGTTCCAGGTAGAAGCCTTCCACGGCAGGGGCGGCAGGAACGGTCGTGGTAGCTGTGGCACAGTAGTCGCGGTACTCCACGCGGAGATGATAGCTTTTGCCCTCCTTACCCCTCATTGCCGTGGTGGTATAAATGTAGGGCGGAAAGTAGCCATTGTCATATTTCCCCGTGAGGAACACCGTCGTGTCGCCGTCGCTCACGCTCACTGTGGCCCATTTCACGAGGTAATTGGCCAGGCTGTCTTTCGGCTGCTTGTCCGTCGAAAGCGGCACCGTCTTCGTCACCATTACAACGGGAAATCCCTCCCCTTCAATCCAGCCCTCCACCACCAGTTCTGAACTGTAGGGCTGCCACACGTCGGCGTCGCAGCCGGCGAGGAAGGTGATCAGGAAGAGGTAGGGCAGCAGGTGGCGCATAGTAGGTGAGATGAAGGATAAGATGATGGATGGGTTTCAGAGGGCAAGCGCATAGCCCACCGAGGGCAGGATGCCTACGAGGAACGTCATCGGCTGGTAAGCGAAGACACCTGTCTTGTCCGTGGTCAAGGCATAGAAAAGGGCGTTGCGCCGGTTCGTCGCGTTGTAGAGCGAGATGTTCAGGCTGTGACGCAGCCCTTTCCGCCCCGTCCAATGATAGTTTGCCGAAAGGTCCAGGCGGAAGTAGGCCGGCAGCCGGTTCGCATTGTGCGGTCCGTAGTCCACGATGAGGTTACCGTTCAGCAGCGACACGGAGCGTGGGGCGGTGAAAGGCGTGCCCGAAGCCGCCGTCAGTGTGGCACCGTAACTCCAGCGGCCGGAGGGTTTCCATGTAGCCAGTGCGTTCAGTTCGTGTGGCCGTTCGTGCGAGGCCGGGAACTCCCTTCCTTCGGCGTAACCCACAAAGCGGCGTCGGGCGTGGGTATAGGTGTAGCCCACCCAACCCGTCAGCTGTCCCGAACACTTTTGTACCATCAGCGAGGCACCCCAGTTCGTTCCTTTTCCCTGGAGCAGGGAAATGTCTGGTTCGTATTGTTGGCTCACAAAGTCGAATAGGCTGCCGTTGTATTCCATTTGGTGGTACAGCCGTTTCCAGAAAATCTCGCCGCTCAGCCTGTAGCGTCGCCGGGCCAGGTTCGTGGCGGCTGACAGGGCCACGGTGTGGGCATATTGTGGCCGGTGGCGGTCCGAGGCTGCAATCCAATATTCAGTGGGGAATCCCACGTTGGTGAACCCCGTCTGGTGCAGGTATTGGTGGCGCAGTGCGTAGCTCAGGGTACATTCCACATCGGCGCGTAGCCAGCGTAGTGCCGCCGAGGGGTCGAGTGCCGCGAAATTCGCATTGTGAAGGGCCAGCAGCGAGGCGCGCAGACCGGCCCCGAGTTGCCATGCACCGCCCAAGGGCTGGGTCCGTTCGGCAAACAGCGTAGCCTCTGTGGCCTCCTGCACCGGGAGCGGAGCAGTCGTTTCATGGTAGTCGTCGGTCATGTGGAGGCTTTGTGGCCTGATGCGGTGGTACACCACGTCGGTGCCGAAGTCCCACAGGGGCAGTTTGCACCGGAAGCGATAGCCCCAGTCCGTGATGGACGAAGGCAGCTTCCCGTCCATCGCCTCCATGTCCAGGTGGAACCTGTTGGCGTAGTGCGTAACGGACAGGCTTTGGGAAATCGCCAACCGCTCGCCTTCGTAGTCCCATCGCAACTGCGCCATGTCGTTTCCCCAGTCCACGTCAATCCGGGCCATGTAATGGTCCATCCTTCCCCGGTCGTCGCCCGTGTAGCCCTCCAGACTGATGAGGTGGCGTGGGTGAGGCCGCCAAATGAGGGTGGCGTTCAGGTCGTCAAAACCGTAACGCAGACGTGAGGTCTCGTTTTTGAGCATCCCCCTGTACAGCAGGTTGAGATAGGAGGCGCGTCCCGATACCACCAGTCCCACTTTCTCCCCGATGGGCATTTGGAGTGAAGCCTGCGAGGCGATGAGGCTCACCGAGATTTGGGATTCGAGACTGTCGGCAGGCATTTTGCGGGGCAGCATGGAAAGCGTTCCGCCCAGCCTGTTGGGGTCGGCAGCGTGGGCCGGTTCTTTCCGGAGAGTGAGTGCCTCGAAGTGGTCAGGGTGGAAGGTCGAAAAGAGGCCGAGCAGGTGGTTCACGTTGTAGAGCGGCGTTTCCTCAATGTCCATCTGGTTATGGCTCGTCTCTCCTCCGTGAATGTGCATTCCGGCTTCGTATTCGTTGTTGGTCTGCACTCCCGGCAGGAAATGCGTATATTGCAGCGGGTCGGCGTTACCCAGTATTTGCGGCATCAGGGCCAGGTCCTTGAGTTGCCAGCGAAGCGTACCGTCCGCCTGTGCCTTCAGAGCCGAGCGGTGGCGGTAGGTTTTCACTTCTGCACTGCCCAGGGCAATCGTGTCGCGTTTCGCCCGCAGACTGTCGGTCTTCCCGCCGGTGACCACTTGGGCCGTGAGGCGTGGGGCGATGAGGCAAAGCAGCACGAAGAATGAGAAAAGCGTGCGGAAGTGCATGGGCGTTTTCAATGAATGATGTGGCGGAAGTGAAGGTCGCTTCGTCCCGGGAGCTATGAGGGAGCGGAGCGATCGTCACCTGATGAATATCCTGCGTGATGCGTTCAGTGGTAGAACGTATATGTACACAACGACTTCGCCCTGCGGTGGGGGCTGTACAGCCGTTTCCGCAGGGCGAAGGAGATGTTTACCAGTCAAATTCCTCGTCAACGAGGTCGGCGTATTTGTCAGCCAATTTCTTGAAGTTGTCGATGACCGTCTTGAAGTCCTTTTCGTTGAAGAAAGCCGAGAAGGTGCTGTATGACGAGTTGTCGTAGAAAATGATGACGGGTTCAGCCCTCCAGTACGTCGTGCCGTTCCATGTTTCGTCAACGAAGGGTTCAAATTTCATGCTGGCCTGCTTGGTCGCTTTGTTGTCGTAGAACACATGATACTGAGCGAGTGCGTTGGCCTGGTTCAGGTACGACTTGAAGGAAGCCTCGTCATCGTCGTTGTCGTCAGCTTCTTCCAGATAGTCGGCATATTTGCGGCAGTCGCTCACCACGCCTTGCAACTGCATCTTGCCCATCACGTCGATTTTGACGTAGGCGTTCTTTCCGTTGGCGTTGTCGAAATCCAGGTCGTCGAAGTCAAAGTTTTCGTGGCTGAAGGCACTCACGTTGCATGAGGGCAGCCCCTGCACGTCGGCTGCCATGCCGAGGGTGATGAGCTGCTGTCCGCCTTTGCTGACCTTGAAGGTGGCCGAAGCCTTCGTGTTGCCCGTGTAAGCCACTTCGGAAAGATCGAACTTGTAGCCGTTGTTCAGTTCCACGAGGGCGTTCACCGTGATGGCGTTCTTGCTGATGTCAAACTCCTCGCCGGTGATGGATTTGAGGTCCACCTTCACCGTGGTCTTCACCACCGTGCTGCCGCCCTGCGTCAGCGTGACGACAATGTTTTCGGGCACGCCGATGGTGTATTCCGTGCGGTCGTAATATTCGTTGTATATGTATTTGTCCGCGTCTGAATCATAGTGGGAGTCATAATCAATCCACTCATCAATAGCACCGAAGTGTACTTTCTTCACGTTGCCGCTTGTGGTGAGTCGGAGTACACACTCGGAACCGTTTGGCCCCCTGAATACGAACGAGAGGTCCGAAGCGTCCGAGCGTTTCCAGCGTCCGTCTTGCGCGGTGAATTTGCCCGTGAAGTTAGAGGCCATGAGGAGGCTCGTGTACTTCCTATAGAAGTAGTTGTCAATGTAGGAACCATATGATTCGGTTTCTTTATCAACCACACCCGTGGCTTTGCTTGCGGCATCCAGACATTGTTCGGCCCATTCGTCCACGTCATCCCATTTGTATTTATCGAAATAGGTTTTTGTGATGTATTGGCCGAGGTCGGTAATAGCCTTGAAGTCTGAGGCCGGCGTGGCATTCATGAAATCGAGCGCAATGGTTTCCATCTTTGCTTTCTGGTCGGCAGGCGAAAGCACGTTCGAGGGGTCAGGGTCGGGTTCGGGGTTGATGGGCTGTGAGGGGTCAGAAGGATCGGAAGGGTCGTCGTCGCCACAAGCCGTAAGCAGACTGCCAGAGAGGAGAAGTCCGCAGAGGAAAATGGATAAGTGTTTCAGTTTCATGATTCTTGTTTTTTATAGATGACACATGTTTTTTCACCTTGAAGTGCGAATACTGTTTTTTTCTTGATGATGTGGCAAAGGTAAAGAGTTTTTTGAATTGTACACAATTTTTACACCATTTTGTTATCTCAATGATACAAAAAGCCAAAATGCGTTGATGGGCCTACCGGATTGAACCGGTATGTTCCGAGCGTATGTCTGGTTAGAAGGGTGTGTGTCAACTCGGCGAGTTGTTCGCACAAGTCCAGGACTTGTTTTTTCTACTCGCCGAGTTGTGAATTTTAGTCCGGGACTTGTGCGGGCCATGCTGCGGCCTGCCCGGAGCGTGACCGCGTTGTGAACCACGAGGCGGTGAATGGTTGGTACGAGGTGGGGCTGCGTGTGAAACCTTGTTCGCAGTAGCTTTCACAGCCTCTCTATATACGTAATTTAATCCCAAACAAATCATTCACCCGTTCACAGAGTGCTTGTTTATTGCTGATACTCATGGGTTTACGGTGTGAAGGTTTGGAGTTTCAAACCTTCACACCACCCCGTGTCCCCCTATTTTTGCGGATTTCGCTGTGAATACTTGAAAATCCAAGCCTTCACACCGGAAACACCTGATATTGAGCGGAAAACAGACAGTGTGTGAACAGGTGAATACTTTTTCGGGGAAAAATTTGCGTAGGTGAGTTTATACGACATTACCCTTATTGTTTTGGAATGTTTAACATCTAACAACATCGCTCTGTTATTCAATTATGAGTTTACTCTAAAAAGTCGGCTTGCCGACTTTTTAGAGTAAACTCATATATAGAGCACATTAATTAATTTAGTTTTTAAACTAAGAACGGGAGCAAAACACCATCTACAGTGTCTTGCTCCCACTTTTTTATTTTAAGGTCTCAAACGGACAAACCACAAACCACTCACAGGGACGCCGCCCAACTGATAATATATGGATTATTTCCTTCCCATGTAAGGAGCCGTTGCGTGTCAGGCCAATTATCCTGAGTAAAAAACAGCAGAATTGAGATTACTTATCTATATCATTCCATGATCCGAAGAACGCTTTCTGCCTGGAGTGAGTTAAATTTCCACTTTTATCAATATAGCCAAAAGTTTTACCAATAGTAGCCACCGCATAATCTTCTGACTGAAGTTTGACCTCTTCAAAGATAGCATCTGTGCAATGTCCTGGGCTATAAAGTCCATACTTGCCATCCCGTTTGAATGCTACAATACCATCGAAGTCTTCAGCAGCATATATCTCATCTTGTAAACACGGAATGACTTCTCCGCCTTTGTGCGGTTCAAGCAATCCATACTTTCCATTCATTTGGCAAACAAAATATGATTGCCGCAACCCGAAATATCTAAAGATTCCATCATATTTGCATTGAGTAATCAGCGTGCTCTGATTCCTGTTTCTTGCGCAGGCATATTGAACCAATCCATATCTGCCACCAACAACTACAGGACAGCACCAATTGTACCCCCAACCTTTGTATATTGTATCATCATAGAGTTCTGGGAATGCATCATACAATGCAGGGACAAGCAACTTGCCCATAGCAGATTTGAGTCCCTTTTTCCCATTTTCTTCAAATACAGTATTCCTCATGTCCAGATGAAGAGTATCGTACATCTCTCTCTTGGATTCCAGTTCCTTCAGTTGCTCATCAGAAAGTGGCTCGATATTCTCATAATAGTGTTGAAGCATACGGACACATTGAACATAATCTTCTGCCTGCTCAGGAGTTGGCAAAGTCTTTTTGTGAGGTTGACCACTATCATCAAGATGATACTCATAGTGCAACATAGCAACCTATTTACTTCTCTTGCTGTCTGCATTTCTCTTGAATTATAGTCTTTACTTGATTGAACGATATGGGAGTATATTTGTTATTGTCAGCACCTACATCATACTGAATAGGCAATAAGTGTTGAAACCAGGAACAGTCTTCAGCAGTCGTATATGGATTTGAGTGCACGTGACCATACAACTGCCATACAGTCTTACGGGAAGTAGAGTAAGTCAAGAACGGATAGTGATTGAGAAGAATCTTCTGACCTTCAACATCTATCATCATTTGGTCTGAAACTGCTTTAAACCTCTTACAAACATTACTACTATCAAGAACCTTATGGTCATGATTGCCGCAGATTAGATAGATGTGTCCCTGGAGTTTATCCAACAAACTATTCCAAATAGCAGCATCTCCGAAGGCTTTTTATGCAAAAAGTCCAGTTTTGTTTTGCTCTCTTGGGAAATAGCCTTACCTTTACCATAGAATTCCGTCGCCACTGGGGTGGTATGTGGAAGGACTTTACCGAAAAAGGTGTTATTGAAATTAATAATCTATAAACAATATTTTATGAATAAACATTTACCCAATTCCTTGCGTGCGCTGTTCCTGTCCCTGGCAGTGCTACTATCCCTGCCTGTGCTGGCAGTAGAGGTTGAGATTGATGGGATAAATTATGAACTTGTAGCTAAGGTAAAGCAGGCTACTGTTATAGCGAAGAGCGGTGGCCAGTATTCTGGTGAAGTTGTTATCCCAGAGTCTGTGGAGCACGAGGGCGCTGCATATAGTGTGACGAGCATAGGGGAGCGGGCTTTCATGGATTGCTCTGGTTTGACCTCGGTTACTATCCCCAATAGTGTGACGAGCATAGGGGGGTATGCTTTCTCTAAATGCTCTGGTTTGACCTCGGTTACTATCGGCAATAGTGTGACGAGCATAGGG
>CAMBHR010000076.1:0-11182 GCA_945867195.1 uncultured bacterium | reverse complement strand
GGTGTGGCAAGCTATATGGAACGAGCCGAACAGGCCAATGTGAACCTTTTCATCTGAAACATCTATGAAACAACTCCTGCCCCTCCTCTGCCTCCTTCTTGCCACTTGCATGGAAAGCGTGGAGGGGCTCATGCTCTGTGCGTTTGTTGCAATTGTTCCTAGCATGAGGAATAGGGCTGCGTAATGTCTTCAGAGTCTTCATAGTTGTATGGTTTTGTTAAGAATAATCATCGGATGTGCTGTCTATATGTGTGGGCGGCATGTGTCTGCTGGTGTTGGCGCTGCAGGATTTGGCCGTGTTGGTTTTTGCATGTGTCATTTTTGTTTTGTGACGCTAAGTTAAGACAAAAAATTCCCCCGCCAATGGCTTATTCCTATTGGCGGGGGAATTTTCCCTATGATTGTCATTCTCCCCAATCGCCCCGGTCCAGGTTGCGGTAGCCCACCGCCTCCTTGACGTGTCTGGCCAGCACCTCCGGTGAGTGGTCCAGGTCGGCGATGGTGCGGCTCACCTTGAGGATGCGGTCGTAGGCACGGGCGGAGAGGCTCATGCGCTTCATGGCACGGGTGAGGACCTGCGAGGCTTCGTCGTCGAGCCGGGCATACTGTTCGAGCAATGCCCGCGTCATTTGCGCGTTGCAGTGGATACCCTTCAAGTCCTTGTACCTTTCGGTCTGGATTTCACGCGCTGCCATCACCCGTTGGCGTATTTGTTCACTGCTCTCGCCGGCCGGTGCCTGCGCCAAGTCGGTGATGGAAACGGGAGTCACCTCCACCTGGATGTCGATGCGGTCCATGAGCGGGCCGGAGATGCGGTTCATGTACTTGTGTATCTGCCCGGGCGAGCATTGGCACTCGTGCGTGGGATGGTTGTAGTAACCGCAGGGACAGGGGTTCATGGAGGCCACGAGCATAAAGGAACAGGGCAGCGTGGCGGTATATTTGGAACGGGCAATGGTGATTTCGCGGTCTTCAAGGGGTTGGCGGAGCGTTTCGAGCGCAGTGCGTGAAAATTCGGGAAGTTCGTCAAGGAAGAGCACCCCGTTGTGTGCCAAGCTGATTTCGCCGGGTTTGCACACCGACCCACCGCCGATGAGTGCCACGTCGCTGATGGTGTGGTGAGGCGCACGGAAGGGCCGCTGGGCAATGAGCGAAGTCTGCGTTTCCAACTTGCCTGCTATGGAATGGATTTGGGTTGTTTCGAGACTTTCGGCCAGCGTGAGTTGAGGAAGGATGGAAGGGAGCCGCTTGGCCATCATGCTTTTGCCGCATCCGGGCGAGCCGATGAGCATGATGTTGTGTCCGCCGGCCGCAGCCACTTCAAAGGCGCGCTTCACGGTTTCCTGCCCTTTTACGTCCAAGAAATCGAAGGGGAAATGCGACTGAGCGGCATAAAACTCCTCCCGGGTGTTGATAATGGTGGGCTGTAGGGAATCTTTTCCAAGGAAGAAATCAATCACCTGCGAGAGATGGTCTGCCCCGTACACCTTCAGTTTGTTTACCACGGCGGCCTCACGCACATTGGCCCGGGGCACGATGAGATGTTCAAAACCCTCTGCCCTCGCCTTGATGGCAATGGAGAGCGCACCCTTCACGGGGCGAATGGTGCCGTCGAATCCGAGTTCCCCCACCAGCACCGTGGTCTCCAGCCGCCGGCTCGGTTTGATCATGTCGAGCGAGGCGATCATACCTATGGCCAATGGCAAATCGTAGCCCGACCCTTCTTTCCGCACATCGGCGGGAGCGAAATTGACGGTGTAGCGCATACGGGGAGGCAGGCTGACTCCGGCACTTTGCAGGGCGGCCTCCACGCGCAAACGGCTCTCCCTAACGGCACTGTCGGGCAGTCCCACCATGAGAAACACCGAACTGAGTTCCTGCGGCTGCAGTTGTTTGGTATTGACTTCGAGAAAGACCATCAGGGCCGAAAGCCCGTTCATGGCGGAAGAATTGATTTTGGCGAGCATCGCATTAAGCAACACGCAGACAGGGGTCAGACTCCCCCCGACTGCTTATAGTTTTAGATCATCAACGTTTGTAATATCACGCTGCAAGATTTTCCCCTGCGCATCCACCAGCATGCACGAAGGCACATAGCGCAGGCCGAGCTGCTGCACCAGCGGAGACTCGAAAGCCTTGCGGTCGCACACGATGGGATAGTTGATGGAGTCCGTCTTGAGCCTGTTGCGCAGCACCTCGCGGTCCACGTCCATCGACACTACCAAATATTCCCATTTTCCACGAGATAGCTCCAACTTCTTGCGGAGTTGGCGTAAGAAGGTGCGGCTCTCCCCTTGCCACATACCCAGGCATACGATGGCCAGCTGCTTGCCGCGAAAATCCGCCATGCGAACGGTGCGGCCGTCGAGCGTTTCGGCGGTGAAATCGGGCAATTTGCAGCCCACACCATTCTGGAAAATGGGTCGGTAGAAGTTGTCGAGATACGTCAACGCCTTGCTTTTGGGCTGTGCCTTCTTCAGCACATCGAGGAGCTGGAGCGCAGTGGCGGCATCGGGCGACTGCTGCACGGCAAAGTAGCGACGGAACACGGCAACAGCGGCCAGCGTTTGGGGATGGGTTCGCACAAACTGTGCCGCCGCCAAACGATGGTTGACCTCCGGCCCGGAAAGGTTGCTGAGGCGGAACTCGGTGAGCATTTCGTTCTCATCGGAACCGGTCAACTCGGCCTCGCCGATTTTGGAGGCATCTCCTTTCATCTTGATGGTCTTTCCCGGTTCCAGCACCACGTAAGTCTGTGTGAAATTGGGATAAAGCAGGGTGAGGAGCATGGGTTCGGTGAGGCTGCGCTCATACACGAAGCGTCCGTCCTCGATGCGCACGGTGTCCACGCCATCGAAGGAGCCGTCCTCGCAGAACACATAAAACTCGGCATTGTTGATATTCTCCAATTTTCCCTCAAAGCGGACGCGCCCCTCACCGGGCCCGCACGCCGTCAAAAGCCACAAGAGCGGCAAGGAGAAGCCCATGAAGAGCAGTTTTCCTATGTGTTTCATCTTGTCAAATATTATCAGTTCAGCGTTATTCTTCGAGCAAAAAGTATGCGGAAAAAGCCAAAGGAGGATGTAGAAAACCTTGGGCTTTCTGCATCCTCCTGCTTGTGTACTCAACTTATGTCCGGCTTTCGTCCGGCCTGTGGTGGGCCGGCAAGCATGGAAACCCGGTTGTATCTTATTTTACCAAACTCCGGAAAGAAGCGTCGTTGAAGAGCGCGACGAACTCCAGGTCCTTCTTGGCGCGTTCTTTCAACGAAGCATCCTGTGCAAAAGCTTCTTTCAAATTTGAAACCACGGCTGCATCCTGATTGGTACGGGCTGCGAGCACGGCTTTCAAGTAGCTTGTCAAGGCATCAGGTTTGGCTATACTGCCGAGCGTGGATGCTGCACTGCTGTAATCCTTGGCCATGATTTGCGCCAGGGCAGCAGAGTTGGTGTTGACCCCTTTGAGGCATTGGGCGGCCTGGTTGTAGTTGCCCTGTGCCACGAGCAGATTGCCCAGAATTTCGTTGTAATTCTGCGCTGTGGTGGCCTTTGCAAGATACGACTGTGCAGCCTCGGCATTGTTTTCGGCGAGTGCAACCAAGGCTTGGTTGGCATTGACCTCAGGTGCATCGTTCTTCACAGCGGTAGCCTTCAGCAGGTAGTTGCGGGCAGTGCTGAAGTCGCCCTCCTGGATGGCAACTGCGGCCAGGTTGTTAAAGGCGCGATAGTCGCCGGGGGTCTGCTTGGCGGCAGTGGCATAAATGTCCTTTTGTTCAGCCGCATTTTCCGTGAGCGTGGCGGAATAGAGGAGTTCCTCCACCGACAGCTTGGCGGGATTTGCCTTGTACTGTTCCTGGATTTCCTCGTCAGAGCGGCCAATCAGGTTGTAGTTGATCGTGAGGCGTGCGCGGCGCAGCTCGGGCAGGATTTCGTCGGCCAGCTCCTGGAATCCGGCAGAGAGGTTGCGGATTTGCTTTTCGCGCTCTTCGGGGTCAGGATACATGGAAAGCACGCGCAGGATGACATCCTTGTCCTGGATGTTCGAAGCCTTGACCAATTCCTGGAAGCCTTCCCAGTCCTCGGCGGTGTAACGCTTCTCCACGTCGGCATCGATGCTGTTGGCCTTGAGCTGCTTGTCCACATATTCGCCGGACGATTTCTGGCGTTTTTCGGCCAGGGCGGTGTTGATCTTGAGCGAGCCATCGGGCGAAGCATAGGCCGACACCTCGATGTTGTCGAGCATATATCCCTTTTGGTCGGCCTTGATGGAGCGGAGGGTCTGGAGGAAGTCCTGCACAGACGTTGAGCTCAGTTCGCTGCTGCGGATATTGGCCTGGTTGATGAGATACTTGATTTGAGCCTGCTTGGTCTGCTTGATGGCATATTGGTAAGCATCGGTGGCAGTCTCGGTATGGCTGGTGGCCACGGTCGAGTGAATGAGGTCGGAAGTGGCAATGACACCGTCGGCCACCTTGACTTCGGAAATTTCCACCTGCTTCTTGCCGAGTGTGGCCTTGAAAGTGAGGTAAAGCTCGCTTTGCTGCATGGCAGGGTCATACGTGAAGGTGTTCTTCATCGTGTAGTTGCCGCCGAGCTTGTAGGAGATTTCCTGGTCGTTACCTTGTACCTTCTCACCTTGGAACGTGGCCGGTTGTCCCTGGGTGGCAGCGTTGCCATAGCGCAACACCGGTTGCACGGTAACGACAGCTTTTTTCTTCATGTATTTTTCGGGAAAGCGGCCGTTGATCGTTACAGGAACTTTTCCGCCTACAGCTTCGAGCGGTGAAGGGGTCACTGTAAAGTTATCGGCAGAAAGTTCTCCCAACTTACTGCACGAAGACAGCAACAATGCACTGCCTAAAGCCAAAGAAAAAAGGGTTTTGCTTTGCATGAATAATGAAAATGTTTAGTTATTGGACGTACAACGCCACTACCTGCGGTCGCGGCTTGCACAACGATGTTTTTTGAATTTACAAGTTGGAGAGGTTTGTAAGATTATCGGTGGCCGTGGAAAAGGGTTGCCCTGAAAATGGGCGACGCTTCCACTTTTTGACCCGTAGGGTTTATCAGGTTGCAAAGATACGGCAACCTTGGTGAAGGACAAAACGATGCACAAAGATTTGTATCTTTTAAGACGAGTACTGCCTGCTGACTCAAACGGCACGGCAACCAGTGTGTGCTGTCCGGGCACCCGCGAACAAGCCGGCGAGTTGCGGCTTACAAGTCCTGGACTATTTTTTTCAAATCGGCGAGTAGGAAAAAATAGTCCTGGACTTGTGAGCGAAAGGCGGCGAGGCTGATGGCACAGGACAAAACCCGGGATTGAAAAGTCATGATGCCATGCGTTACTCACACCGCTGAGACAGATCTGCCGTCCGGCCTCAACAGTGCCTGCCTCACGCGCGCATTCTATACGCAATTTCCAAGTCGAAAAATTCATTCAATCGTTCATCCCTGCCGGTTATCCTATGATTTTCACCCGTTTTCTTCTGATCAACAGGGTGTTTCTGCCCATCACTGTGAACATTCATGGTTCACCTTGTCCGCCATGGGCGAAACAGCCCATATTCATCCCCCCGAATGGCTGTCTCTGTGCAGCCATGCCCAGACGAATCCGGAATGAAGGTTCCAGTAGCTCAGTCGTTCATCCTTCATTGCTCTGATAATCAGCAAGAAACAATCTCCACTGAAGGATTGAACGATTTTTTCGCGGGGAAAATTACGTATATAGAAGGGGTGGGTTGCAGTCTGAAACGCCCAAGGCGCAGCGGTGTGCCGTCTGACCGACGAACACGAACCGCTGCGCCTTGACTGCGAGGACGCTACGCGCGCACTGACACGGGGCAGCCCTCGATGAGCGAAATTATTTTTCCGCAAACCGTTTGCACCACTTGCCTCCCAGCATACAGTAGAAACCGATGACGATGAAGGGCAGGCTGAGCAGCTGGCCTTGGTTAAGTCCGATGGTCTGCTGCATAGCCAGCTCCCACGGCTCCTGCACTTCCTTGAAAAACTCCACCAACAGGCGGAAGGTGAAGATGGTGCTCAGGCAGTAACCGAAGAAGAAGCCCTGCCCCACCCGCTGTTCGTATTTGCGGTAGAGCCACAGGCCGACAATGAAAAAGAGGAAGTAGGCCACGGCCTCATAGAGCTGGCCGGGATGACGCGGCAGGGTGTCGCCGTTCTGCACAAACACAAAGCCGTAATCGGTACCGGTGAACTTGCCCACGATTTCGGAGTTCATCAGATTGCCCATGCGTATCATGCAGGCGGCAATGGGCGTGGCCACGGCAATGTCGTCGAGCACGCGCATGAGGTTCACCTTGTATTTGCGCACATAGAGCCACAGGGCAATGATCAGGCCGATGGTGCCACCGTGGGAAGCAAGTCCGGCATAGCCCGTGTACTTCCAGCTGCCGTCGGGCAGGTGGCGGATGGGGAGCACCATCTCGACGGGGTGCGACAGGAAGTAGGCAGGCTCATAGAACAGGCAATGACCCAAACGCGCACCGACCAGGATGCCCACAAAGCAATAAATAAACAACGACTCAAACTTCTGGGGCGGGATTTGCTGACGCTGATAGAGTTTCAACACCACCACGTAGGCCAATGCCAACCCGATACACCAACAGATGCCGTACCATCTCACGCTGAACGAGCCCAGCGCAAAGACCACCTCCGAAGGATTCCAAATGACAGCTTCCGGTAACATAGCAGGGAGTGTTCGGGTTTAGACATTGAAGCGGAAGTGCATGATGTCGCCATCCTGTACCTCGTATTCCTTACCTTCCACGTGGAGCAGGCCGGCCTCGCGCACCGCTGCTTCGGAGCCAAGACGCACATAGTCGTCGTACTTGATGACTTCGGCGCGGATAAAGCCTTTTTCAAAGTCAGTGTGGATGACACCGGCACACTGCGGGGCTTTCCAGCCTCGACGGTAGGTCCAGGCTTTCACCTCCATTTCACCGGCCGTGATGAAGGTTTCGAGTTCGAGCATCTTGTAAGCCGTCTTGATCAGACGGTTGCAGCCGCTCTCCTCCAGCCCCACATCCTGAAGAAACATTTGGCGTTCCTCGTAGGTTTCGAGTTCGGCAATGTCGGCCTCAGTCTGTGCGGCCAACACGAGCACTTCGGCTCCTTCGTCCTTGACGGCCTCGCGCACCTCGTCGACATAATGGTTGCCCGTGGCGGCACTGGCCTCATCGACATTGCAGACATAGAGCACGGGCTTGGAAGTCAGGAGGAAGAGCCCTTTGGCGGCCTTCTGCTCGTCCTTGCTTTCAAACTGCACGCTGCGCGCACTCTTGCCTTGGAGCAACGCCTCGCGGTAGGCAGTGAGGACGGCATACTCCGTCTTGGCGTTCTTGTCGCCACCCACCTGGGCTATTTTCTCCACACGCTTCATGCGGTTCTCCACCGTTTCGAGGTCCTTGAGCTGGAGCTCGGTATCTATGATTTCCTTGTCGCGCACGGGGTTGACCGAACCGTCGACATGGACCACATTGCCGTCGTCAAAGCAGCGCAGCACGTGGATGATGGCATCCGTTTCGCGGATGTTGCCCAGGAATTGGTTGCCGAGGCCCTCGCCCTTCGATGCTCCCTTTACCAAACCTGCAATGTCGACAATCTCGACCGTGGTGGGCACGATGCGTCCGGGATGAACCAGCTCGGCCAGCTTGGTAAGGCGTTCATCGGGCACGGTGATAACGCCTACGTTGGGCTCAATGGTGCAGAATGGGAAATTGGCCGACTGTGCCTTGGCATTACTCAGGCAGTTGAACAGGGTGGACTTGCCCACATTGGGCAAACCCACAATGCCGCATTGTAAACTCATAGACTATTTTGTGTAATTCTTGATTTCGGGGTGCAAATGTAGACATAATCCGCGACCTATTGAGCTGACGGATTGCAGAAACTATGTTTATCAGAAGGAATGTCGGGCTGTGACGACAAAAAGAGCAGCCACTGCCCACGCCGGTTTTACTACCGGATGTTCAGCGGCTGCTTTGTGCCAGAGAAGATTACTTTTGTACCAACGTGCCGTCCTGAAGTCGGACTACATAGGTTTTTCCCTTCTTGGTTTCGAACTTCAAGGTCTGCCGGCCATAGCGCACGGCACACGGCACGCCGGAACCGGAGGTGATGCGTGCCTCGGCCAAGCTGCCGTTCTTCCAACGGATGTCCACTCCGAAGTTGCCACGGGCACGGAGACCGGAAATCTGACCCTCGGACCAGGCATCGGGAAGGGAAGGCAGGAGGTCAATGCAGCCGGCGTGGCTCTGGAGCAGCATTTCGGTGACACCGGCAGTGCCGCCGAAGTTGCCGTCAATCTGGAAGGGCGGATGCACATCCCATAAATTGTCGGCCGTGCCGTTTTTGAGGAGGTTGCCATAAAGCACGTAGGAGTGGTTGCCATCATGAAGGCGTGCCCACTGGTTGAGCTTCCAGCCCATGCTCCAGCCTGTGGCACCGTCGCCGCGATGCTCCAACACGACGCGCGAAGCCTGTGCCAACTCGGGGGTGGTGAGGGGCGAAATGGTGCGGCCCGGGTGCAAGCCGAAGAGGTGGTTGACGTGGCGGTGTTCGTCTTTGGGGTCGTCGATGTCGCGGCTCCACTCCATGAGCTGGCCGTAACGGCCTATGCGATAAGGTGCCAATTCATCGAGGATTTTCTGCCATTTCTCCACTTCGTCGGCATCGGTTTTCAGCACTTTGGCAGCCTCGATGCAGTCAAGCAATATTTCGCGCACCACGGCATGGGTAAACGTGGTGCCTTCATCCACGGGGCCGTGTTCGGGCGAGGTGGACGGAGCTGCGGTGAGCGTGCCGTCGGGCTTGCGCCACAGGAAGTCTTCGCAGAAAAGGGCACAACCGCGCATCAGGGGGTAGGCCGTTTGACGCAGAAAACGCTCGTCGCGGGTGAAGTCGTAATAGTCCCAAAGGTGGGTGGCCAGCCAGGAAGATGCCATGGGGTTGTAGTTCCACGACATATCGGCTCCTTCCAAAGGTGCGGTGAAACCGAAGATATTGGCCGAAATGCCGGCGGCCCATCCGCGTGCCCCCCAATAAGCCTTGGCAGTGCGTTCGCCGGGCTTCTCGAGCAGGCGGATGAAATCGGTCAAAGGCTCGGCACACTCGGCGAGGTTGGTGGGCAGGGCCGGCCAGTAGTTCATCTGCAGGTTGATGTTGTTGTGGTAATCGACGCGCCAAGGGCCGTCCACGTTGTTGTGCCACATACCTTGCAGGTTGGCGGGCATATTTCCGGGGCGCGAAGAAGCGATGAGCAGGTAACGGCCAAACTGATAGTAGAGGGTTTCCAACGCGCGGTCGACTTTTCCCTTGCGATAGTCGGCCAGGCGTTGGTTGGTGGGCTTGTCGGACGATGCTCCGGCCAGCTCAAACTGCACACGACGGAAGAGGGGCATATAGTCCTTGAGGTGCGCCTTGAAGAGCTTGTCGTAACCTTGCTTAGCTGCACGGGTTATCCAATTTTGCGTGGTTTCATCGGGTTTTACGCCCACATAGGCTTTCGGGTCGGTGAAATCGGGGTTGTAGTTGGGGGCATAATCGGTGTCGGCGGTGAGCAAGAGGACGACCTCGTCGGCACGGTCCACGCAGAGCTTGCCGTCTTTATAGGTACAGGTACCTCCCTTGGGCATGACGCGGAGGCGCACCACGTAGCGCAGCTGGTTGTTGTCGAGCCGCCCGTCGTAGGTGAGCAGTCCTTGCCCGTCGAAAACAAATTTGCCCTCGCCCACGGGACTGGGGGTATAGCTGATTTGCAAATGCTGCTTGCCGGGTTGCGAAGCGGAGAAACGTACCGCCATCACGTTGGCAGGATAGGACACAAAGGTGGTGCGCTCGTAGGATACGCCGTCGGGTGCCTCGAAACTGACCTTAGCGTAGGCGGAGTCAAGCGAAAGTGCCCGGCGGTAGTGCTTTACGCCGGCTTCGTCCAAGCCCGTTTCCACACACAGTTCGCCCATGGTGGTGAAAGAGCCGAAACGGAATTGGGGCTCGCCGGTAGCTTCGTAGGGTACGGTGCTGTTGAAATTGGAGGAGGTGAGTTGCCCGGCCTTGTCCCAATCGCCATCGAGCAGTGCCTGGCGTATCTCGGGCAGGAGGTGGGCTGACTGCTTGTTCTGTGCCCAATAGTCGGCTGGCCCCTTGGCGGTGTTGGGGCCGCCGCGCCACAGTGTTTTTTCGTTGAGCGTATAGCGTTCGGTGGCAACGCTTCCCATGACGTTGCAGCCTATGCTGCCATTGCCCAAAGGCAGGGAACGGGCTTCCCACTCGGAGTCGGAGTTCCAGTTGAAGCCTCCGGCTGCCACGGGCTTTTGTTTGCCCTGCTGATCGGCGGGCACACCCTGCCACCAACAGGCTCGCCCTTTGAGGGAGGTGGGCTCGTCGAACCACACCACGTGCTGTGACTGCGCAGCAAGGGATGCCATGCAAAACATGGAGAGGAATATGTGTTTGTTCATGATCAGATAGGTATTAAGAAAGGATTATTTCGGTATGTAAGTTGGGAAAGCCAAAGCGTTACGCTTATTTGCGCAAGCAAAAATAACAATAAGAAGGATTTTCACCACTCTTCAACCTGAATAAAACGATATGGGAATACATCTATAATCGGGTAGGTCGGAAAACGTAGTAAGTTTTCTGACCTACTTTCGTTTTCCTTCCTCCCACACCACCGTACGTGCCGTTCGGCATACGGCGGTTTCGTGCTTGTCTTGTCCCTTTTGGACTCCGCATATTGGACATCGTCACTTCTTCTCTATTGTCGGGATACGCCCTATCGTCTTGAAAAGAGAGTTCCTCTTCGGACATCTGACTACTACAGTTTCCAAATACACAGATTGTCTTGTAAGACAATGCACGATTCGGCCCTTCGCCTTGACCGTCACGCGGTCGGCTACTTCGGCCTCTGCTGACTCCTCGACATTCGTTGTTACTATCCTTGCGGACTGCCGAGGCCTCGCGGGATAAGCCATACATCTTTCCTCGTTTACCTGCATGGTTTACGCATCAAGGTTACGGTTGCCTTTAGGAGCTTCACTGTCTTTGGCCAGCTTGTCCGCTTGATGCGCCTTAGTACCATGTTTCTGTTCGTCAGGCCACGATTTCGCTATTGCTTCTTCTCTCCCGAGCGTCACCACTCGAAACTTGCAAGTCGCTAT
>CAMBHR010000075.1:0-11247 GCA_945867195.1 uncultured bacterium | reverse complement strand
TGAACAGTTTGAAATATTTCTGTGAAGATGCCCGTGATTATGCCATAGCCTGTGCCGGTTCATTGCTTGGTGTCGCACTCAATCGTCAAGGTGCTTCGTTTCCCGTAGGCAAGGTCGATTTCATGACACTCTATCCATTGTCGTTCAGTGAATATTTGCGAGCTGTTGATACGGGTTTGTATTCATCCTATATGATGATAGACGGCAGCATGCCTGTTCCCGAAGTGCTTCATGGTCGATTGATTGAGGCATATAAGGCATATCTCGCATTGGGTGGTATGCCGGAAGCAGTCAGTGATTTTGCCGACAATCGTGAATGGCAGGCAGTGCAGAGAATTCAGCAGAATATATTAAAGTCCTATTCACTTGACTTCTCTAAACATATCAACAACAAAGACATACCACGTGTGTTCCAAGTGTGGAACAGTTTGCAAGACCAACTGGTTAAGGAAGATCGCAAATTCCGTTATGCCGACATACAAAAGGGAGCGAGGGCCAGGGAATATGAAACTGCCATCGAATGGCTTTGCCTTGCCGGAATCGTGCAGAGGGTAAATATGATTGAAACACCTCGTTTGCCATTGTCTGCATACAGCAAGAGCAATGCCTTTAAATTGTATCTGAATGATGTCGGTCTGTTGTGCAGTAAGTTTTCATTGTCTGCTCAATCTGCAATATCCGGCAACAGGCTATTCACTGAGTTCAAAGGTGTTTTATCGGAAAACTATGTATTACAATCATTGAGACGGCAATTCGGTGACAGTATTTTCTACTGGACTTCCGGCAATACGGCAGAAGTGGAATTTGTCTTGCAGATGGATAATGATATAGTGCCGGTGGAGGTGAAGTCTGAAAACAATGTCAAGGCTAAGAGTCTCTCCATTTACCGCAAGACATATTCTCCCTCATTGTCCTTGCGTTTCTCTACAAGGAACATCCGCAAGGATGACAACCTTCTAAATCTGCCCTTGTACCTTGCCGACAGGCTATCGGATATACATGGTATGACATCAACTTCGTGAACTACCGCTAAGCTAAAGACTTAGGGGTTTTCAAATAGTAACTCATTGATTTTCATTCTGCGCTATATAATGGCGCAAAAAAGTGATGAAGTCAAAAAAAGATTACGGATCCGTCAGGTCCGGCCGGCGTGAACAGCAGGAACCGCAAATCCGTAATCAGGGAAAAAAGAACTAATTTGATGATAAAACCAAATCAGCAGAATGGGCTGACAGGAACCGGGTATAAGGGGTGTTCTATAAATTAGGTTTTAAAGAATACCCCATGAGTGATTTTACTTATTCCGGCCGTCTGCTGTTTTTTAGAGCGACCTTTTGAAAGTCTCGTCAGTCGCATAGCCCGCTATGCTCCTTCCTCCACTTACAAAAGCTCATCTCTAAAAAATCCAGCATCCAGCTCGGCCTAATTTATAGAACACCCCTTAAATGTCCTCGGTGAACTCTTTGGGCAGCACGGGGGTCGCTCCGTGCTGGGTGCATACGAAGGCCGAAACATTCACGGCACGGCGGTGGGCCTCAGCCACACCAAGCCCCTTGATGATGCTTGAAGTGAAGGTGGCGGTAAAGGAATCGCCGGCACCGACTGTGTCGGCCACCTCGACCATCGGTGTGGCCAGGTAGGACATATTGCCCGAGGTGAAGATGTAGCTGCCGTTGACGCCGCAGGTCAGGATGAGCATCTTCAGGTTGTAACGACCCAGAAGAATCCAGCATTTGCTTTGCAGGTCGGTGCCGGGATAGCCCAGCATACGGCTTATCGTGACCAGCTCCTCATCGTTGATTTTCAGCACGTTGCATTTTCTCATCGAAGCGTCGAGCACGTCCTTGGTGTAGAACCGCTGGCGGAGGTTGACATCGAAGATGATCATCGTGTCGTCCGTTTTGGGCATGGCATCGATAAACCTGTTGATGGTCTGTCGCGACACCTCGTTCCGCTGTGCCAGCGAGCCGTAGCAGAGCGCGCGCGTACGCTGGGCCAGGGCTTCGATTTGGGGCGTGAAGGGGATGTTGTCCCATGCCACGTCTTCCTTGATTTCGTACTGCGGCACACCGTTCGGGTCGAGTTCCACCTGCACCGTACCAGTGGGGTAAGGCACGGTTTCCACGATGTGGTTGAGCTTTTTCTCGGTGAACTTGTCAGTGATTTCCTTGCCCAGGGCATCATCGCCCACAGCACTGACGATATAGCTTTCCAGGCCGAACTGCGACACATGGTAAGCGAAATTGGCGGGGGCACCGCCCAGTTTTCTGCCTTCCGGAAGGACGTCCCACAGGGCTTCGCCTATTCCTACTACTATCTCATTTTTCATTTTCAACGGTTTGTTTGGGTATTAGTATTTTCAGATTTTTTTGATTTTCGAGGTAAAGAAGAGCAGGTATGCCACACCGACCGACATCACGGCCACTGCGCCGAGCTGGCCTACGGCATCGGCGGCATAGCCCATAGCCAGGGGGAATACGGTGCCGCCGAACAGGCCCATGATCATCAGTCCCGACACTTCGTTCTTCTCGTCGGGCGCGGAAACGAGTGCCTGCGAAAAGATGATGGAGAACACGTTGGAATTGCCGAAACCCACGAGGGCCACGCCTACGTAGATGGCCACTAACGAATGGGATACGAGCAGCACGCCCATGGCAGCCAGCATCATGACGGTGCTGAGGATGAAGAAGGCGCGGGCCGACACTTTGCGAAGGATGAAGGCGCCGGAAAAGCAGCCTACGGTACGGAAAATGAAGTACACGCTGGTGGCGAAGCCGGCCTCCTCAAGGGGCAGGCCGAGCCGCTCCATGAGTATCTTGGGGGCGGTGGTGTTGGTGCCCACGTCGATGCCCACATGACACATGATGCCGAGGAAGCAGAGCAGGATGAAGGGGCGGCCCAGCAGCCGCAGGCAGCCGGCTATGCCCGAAGCCTTGTCGGCGGCCTCCTCCTCAATGGGGGTGACGGCGAGCATGGAAATCGACAGCAGGCAGCAGGCGGCGTAAATCAGGAACAGCACTCGCCAGCCCAACCCGAAGGTGGGGATGCAGGCGGTGGCGCCCCAAACGGCCAGGATGGGAGCCAGGAACGAGGCGATGGCTTTCACAAACTGGCCCAGGGTGAGGGTGGCGGCCAGGTTCTCGCTGCTGATGAGGTTGCTCACGAGGGGGTTGAGCGAGGTCTGCATGATGGCGTTGCCTATGCCCAGCAGGGAGAAGGCCAGGAGCATCGTGACATAGCTGTCGTCAAACAGGGGAAACACCAGCGAGAGGGCGGTGACAACGAGGCTCACGAGCACGGTCTGCTTGCGGCCTATCTTGTTCATCAGCATACCCGTGGGCACGGAAAATATCAGGAACCAGAAGAAGACGAGCGAGGGGAAGAGGTTGGCTTCGGAGTCGGTGAGGCCGAGGTCTTTCTGCACATAGTTGGAGGCTGTGCCCACCAGGTCAACGAAGCCCATGGCGAAGAAGCAGAGCATGACGGGGATCATCTGCACGATGATGCTCTTACGGCCGGTATGGATGGGGTTTGAAGTGTTCATGATGGATAAAGGGTGATGGTTATCGGTTTGATGTTTTCAGCGCAAAAATCTTGAGGTTGCTGACCTTGGCGCGCCCCTTGGCCGTGCTCACGGACAGTGTGGTGTAGGGCGATGTGGGGAACACCAGGTTGGTCATAGCCAGGCGGCCTTCCTGCTCGAACACCTCGATGCTGGAGCGGTCAACGAACAGGCGCAGGCTGACCTTGCCGTCGTGACGGTGGGTGGGGCCGGTGGTGACGGAGGGGAAGTCCTGGCTGAAATTCACGATGCCGCTTTGGGTGCGGTCGAAGGAGAGCGTGCCGTCGGCGGGATGGTACACGAGTACCACTTTCTCGCCGGCCTTGTTGGAGAGCGTGAGGCTGACGGGATGGGCGTCGCGGGTTTCGATGTCCATCAGTATTTCGCAGATGCCGTCGTTCTGGGTGGGCAGCGTGACGGAGGTGGCGGCGGTTTTCACCGTTATGCGCCGCAGCTGCTGGTGCAGTTTGTCGCGGAGGGCGTTCAGCTCGGGGCTGGGGGTGCTCGAGAGGTAGTACTGGCCGTCGGTGTCCTTGAAGAGTCCCATCTCACGCGGCAGGGTGTTGGCGCTACGGTATTGCAGGGTGGGAACCTCAGCGGCATACTGCCAGTTGCTCATCCAGCCGATCAAGGTGCGGCGGTTGTCGGGCGTGTCGCTCCAGCTCACTGCGGCATAGTTATCCTTGCCGTAGTCCATCCATTTGGTGGGGATGGTGCCATCGGCCGTGGTGTCGGCCTTGAAGGTCGTGCCGTCGAAGTTGCCCACGAAATACTGGGCCGCACTGCCGCCGAACGGGCCGCCGGGGTTGATGTTGCACACCAGCACCCATTTCTTCTCGTCCGTGCCAGCCACGCTGAGCTGGAACATGTCCGGACATTCCCACACGCCGTCCTGCGCGCCGATGCCCTTGCCAAAGCGGCTTGCGAGCTTCCAGTTCTTCAGGTCGGGCGAGGTGAAGATGAGCATTTCCTTTTCCAAAGCATGGGCCAGCAGCATGACCCACTGCCCGGTACGCTCATCCCAGAACATATTGGGGTCGCGCGCCTCGGTTTCCAGCGTGACAATGGGGTTGCCCGGATATTTGGTGAAGGTACTGCCGCCGTCGGTGCTGTAAGCGAGGCTCTGCATCTGGCTTGTGGCACACGAGGTGTAGAGTGCCACGATGGCATCCTTGCCGAACCCGGCACTGCCGTTGCGGTCGACCACCGAGCTGCCGCTGAAGATGGTGCCCAGACCGTCGGGGGTGACGGTGGGAGCCTGGTGTTCCCAGTGGATGAGGTCGCGGCTGGTGGAGTGCCCCCAAGTCATGTTCTGCCACTTGGAGCCGTAGGGGTTCCACTGGTAGCACAGGTGCCAAACGCCGTCCTTGTAGAACATGCCGTTGGGGTCGTTCATCCAGCCGTACAGCGGTGTGTGGTGGTAGGCGGGGCGGTATTTCTCGCGGTTGGCCGTGTCGAAGGTGTTGCTCAGAGCCAGGTTGCGCCAGCAGGCGTCCTCCTGGGCTTCGCGCACGGTGGAGCGGCTCTGGTGGCTGACGATGTTGAGCACCACTTTCTTGCCACGATAGGGGGTGAGGTCAAAGGGCACGGTATAGTCGACCTTGTTCGTGGCAAGCCGGGCCACGAAGCTCGTTTCCTGCTTGCCGTCCACGATGACGTTCACCGTGGCTTCGGCCCCATTGTCCTGGATGGGGAGCAGCAGGTACTTGCCTTCGCCGGCAATGCGTACGAGGGTGTTGTTCGTGCCGAGGAACTCCACTTTCACATCCTTCCCCTCCTGAGCCTGCATCGCGGCCGGGGCAAGGCAGCCCAAAGCGGCGGCCAGACAGAGTATGCTTGAAATACGTTTCATGTAAACTGTATGTTTTAAGGTTGAAATTTATGTTTCCACAGTTCGTTTTGACGGTGCAAAACTAAGGACTGCATTTTGATATGCACTATGAATAATGTAGCCCGGACTATTGAAAATGTTGCAAGGAATGATTTTTATTACCATAAACTCCATTTTTCATATTAAAATCCTTATTTTTGAGGCCTGACCTTAAATCCTGTCTTACCAGAAACCAAAAATGTGATCATGAAAAACAGGTTCTTGCTTCTGGCATGGTGCTGCTTGTCCCTGTTACTTGCAGGCTGTCAGGAAAGACGTGTCTACAAAATCGGCGTTTCGCAATGCAGCAGCGACGACTGGCGGAACAAATGCAACGAGGAGATTTACCGCGAAATGATATTCCACCCCGATGCCAGGGTGGAGATACGCTCGGCCGAGGACAACAACGAAAAACAGATTGCCGACATCCGCTATTTTGCGGACAACGGCTTCGACATCATCATCGTGGCTCCCAACGAGGCGGATGCCATCACGCCTATAATAAAGGAGGTGTACGGACGAGGCATCCCGGTGGTGACCTTTGACCGTAACATTCATGGCGACAGTTATACCGCTTACCAAGGTGTTGACAATAAGGGCATCGGCTTGGAGGCGGCCCGATATGCGCGCCACCTGGTGGGGACCGGAGGCAAAATCGTCGAGGTGTACGGACTGCCGGGCTCCACGCCGGCCATCGAACGCCATAAGGGGTTCGTGAAGGAGCTGGACCAGATGGGCATGGGCATCCAAGCTACGGTTTACGGCAACTGGAACTACGAAGACGCTGCCGCCGCTTGCGACTCGCTGTTCAGCCAATACAAGGATGCCGACCTGCTGTTCGCCCACAACGACCGCATGGCCGTGGCCGCCGCCGAAACGGCCAAACGCCACGGGCTACGCCTGAAGGTCATCGGGGTGGACGCCGCACCCGAACTGGGCATCAAGGCCGTGGCCGACAGCGTCATCGATGCCACCCTGCTCTACCCCACAGAGGGGTACCGCCTCATACGCACCGCCATGGCCATCCTCAAAGGGAAACCTTATGAACGCCAGCTGGTATTGCCCAAGTCGTCGGTGGTTGACCTCTCGAACGCCGACATCCTACTGCTGCAGAACGAAACCCTCAAGGAGGAAACGGACAAGGTGCGCAAGCTCAAACTGCAGGTGGACGACTACCTGAGCCGACATGCCACGCAAACTTACCTGCTCTATGCCTCCGTGGTGTTCCTGCTGCTCATTGCCGGCGTGCTTTCGCTGCTGCTGCACGCTTACTGGCAAAGAAAACGATACCAGCAGGAACTACTCAAACAGAACAAGCTGCTCGAACAGCAGCGCGACAAACAAAAGAAACTCAACGCGCAGCTGCAGGCCGCCACGCAGTCGAAACTGGTGTTCTTCACCAACGTGTCGCACGACCTGCGCACACCGCTCACACTGATTGCAGAACCGGTGGAACAGATGGTGAACGCCGACAACCTTACGCCCCTGCAGCACAACCTCATGCGCATAGCCGGCAAGAATATCCGGATTCTCAAACGGCTCATCAACCAAATCCTCGACTTCCGCAAGTATGAAAACGGCAAGCTCGAACTGGCGCGCCAGGAGGTACGGTTCGCCGGCCTGGTGGAGGAGTGGGCCGAGTCGTTCGTCACGCTGACGCGCAAACACGACATCCGGCTGCAGCTCGACATCAAGGTGGCCGCCGACTTCACCCTGGCCATCGACGTGGGGAAGATGGAGCGCGTGTTCTTCAACCTGATGTCCAACGCCTTCAAGCACACGCCGCAGGGCGGGCAAATCGTGTTCGCCTGCTCCAACACCGAAACGTGGCTCACCTTCAGCGTGAAGGACACGGGCAAGGGTATCGGCGCGGAGGAGCTGGGCAAAATCTTCGACCGCTTTTACCAGGTGGACAAGATACACCCCAACGGTTCGGGCATCGGGCTGTCGCTGGTAAAGGCGTTCGTCGAACTGCACGGCGGCACCATCAGCGCCGAGAGCCAGCCGGGCGAAGGGGTCAACTTCATCGTACACCTGCCCATCATGCACACAGCCCCAGAGGACGCACGCGAACCTGAACCCTGCCCCGCCGCCTCGGCCAGGGAGGTGGAGGAGGAACTCGACAGCGTGGAGTCGGAATGCACCGGAATGCGGCCCGACGACCCATTGCTGCTCGTCATCGACGACAACGAGGATATACGCCGGCTCATCACCCTGCTCATGCAGCCGGACTATAACGTCATCACAGCCGCCAACGGCGCCGACGGCGTGAGGCTGGCGGCGAAATACGTGCCCGACCTCATCATCTGCGATGTGCTCATGCCCGGCATGGACGGCATGGAATGCACCCACCGCATCAAGTCGGAAATATCCACCTCGCACATCCCCGTGCTACTGCTCACGGCCTGCACCCTCGACGAACAGCGCCAGCAGGGCTACGAATGCGGTGCCGACGGTTACCTGTCCAAACCTTTCAACGGCGCGGTGCTCCGGGCGCGGTGCAGCAACCTGATTGAAAACCGAAAAAGGGTCAAGCAGCTCTGGACAGCAGCCGGCACGGCCACTGAACCCGCAGCGGGCGCGCCGCTGCCTGCCACCTCGGGCGACGTGGAGAATGAGTTCTACACACGACTCCTGGACATCATCAAGCGCGACATGCACGACTCCGAACTGAACGTCGACACGCTGGCCGCCAAGATGGGGCTCGGACGCTCGCAGTTCTACCGCAAAATCAAGGCGCTCACCAACCATTCGCCCGTGGAACTGCTCCGCAAGCTGCGCCTGAAGCGTTCGCGAGAGCTGCTCCTCACCACCGAAAAGACCATCAGCGAGGTGGCCTACGAGGTGGGATTTACCTCACCGGCCTACTTTACACGCTGTTACCGCGAGGCGTTTGGCGAAACGCCAACAGAAATGCGCGAACGGATGCAGGTCAACGCCTGAAGCGAAAGACGCTACCCAAGTACGGCTGCCCCGTAAAAAACGTGCATTCAATATGACAGATGTTGCATCAGCGAGATTTTCATACCACATGCAACATCTGTCATAGCATATAGATACGGGTGAAGGGTACTTTTGCGCCAGCTAATACCTCAAAACAAACCCGTATGAAAAAAAGACTTCTGATTTCGCTATGGCTGTGCATCATGGCCATAGCAGTCCAAGCCCAGAACATCACAGTGAAAGGGACTGTGGTTTCGGCTGACGGTTCCGAACCTATGATTGGAGCCAGCGTATTTTCGGCTGCGAAAAAGACTAACGCCACCCGCACCGACCTTAACGGCAAATTCACCTTGGTGGTGCCCGAGGGCAGCAGCCTCACAGTTTCTTATATAGGATATCTGACGACAACCGTGAAGGCTGCTCCGGAGATGGAAATCAAACTGAAGGAGAACAGCGCCGCCCTTGGCGAAGTGGTAGTCGTGGGCTATTCCGCAGAAAAGAAATCGGACCTCACCGGCTCCGTTTCGGTGGTGAAGATGAAGGATGTGGCCGACACCCCCACGGGCAATGTCATCCAGGCGTTGCAGGGACGTGTGGCCGGTATGAACATCACCACCGACGGCACACCGGGCGGCCTGAGCACCAACACGTCGATACGCGGCGCCTCCTCATTCCGCAGCGACGCCAACGGACCGCTCTACGTCATTGACGGCGTGATGACCCGCGAAAACGTGGGCACCATCCTCAACAGCAACGACGTGGAGTCCATCCAGGTACTGAAGGATGCGGCTTCGGCCTCCATCTACGGTGCACAGGCGGCCAACGGTGTCATCATCATCACCACCAAGCGCGCCAAGAAGGGCGAAACCCACGTCACCTTCGATGCCACATTGTCCCTGCAATCCTACCAGAGCGGCCTTGACCTCCTCGACGCTTACCAGTGGGGCGACGTGTACTGGTCGGCCTACAAGTATGCACACAACGGCGCCACGCCCAACTCCTCTGTCTACGGCAGCGGCGAAAAGGCCCAACTGCAGACTTACAAGAACCTCAATGGTGCCGATGTCCTGCCGCAATCTACCAACTGGGAAGACCAGATTCACCGCACCGGACTGATGCAGAACTACAGCCTCGGCCTTCAGAAGGGTGCCGAGAATGGTTCTTCGACCTTCTCGATCAACTGGATTGATCACGACGGTATCGTCAAGGGCACCGACTTCCAGCGCCTCAACACGCGCTTCAACAACGACTACGCTTTCCTTGACAACCGCCTGAAGGTGGGCGGCAACGTGGCCGTGAACTGGTGGCAGAGCCACGATATGCCCGGCGGAGCCGAAGAGAACGCCGTGAAGCAGCATCCCGCCAAGGCTGTCTACGACGTGGAGGGTGTGTACGTGGACCAAATCAACGACATCCTGGGCGACACGCCTAACATCATGCGACTCATCGACAACAGCAAGGCCAACTCCAACGAGTTCTGGCGTGTGTTCGGTAACGCTTACCTGCAAATTGAGCCGGTCAAGAAACTGATACTCAAGACTAACTTCGGTGTCAACTACTACAACGAGACCAGAAAGACCTTCGAACCCAAATGGCTGCGCGACAACGTGAACAAACTCACGCAGTCAACGGCCAAGAACGTCGATTGGGTCTGGACCAACACCGCCCAGTACAACCTCGACCTGGGCAAGCACTCATTCATGGCACTGGCCGGCTTGGAGGCCAAGAAGTACCACAACGAGAGTTTCTACGGCTACGGCACAGGACTTGAAGTGGAAAACCCCAATTACATCTACCTTGAAAATGTCACGGCCAACAAGAACGTAGGTGCCGGCGCATCGAACTACTCCATGTTCTCCGGCTTCGGTAAGCTCAACTACACTTACGACGGACGCTACCTGGCCTCCGTCACCATCCGCCGCGACGCTTCCTCGCGCTTGTCAAAGGACCACAACTACGACTGGTTCCCCTCCTTCTCGGCCGGCTGGCGCATCTCGCGCGAAAAGTTCATGGAGAACTTCTCCGGCTGGCTCACCGACCTCAAGCTGCGCGCTTCATGGGGTATCAACGGCAACGACCTGATTGACAACGAAGCCTTCTATGCCAAGTATCTCATGAGCCTGAACCGTGGCTCCTACAACATGAACGGCGACGGCACCACCCTCTCGCCCGGTGCCTTCCGCGTACGCACCACCAACCCCGACCTCAAGTGGGAACGCACTTACCAGACCAACGTGGGCATCGATGCCGCTTTCCTCAAAAACCGTCTCGGCCTCTCCGTCGACTACTTCTATAAGGAAACCAAGGACATGCTCGTCGAGAAACCCTACATCGCCACCATCGGCGAAGGAGGATATTGCTGGTACAACGGCGGCGAAATGGTCAACAAGGGTATCGAAGCCCAAATCTCCTGGCGCGACAACATCGGCAAGGACTTCAGCTACGACGTGGCACTCAACGTGGCTGTGCAGCAAAACGAGGTGACAAACCTGCTTGACGACATTTACTACTCCTACGGCGGCGGATATGCCGACCACTCCCTCGTGGGACAGCCCTTGGGCTCGTGGATGGGCTTCAAGACGCAAGGCGTGTTCCACAGCCAGGCTGAGGTCGACGAATACTGTCAGAAATACCAAGTGGAATTTGGAAAACCCGGCGTGGGACGTATCAAATATGCCGATGCCAACGGCGACGGCAAGATCAACTACAACGACCGCACCTGGCTCGGATGCGACCTGCCCAAGGCACAGTTCGGCCTCACGCTCGGCGCACGCTGGAAGGGCTTTGACCTCAACATGTTCTTCTCGGCCATCATCCGCGATGCCTTCAACAACTCTAAGTACTACACCGACCTCTTCCAGTGCTGGAACGG
>CAMBHR010000074.1:0-11322 GCA_945867195.1 uncultured bacterium | reverse complement strand
ACGGTCAACAGACCACCGAGGACGGTCAGCCCAAGGAAGAGGGCGAGCAGACGACAACCGAGGACGGTCAACAGACCACCGAGGACGGTCAGCCCAAGGAAGAGGGCGAGCAGACGACAACCGAGGACGGTCAGCCCAAAGAAGAGGGTGAACAGCCGACTGAAGATATTGAAAGCAAAATCGAACGTCTAAAGGGCGAAATTGTCACTCTTCAAGGTGAGATTGATGGGCTGAAAGCCACGCAGGACAGTCTTCAAGGTGAGATTGATGGGCTGAATGCCAAGATAGACGAGCAGAACAAGGCTATTGATGGGCTGAAGGCCACGCAGAACACTCTGAACGCGGCTATTGATGGGCTGAAGACCACGCAGAACACTCTGAACAAGGCTATTGATGGGCTGAAGACCACGCAGAACACTCTGAACGCGGCTATTGATGGGCTGAAGACCACGCAGAACACTCTGAACAAGGCTATTGATGGGCTGAAGACCACGCAGAACACTCTGAGCGAGGCTATTGATGGGCTGAAGACCACGCAGAACACTCTTCAAGGTGAGATTGAAGGGCTGAAGACCACGATAGCCACTCTGACCAAAAATATAAACAATTGGCAAACTGCAAAAAGCAATGTAGAGAACAACGAGACCTACAAAGAGCTAACGGCCTATTTCGTCGACTTCAACGGCGAGGGCTATCAAGACGAGCAAGCACTGCTAAACGCCCTTGTCAATAAATACGGCAAAGACGTGGCAATAGTCGTCAACGGCAAGGGAAACGAGGCGTTCACATATTATCCCCTCACGGCGACTGAGGAAGATGACCAAAAGTTCATGGACTTCCTGACCAAGCAAGAGGTGATGAAAATAGACCTCCGCGGCGAACGGACAATCACGCTGGAACACGAACTCGAGGGTTTGGCTTTCTACCCCATTTCCTCCCAAAGTGTAGATTTTGCCACGTTCCCGTTTGAACTCTCGGGCATCCCGCTCTCTTTCACGCTCCAATGCGGCGACTACGAGACCCTCCCCACGTCGATGGACACCATGCCACTCTCCGTCTCAAAGAAGATTGGCTACCGCGATGCGCTCTACCTCTTTGGCGAGCCACTCGGCAAACACGTCTCCATCAACATAACCTCCAAATCGCTCAGCAACGACATTCTGAAAGAAGCCAGCATCCTCAAACTCTTGGTACTGCTCCAGTACCGCAGATTTGTATGACATGAAAAAGACATTTCAAATTTTCAAGAACATAACGCTCCCCGCCGGCGGCGGAACGCTCACCTTCAACGACCGTGCGCGGCAGGACTATCAGAAGGTGACCGGCTTCTTCATAACCTCCGAGAGCGACCTCAAAAACGTCACACTCTCGCTCTCCATAGCGCAGCAGGAGATTCTCCCCGTAGGCACTGGGGCGACCCTCTTTCTCTTCGATGGCAGCGTGAGCCGGCAAGAAGTCATCTACGACTTCAAGGCCGACGACATCCCCGCCCGAAGCTCGGACATCGAAATCAAGTTCACCTACACGCCAAAGGAAAAGGCCGCACAGTCTGTGAAACTCTCGGTCTACCTTGTAGTGGAAAACGTCTAACGCATGATATACATCGTCACCATCAACGTCCCGAACCGCGATAAATGGGGCGGCGTCTTCTCCAAAGACGTAGTCCTCCCCCGCAAGGTGAAGAGGATTAACGGATGGCTGGGAGTTGCCGAGCTTGGGCATGGCACAGTGCCTCTGCTCTATGGCGGCAACGTCGTGAACGCCAGTGGCACGGCCAAGACGTACACCCTCTTTGGCACACGCCACAGCCAAGTAGGCTCTTTCGCCATAGACCTTGGCGGCGAGACCGTCTGCCCGAGTTCGCCGCTCCTTATCATTGAGGAGCTTTCTACCGCCACATGGAACAGGAACAGGACTATCCGCGGCGAGAGCGTAGGCGTAAAGGCGGGCGCACTCATGAGGGTGACGCTTGAAGAGACCCTCGCAACGCCTTTCCTCAGCGCGGGCGACTATGCGGACGCTCTGAGCGTCAACGGCACTCAATACGCGAACACGTGTGAGACGATTTTCAAGAAATACTATATGGGCAACGAAGATGCGGACACCCAAGATGTCGCCGACTACCGAGCCAGCCTAACAAACAGCTACACCGCCAAAATTTACATAGACTATGATTAGCAGCATCGTCAAGGCCGAGCAAGACCGATTGGCAGCTCAAGGCTATGAGGCCATTGTTACCCCGATAGAGGTACACATCGACCGCAACCTCTTTGTTCAGCCCCTTGGCAACGACATACTCGTCCTCACGGGCATCCGCCCAAGCTCCGCCGCTCTGATGAGCGACGACGTTAGCGTCTCAATCTCGTCGAGTTCGGACATCGTCGAGGGTACAATGCAACAGATTGCCAGCATGGGGCAAGCCATCTACAAGACAATGCGCACATACCTCGTAATCCGAACCTCGCAACCCGAATGGGACGGAAACCCAATGGAGACACCGCGCTACACTCTTGACTTCGTGAAAATATCTCCCCGCAAGAGGGAATAACAAAAAACAGCTTTACCAATGAGGAAGAGCAACACCGAGATAAACAATCAGGCTGCCGCCGCGCGCATGGCCTTTGAGCAACGCAACGGACGGACGCTCTACTGGCGATTCGAGTGGCAGGTGCAAGGAAGCCAAGGGTGGCAACGCAGCCAGTCGTACAGCAACACCAAGAGCAACCGCGAGAATCAGGACGAGATTTTCGAGAGTGCGCTTAACATGCTGCTGAGCAACCCGACGGTGACGATTATCCGCGTTTGTTTTTGGGGACAAGGACGCGACACCGCCGAAAGCTCTTGCACCATAGTACTTGAAGACGGATACCAACTGCCGCAATACCCCACCCTCCCCACCGAAGAGCCTCCCGCGGCGCAGCCCGTCCCACAGCCCCAACCTCAGCCAGCCATCTCCCTCGAAGGGCTTGGGGCGAACATGAAAGCAATGCTAAGCCTCCTCGGTCTGGCCGACACCGGCTTAGGCGCACTTGACGACAAGACAAACGGCCTCGGCACGGTTCTTCAGATTCGCGACAAGATGATAGAGAAGCGGTATGAAGACCGGGACCGCGAGCGCAAACTGGGCGAACTGACAAGCGAGAACCGACGAATGGCCGACGAGCTAAAGAGGGTCACAAAAGCCCTCTCGGACGCTGAGAACAAAGTGGAGGAGCTGAGCGAGAAAAACGACGAGCTAAAAGAGAAGCTAAAGGAACTGAAGCCCAACGGGATGCTCGGCGCATTAGCCACACAGGCCGTGACAGCCGGACTTGGAAACCTTGCCTTACGCATGGCCCCCGCTTTCGGAATGAAACGCGAAGTGATTGCCAGCGCATTGGCTGGCGACCTTGACGACGAGGACGACGAGCCGACGGCACAAACGCCCGTGGCGGGGACAAAGCCCGCACCCGTAATCCAGCCTGTTGCACAGCCCGCCGACGACACGCCCCAAGGCCCGCGCGAAGAGAAGATTAGGCAATACGCCGACCTCATGCGCAACGTGAGCGAGGACGACTTTGACGCGCTTGTAACGGCAATGGACTACCTGACAAGCCACAAGACCTACCTCTACAAGATTGCCGACTACATTGAGGCCAAAGCGGACACGCAGAAGCTAAAGAAGGCGAACCTTGACGAGGACGAAAACGACAACTATGAGAATGAAGGTTAACCCCACCACGGGACGGCTCGACCTTGTAGGCAGCAGCGACGCGACGCAGATAACCTACTCCAACGCCCAGCCTACAATTGAGAGACACGGAGGGATAGAACCCGGCACAACGTTCGAGAACGTACCCATCGCCACGGTTCTCGACCAAATCCTCCACCCCTACGTACCGCCCGCAATAGCCCTCACGGCAAAACCCGGGGGTCAGACTTTCGAGCTTGGCACACAGGACACCGTCAGCCTCTCGGCCACCATCTCAGCCGGCAGTTGCGCCGTGAAAAAGGTTGAGCTGCTACAAAACGGGCAACCCATCTTCACGGACGAAGCCACCATTACCGCCGGAGAGAAGAAGAGCATAGCCTTTGGGACGGTATCCATAAGCAAGGCGGCGACGTTCACAGCCCGAGTGACCGACACGACCGACAAGGAGGTTAAGAGCAACGCCATCGCCTACGCCTTCCGTCTCCCCATCTACTGGGCACTCATCGGCGGCAAGACCGTGACAGAGGCCGACACTCTTCACCCGATAATCCCGCAATCGGCGGGTGGCAACGTTAGCCTACCGTTTCCCGCCTTTGACAACAAGAGAATGGCGGTAATGACCTCAGGCACAATAACAGCCATAGCCAACCCCGCCAAGCTCGCCATCCTCAACTCGTTCGAGCAGACAACAACCGAGATAAAGGGAGCAGACGGTGTTGGGCGGACATTCAACGCCTACATAAGCAACCCAAACAGCCAACAAAAAGCCTACCCCTGTACTGCAACATACAGCGGGGCAAAATAAACAGACACACACAATGGCAGCTATAAACGGCTTCGGCAAAGGCACACAGATGAACGCCGGCTTCGACCTCGGCGCACAGCTCCTCCTCGACAGCCGATGCTTAGCCAAAGACCTTGAGGAGCTGAACAACATGCCCGCAATACGCCGCGCCAACGGACTAACCGTTTGGGTGCAAGACGAGAGGCGGCTCTACGCATGGGACGAACCCGCCGCCCAATGGACACCCGTAGGCGACACCAACGAAGGCGACTTCGACGTGTTTAAAGACGCGTTCGAGGCGGCGGAAATGGAGAAAACGAAAGGAGGATAAAGAATGGAACTGACAACAATATCGGCCAAAGAGGGCGACCTCCTCGGGCGCAAGCTCATGCTAATCGAGGCAAGGCTCAACGCCATAGAGGCGCAGCTCGAAGTTTTCGAGGAGTGCCGGAAAAAGATGTGCGGCGAGAGTGAACCCGAAACGCCAACAGAGCCGGAAGTTCCGACAGAGCCGACTGAGCCGGAAGAGCCGACCGAAATCACAACAACGGTGCACTTCTGCGATACGACCAACACCACGTACGTCAAGGATGGCGGTTTTGAGAGCCTCGAATCGTTCTTAGATTTTGCGGCGCAGAGCGTGACAGACGGCACAGTCGTTCCCGAATCGCGCTACATGGTGGCTTCGTGGTGGGTTGATGAAGCGCACACAAAATCGGTTAACGATTACGACTTCGAGACCTCACAGCCAACAGACATTTGGGCAAAATGGGAGGATGCGCGAGAAATCAACCTTACCTCATTTACCGAAGGTCTGTACGTACTATGGCCAGAAGAGGGCATATATACATCCTCATATTTGAGAACCTATGCGCAGAGTACCAGGCTCTACGAAGTGGTAAACGGGGAGACAAAACAAGGCGACATCATTTGGTCTCGAAGTACTTCGCTACTCACCAGTACGGGAAGCCTTTTAAAGCATCTCATTGATGCCCCATCTTTGCTTGTAGCGGGCATAGTTTATGAAATCGTCTACGAGCTGTACAAGCGTGACGATATGGGAAGGCCGATAACTTACATGACACGGTGGTACGTCTCGTCTGATGAACTGATTCATGCGAGGGATAATGACATACACTATGTTATCGCTCACCCGTCGGTAGAGGATATTCCGGACTATTCTCCGGAGCAAGAAGAACCCGAAGTTCCCACATTGCAAGTCAAGGAAATACTAACCGACAGAGTAATCCACATTACTGCCGTCGGTGAGTTTGACAGAGTAATCACTGCCGTCGGTGAGTTTGACAGAGTAATCGACATCACAGCCGCCGGTGAGTTTGACAGGACAATCGACATAAGAGCAACAGCAACCACAGAAAGAGAAATATAACATGGCAAAAGCATTAACAATCAAAGTCGTACTGAGCGATTCAACGACTTACTACTTTGCGTTAGAATCGTACATCTTGCAGTGTATACTGAAGCCAGCCAATTTGACAATATCCAGCGGAATCACATTAAGCGGCTACGACTATTGCGTAGTGTCCAATGGTATTGCCAAAATCTGCTGTTTGTCATCAAGTAGCACAAGCGCAACTAAGATCTTACAATCTATACAGGATGTAAAAGGGAAGGTGATATTATTGAATGACACACCTTTGTTAGGCATGCCTTCCTTTACACAGCAAACCCAGGTTGACATTATAACGAGTTTATCACTCACAACAAGCAATGCGGGAACATCCTATAGTGTATTGGCCGATGATATGCTACGGTTCTACAACTTGAGACCTAAAACCGGATCGACCTATGACTACGCTATCGCCGCAATTCAAGCCTACATCCGCTTCTGTATCAATGCAATGGACGATGAGTATTACAACACCATAGTCACCGCATGGAAAACATGCATCAAGGCGACCCTCGCCGGCATGGATATAACATACACCGAATAATTCACCAAATAAACAACAAACAACAATGGCAGAACAAAACTCTAATCTCAACAAGATTCTTCAGAAGCAGGGCGACTTCCTTGGCCGCAAGTTCAATCAGGTCAAGGAGACGGCAATCGCAGAGGCCAACGCCTACACCGACACCCAAATCTCCAACGTCATCGGCGGCGCACCCGAGACCCTCGACACCCTCAAGGAGCTGGCCGACGCTCTCACCTCCAGCGACAGCGCAATTAAGGACATCAAGGACATCCTCGAAAACCACCGCCACGACAACGCCACGCAGACCGCCGACGGCTTCATGAGCAAAGAGGACAAGGCTTTCCTCGACAGCATCGGCACTTACGAGCAGTTCGTAGCGGCTTTCAACGCCGCGGTAGGAGCTGAGTCGCCTTTCTACGAGAAGTAAACCCACCAACACACGCACAACCTCCTGATTCTGGGCAAGCACCCGCCTCCAAGCGGGAGACGGGGCTTGCCCCTCTTTTAACACCTCACCGCCGCTATGATTGACTATATAGCATGGGCAAGCCTCGCCTTAGCCCCCATCACCGGCATCATTACATGGATTGCCGGACGAAAACAAAGAGAACAGGAGTTCAGGGCAAGTGAATCGGACACGCTCGCAAAAATGCAGTCCACAATAGACCTCCTCGTCAGCCAAAACAAGGCCCTCTACGAGGAAATTCTCGAACTACGCCGCCAAGTGGCAAACCTCACCCTTGAACTCGACATTCAGAAAAACCCTAACGCTTAATGAGCCATGGCACAACGATTCAACATCACAGTCTCCGCCGCAGCCACAGCCGAACAGGCGCAGAAAATTGGCGCACGCCTCCAAGGTGTCCTCGACAAGGTCAAGCCCGAGGACGTTATAAAGCTCCTCACCAAGGTGGACAAAGACCCGGGCATCGTCAAGACAGCCCTCAAATTCATTTAGCACCATGACTCCCGAGCAAACCAAAATTGTCAAAGTCGTAGCCTACTCCGCCGCTGGCATAGCCGCCTTCGTCATCGGTAAGAAAATCATCGGCGCAATAGTCAGCTCCATTCAGAGCTCGAGCAACCTGCGCAACCTACGCAAGCAAATCGACACCATTGGAAGCCTCGCCACCATCAACCAAACACAGGCGACCAAACTGGCCGATTCGCTCTTCCAAGCCATGAAAGACACAGGCACTGACACCAACGCCATCACCATCGTACTCCAACAGGTGCGCAACGAGTATGACTGGCTGCTCATCCGTACAGCCTTCGGCACGCCCGAGTATGGCACTGTCGGCGAACCGTGGTGGGGTTCGGGTACGCCTACCGACCTCATAGGCTGGTGCCGGAAAGAGCTTAGCGGCTCGCTCCTCACCACGTGCAACACGTGGGAGAGCAAAGCTAACGCGTTAGGCCTCGGCGGGCTTAGCGACTTCTCAATCGTAAAAGGATAGGATTATGAAAATGCCCCCTACTCCGATGCTCTTGGCGGGCGGGGCGGGCCTCATACTCATCGGTCTCCTCATCTACAAGAGCCGTCGCGCAATTCAGAACACATACCGAATGATAACCCGCAACTACTTCACAATAGCCGAACTGACGCGAAGCTCGACAGCCACAGCCAAAGGGATAGACAACACTCCCACCGCCGCCGTACGCGCCAACCTCGAAGCCCTCATCTCCAACCTCCTGAACCCAATCCGCGAGAAGTACGGCAACCCCATAGTGGTCACCTCCGGCTACCGTTGCGCCGCCCTCAATAAGGCTGTTGGCGGTGTGGCTGATTCCCAACACCTGACGGGCAACGCCGCCGACCTCGTGGGCGAACATGGCACTGCCGAAGAGGTTAAAGCCATCTTCCGCGCAGCCCTATCCGTAGGCGGCTACGACCAGCTCATAATTGAACACAAGGGGGCGACGCGGTGGGTGCACGTCTCTTGGTCTGCCTCCCGCCGACGCGGACAGCTCCTCTGCTACCGCAACGGCACGTACACCAACATCACAACAGCCAACTGGCAAGCCTACGTATAGATTCTATGACAAAGAACAAGCTTATACTCATTCTCGCCGCCATAATAGCATTACTCGGCATCACCTCTTACCGCATGATTGGGAGAATGAGGGCGCAGAAGATAGAGGCCGACCGTTGGCGCGAGAACGCCCGTGCCGTCTCCGACATCTTGGACAGATACAAGACCACCGACGATGCCATAGCCGTCGAGACCGTCAGACAGCGCAAAACAATCGTCGAGCTTAAGAGGCAGAATGAGGAGCTATGCCAAAGACTGAAAGCCATGCGGATAAGACCACGCCGTGCCGAGAGCGTCACGACACTCGCCGCCAACACAGCCTGCGAGTTCCGCCCCGACACCGTATGGCTGACCGACACAGTGCGCCTCGCCGCCCCCGCCCGCCGCCTCTCATACAGCGACCCTTGGATTTCCTTCTCCGAGGACACCACCGTACGCATCGAGACCCGCGACTCGCTAATCATCGTACGCCACGGGCGTCGCCGCCGCTTCCTATGGTGGAGATGGACAAGCGGCAACGGAAAAATAACAGTCACAAACAAGAACCCCTATTCCACAATCGTAGGGGTGGAAACCATAGACATAGAATGAACCCGGCAAACAATATGCTCCTCAACGCCGTCTACGCCGACGGCCTTGTACCCGTCAAAGTCGAGGAGGTGGGCGAAAGCACTACATACATAGGCTACTGCCTGCCCGAATGCACAGACGAGAACTCCCCCAAATGGCTCATAAAACGCATTGAGAAGACGGTGACGAAAGACGGCGCGGTACTCCAAAACATCTACTACGCCGACGGCTCACGCCTCTTCAACCAAAAATGGAGCGAAAGGAAAGAACTGACCTACAAACCGACAAAGGGCTACATCCTGCCCAAAGCGGAGATGCCCTCTGAGTAAAAACCCAATCAACTACTTAACACACAAAAAGCAATGGCAACAAAGAAGCAACTCGCCGCCCTCAAAAAGGCACGCGCGGCACGCAAGAAGTCCACTGGCGCAAAGACCCGCAGAGCGAAGAAGACCAGCGGCAAGAAGACCAGCGGCAAAGTCTCCGGGGTCATCACCAAGGGCAAAGACCTTATCCTCAAAATCAGGCTCGGATAGCCGCACGGCATCCGGGTGGAACAACCGCCTAAGAGCAACAAAAAATGCCACCCGGAAAGACAGAGATAAGCTTTCCGAGTGGCGTTTTGGGTTTATGAGGGGCAACAAAAAACCCCCTCGCGCCAAAGGCGAAGGAGGTCATAAGAGCCACCCGAAAAGACAGGGTCGAGCTTTCCGTATGGGTGGTTTTGGTTTATTGCCGCATCCCGAGCCAAGAGGCTCGTACAGTCATGCCGCATATACTTCCCTATGCGCCTACTTGGTGTTCACGAAACCGTAAATCACTGTTTCCATCACATAACGAAAATAAGATATAAGGATATGAAGACTGCAATAACCCTTACACTGATAAGCCCTCGAATGCCCCGCTTAATTCGCACGGGTAGTTCAATAAAGAACAGCGCGTCCGCCGCTGCGATCCCGCCCTATCTCGGCACTTACCAAGAGCCGAAGATACAAGGTTTAACCAAAAGACACAAGAGATTTGTAAAGAATCTTTTGGAACTCAGGGGAAAAACTTTCACCAAGTTTTACGATTCCTCCGACCGCTACCCCGAGGAACAGGGAAACAACGGGCAGAGAAAAAGGAAGACCACGCAGAAGCCAAAGCACAAAGGCTTCATAGGATGCCTTTATGATGCCTTGCACAGCTACAATACGCACATATCTCAGGGGCACAACTCACTGTATTACATCGACGAGATTCCGCCAACACCAACAACCAAGGGTGAAATCATCGCACTAAGGATAAGCGACCACAACGCTAACGCGAAGAACTTTGCCAAAGACCACTCTGACCGCGGTTACAGCGTCGTGGGCAAGGAGGGCGACAACAAGTCCGGGCAGCTCTTCGACAGCGACTTCCGAGAAGTGATGGAGTTCACCTATGACGACCCCACCGCCAAGACTTACAGGAACATAATAAACAGGATAATAATCTTCTTCGCCTCAATAGAGTACTCCGACCCCGGCGCAAGAGTAGAGCAGACCAAGAAATGGAGCGTCCCGACCCTCTACGACTACACCGACGAGGAGGCTGAAAAAGCCGTGGACTACATCGTGATGAAGATGGAGGGAGAGAGCAAAGAGCATAATCCCGAAGAGGAGAAGGAGGAAACTAAAACCAAGACAATGAAGAAAGGAAAGAAGAAAGGTCTTTCGGGGGCACAGCCCGAGCCAACCGATATCAAAGAGATGTTTGCCCGTCTGCCCGTTGAGGGTTTGGAGGTCAAGAACATATTTTACAGGACGGAGGACTTCTTGATGTGTCTGATGCCCAAGCGTCCAGGACTGAAAAGGAAATGGTTAGTACTCGCACGGAAGACAAAAGATTTTGAGAAGTTCGTAAAAAGCAAAGAAGAAAAAGAAGCATTGATAGCCAAACCAGTTTACGACTCGCAAGAATGGTGGAGCGGCATCTACTTTGCCAATCACGATAATGAAATAAAATTTTACCAATCGGACTACTACAGAAGCTGTAAGACCGCAACCATACCACCACATCTCACCCGGGTTGTTTTTGAGTCCCCCGGGCAGTGTATTATGTATTCAAAATGTACTGAAAGCCCTACTGTATACTTATCCACCTCTAAACAATTCCGTCCCGTTGGAAGTTGGGAATGGGGAGGTTGGGAATGGGATGGAAATTATGGTGTTTGGGTATTGGAATCCAAGAGGTCTTGGACGGAGGAAATAAAAAACATTGAGACGAGTTTTCCCGACGGCAAGTTCGTTGATTATCTCATAGACGAAGAGCCTGGTCCCTTTGCTG
>CAMBHR010000073.1:0-11484 GCA_945867195.1 uncultured bacterium | reverse complement strand
AGGCCGCGCCCCTTGCCGCCCAGCGAGCCGTTGCCGATGCGGGCGAAGTTGCTGTACTCATCGAAGCGTTCCTTTTGGTAGATGGCCACCACACCGGCGTTCTTCATTTTCCGGTAGCGCACGATGATGTGGAAGATGAACTGCCGCGCCTCGTCCATATTGGTGTATTGGTTGGCATCGTGCGCCTTCAGGATTTCGGCGGGCGGGAACATGGCGCGCGAGTAGAAGAAGCGCGAAAAATGGTTGTGCGACAGGTGGTAGCGCAGGGCGTTGTCCGGAATTTGGAAAATCTTTTTCTGCAAATCCTTCAGGTCCTTGATGCGCAGCAGTTCCCGGTGCGTGTCGGGGTCGTCGATGATGAAATCGCCGAAGCCGAAGTGCTGCATGATCTGCGCCTGCAGGTCCTGCGGATAACTCTTGGAGCGTTTCGGGATGAACGATGCGCCCAGCTCCCGGGCATAGCGTTCGTTCTCCACCTCGCTCGACTCAAGTATGAGCGGTATATGGCGGTTGATGCGTCGCAACTCACGGCCCAGACGGTAGCCCGCCAGCGGGTCCTTTTCCCCTTCGCGCGTGAAACTCATGTCCGAAACCACGCCCAGGATGTTGTCGGGGTACGTGTGGAGGATGTCCATCGCCTCTTCGTAGGTGCGTGCCAGCATAATCTTGGGGCGCCCCCTCATGCGCAGCATCTTCAGGTGGTCGTTGAGGGCCTCCTTCGAGAACTCCCGGCTCTGTTCGAGCACCACACGGTACAGGTGGGGCAGGGCGGAGGAGTAGAAGCGGATGGAGTCTTCCACCAGCAGGATGGTCTGCACGCCCACCGAGGGCAGGTCGTCGGGGGCGTTCAGTTTGTCCTCAATCAGTTTGATGATGGCCAGCAGCAGTTCCGAGTTGCCGAGCCATGAAAACACATAGTCAATGTGTGAGAGGTCCTCGCCCGCCACCCTGCGGCTCACCTCTTTGGAGAAAGGCGTGAGCACCACGATGGGAATGTGCGGATAGAGTGCCTTGATGCTGCCGGCTGCCGCAAAGATGTCGCGTCCGGCCATGTTGGGCATCACGATGACCAGCTCGAAGTTGCGGTCCTGCAGGCAGCACAGTGCCTCCTCCTCCGTGGTCACCTGTGTGAAGCGCGGCGGATAGCGCAGGTTGAGGGCGGTGTACTCATTGAAAATCTGTTCGTCCACTCGGCCGTCGTCCTCCAGCATGAAGGCGTCGTATTTGGTGGCGATGAGCAACACGTTGAAAATACGTTTGTTCATCAGTGCGGCATAGGGCGTGTCGCGCAGTACAAGTTCGTTGAGTGAGGGAGTCATCAGGTAAGAGATTTATGAGAGGTCGTTTCAGTAAATGCAGTGCTCCAGGTGTGTGGCTGCGGCATACTTTTCGAGCAGTCTTTCGGTGAATGCTATGGTGCGTTCCACCTCTTCGCGGTTGCCGTCGTAGCCGTTGATGAGCACCAGCAGGTGGTGAGTTTCGGGAGTCAGTTTCGTGTGTACGCTGTCGCTGGTGGGTGTGGCGAAAGCCTTGGTCGCATCGCGGTAAACGGGCAGGTGTTCGATGTTCAGCACGCCGCGTCCGATGCCTTCGTAGGGTTCGCCCTCCCGTCCGAAGTCCAGTTCAATCAGTGTACCCTCGATGTGGTCGGCATCCAGTGCCGCCGTGGAGTAGCCGCTGAAGAGTGAGGCCAGGTTGACGAGGTCAACAATCGTGTCGACGGCGTAGAGGTCCTTGCCCTGCAACACGCGGCGCGCCAGTTGCTCGCAGGCCGGGCGGTAGCGGCTGGGGTCTTTGCCCGCCGCCTTGTAGGCCGCACGGGTGGCGGCGATGCCGGGCCGCAGTTTGATGCTGTCGGGCGTGAAGTCGTGGCGCAGCTGTGCCACCATGGCCTCGATTTCCGTCCAAAGGTCGGGCGAGGAAGGGGAGTTGGTCACGTGGGCTTCAATCGCTCCGCCGATGAAGGCGGGGCAGGTTTCCTTGAACAGTGGGGTGGGGATGATTTGGAACATAGGAAGGGTTATGAGAAATCAGGTTATAGGGTATGCGCTTCAGTCAGTGTTGAATTTTGGTGTAGTGCTGTTTAATAAAGTCGTTTTTTAAGTTTGTCAGGATTGTCCGTCCTCCTGTTCGTAGTAATATGAATAATCAATACCTTTCATGAAGAGTTCCCGGCTGTCGGTGTCGTGGGTCACGGCATTGTGCAGCAGTTGTTTGATGCGGGTGGAGTCGGCCACACTCTGTGTCATGGCTTCCAGGTAGTCGTACTTGCCAATCTTGCTCCAATCAATGCAGCAATGGTGACGGGCTTTGAGCATCAGGTCGAGCCAGATGCGGGTGCTGCGGCCATTGCCCTCCATGAAAGGGTGTGCCACGTTCATTTCCACGTACTTGTCGAAGACCTCATCTGGTGTTGTCTCGGGCATACGTTCAATCAGCGCCAACTGCTGGGGCAGGTATTGGGCCAGACAGAACGTGAAGCCTCCTTTTGAAATGTTCTTGGTGCGAATCTGTCCGGCAAACTCATACAGTCCTCCGAAGAGATAGCTGTGTATCTGTTGCAACCCTTGCACTGTTCCTTCAGGAATAGAGTTAATCATGTTGCTCTCATAGAGGGCATAAGCCTTGCGCTTGCTTTGGCCGTCAATGGTGTTGTCGCTATAGGTCAGCCAGTCAAGAAACGCCATTGCTTTCTGGTTGGGCATCGCCTTGGCAAGGGATGTAATACCGTCAGCATCAAGGGTATCGGTAAGTCGGAGTTTCCCATCAGGCGCAAGCAGTTTCAACTGGTTAGTGGCACTAACCAGTTCACTGCCCTCCTTCTTGAGCTTTGTCTTCAGATACTTCCAGTAGTTGCGTGTCTTGGCATAGTCGTCCTGCTCGTTGATGGCACCGATGACATCGAGCACTGAGAAGAACCATTGGCCCTTCTTTTCGTCCCACACAGCACGCACTTCGCGGTCGTTGTAGAAGCGGATGGATATCTTCGATTCTTTCATTGTTCGTCCTCCTTATCGTTTTCACATGGGAAATTGAAATTTAGCCAACGTGTTTCCTGATAACCTTCCTGTCCTGTGCTCAGAGCTTAATGGCACAGTCCCCGGTAATCACAGTATTTGCAATAGTCTTCGTTCTCCGTGGGCGGAAACGGTTTGGCCGGGTCGATGATGTCCGCCAGCGTGTCGCAGAGCTTGCGCTCGAAATCGTGGGCTATGTCCTGGAAGCGCATCACCGGTTCCTTGTCGATGCAGACATAGGGCGAGAAATCCTTCGAAGTCATGCTCGGGATGTAGTAGAGCATCGGCACGACAGGCAATTCCGTGCGCCGCGACCACATCAGCGAGTAGACGAAAGTCTGGAGCGGGTTTTCGGGATAATCCTTTTCTGCCGAGAAGAAATCATCCAGCGCGTAGCTCGGCTTGTCGTGCTTGCGTCCCGTCTTGTAGTCCACGATGCGCATACAGCGCGAGCCGTCGGGCAGCACCGCCTCGTCGCGGCGGTCAATGTCGCCGAAGAGGCGGAAAGGCACGGTGCCGCCACGAAACGGCACGTTGAGCATGATTTCCGAAGTCTGTTCCGCATCGAGCACCCGGAACGATGTGGCCGGTGCGGCACCTTCAGGCGTCAGCGTGCCCGCCTCGTAGCGTAGCAGTTGCTTGACATATTGCATCACCGCCTTCTCCGTGATGGCCACCCCTTGCAGTCCGTTGTCGGCAAAAGCCTGCCGCACCATTTGCTGCAAGGTGTGTGCGGAGTTCTCCTTCAGGAAATGTTGCAGACGCTGGGGCGTGATGTCGCGCGTTTCGCCGTTGAACACGTCGAGCATGAGCCGTTCAGCCGTGAGGTGGAACACCGAGCCGAAGTCGTTGGCGTTGATAATCGGGTCCTGGTCCTGCGGCGTACGCAGCCGTTTCACGTAATGATAGTAGAACTGCAAGGGACACTTGAAGTAATATTTCAAGGCCGAGGGCGAAAGTTGGGTAAATAAAGGCTGGTCCGCGTTGTCAGCCTTGCCCTCACTGGCCTCGATGTTCACCGTGCGCGGCGAACTCTCCAGACGGAGGTGGCGTATGTGGAGCCGCTCGTTGTGTTCCACCAGCAAGGCACGCATGAAGCGCGACATCTCGCCCCGCTGCATCCCCTCGGTCGAAGCGTTGTAGACCAGGTGGACATGGCGGGCGCGCTGGAGCAACCGGTGGAAGTAGTAGGCATAGACCGCCACCTGACGGTCGGGAGTGGTGAGCCGGTGCTGTTTGCGGATGAGGAAGGGGATAAAGGAGGCTTCGCCCGAGCGTTGCGGCAGGATGCCTTCGCCCACCGAGAGCATGAGCACGTGGTCGAAATCCAGACAACGCGTTTCGAGCACACCCATAATCTGCAACCCCACCGCCGGTTCGCCGTGGAACGGCACCGACACCGTGCGCAGCACCTGACGGATGAGCCGGAACAGCGTGGACTGCATCACGGGCAACTTGCCGTCCTGCAACAGGAGCACAAAACGGTTGAGCACGGTGTAGGCACGGAAGAAAGCCTCGGCGTAGAGGTTGCGCAGCAGTTCGTCACCCTCGGCGTTCTGCCCGGCCTCTTGCGCCTGTGTCTTGACGGCTTCGCAGAGCTGTTCCAAGTAGGGCACATTCTCCCGGCCGCTGGGCAGGACGAAAGGCTTGTCGCCGTCCGGGCCGGCAGCGTGGGCGGCTGCTTGACGGTCCATCTCCGCCACAATCCGCTCCATCCCTTTCTCCACACAGGTGTAAGCCGGCGTGTGGTGCAGGGGGAAACCCTTCGTCACGTTCACATTGCGTACCGAGGGCGGCAACGAATGTAGCACGGGCTGTAGCAGGTTCTCGTTGCAAAGCACGATAGCCGTGCGCTTGGCCTGCGCCGGGTCGAAATACGCGGGGTTTTGCAACCATGTTGCCACATATTGCGCCTGGGCCATGTCGGTGGGAGCCGATGCGAAGTGGATGGTGCGCTGGTCGCGGTCGTGCAGAAAATTGCTGAAGAGAGTCTGGTCCTCGCCCAGGGCGTTGGGAAACATACGGAGGTTCTCTTGCAGGAACAAGCCCGCTTCGGAATGGCTGCCGCCGTCCGGGCTGACATAGCTCGTGTCGTAGTCCCAATAGAACAACGCCTTCTGCTGCTGTTGCAGGGTGAGGAAGAGCGTCTGTTCCACCTTGTCAATGACATTGAAGCCCACAAAGGCCACGTGCTCCATGCTGTCGGGCAGGGCGATGGTGCCTTGTTCCAGGGCTTCGGCCACTTCGCGGTAGAGCCGGCCTTCGTACGCCTCGCCCGTAGCGGCCAGGTCCGCCGACAGCGCCTCGTAAATCGCGAAGAGATTTTCCCACAGCCGGTTGAAGTTCTGCCGCAGGTGGGTGAGCTTGTCTTTGGAAAAGTCGTTGAGGAAGCGTTGCAACTGCTCGATCTGTTCCGGCGTGAGGTAGTCGAAACTTTCCAGGCTGCCGTAGTCGCGCAGGTCGCGGAACACCTTGCGTGCGTCGGCCCGGCTCTTGTCCACGTCGTCGAAGTCGGACAGCAGCCGCTCGCCCCAACCGTAGAAGAAGTCGAGCGACTCCTTGCTGCCCGTGAGGCGCACAAAATGGTGGTAGAGGCGGCACACCGTATCAATGGGGTCAGCCAGCCGTTTGTCGGAAAGAGAAAGGAACAGCTCGCTGATGGTCAGGTAGCGGGGTGCCCAGACGGGCGAACCGTCGGGTGGCAGGAGATATTCGTTGAAGAACAGGCTGGCGCGCTTGTTGGGGAACACCACCACCGTGTGGCTGAGGTCGTTGCCGAAACGGCGGCGCAAATCGCCGGCTACCAGTTCGAGAAATGATTTCATGGTTTGTAGTATAGTTTTGTAGGTTATGAGGGATAAGGTTATAAGATTACTGTCTGAAGGGTAGGAATACGCCAGAGTGACATTATAACCTTATAACCGGGGAGCGAAGCGACCCTAACCTTATAACCTTCAACTTTCCATATTTGCGAAAGTTGAATTGTTTACTCCACATCGATAATCTTGCCCGTCAGCACATACAGCAGGTGGCCGTGAACGCGGGCGTGGCCCATCTTGCGCAGTTCCTGCAAGTAACGGCTGACCTGCGTGAGGTGCTCGGGGTCGAATTTGGCGTATTTGTAGTCAACCACCACCGTTTCGTCGGGGTGCAGCATGACGCGGTCGGGGCGTTTCACCTCCACTTGGCCGTCGGCACCGCGCGTCAGCATATTGCATTCCGTGAACAGCTGCCACGACCCGTCGAACCAGCGTCCGACGCGCGGGTCGGCCAGACGCTTCAGGATGACTTTGTGCAACCTTTCGCGCTCGGGACGGGTCAGGATGCCTTGGCTCACCATGGAGTCCAATGTGGGCACCACATCGGCTGCCGTTTCGATTTGCTGCAACACGCGGTGGATTACCTTGCCCGGGTTGAGGTAGACTGACTGTTGCGCACCGGCATCCGCAGCCACGTCCTGCTCCTCGTCCCCGCCCTCGGCAATGAAATCTTTCGCCCGGTTGGACTGCCGGAACACCACGGGCGCGGTGGAGTGGTAAAGCGATACTTCCACCGTTTCGGCATCATTGTCCTCCAGCGGATTATTGCGCTTTCCACCTTTCGCTTTTTCATGGAAATCCTCCGGCGCGCCGAAACATTTCACCGTTTCGCTGGCCGCCTGTTGCGGTTGGGGCCGGGCCATGCCGTTGTCCTCCCCTTCAGCCTGCGCATTGACAAATTCTTCCACCAACCGGGCCACGGAGTTACTTTTGGGCTGGCTCCAGAGCAGGAGATTTTCCTCAGCCCGCGTGAAAGCCACGTAGAGGGCGTTGATGCTGTCGATGCGTTGCTGCAAGTGTTCGTAGCGATAGTGGGGCGCGAAGGCTGAGGCTTTCACCTTCTTCGAGGCGTAGCTGCCCACCGGCACCAAAGGCAGGTCGCTGAATGGCTTGGGCAACTCGCCCGTGGTACACCACAGGATATCATCGGGAAAATCCTTGTCGAGCGACCAGTTGCAGAACGGCAGGAAGATGGTGTGGCGTTGCAGTCCCTTCGACTTGTGGACCGTCATGATGTAGACAGAGTCCTGAATGTCCACAGCGATGGATTTGGTACTGAGCACGTCGTCCCAGTGAGTGATGAAGCCCGGCAGGTCGGAACCGTTCTCGTCGATGAAGGCCAGCAGGTGGTCCAGGAACGAATGCAGGTAGGCCGACTGTCCTTTCCCCTCCGCCTCGGCCTCGGGCAGGCGGAACAGCGCGATGAGCCGTTGGCAGGCTTCAAACAGCGGCAGTTGCAGCCATTGTGCCCGGTGGTCGTCCAGTGTCTGCATGGCCTCTTCGCCCACGGCTTGAAGACCGAGGGCACGCCCCATAACCAGACAGGCTTCGCGGGCCACGGTGTCGGCAGAATTTGTCAGGTACTTGAGGGCATGGACCAGGAGTTTCACGCCCGGCGAGGCCGTCAGTTTGAAAGCTTCGTCGGATGTGAGCGGCACTTCGGGATGGTGGAGGGAGAAATGGCGGATAATCTTGACGGCATCCGCCTTGGCGCGCACCAATATGCCCATCTTCCCGAAAGGAACGTGGTGCGTTTCGTGCAGCAGGGTGATTTGCCCGAAAACATCCTCCAGTATGTCCTCCTCCGTGTCCTTTTTGTCGGGCAGGGCAATGCGCACATAGCCGCCCTCGGCATGGGGCTTTTCTTTTTGCGCCACTTTACCGTAGATGGTGCTGACCAAGGCGTTGTCCGTCAGGCCGTCCTGGATGTTGAGCCGGTCAAGGGCTTGGCGGGCGTGGAGGAAGAAGGCGTTATTGAAGCTCACCACATGGTGCTTGCTGCGGTAGTTGGTGTCCAGCTGTTCGGCGATGGGACGGGTGCCCATGTGCGCCAGCTCGCTGTCGATGTTGTTGAGGATTTCCCAGTCGCCGCCGCGCCAGCGGTAAATGCTCTGCTTGATGTCGCCCACGAGCATGCAGCCGTCGCCCTTGGCCATGTTTTCCAGGATGAGACGCTTGAAATTATTCCACTGCTGGCGCGACGTGTCCTGAAACTCGTCGATCATGATGTGGCGGAAGGTGGTGCCGGCACGCTCGAATACGAAGGACGCGTCCTCTTTCTGTACCATTTTATTGAAGAGGTCGGGCGTGTTGGCCAGCATGAAGGTGCCGGATTCGGCGTTGATGCGCCCCACTTCGTTGCCAATTTCGTGGAGCAGGCAGAGCGGGGTGAGCTTCTGGAGGGTGAGTTCGATGGTGGACAGGATGGGGGCGGCTTTCTCCCGTGCACTTTCCGCCTCGGCGAGCCGCCGCGCGGTTTCTTCGGCAAAGGCCACGTAGGCCGCATCCTTCTGCAAGGCTTTCTTCAGCAAGGCGTTGGCGTTGTCCAAGGCTTGCAGCATCGTTTTGTTCATATCGGCCATATAGTTGCCGTTTTGCAACGCCAGGGCGTAGTCGCGCAGGCCGCCGATGCCTTTGAGCTGCGAAGGGTCGACACCTTCGGGCGGCAGGGTCAGGAACTCGGTCAGCCGTGTTCCCGCTTCCTGCAAGGACGGCAGGAGCTCTTGGCCGAGTTGGCGCAGCTCGTTCTTCAAGCGGCGGAGGTTGTCCTCGTCGGCGAAGAAGCGGGAGAGAGCCTGCTCGTTTTGCAGATACTCGCCGCAGAACAGGTTCTTCATCCCGAACGACTTGAGCTCGCGGCTGATGTTCCATCCCTTATCCTCGCCAATCCGCTCCTCCATAAACTCCATCACCTGCCGCATGGTGCGCTGCCCTGCCTTGCCGCTGTGGCCGATGGAAAGCAAGAGGCGGTCGACGGCGCGCGACACGGCATCCTCCGTGTCAAGGTCGACACGGAAGCCGCGCGTCAAACCCAACTCGTGGGCCAGATTGGAAAGAAGAGATTGGAAAAAGGAGTCGATGGTTTCCACCCGGAAACGGTCGTAGTCGTGAAGGATGGACTGCAGTGCGGCCCGGGCACGTTGGGCGATGACTTCGGGCGCGAGGTGCAACCGGCGGACAAGGTCGTTCATGAAACCGGCATCCAGCCCTCCGTGGGCGGCGTTGTAGAGTTGCGCCAGGATGCGGTCTTTCATTTCTGCCGTGGCTTTGTTGGTGAAAGTGACGGCCAGCGTGTTGGCGAAGGCGGAGGGCTGGCCCGTTTCCAGGGCTAAGGCAATGTATTCCAAAGCCAAACGGTATGTTTTTCCGGAACCGGCCGACGCTTCGTATATTTTCAGCTGCATAGGGCGTGTTGTTTTTCAAACAAAGGGTGGGGTGTGCGGAGGAAGGGGGATAGGGGAGTGGAGATGGGAGTTGCCGCAGCGTGTGCTCCCGGCATGGATGCGTCCGTCCCTCCCTCCTATTTGAGGCTGGCATAATAGCCCAGTTTGTAAAGTTGGAAGATGAGCAGGCTGGGATGGTGGCTCAGGAGGTTGCTTCGCAGCAGTTGACGCAACAGGCGGAAGCACCAGGCGGCCGGTCTGCCCAACCCGACGGCTTGTAAGCGGCGGTAATAGCGCGACGGGCCGGCTTGTTCCTGCATGAGTCCGTCCAAATGCGAGAGGGTGCGCATGGCAGCCTCCGTCTTGGAGAGGAAGGACGCGTTGCTGTCAATGCCGGTATGGATGAGGGGGTTGTCGATGTGCAGGAGCGTGACCCCCTGACGCTGCAGCTCCAATCCCAGCAGTGCGTCTTCGTAGCCGTATTCTTCACAACGGCTGTCGAAACGCAGGTCGCCGAGTGCGCGTTTGTCCAGCATCAGGTTGAAGGTAGACAGGCGGAAATAGGGCGACAGGTTCTCTTCCGCCTGCTGCTGCCGCAGCGTGGTCGCCGCGTGTTCGTATTTGTAGCGCAACTCGCAGCCGGGCTGCACGGGCGTGTCGGGGTTGCGCAGCGTGCCGCAAAGCACGGAGGCTTCTTCGCGGGCGTGCCAGTAGCGCGAAACGAAGTCCGGGGTACACACCGCCGCGTCGGAGTCAATCATCACCACGTGGTCGAACCGCGCCTCCTCCATGAGCCGGTTGAGCAGGAAAGCCCGCCCCACATTATGCTCCATCTCTATCAGCCGGGCGTGGGGCAGGTTGTTGATGGCGCGGTTGGCATCTACCGTAGCCTTGTCGGTGGAAGCGTCGTCGCCCACCAGCACTTCGTAATCGAACGCTTGGGGCATTTGGCGGTGCAGCGCTTCTGCCTGTTCCGTGAGGTCGGCGGCCAGTTGGACACATACGTAATTATAGGTGGGAATAATGAAGCTAAGCAAGGTTGTTTATCTGATTGAGGTATCACATGGAAGCGTTATGTCGCTACGAAAGTACGCATAAAAGAACTTGTTTTGGCACGTTAACTGTAACTTTTTAAGCATTATGGTAGAAAATCGTTGATTTTCAGTGATAAAAGTGGTTTTGATAGAAAATATTGCATTACCTTTGCACCCGTTCAAAGCTTTTAACCAAAGCTCTTCCTCTTCGCAGGATACTATACTGGACTTGGCTTAACTACAAGGAAAAGCCGCATTGTTTAACTTATATTATTATCAGCATGTTTGAAGAAAAAGCAGGCGCATTGGCCGGTAAAATTTGGGAAGCCCTGAACGAGGGCGGTAAGTTGTCTGGAAAAGAACTGAAGAAGGCAACGAAAATCCGCGCCGAAAAGGACCTCTATCTGGGTATGGGCTGGCTGCTCCGCGAAGGTAAGCTCGAGGTGGCCGAAACAGAAAAGGACATCGAGGTTTCTTTGAAGTAATTTCTCAGAAGAATTTTCCCGGCGGCGTTCTTGTCGCTGTGTATGTTGGGCAGAGGACATTCAGCAAACGATATATGCGTGCTGAAGGTTCTCTCATTTTTTATCCCATAGGGTCATTTCGGCAGAAACATCACGGCATAGCAGTTACCCACACGGCTATGCCGTTTTTCTGCGCCCAACCGCCGGAGCAGTTTGCCCATACGCTGCGCGGTGATGCCCTGCAACGCCCGGGAAGAGCTGCGCTTCAGGTGCTCGAATATCTCCGTGGCCGACAGCCACACGGCCTGCCCACGCTCACCGGCTGCTGGCAAGCGGAACGACCGGGCAAAGGCGGCCTCCAAGGGGCTTTCGCGGTAGTACAGCGCATTGTGCCGCTCGATTTCCGCCTCTTCTTCCTTCGTGAACAGCACGGGTTCGCCGGCGGCTATCTCCGCCATCAGCTGGGCATAGAGCTGGTCGTGCGGTTCCTCAATGGCACCGATGTAGCGCGTAACGATCTGGCAATAGAAACGGCGGGAACCGGAAGGGTCGGTCAGCAGTTCATCGAAATTGCTCGTGCCGATGAACGAGGCCACGCGCGGCACGACCATCATGCTGCGTCCGTGGGGCCGGCGCATACTGAGTTGCGTCATCTGCATCAGGTTCTTCAGCACCCCCATCTGCCGCTCGCTGTAGCGGTCGAACTCGTCCATGTCTTGTACTGAAATAGGTTGACCAAAAAACCATCAAATTTTAGTACAATGCCA
>CAMBHR010000072.1:0-12161 GCA_945867195.1 uncultured bacterium | reverse complement strand
TCTTTTCGTCGATCATGCCCTGACGGAGCAGGTCCATGGCAATCTTCACCATGGCAGCACCCGTGCGCTTGCCGTTACGTGTCTGGAGGAACCAGAGTTTGCCTTCCTGCACGGTGAACTCCATGTCCTGCATGTCGTGGTAGTGCTCTTCAAGCTTCGTCTGGATGGCGTCGAGCTGGCGGTAGATTTCGGGCATGGCTTCTTCCATGGAGGGGAAGTTGGCTTTGCGCTCCTCTTCGGTAATGCCCTGGAGTTCTGCCCAGCGGCGTGAGCCTTCGAGGGTGATTTGCTGCGGTGTGCGGATACCGGCCACCACGTCTTCGCCCTGAGCGTTGACGAGCCATTCGCCGTTGAAGAGGTCTTCGCCCGTGGCGGCGTCGCGGCTGAAGCAAACGCCGGTGGCCGAAGTGTTGCCCATGTTACCGAACACCATGGCCATTACCGTAACGGCGGTACCCCATTCGGCGGGGATGCCCTCCATCTTACGGTAAAGGATGGCGCGTTCGTTCATCCATGAGTCGAACACAGCGCAGATGGCACCCCAGAGCTGTTCCATCGGGTCGGTGGGGAATTCCTTCTTGGTCTGTTCAACGATGGCTTTCTTGAAGCGTACAACGAGTTCCTTGAGGTCCTCGACTTCGAGTTCGTTGTCGAGCTTCACACCCTTGCTCTTCTTCACTTCTTCGATGATGGCTTCGAAGGGGTCAACGTCATCTTTGTTGACGGGCTTCATGCCGAGCACTACGTCGCCGTACATCTGCACGAAGCGGCGGTAAGCATCGTATGCGAAGCGGGGGTTGCCGGTTTTGCGGGCCAGACCTTCAACTACTTCGTCGTTCAAACCGAGGTTCAGGATGGTGTCCATCATACCGGGCATGGAAGCGCGGGCACCGGAACGAACGGAGAGGAGGAGCGGGTTTTCCACATCGCCGAACTTGCTGTTCATCAGTTCTTCTACGAGGTGGAGGCTGTTTTCAACCTCTTCTTTCAGCAGGGAAACAACCTTGTCCTTGCCGATTTCGTAATATTCGTTGCAGACGTCGGTAGTGATGGTGAAGCCGGGAGGTACGGGCACACCGATAAGGTTCATTTCGGCCAGGTTGGCACCTTTGCCACCCAGCTCGTTGCGCATGTCGGCACGACCTTCAGCCTTACCGTTACCAAACGTGTAAACTCTTTTTACGTTGTTCATGGTTAATATTAAATGAGTGAATGAATTTTGATTGCCGATGGGTTTGTTTTGCAGGTGTTTTTTCGGTTTTTGAATGAAAAAGGCAGGGCGTAACCGATGTCGTTTTCTCATGGGTCGGCCATGAGCTTTCTTGTTGCTTCTCAGTTTTTCATTTCAACGCGAAAAAGCAATGCCATCATGTTGCTGTACGGTTGTCGGGGAATGCGGACAAGGAGTACAGGCGCAAATTTAAGTGTTTGTTTTGGAATGTACAAGTAAAGAGGTGATTTTTCAAAGTGGAGTTTGAAAAATGCTTCACTTCTCGTTAATTTTTTTTGAAAATATGGGTGGGTAGGGCAGAAAGCCCTTGCTTCAGATTGGCGGTGCATCGGGGTGGGAGGCGCGCCACCAGAAGCGTGGGGCATTGGGGCTTGTGCAGGGGCTCCGGGATTTCTGCCGGACGTGAAAATCAGGGGGACCGGATAACGGGCAAGGCTCTTGTGAGCTTGATAGTTCTGCAGGTGGAAGAAGTCGGCAGGTTGTGATCTACAAGAGCCGGACTAGTTCTTCCTAATCGCCGAGTAGGAAAAAATAGTCCGGGACTTGTGTGGGCAAGGTTGCCGATGGGCTGTACCCGACGGCGCAGCGGAATAGGGTGGGGGAATCATGAAGCTTTCGTGGCATCATCTGTGCCGGGCTTCCGCTTACCAGACGAGGATATCTCTATGCGCGCATATTATATACGTGATTTTCCCTTTAAGAAATAAGGCTCAATCATTCATTCTGTGCTGTTTCCTGTTGATTACCAGTGGTTTCGCTGATGAATGATTGAGCCGGCAAACCATTCATCGGCTGAAATATGTACATTCACCGGCTGACGGTGTTGACTCTTTGGAAAGAACAATCCTTCATCGCGAAGAGCATTGGAAATCAGTGGATTACGCTCTCGTGATGAAGGATTGAACCTTTTTTGTCAAGGATGAAATTACGTATATAGGAGGCAGCCGGGGTTTTCGTGAGCCGCGTTCGTGCGGTAACCGGAGCGTCCGGTCGGTTTCAGCCGAAGATGGTGCTGAGTTTACGCTTCGACCACGGCACGAGCAGGATGAATCCGGCGCAGACGATGCAGCCGTAGAACGTCCATCCGGCCATCTCCTTGACGGCGGTGAGCGTGGCCTGCACCTGTACCTTTCCTTTCATGGAAGTGGCTGCCATCTGTTCGGCTTCCGTTTCGCTCTTGCCCTGCATCTTCATGCCTTGTACGGTTTGCCCGTACTGCGCGGCGGTGGCCGCATCGGTGCGGTCGTATTCCTGTGCAAAGCGGGTGATATAGTGCTGCTGCCGTTCCTGCAGCACGTTGGAGTAGATGGCCGACCCGATGCCGGGGGCTATGATCATGCGCACGGTGAGCATGATGCAGACCCAGGTGGACATGAGTCGGTAGGGCATGCGCTGGTTGGCATAGACCGCCGTGACGGCGTAGAGCAGCATCATGCCGGCTCCACGGATGATGATGGGCCACTTCATGCGTTCCATCAAGCCTTGGCCTTGCACTTCAAAATACATGAACAGGGCGGAGAGGCCGATGAGCAGGAAGCCGTAGGCAAAGAGGTATTTGAAATGCCACCCCTTGCTGCTGAACACCACGGCCATGACCAGTCCGATGAAGTAGCCCACGAGCACCCAGTTGCCCAGTTCAGCCACTTGCAGGTTGTCCATCTTCATGCCCACGGAGCAGAAGATGTTGACAAACATCTGGCTGGAGTTGAAAATCATGAGTCCCAGGAACAGCAGGATGCCGCCCTGAATGCTTTTCAGCCTGAAGGCCCCGATGATGAAGTAGGGCGAGCGGCGGCTGCTTTCGAGCCAGATGAAGAGTCCGGTGCTGAGGGTGCAGATGGCGGTGGCCCAGCGTATCTCGGGGGCATCGTACCAGTCGAGCACCTTGCCGTACACCATTATATATATAAAGGAGAGGCACGCGAGGCAGAACATGGTGACGTTGCCAAACTTGGAGAAGGTGATGGGGAAATGGCGTGTGGGGTAGGGGTTGTAGGGCATGGTCACCATCAGTATGACGACGGCCACGCCCAGGGCGGCCATCATGGCGTAGTAAACGTATTGCCACTCATAGTTGTAGGCGAACCATGCCGTGAGCCAGGTGCCGATTTGTCCGAGAATCATGAAGAAGAAGTAGATGATGGGCATGCTGGCGGTTTTCTCCTTGTCCAGCTTGTCCCATCCCGCTTCGTCGGTAGGTTCGTTTCCCGGTGTGAGGTTGTGGGTGGCCTCGATGCCGAAGCCGTATTTTATCAGTGTGAAGAGGTTGCACATGAGCAGTGCCTGACGCACGAATCCCATCACCAGGCTGCACAGGGCGAGCACATAGATGCTCTGGGTGCGGGCACAGATGTAGCTGAGCAGCATCAGGATGGCAAAGCCCACCATGAGCATCATCTTCTGGCGGCGCAGGCACACCAGGCGATAGAAGAATGGCGAGAAGGCCGCCATACCCACCGAGGTGGCGAAGCCTACGAAGGTGATGTGTTCGGAGATGATGCCCAGGCCGCCCATCATTTCGGTGCTGTTGGCCGAGTACACGCCGCTCACGGTCATGATGGGGATGAAGAGCAAAATCAGGAAGATGATGCCCAGGGGCTTCGGCACCCAGTCGTAGAAGGGGAAGTTGCGGGGAAGGTTCCTTGGTGTGGTCATCCAGTGTATAATTATTAATTTTTTATCACTTCTCCGCTTTGACGACAACCATCATGCCGGCAGCCAGACGGTCGTTGTCTTCTTTGGAAAGTCCTTCAAAGTCGATGCGCACCGGCACGCGCTGCTGGATTTTCACGAAGTTGCCGGCGGAGTTGTCTGTCGGCACCAGCGAATACTTGGCTCCCGTTGCGCCGGAGATGGCCGTTACCTTGCCTTCAAACACCTTGTCGCTCACGGCGTCGATGGTCATTTTCACCTTTTGGCCCACGTGGATGTTTTCCACCTGCGTTTCCTTATAGTTGGCGATGACCCATTTCTGCGTGTCCGGCATGAGGTACGTGATGGTTTGTCCGGCATTGACCATCTGTCCCTCTTCCAGCGCGCGTCGGCCCAGTTTTCCGTCGCACGGGGCGAGTACCACGCAGTAGGAGAGGTTGAGCTTGGCCATTTCGAGTGCGGCTTTGGCTCTCTCTATGGCCGCTTCGTTGTTGGCCTTGCGCGTCTGCACCTCGTTCACTCCCGAGAGCGCGGCCTGCTTCTGTTTCAGCACGGCATCCAGTTTCTGCTGTGTGGCCTTGTATTCCGTTTCGTACTGTTCGAGCTGGATGGGCGTGGCGGCGTTGCGCTCCACGAGGTTCTTGTACCGCTTCACGTCCTTGGCCAGTTTTTCGAGGCGTATTTTTATTTCCGCGATGCTGGCATCGTAGACCGTGGCCGAGGTCTGTGTGGTCTGCAGTGAGGCATCCGTCACGTTGGCACCGGCCATGGCATCTTTCAGTGCGGCTTCGGCCTCCATCAGGCGGATGCGGTATTCGCGATCGTCGAGCGTGAGGAGCGTGTCGCCCTTATGGATGTCCTGGTGTTCGGTGAAATAGATTTTCTTGATGTAGCCCGAGGCCCTGAGGTTGATGGGCGAGATGTACTGCTCCACCTGTGCGTCGTTGCTCGATTCGTTGCTCTTGTAGTCCACGAACATGAGGACTACCTGCACCACGCCCCAGACCACGAGTCCGAGGCCGATGAGGCTCACGAGCATTTGCCTTACTCTTTGTTTCTTCAGCTTTTTGGCTTGGTTTTCATGGCTCTGGGAGCCGCCCTGTGCCACGTTGTTGCTTTGTGCTTGGTTATCTTGTGCCATTGTTGTGCGTTGTTAGTTGGTTGTTAGGTTATTCAGAGAGTTTTTCGAGTTGTCCGGTATATTTGAGCACCATGAGGTTGGAAATCTGGTAATTGTAGTGGGCCGTGAGGTAGTTGTTCTGCGCTTCGCTCATGCTCATTTGGTCCTGCAGCACTTCGACCATCGAGACGATGCCTTCGCGGTAACGGTCGTAGGTAACGCCGTAGATGTTCTCGGCCAGCAGGTAGTTGTCGCGTTGCTTGTAGTAGTTGCGCTCGTTGTTCACCTGGTCCTTGATGGCGTTGGCGTATTGCGTCTGTAGGTTCTTCAGGGTGTTTTCGTAGCCGATGCGTGCGTTGTCGGCATCGAGTTGAGCCTTGCGCAGTTTCGACCGGCGTTCGTAGCCGTCGAAGATGGGTACGCGCAGGGAGAGGCCGATGCCGTTCGAGCCGTACCAGTGGTTCGATTCGCCGGAGCGGAACCAGTTCTTGAACTTGTCGGTGTAGGAACTGTACATCACGTTGGCTGTGAGTGCCACGGTGGGCAGGTACGCCCCTTTGGCCAGTTTCGTCTGTTTGTCGGCCAGCGTCATTTTCTGTTCCATGAGTTGCAGCTCGTAGAGCCGGGTGTCAAGTCCGCTCATGGCGGCGGGGTCAAAGTTGTCCACCGTTTTCTCCTCCACGTATATCTCCGCATCGGCGGGATAGTCGAGGATGTATTTCAGCATGTTGTACTGCTCCACGAGCATGGCCTCGGCGTTGGCGGCTTGCACACGTGTGCTTTCCAGCCGCACGTTGATGCGTTTCAGGTCCACCTCCAGTGCCATCTCGTTGTCGTGGAAAGCCTGCGTGATGCTGCGCAGTTCCTCGAAGCGGCGTATGTTGTCGTTGATGATGCCCAGCTGTTCGCGGGTGTTTTGTGCCAGGTAGTAGACTTTAGCTATTTGCAGGATGAGGTCCTCGCGTGCCTTTTCGTAGGAGAGCTGGTTGATTTCGTCCACGGTTCGGGCAATCTCCACGGCGGTTTGTGCAGTTTGGCTGTACAGGGGCATTTGGAGCTGCACGCCGGCAGCGGCGTTGTATTGCAGCGTTTTCGTCACATTGTACGCCTTGCCGTACGCCCTGCCGTCTGTCACGGACACGGGAGGGTCGAAGTTGTCGTTGAAGTTCGCCACTGCGTTGATTTGGGGTAATAGCCTGGCCCTGTTCTCGCTGATGCCGTATTTGCCTTTGGCGATTTCGTTTCGCGAGGTTTTCAGGGAAAGATTGTTTTCTATGCCCAGCCTCAGGCACTCCTTCAGCGTGAGCGTTACTTGTGCGCCGGCCGAGAAGGTGGTCCAGATGGCAGCACAAATGGTTAGCAATTTCCTTTTCATGTACATAATGTGTCTTAAACGGCGGCGAAATTAGTGTTTTTTGGCTGATTGCCACCTTCTTTTAATGTACTTGTTGAGAATAAGCCCCCTTATTCCTTCCCTAAGTGCCGCGTTTTGTCCTATTGGGATAGCAGACAACACGTTCGGGTGAAGCCGGAAACCGCATTTTTCATGCGAACACCTGCTTGCAAACAGTGTTTTTAGGAATATACCATTTTTAGGGATATACCATTTAGCCGGAGGAAGAAAAGCGGCTTTTCAACCTCCGGCTAAACTGTATGTTCCTCTGGGAGTTTTTTCATTTCTTATACTGCTTGGCCAGTCCGCCTTCCGACGTTTCGCGGTAGAGCGAGGGCAAGTCGTGGCCCGTCTGTTTCATCACCTCCACGGCTTTGTCGTACGAAATGCGGTGCTGCCCCTCGGCATAGGTGGCATAGAGGTTGGCGTCGAGGGCGCGTGCGGCGGCGTGGGCGTTGCGTTCGATGCAGGGGATCTGCACGAGGCCGCAGATAGGGTCGCACGTCATGCCGAAGTGGTGCTCAAGTCCCATCTCGGCAGCATATTCCGTTGCAGCCAGCGAGCCGCCGAAGATATAGTTGGCCGCAGCGGCAGCCATGGCACATGCCACGCCCACTTCGGCCTGGCATCCAGCTTCGGCACCCGATATCGAGGCGCGGGCTTTGGCGATGTTGCCCACCAGTCCCGCAGTGGCCAGGGCGTGGAGCACACGTTTGTCGCTGAAACGGCGGCTCTTGGCCACGTGGTAAAGCACGGCGGGCACCACGCCGCAGCTGCCGCAGGTGGGGGCCGTCACAATCCTTCCGCCCGAAGCGTTCTCCTCCGAAACCGCCAGCGCATAGGCAAACACGAGGCCGCGCGACTGCAGGTTGCTGCTGTACCCCATGGCCTTGATATAGTAATGAGGAGCCTTGCGCCGCAGGTTCAGTCCGCCGGGCAGCACCCCCTCTTCCTCTAATCCACGTTCCACGGCAGCCTTCATCACCTGCCACACCTCTTCGAGGTACTCCCATATTTCCGGGCCTTCGCAGTAGTCCACGTATTGCCAGTAAGAGCGACCGCGTTCCTCACACCATTGCTTGATGTCGAGCAGATGGTCCAGTTCGTAGAGGTCGGGCGTTTCCATCTGGCTGCCTCCCTCTTCGGCCAGTGCGCCGCCTCCTACGCTGAAGACCGTCCAGGCATCGTGCGCCTGTCCTTCGCTGTCGACGGCTTCAAACTTCATGCCGTTGGGGTGGAAGGGCAGGACCACTTCGGGCAGCCACACGAAGTCGGTGCGTTCCTTGCCCAGCACGGAGTAAATGGCCCAGTCCGTGAGGTGGCCTTTTCCCGTGGCGGCCAGACTGCCGTAGAGCGTCACCTTGAAGCGTGGCGCGTCGGAGTGGGTGGCAAGGTATTTTTCGGCGGCGCGGCGCGGTCCCATGGTGTGTGAAGAGGACGGGCCTTGGCCTATGCGATAGAGTTCTTTCAGAGATTTCATTGAGTAGGGGATTATGAAGTTGTTTTGAGGTTATGGGGTTTGGCGATTTCTATTCTTTGATAAATCCGCGTCGGTACGCCACGAGCAGCTTTTCGAGGTCGGCAATCTGTTCGCGCAACTCCGCCCCCTTGTCCGTATCGTTCACCATGGCGCGGTGGCCCATCATCTCCACGATTTGCGTGGTCGACTGGATGTCCGTGCCGTTCAGGATGGCTTCCTCGGTCGAGGTGAACGGTGCGTGCTGCACCAGTTGGAAGCCGCGCGAGTGGTACACCAGCGTGTAGCCCGCAATGCCCGTCGTGTCGTGATAAGCCTTGGCAAATCCGCCGTCGATGACCATCAGTTTCCCGTCCGCTTTGATTGGATTCTCGCCGTTTGACGCTCTCACGGGCACGTGTCCGTTGATGATGTGGCGGTGCTTGCCTTTTACACCGAAGGCATCCATCAGCGCGTCGCATACCTCGCCGCTGTTGCGCAAGTGGTAATACCATCCCTTTTCCTCCTTGTGCGTTTCCTTGTCGGCGATGAAGTAGCGTTCAAAGGTCGCCATCTTCGACTTGTCAAACAGCGGAGAGTCCGGCCCGCACCACAGGTACCAGAAGTAGTCGCAAGCCCTTTCTCGCTCTGCCGGGTCGGCTGCTTCGTCGAATGTCAGGCGCACCAACTGCTCCGTACGTTCCAGCAGTTCGCGTCCTTTCACCTCCTGTCCCTCTACGCACACCGTTTTCAGCGAGCCGTCCTCGTTCATCGGCACCGAAGCGTGGAACAACAGGTTGGAGTTGAAGATGCCGTACATCGAGCCGTGCAGCAGCAGCTGAGCCACGTGCGCTTGCAGCCTGTCGGCCACCATGAACGAGTGCCTGATGCGCTCCATCAGTTCCTCCTCCTCCTCGCTCAGCCGGTAGGGATCTGTCGGGTCGAGCGTGGGCCAGCAGGTATCTTTCAGGGCATATTCCGCCCCGTTCACCCGGCACGTGCCGGCAGCCAGGTCCACGCCCTCCAATAGAGCGCGGTCCTGCATGCCCCATTCCGGGTGCGCAGCGTAGAGCTGCCCTTCCAGCTTGAACTGGATGATGGCAATCGCCTTGTGCATTTGTGCGATGAGGCGGCATTGCTTCTCGTTTGGTCTGCGTTCCGGGTCCTCAATCTTCGGGTAGAACAGCGTGCAGGGATCGTCCGCATACGTCTCCATGGCAAAGGTGGCGAGGGGCACCATGTTGATGCCGTAGCCCTCCTCCAGTGTTTGCGTGTTGGCGTAGCGGAACGACAGGCGCATCACGCTGGCTATGCACGCTTTGTTGCCCGCCGCCGCGCCCATCCACAGCACGTCGTGGTTGCCCCACTGGATGTCCCAGTGGTGGTACGCGCTCAGTGTATCCATGATGAGGTGCGCCCCCGGCCCCCGGTCGAAGATGTCGCCCAGGATATGCAGCTGGTCAATGGAGAGCCGTTGGATCAGTTCGCAGATGGCCACGATGAAGCCCGCCGCCCGGCCTGTGCCGATGATGGTTTGGATGATCACTCCCACGTAAGCCTGTTTGTTGCGGTCGTCCGAGCTTTCGTGCAGCAGTTCCTCGATGATGTAGGCAAATTCCTGCGGCAGGCTTTTGCGTACTTTCGAGCGTGTGTACTTCGACGAAACATTGCGGCACACGGCTATGAGCTGGTTCAGCGTGGTCTGGTAATAGTCGGCCAGGTTCGTGTCCGTCAGTTTCACCAGTTCCAGTTTCTGTCTGGGATAATATATCAGCGTGCAGAGGTCGCGTATTTCCTTTTCGCGCAGCGTGTTGCCGAAGAGCTCCTGAACTTTCCTTTTGATGTTGCCCGAGGCGTTGTGGAGCACGTGTTCAAAAGCCTCGTGTTCGCCGTGCAGGTCGGCCAGGAAATGTTCTGTGGGTTTGGGCAGGTGTAGGATGGCTTCCAGGTTGATTATTTCGGTCGTGACGCGCGAAATGGTGGGGAAGTCGCGTGCCAGGAGTTTCAGGTAGCGCAGGTCGGCACGGACATTACCGGCCGAAAAATCGTTTTTGGGCATAGAATATAGGTTTGGTTTGGAATGGCCGGTGTGCCTATGTACGAGGCAGTCCTTGGTGCAACCGACGTGGCAAAGGTAATCCAAGGTTGATGAAACGGCCAATGATTTGTGTAACTTTTTCGTGAAACGCCGCCTTGTCGCATGGCTTCCGTTGCTGCTGGGCTTGGCGGAGGCTTGGAAGCGGCTTGAAAACGCTGTGCTTGCCTCCCTTTCATATTAACATATTTAACCTTTGTATGTTAAAATCACTTTGCAAGATTTTACGACTCTTGGCTTTGAATTTTCTGGACAGGGCTTTGTCGTCACGGTTCGCCGTGCCGGATTTACGGCACTGGGTGCGAAATTTTTCACACTGGGCTTAGAAAATCCGGGGCTGGGCTTAGAAAAAGCAGGAGTAGGCTTCGGAAAAGCAAAAGCCGGGCCAAGAAAAAAGGAAAGGGGTTTAGAAAACAACCTCTTTCCTTTTGCTACCGCAAATATAAGTCCAAAAGTCCGAAACGCCAAATCGGCATTTTCGATTTTAACATTTCAAACGGCGTGCTCCGGGCTGTTATGCTTCGGCACCGGCCGGGCACCACACGCCGCCCCGCCCGTGACGGCCATCCATCTGTATGCACAGCGGAGCGGAGAAGTGTACCTGCCGCAGGAAGTGGCTTTCGTACACGGCGGGCTGTTCGTTCAGCCAATCCTCGTCGAACGAACCGTCGTCGGCATAGGGGCGGATGGTGAAATAGCCCACGCCGAGCGATGTGAGGTTCTGGAAGAAATGCGTGCCCTGGCTGGGGTCGATGCGGTAAGCCGACAGGCCGCACTCCACGATGATGCGCGCGCCGCTGATTTGCGGCCACTTCACGGGAATGCCCAGCCAAGGGTCTGAACTGCCCCAACGTCCCGGTCCCACCAGCACGTAAGCCCTTTCCTCGTTCTGCAGCCGTTCGTTCAGCAAGTCCAGTTCCCGCGCAATGTCTTTGGTATGGGCCGGGTCGAAATGCTCCGACCTCACGTAGACCACGTCCTGCACGTCAACCACCTGTCCGTTGCCCAGCACCGAAGTGCTTTCCAGCAGCAGGCGGCCCGCTGCCTGAGCGTCAAAGTCAGGTGACACCTCCTCCAGACGGTCCACGATGGGGCGTATCTGCAAGAGGTAAAACCACGCCTTGCTCTCCGTGATTTGCATGGCAAACTCAATTTCCACGGGCCGCCCCATCTCCGCTGCACCGATTTCGAGCAGCCGTTTGATGGTGTCCGCCAGGGGGAAGGCATCGCTTTGCAGAATGCCCGAGAAAGTGGCCAGTCGCCGGCCCGGCCCGTTGCAGTAAGTGCCCGGGTTGAGCCGTCCGTTCTGCAGGTCGTAGGTGGAGATGACATAGCGCGCTGCGGAGTCGTCGGGCGGCAGGGCGGAGAGCGGCAGACGTCTCAGGTTGAAGGCATCGTCCGTCTGGAACTGGTCGGCCAGGTTCTGCAGGTCGAGGGCCAGGAAGTCGCGTTGCGTTTCGCGCAGGGCCGTTTCCGTGCTGCCCAGTTGCAGGATGTGTTTCGGGTGGGCGGGCGAGAAACGCAGGGCCTGTCCGCCGTCCACGATGTATTTCCCCAGTCCCACGGCGATGTTGGCAATGCCCTCTTCGGGCTTTTCGTCGCCGATGGGGTAAAAGTTGAGCGAGCGCGCCACGCCGGAGAGCGTGGGGTAGAACACCCTTCCGTGGGGCTCGCCCACCACCTCCTGCAGCACAACGGCCATCTTCTCCTGGTCAATGAGGTTTTGCGTGGCCGTGAGGTACGCCTTGCTGTCGCGGTAGAACACCGAGGCATACACCGCCTTGATGGCCGAGCGCACCAGGCGCATGGCCGTCTGTTCGTCGTCGGTGCGCGGTATCATGTAAGTGGCGTAGATGCCGGCGAAGGGCTGGTAGTGCGAGTCCTCCAGGATGCTCGACGAGCGCACGGCGAGCGGGTTCTTGCTCACCTTGAATAGGCTGATGAGGTCTTCGAGCAGGGAGTGGGGCAGGGTAGCCCGTTCGAAGGCTTGCAGTATCTCCTCGTCGGGCGCATCGCTCAGGGCGATGGGGTAGAGGTTGTTCTGCTCCATGAACTGGTCGAAGATGTCCGTGCAGATGACCACCGTCTTGGGAATGTCCACGTGGAAGTTGTCGGTTGCGAGCGTGGGATACCGCTTCACGAGCGTCCCCATGAAGGCCAGGCCGCGCCCCTTGCCGCCCAGCGAGCCGTTGCCGATGCGGGCGAAGTTGCTGT
>CAMBHR010000071.1:0-12354 GCA_945867195.1 uncultured bacterium | reverse complement strand
GCACTGGTCTCCAAAACCAGGTGTCGGGAGTTCGAGCCTCTCTTCCCGTGCTAATTTAAAACAGTATGTTTAAGAAAGTAGTTGCAATTTGCAAAGATTCATACGACGAACTATCGCAAAAGACCACATGGCCTACGAGAAAGGAATTGACTCACAGCGCGATTGTTGTGTTAACCGCTTCCATAATCATAGCTCTCGTGGTGTTTCTGATGGATACGGTATTTGAGTCGCTCATGCAATTTATCTACCCTCAAATCTGAAACAACGATGGCACAGGCAGAAATGGCATGGTACGTTTTGCGTGCTATCAGTGGTAAAGAGGGAAAGGTCAAGGAGTACATCGACGCTGAAATCAAGAATGGCCGCCTCGGCGGCCATGTAGCGCAGGTGCTCATTCCAACCGAGAAGGTCAAGCAAATCCGTGGCAACAAGCAGGTTGTCAAAGAAAGGCTTTATCTTCCCGGCTATGTCCTTGTTGAGGCGAGACTGGTTGGTGAGACCGTTCACGAATTGCGCAACACGCCGAACGTGTTGGGCTTTTTGGGTGGAATGGACAACCCCACTCCTCTGAGGGAGTCGGAGGTGAACCGTATCCTCGGTAAAGTAGACGAACTGGAGGATGTTCCTCAGGAAATCGAAATACCGTTTGTCGCAGGCGAAAGTGTAAAGGTCATCGATGGCCCGTTCACTGGCTTCTCCGGCGTTGTCGAGAAAGTCGACGACGAGAAACGGAAAGTGACCGTCACCGTGAAGGTGTTCGGAAGGAACACGGGTCTTGACCTGGGCTTTATGCAGGTAGAAAAGGAATAAGGGTGTTTTTGTTACGTGCCCAATGTTCCTGTCGTCATCTTTAATTTTTTTATATAACAATGGCTAAAGAAGTTGCTGGATTAATCAAATTACAGATTAAGGGCGGCGCTGCAAATCCATCTCCTCCTGTTGGTCCTGCTCTTGGTTCCAAGGGTATCAACATCATGGATTTCTGCAAGCAGTTCAACGCCAGAACTCAGGACAAGGCTGGCAAGGTGTTGCCGGTTGTCATTACTTACTACAATGACAAGTCTTTCTCTTTCGTAGTAAAGACCCCTCCTGTGGCAATCCAATTACTGGAAGCAGCCAAACAAAAGAAAGGCTCAGCTGCGCCTAACCGCAATAAGGTCGCCGAGATTACTTGGGACCAGGTGAAGGCTATCGCAGAAGATAAAATGCCCGACTTGAACTGCTTCACAGTGGATAGTGCTATGCGCTTGGTTGCAGGTACTGCACGAAGTATGGGTATCACAGTTAAGGGCGATTTCCCTGGATAACTTTTAAACTTCAATTGAACAATGAGTAAACTGACAAAAAACCAGAAGTTGGTGGCCGGTAAGATTGAAGCAGGGAAAGCTTACACACTGAAGGAAGCTGCTGCCTTGGTGAAGGAAATCACTACCACCAAGTTTGACGCTTCTGTGGATATTGATGTCCGTCTGGGTGTTGACCCCCGCAAGGCTAACCAAATGGTTCGCGGCGTGGTTTCTCTTCCCAACGGTACGGGTAAGCAGGTACGCGTTCTGTGTCTCTGTACTCCCGAAGCTGAAGCTGCTGCCAAAGAAGCTGGTGCTGACTATGTAGGTCTTGACGAATATATCGACAAGATTAAGGGTGGCTGGACTGACGTGGATGTTATCATCACGATGCCTGCCATCATGGGTAAGATTGGTGCCCTGGGTCGTGTGCTCGGTCCCCGCGGATTGATGCCTAACCCCAAGAGCGGTACGGTGACCATGGATGTGGCCAAGGCCGTACGCGAGGTAAAGCAGGGTAAGATCGACTTCAAGGTGGACAAGACCGGTATCGTTCACACTTCTATCGGTAAGGTCTCTTTCACACCCGAACAAATCCTTGGTAACGCCAAAGAGTTTATCGCTACGATCATCAAACTCAAACCTGCTGCCGCCAAGGGTACTTATATCAAGAGTATTTATCTTTCCTCTACCATGAGTAAGGGTATCAAGGTTGATCCTAAATCCGTAGAAGAAATCTAAAGAATTACATCATGAAGAAGGAAGATAAAGCTATCATCATTGAACAACTGGGTGAGAAACTCAAGGAGTATGCTCACTTCTATTTGGTGGATGTTACGGGCATGAACGCTCAGGCCACTTCTGACCTGCGCCGCAAATGCTTCGGTAGCGAAATCAAAATGGTTGTTGTAAAGAATACGTTGCTCCACAAGGCTTTCGAAGCTGCGGAAATCGACTATTCTCCCCTCTACGACTCCTTGAAGGGTACAACGGCTGTTTTCTTCAGTCAGGTGGCTAACGCTCCTGCCAAACTCATCAAGGAAGTTGGCAAGGACGGCATCCCCGGCCTGAAGGCTGCTTATGCTGAAGAGGGCTTCTACGTAGGAGCTGACCAGCTTGACGCTCTCTGCGCTATCAAGAGCAAGAACGAGGTTATTGCCGACGTTGTTGCACTCCTCCAATCGCCTATCAAGAATGTTGTTTCAGCACTCCAGAGCGGAGGTCAGACCATTCACGGCGTACTCAAAACTTTGGGCGAACGTCCCGAGTAATTTTCGGAACATTCCGATTACCATTAACTTTTAGAAAACAAAAAACAAATACATTACAACAATGGCAGATATCAAAGCTATCGCTGAAGAATTGGTAAATTTGACAGTGAAGGAAGTAAATGAGTTGGCAACCATCCTGAAGGATGAATATGGTATTGAACCCGCTGCTGCAGCTGTTGCAGTTGCTGCCGGCCCCGCTGCTGGTGCACCCGCCGCTGAAGAGAAGACATCTTTCGATGTAGTTCTCAAGAGCGCAGGCTCTGCTAAGCTCCAGGTTGTTAAGGCTGTGAAGGAACACTGCGGTCTCGGCCTGAAGGAAGCTAAGGAACTCGTTGACGGAGCTCCCAGCAAGGTGAAGGAAGGCGTTGCCAAGGAAGAAGCTGAAGCACTCAAGAAGGCTCTTGAAGAAGCTGGTGCTGAAGTAGAACTCGCATAATTTAGCGCATAATATTTCTGTGGTTATGGATCCTCTGGTAGAGGGTTCATAACCTTTTTGTGTCTTCATGTGTGGTATGCGGCCTTACTACGTCGCAACGCACGATGCCTGCTTACGTGTCGAACCGTACACGTCCAGTGTCCCCTTTTTCTTTCATCCCCCAATATATCTCTTCGAATGTCTTCCAGAGTAATCAACCAACGCGTAAACTTTGCCTCCGTAAAGAATCCGATGCCCTACCCGGATTTCTTGGACGTACAGTTAAAGTCCTTCCGTGATTTCCTCCAGTTAGATACGCCGAGCGAATTGCGCAAGAATGACGGCCTGTACAAAGTTTTTGCTGAGAATTTCCCCATTGCCGATACTCGCAACAACTTTGTGCTGGAGTTCATTGACTATTACATTGATGAGCCGCGCTATACCATACAGGAATGTCTCGAACGCGGACTGACCTACAGCGTGCCCCTTAAGGCAAAGCTCAAACTTTACTGTACCGACCCCGACCACGAGGACTTCGATACGGTTGTGCAGGACGTTTTCCTGGGTTCCATACCTTATATGTCCGACAACGGCACCTTCATTATCAACGGTGCCGAGCGTGTGGTGGTTTCCCAGCTCCACCGTTCACCGGGCGTTTTCTTCGGTTCCAGCATCCACGCCAACGGTACGCAGCTCTATTCCGCCCGTATCATCCCCTTCAAGGGTTCGTGGATTGAGTTCGCCACGGACATCAACAACGTGATGTACGCCTATATCGACCGTAAGAAGAAGTTGCCCGTTACGACCCTCCTGCGTGCCATCGGCTTTGAAACTGACAAAGACATCCTCCAGATTTTCAAACTCGCCGAAGAGGTCAAGGTCAACAAGACCAACCTGAAGAAGGTCATCGGACGCCAGCTCGCCGCCCGTGTGCTGAAGAGCTGGGTGGAAGACTTCGTGGACGAAGATACCGGTGAGGTGGTATCCATCGAGCGTAACGAGGTCATCCTCGACCGTGAGACGGTGCTCGAACCCGAACACGTGGATGCCATCATCGAATCCGGAGCACAGAGCATTCTCCTCCACTACGAAGAGGCTTCCGCTTCCGATTACTCCATCATCTTCAACACCCTGCAGAAGGACCCCTCCAACTCCGAAAAGGAGGCCGTGCTCTACATCTACCGCCAGTTGCGTAATGCCGACCCTGCCGATGATGCTTCCGCCCGCGAAGTCATCAACAACCTCTTCTTCTCGGAAAAGCGTTACGACCTGGGCGAGGTGGGACGTTACCGCATCAACAAGAAGCTCAATCTCGGCACCGACATGGACGTGCGTGTGCTGACCCGTGAGGATATCATCGAAATCATCAAGTACCTTGTCGAGCTGATCAACTCCAAGGCTTCGGTCGATGACATTGACCACTTGAGCAACCGTCGTGTCCGTACCGTCGGCGAGCAGCTTTCCAACCAGTTCGCCATCGGTCTGGCCCGCATGAGCCGCACCATCCGTGAGCGCATGAATGTCCGCGACAATGAGGTGTTCACCCCGACTGACCTGATCAACGCCAAGACCATTTCCAGCGTCATCAACTCCTTCTTCGGCACCAACGCCTTGTCGCAGTTCATGGACCAGACCAATCCTTTGGCCGAGGTTACTCACAAGCGCCGCCTTTCGGCCCTGGGTCCCGGCGGTCTGTCGCGTGAGCGTGCCGGTTTCGAGGTCCGTGATGTACACTATACCCACTACGGCCGCCTCTGTCCGATCGAATCACCGGAAGGCCCCAACATCGGTCTGATTTCCTCCCTTTGCGTTTACGCCAAGATTGACAGCCTCGGCTTCATCGAAACGCCGTACCGCAAGGTGGAAAATTCCATTGTCGACCTCAACAACGACGATGTAGTTTACCTCTCGGCAGAGGAGGAAGAAGGAAAAATCATCGGTCAGGGTAACGCCCCGTTGAACGATGACGGTACCTTCATCCGCGACAAAGTAAAATGCCGCCAGGATGCCGACTATCCCGTGGTGCCCCCCGCACAGGTAGAGCTGATTGACGTGGCACCGCAGCAGATTGCCTCCATCGCTGCCTCCCTCATCCCCTTCCTGGAGCACGATGATGCCCACCGTGCGTTGATGGGCTCCAACATGATGCGCCAGGCCGTTCCCCTTATCCGCAGCGAAGCCCCCATTGTCGGCACCGGCATAGAGAAACAAGTGTGCGAAGACTCCCGCACCATGATTACCGCCGAGGGCAATGGTGTGATAGAATACGTTGATGCCACTACCATCCGCATCGCCTACGACCGTACGGAAGACGAGGAGTTCGTCAGCTTCGACTCCAACGTCAAGGAATACGACATACCCAAGTTCCGCCGCACCAACCAGAACATGACCATCGACCTCCGTCCCATCTGCGAGAAGGGACAGCGGGTGCAGAAAGGCGACATCCTGACTGAAGGTTATGCCACTGAGAACGGAGAGCTGGCACTGGGCCGCAACCTCCTCGTGGCCTACATGCCTTGGAAGGGTTACAACTACGAGGATGCCATTGTGCTCAACGAACGCATCGTCCGCGAAGACATCCTCACTTCCGTCCATGTCGACGAGTTCTCTTTGGAAGTGCGCGAAACCAAGCGTGGTATGGAAGAGTTCACCAACGACATCCCCAACGTCAGCGAAGATGCCACCAAGGACCTTGACGAGAACGGTATCGTCCGCATCGGTGCCCGCGTGGCACCTGGCGACATCCTCATCGGAAAGATTACCCCGAAGGGCGAGAGCGACCCCACTCCCGAAGAGAAACTGCTGCGCGCCATCTTCGGCGACAAGGCCGGCGACGTGAAGGACGCTTCCCTCAAGGCCAACCCTTCACTGGCAGGTGTCGTCATCAACAAACGCCTCTTCTCGCGTGTACAGAAAACCCGCAGCTCCAAGGCTGCCGACAAGGTGATGCTCCAGAAGCTCGACGAGGAGTTCGACAAGGAAGTCGGCGAGTTGAAGTCCATCATGATTGACAAGCTCCTCTCCTTGCTGGATGACCAGACATCGCAGGGAGTCAAGGACAACGTAGGTTCCGAAGTGATTGCTAAGGATGCCAAGTTCACCAAGTCCGTGCTCTCCACCCTTGACTTCACCGCTGTTGAACTTCACGGCTGGACTGATGACGAACACACCAACACACTGGTGCGCCAGCTGGTCATCAACTACCTCAAGAAGCACAACCAGCTCGATGCCGTGCTCAAGCGCAAGAAGTTCGCCATCACCATCGGCGATGACCTGCCCTCCGGCATCATCAAGCAGGCCAAGGTCTATGTGGCCAAGAAGCGCAAGATCGGCGTGGGCGACAAGATGGCCGGTCGTCACGGTAACAAAGGTATCGTGTCGAAGATAGTCCGTCAGGAAGATATGCCCTTCCTTGCCGACGGTACCCCGGTCGACATCGTGCTCAACCCCCTCGGCGTCCCTTCGCGTATGAACCTCGGCCAGATATTCGAAGCCGTCCTCGGCTATGCCGGCCGCAAGCTGGGCGTGAAATTCGCTACCCCCATCTTCGACGGTGCCAAGCTCGATGACTTGTGCGAGTGGACCGACAAGGCCGGGCTGCCCCGTTACTGCTCCACGCAGCTCTACGATGGTGGCACGGGTGAGCCTTTCGACCAGAAGGCCACGGTGGGTGTCACCTACATGCTCAAACTCGGCCACATGGTTGAAGACAAGATGCACGCTCGTTCCATCGGCCCGTACTCGCTCATCACGCAGCAACCCTTGGGCGGTAAGGCCCAGTTCGGTGGTCAGCGTTTCGGAGAGATGGAAGTCTGGGCCATCGAAGCCTTCGGTGCTTCCCACGTGTTGCAGGAAATCCTCACCATCAAGTCCGATGATGTTACCGGCCGCGCCAAGGCATACGAAGCCATTGTCAAGGGCGAACCCATGCCTACGCCGGGCATTCCCGAATCGTTGAACGTATTGCTCCACGAGTTGCGCGGCTTGGGCCTGAGCGTTTCGCTCGATTAACAGCCTCACCGCCCCCGTCCCGCCGGAGAGGCCCTTCTCTCCGGTCAGGCACAGGGGGACACAACCAACAACCCACTCTCAACAATTCTTAGAACATGGCATTTAAAAGAGACAATAAGATAAAGAGTAACTTTACGAAGATTACCATTGGTTTGGCTTCGCCCGAAGAAATCATGGCTAATTCGTATGGTGAGGTTTTGAAGCCCGAAACCATCAACTACCGCACCTATAAGCCCGAACGCGACGGTCTGTTCTGCGAGCGCATTTTCGGTCCCACCAAGGACTACGAGTGCCATTGCGGCAAATACAAGCGCATCCGTTACAAAGGCATCGTCTGCGACCGTTGCGGTGTGGAAGTCACCGAGAAGAAGGTGCGCCGCGAGCGTGCCGGCCACATCCAGCTGGTAGTCCCCGTGGCTCACATCTGGTATTTCCGTTCTCTGCCCAACAAGATGGGCTACCTCCTTGGTATCCCCACCAAGAAGCTCGACTCCATTATATATTATGAGCGTTACGTGGTCATCCAGCCCGGTGTGCTGGCCGACGACGTGGCCGAGCAAGACCTCCTCACCGAGGACGAGTACCTTGAACTTCTCAAGAAGCTCCCCAAAGACAACCAGTACCTCGAGGACAGCGACCCCAATAAGTTCATCGCCAAGATGGGTGCCGAGGCCATCTATGACCTCCTCACCCGCATCGACCTCGACGCACTCTCCTACGAGCTCCGCGACCGTGCCAACTCCGACTCCTCCATGCAGCGCAAGAACGAAGCACTCAAGCGTCTGCAGGTGGTAGAGTCCTTCCGCACCAGCCGCGAGCGCAACAAGCCCGAGTGGATGATCATGAAAGTCATCCCCGTCACCCCGCCCGACCTGCGTCCGCTCGTACCCCTGGACGGTGGCCGTTTCGCCACTTCCGACCTCAACGACCTCTATCGTCGTGTGCTCATCCGCAACAACCGCCTAAAGCGACTGCTCGAGATCAAGGCTCCCGATGTCATCCTGCGCAATGAAAAGCGTATGTTGCAGGAAGCCGTCGACAGCCTCTTCGACAACTCCCGCAAGAGTTCTGCCGTCAAGAGCGACAGTAACCGTCCGCTCAAGTCCCTTTCCGACTCCCTCAAGGGTAAACAGGGCCGTTTCCGCCAGAACCTCCTCGGTAAACGTGTGGACTACTCCGCCCGTTCCGTCATCGTGGTAGGTCCTGAGCTGAAGATGGGTGAGTGCGGTCTGCCCAAGCTCATGGCCGCCGAGCTCTACAAGCCCTTCATCATCCGCAAACTCATCGAGCGCGGCATTGTGAAGACCGTCAAGAGTGCCAAGAAGATTGTCGACCGCCGCGAGCCCATCATCTGGGACATCCTGGAGTACGTCATGAAAGGCCATCCCGTGCTGCTCAACCGTGCCCCGACCCTTCACCGTCTCGGTATCCAGGCCTTCCAGCCCAAGATGATTGAAGGCAAGGCCATCCAGCTCCACCCCCTTGCCTGTACCGCCTTCAACGCCGACTTCGACGGCGACCAGATGGCTGTACACCTTCCCCTGAGTAACGAGGCCATCCTCGAAGCCCAGATGTTGATGCTCCAGAGCCACAACATCCTCAATCCCGCCAACGGTGCGCCCATCACCGTGCCCTCGCAGGACATGGTGCTCGGTCTCTACTACATCACCAAGCTTCGTCCCGGTGCCAAGGGTGCAGGCCTCACCTTCTACGGTCCTGAAGAAGCCCTCATCGCCTTCAACGAACGGCGCGTGGATGTCCATGCCCCCGTCAAGGTTATGGTCGAGGATCTCGACGAACGCGGCAACCGCATCAAGCACATCGTTGAAACCTCCGTTGGCCGTGTCATTGTCAACGAAATCATCCCCGTAGAGTGCGGCTACATCAACACCGTCATCTCCAAGAAGTCGCTCCGCGATGTCATCACCCTCGTCATCAAGACCGTCGGTATGGCCCGAGCCTGCGAGTTCCTTGACGGTATCAAGAACCTCGGTTATCGCAAAGCATACGAAGGCGGTCTGTCCTTCAACCTCGACGACATCATTATCCCCAAGGAGAAGGTAGACATCGTCAAGCGCGGTAACGAGGAAATTGACCAGATCACGATGAACTACAACATGGGTTTCATCACCGACAACGAGCGTTACAATCAGGTCATCGACACCTGGACCCACGTCAACACCGACTTGAAGAAAACCCTCATGAAGCAGATGACCGAGGCCGACCAAGGCTTCAACGCCGTCTTCATGATGCTCGACTCCGGTGCTCGTGGTTCTGCCGACCAGATTGCCCAGCTCGCCGGTATGCGTGGTCTGATGGCCAAGCCCCAGAAAGCCGGTGCCGAAGGTGCCCAGATTATCGAGAACCCCATCCTCTCCAACTTCAAGGAAGGAATGTCCGTGCTCGAGTACTTCATCTCCACCCACGGTGCCCGTAAGGGTCTGGCCGACACAGCCTTGAAGACAGCCGACGCCGGTTACCTCACCCGCCGTCTGGTCGACGTTTCTCACGATGTCATCATCACGGAAGAAGACTGCGGCACCCTGCGTGGTCTTGTCTGCACCGCCTTGAAGGATGGCGATGAAATCATCTCCTCCCTCGGCGAGCGCATCTTGGGCCGTGTGTCAGTCCACGACATCTACCATCCCACCACCGGCAAGCTCATCGTGGCCGCCGGTGAAGAAATCACCGAACCCATTGCAGCCGAGATTGAAGCCTCCCCCATAGAGAGTGTCGAAATCCGTTCCGTACTCACCTGCGAGAGCCGCCACGGAGTCTGCATGAAGTGCTATGGCCGCAACCTCGCCACCAGCCGCATGGTGCAGAAGGGCGAAGCCGTGGGTGTCATTGCCGCCCAGTCCATCGGCGAGCCCGGTACGCAGCTCACCCTCCGTACGTTCCACGCCGGTGGTATCGCTTCCAACGCCGCCGCCAACGCCACCATCGTGGCCAAGAGCGAGTGCCGCGTAGAGTTTGAGGAATTGCGCACCGTCGACATCACCACCGAAGAAGGCCAGCCCGGCAAGGTGGTCGTAGGCCGTCTGGCCGAAGTCCGCTTCATCGACGAGAACACCGGCATCATCCTCTCCACCCAGAACGTGCCCTACGGTTCACAGCTCTTCGTCAACGACGGCGACCATGTGGAGAAAGGCACCGTGATTGCCAAGTGGGACCCCTTCAACGCAGTCATCGTCACCGAGAATGCCGGTACCATCCAGTTCGAGAACGTGACCGAAGGTGTCAGCTTCCGTGTTGAAGAAGACGAAGCCACCGGACTTCGCGAACGCATCGTCATCGAGTCCAAGGACAAGAGCCACGTGCCCACCGCCCACATCATCGGCGAGGACGGCGAAGTCATCCGCACCTACAGCTTCCCCATCAACGGCCACATCGCCGTGGAGGACGGACAGCAGCTCAAGGCCGGTGACGTGCTCGTCAAGATACCCCGCGTGGTTGGTAAGGCCGGCGACATCACCGGTGGTCTGCCCCGTGTAACCGAGCTCTTCGAGGCCCGCAACCCGAGCAATCCTGCCGTGGTCAGCGAAATCGACGGCGAAATCACCATGGGCAACGTCAAGCGTGGCCACCGCGAAATCATCGTCACCTCCAAGCTCGGTGAGGTCAAGAAATACCTTGTACCCCTGGCCAAGCAAATCCTTGTGCAGGAGAACGACTACGTGCGTGCCGGTACCCCGCTTTCCGACGGTTCCATCACCCCGGGCGACATCCTCGCCATCAAGGGTCCCACCGCCGTGCAGGAGTACATCGTCAACGAAGTGCAGGACGTTTACCGTCTGCAAGGTGTGAAAATCAACGACAAGCACTTTGAAGTCATCGTCCGCCAGATGATGCGCAAGGTGCAGATCAACGAGCCGGGCGATACCCGTTTCCTCGAACAGCAGATTGTCGACAAACTCGACTTTGCCGAAGAGAACGACCGTATCTGGGGCAAGAAAGTCGTGGTCGATGCCGGCGACAGCGAAACCATGAAGAAGGGTATGATTGTCACCGCCCGCAAGCTCCGCGACGAGAATTCGCAGCTCAAACGCCGCGACCTCAAGCTCGTCAAGGTGCGCGATGCCATGGCAGCCACCTCCACCCAGATCCTCCAAGGTATCACCCGTGCCGCACTGCAGACCAAGAGCTTCATGTCCGCCGCATCCTTCCAGGAAACCACCAAGGTGCTCAACGAAGCCGCCATTTCCGGAAAGACGGACTACTTGGAAGGCATGAAGGAGAACGTCATCTGCGGCCACCTCATCCCGGCCGGTACCGGTCTCCGCGAGTTCGCCCGCATCGTCGTGGCCGACAAGGAAGAGTACGAGAAGGCACAGGCTGCACGCCAGCAGCAGGAAACCATCTGACCGATATCCTGTATCGCTGCGCGTAACGTATAAATCCCGAAAATCCCTGCCACTCCCCTCGTTTCGTGAGGAGCGGCGGGGATTTTTGCGTATGTTCCTGGGCTGGTGCTCACCCTCCGTTGGGCGACTTCCTCGGCCTCCGCGCATCCTATGGAGCAAAAAAGAGGTGGAAAATGCTTTTTTCGGTCTAAATCAGTGCGCTTTCCATCTATTTTACTTTTCTTTGCACAGGAAAAAAACATCCCTCCATGTACAAGGGGTGGCGTGGAAAGTTTGCAGTCAGCGCGGCATCAGTCTGTTGCCGCTTGGCTTTACCGCCTTTCTCCTTCATCGTTTTTTCTTCTGCTCTTACCCAGAACACATTATTTTATTCATCCATAAATCTAATCACATGAAGCACAAGTTATTATTGAGCTTATTGCTTTGTCTGCTGGCGTGGCCGTGGGTCGCATCGGCACAGACGCAGTTTGTCAATCTTACGCCCAAACCCAAGACGATGACGGTAGGGGAGGGCACATTGGCTCTTCCTGCTGACTTCGTGGTGAGCTATCCTGCCGGCCTCGATGCAGACATGGTTGAGGAGGTGAACAAGTTCATCACCGTCTACAACCACGCCACGGGCAGCCGTGTCAAGGCCGTTGCCGACAACGCTTCCGCCTTGTTCCAGGTGGAAAAGACCACGGCAGCGGAAGGCAGCAAGCCCGGTGTCTACACCCTGACCGTCGCAGCCGGCGGCGTTACCATCGGTGCGCCCGATGCCCTCGGCCTGTTCTACGCTTTCCAGAGCGTCAAGAAAATGTTGCCCGCCAATGTCATGGCCAATGTGGCCGACCCTTCGGTCACCACTTATGCCCTGCCGTTGGTCGAAATCGAGGACGAGCCGCGCTTTGAGTATCGCGGTTTCATGCTCGACGTGTCGCGCCACTTCTTCACTGTGGAGGACATCAAGCGCATGCTCGACGTGATGGCCTACTACAAGATGAACCGTTTCCACTGGCACCTCAGCG
>CAMBHR010000070.1:0-12413 GCA_945867195.1 uncultured bacterium | reverse complement strand
ACCTCCTCAAGAGTCTATTTTTTGACAAAGGGGGCTTGTCCATGATAAGCCGAAAGCCACACTTCTGTCTTTCGGAAAGTTAGAGGTGTAGTCTTAGGGTTTAGCGGACAGTAATAATAGATTTCCATCCGGCAACAGACATTCGGATAGGCAAAAAAGAGGGTGTCGTCAATATAATGTTTTATGACGACACCTTCTCTCAACAAGAACATGTTCCTTAAGTTGCATTAGTAAAATTAACACGGATTTGGAGCATGCTCAGAGACGTAAGCATCCTGAAAGTTGGATATTTTCGAATGCTTACGTAAAAGCGCATATTACTTATTTTGGCAATAATCTATCGCACATTCAGGAGTGCAAAATACCATATAGAACCAGTGATCGTTTGTAGTAGCCTTTTTTAATGCCTCAGTCCATTCTTGATAAGCTTTCTTTACATCCTCGTCTTCGAGGGATTTTGCCCAATCTGAATCTTCTTGAGTTATCTCATAAAGCCTATGCATCAACTTGTCATGGATTCTATCGCAATCATCATTATTGGTTGCGGTCTCCAATTCCTTAGTTGCCTCCTCATAGGCACTAATAAAGTCACCACTTGTTGATGAACAAGACACCAACATAACTAAAGCAATAAGCAGGGTTTGAAAGAAAACGAAATTTTTCATAATTGTTTTGATTTATTTGTTTTGAATGTTTTTGTTTTGAGTATTTTTCTGCTGATATTATAGATCGAAGGACACAGACATACCTATTTTTACCGTTACAAACTGGCCATCACGTTTTCCAGGATTCCATTTTGGCATGGATTGAAAAACCCTTATAGCCTCCTTGTCAAGGGAAGGATCTGCACTCTGAATAATTACAAAATCAGTTAATGAACCATCCTTTTCTACTATGAATGACACTCCCACACGTCCGTGAGTACCTTTTTCTTTCGCAAATTTAGGATAACGGAGATTCTTTGAAATGAAGTCCCTCAATGCACTCTCCCCTCCTGGGAAAGAAGGCTCCTCTTTAACATAACCAGCATAATATATCTTATCTTCTTTTAATGCCGCATCCTCTTTCTCTTGAGTTTTTTGTTGTTTTAACTCAAATTCTTCCATGGTTTCTTTTTTTCTTGTATAGCACTCCTTTTTACCATTTCTGTTGATTAAATGCAATTCATTTTCATTTACTTTGGCAATTTGAGTATATGTGCCAAAAGATGCATACAAAAGCATTAATTTCTTAAATTCTGCGTCTATTTGCCTATTCATTTCTGGTAACATACTTTTCATCTTATCCATTACTTGGGGATTTCCCTCACAGGCTTCTTTCAACTCGCCTATAAATGAAAGATTACTGTTTACCTTAACCGTATTCTCATCAGTAACCAATGTTAGTGCCTTGCCAGATTGCTCAAAAGTTCCACTAATGTTTACTTCTGAGTCTATTTTTATGGCGTGTTCTTTTTCAAAACTAATAGTCATACTCATTGTGAAATTATTATTGTTCAAAAAATTATAACATATTAAACTTGTAACATCATTTGATTTAATCCAGGTGTACCATTTCCCAGAGAATGTCTGTGCTTGCACAGTAAACACTATCATGGAAATAAATAAGGAAATATATAGTCGTTTCATATTCTTTTATATTAAAAATTATTTGATATCTTGTACAATTTGTCAAACGCGTTGAAATGTAAGAAACGCTGGAACTGGAGTTCACCTGTTTTACGATTATACATTTTAAACAAAATTATCTTTCGCTTCCACAGATCATTTGATGCATACGCTTCATGCGTATTTTCACAAAGAGGAAGGTTTAATTGCTTCAATCTACGGAAGAGTTCAAGTGGCATACCCTTCTCTATCTGGTAATTATAAAGTTTATCAACCATCGAAAGACCAAATTCGGCCACCAGTTTTGGCTTTGCATCATCCCAAGCCTTGGCCATTTTTTTTAAATCTTCTTCCGCATAAGATTTTAAAATATTCTCTACTTTATTATAAACACCAGCCTGTTTGTTCTTCTGATATTCTGTGATTCTATTACTCCAAGTCTCTTGTGCCCCATTACTCTTTTTCTCAACACCATCTATATAAGCAATAAATACTTCATTTATGCTTGGTTTGTCTATCTCACCCAGAACATACCTAAAAGCGAGCTCTTTGTCTTTGCAAATGGGGCCAAACTCCATAGTTCCTTTGTAAGAATTTCCATTTAAATAAAGAATCTCTGATTCTGCATCCACTCCCTTAAAATTAACGAGACCCTCTGGGTACGACCAAATAATCTCGTTGAATCGATTATTCATTCTATCGTAATTCACAAAACAACCATTCTCTAAAGCTAAATAAATCTGATGTCCTTTAAGTTCATAGGTTACGCCATTATCATATACTCGTTTATAATTTGGCGAGACAGATATACTCCATTTTCTTTCGGATTCCTCTAAAACATAATTAGTCCTGGTTTCGATACATTTATCACTTTTAATAAAAGGATCTACTTCTTGTATCTTAATTTCCTTGTTTGTTGCGAATTCAAAAGGCAAAATATGGAATGCCCGATTATTGATATCGGTTTTTCGAACTATTTTCATACTGTCTTCTTCGGACACCACTTTTTCCATATTGGGACACTGTAGAATACCATTTTTCAATTCATAAGTAACGACATCACCAGCACTTCCATTAGACTCAATAGAAAAAACGACCTTACCAGTAAATTTCCAAGAGGATGAAAATACCACCTCGGCATCGGCAACCGTTGTGCCATTAAAGTTTCCCTTAATAACATCTTGACACAATGCGTGTTTGATTTTTTTTGCATCCATCACTATCATAACACCATTACCCATCGGGTTGCCATTTACGACATTACCTTGGAATATTGTAGAAGTGCCAAGATAGGTAAAAATGTCTTTTGCCACAACTTTTGTAAAGATACACGTCAATGTGCACAATACTAAAAATATACCTTTCTTCATAATTTGTTTTATTATATAAATCGCCAATTGTTAATAATCAATTCATAGACTGAGCAGCCTTAATAATCTTGGACTGTTTTTCAGTGAATCTCTGCAATGGTTCAGGAGAAAGCGAGCCTTCCCTATCATTTCTTGGTATTCTTACAATGCGCTCATATCACCCTCAACAGCTTCTGAGATAACCCTTATGAAGCCATCGCACAATTCATATTTTTCTAAAAGAGCTCATAGTGAAGTTCCCCAATCTTGGTTGACTACACGTTTGCCTTAAACCTTGATAAGGATGACTCAATTAAGCATTACACAGATTATTGTTGACTATTATTTTTTATAACTGATGTAAGTTGACTTAGTCATCCTTATTACTTTCCCCTTATTACTTTCCAGGGTTGACTGGAGGGCGTAGCCCGGAAGGAAACCTTATTAAGGTACACCTTTTTCAAGGGTATTGCAAGAGTTCCTATTCTCTTTTATATGAATCTCCCTAACATAAACGATTAAGGGCCACTTGTGTTTAACGCTGTTCCTGTGCTGCTTTAAGCATCTTCGAGCTTATTTTCGAGTAGCGAGCCCACTGTGAAGCAGACATTGAACCTTTAGAATTCTCCATCTTATCACAGAATTCCTGAGCTTTAGACATAAGAGCCGGATATTCTGCCAAGGCAGTCATATCGCCCTTGGAGGCTTTCTTCATTAAAGAGATGTATTTGTCAACATACTCCTCGTAAGAGTCTAACATTGCATCCCAATCTTGAGAAGAGGCTGAAGAACTGTCGGCTTGATCTTCATCTTCGGTGGTTGCGCCATTGGAAGATTCTGTATCTTCTGTTTTTGAAGATTTAGCCTCATATTTTGCATATTTTGCGGATGAGAACGATGGTTTTATTTGGATATAGACTCCTTCTTTGAGAATTTTATTCCACTGTTCCTGATCTCCGGGCGTGAAATCCGCTGCTTTTTTACTATTTCTCATTTGAGCTCGCACAGATCCGGCGTTAAGGATATTCCTTAAATCCCCGTTATCATTGTCATAGTGTCCCTCAATGTGAAAACTGGGAAGCCTACCTATCACAACGTGATTTTTATCAAGAACTGCAACTTCCAAAGTAAAACTGTAGTCAGAAGCAACAGATTTGGTAACCTCTAATGCTAATGAAGATGTGAGTACTTTACAATCTACACCATCATCTTTCTCGTCTGACATGCTGACAACAACTTCCTGGTCCGTCAACTTAATATAATCAGCTAACGCGCCAAGTTCTGCTTCCACTTTGAGCGTGGCACTGTTTTCTTCACTACATGAAGCAAGGCTCATCAAAAGGAAGGTCAATGATAAAAACTTTAATACTTTCATTTTTTTGATTTTAAGTGAAACATTGGGTTTGTAATGAATTCTTTTTCTCGAAAAATCTGATTACACCATTAGGTATATTTGCGTTGATTATTTCTTGTTTGCAAAATTAGTGCGATAAGAATTGTAAACATTGTTCCATTTTGTCCCTTTTTGCATTATGTATTATCCCTTATAATCTGAACAAAAGTTAGTATTTTTGCGATATGAATCAGTATTATGACTCGTCTACTTCTGGCTACCTGTTGGATTCGTTCGAAGGAATCAGCAGACAGTTTACTGATGTGACTATACTCAACACATCGAAAGTAAACATCGTAGCAAAAGCCAAACGCTATGGGCGTTGGTGGTTGCTAAAAGGCTTGAATAAGCAGGTGGCTAATGAAACCGCCTATATCCAACGGCTTAGAAAAGAGCTCGAATTGCTAATGCAATTGGAGCACCATTTTGTGGTGTCAACAGTCGGTCTGGAAATTGTAGAAGACCTTGGCAACTGCATCGTGATGGAATATGTGGAAGGCACTACACTGAAAGAATGGCTAAGGGAAAAACATACTTACAAAGACCGCAAAAGGATTGCTATTCAGTTGGGAGAGGCTGTAGACTATATACATACTAAGGGAATCGTTCATCGCGACTTGAAGCCGGAGAATATAATTATCACAAAAAATGGCAACAATGTGAAACTGACAGACTTCGGGCTTGCCGATTCCTGCAGTTACGCTATCTTAAAACAGCCAGCGGGCACTCCTCAATATATGTCACCGGAACAAATGCAGACGGCAGTAGCAGATGTGCGAAACGACATTTATAGCCTTGGTATTGTCTATAGCGAAATGAATCTCGGGTATGGTTTTAAACATATTATACATAGATGTCTGAAGCCAATAGAACTTCGATACCAGAATGTATCAGAATTGCGGAATGCCATCCATAAACAGGAAAAAATCACAGCAATATTTGCATGGAGTGCTATTGTATTATTGGTCGTGGTAGCAGCTTTCATAATCGTAACCCAAACCCTAAGAATAAGCGAGCTCAGGCAACAGATGAGCCACAATAAACAAGAACAAATAGGGATTCAAGAAACAGTTTCATCGCTGAATGATAGTTTGGAGCGACTTACGGCTACTCACTTGGAATTGTTACAAAAACAACAGGCTCAAGAGGCAGAGCGAAAAAGAGTCGATAATGCTATCAAAAATGGCAAGATTGTTATCGACCATGCCATTAAGGCAGCCGGCGTTATGCAACATCTCGACACGCTAAAATCTTTCGGCAATCTGAATATGGAAATTTTCAAAAAGAGTCATGAAAGCAGCGCAGCCTATAATCGCTATCTAACGAAAATTAGCGGCGAATTCTCGGAAAACGAGATAGCAGAAATAACAAATGCCCTCGCCGTTTATGATGGCAAACAGATTACGAAAATGATGAACCGTTATACTCAACTAAAGAATGATTATGATAAATCAATTATGCAAGGAAATTGAGACAGCTCTCAATCATAAGATAAAGACGCCCAAAGACTTCGACTTGTTGCGAGAGAACATCTATGCACGACTGCACGTGCTCGTCAGTCGAACCACGTTGATGCGTATTTGGGGATATTTAAGTGAAGACGTTACACCCAGAGTCGGCACGCTCTCAATCTTGGCTAAATTCTTGGGATATAGCGACTGGGAAGGCTATTGCAAGAATGCAGACTTGCCAAAGGGACAACAGAGCAGTCCCGTTTTAAACAGGCGACTGAGCGTAGCCTCTGCTTTAGACTCCGGCGATTGTATTCGCCTCACCTGGCAACCGGATAGAGTGTGCGACATTGAGTATATAGGCAATCTAACATTTCGAGTTATGGCATCCCAAAATACTCGCTTGCATAAAGGGGACACCTTTCAATGTAGTACGATAATAGAGGGTGAGCCATTATATCTTGACAACCTCATACAAGGCGACAACCCAGCTATAGCCTATGTTTGTGGAAAGAAATCGGGGGTGGGATATGAGTTCCTTTTGCCACATACTTCCCAATAGTAGCACTCTTTGCATCATCAGTTAGAGGCTAAATCATGCAAGAATGGCTATCCAAAGCAGCGATTCCTGCATGCGCACACTTATTAAGAGGTAACCATCCGAAACAAGCCGGCTTGACATGGCCGAAACAAAGAAATCGCAGGGGATTATCCTTGCGATTTCTTGTAGTAATAAGGTAACGTTACTATTGTTGAATATTGGTGTCCGGTAAACTTGTATGAGCGCCCCTAGAAAAGACGGGTGCTCGGTAAACGCATTGAAGGCGTTGCCTCCGACGGGATGCCGTGGAAGAAAAATCCCCCGCCGTGGAAGAAAGTTCCCACGGCGGCCTGTTTCTACGGCGCGCCCCCCCCGCCGAAAATAGAGGCTACGTAAATTCTTCAATTAACCAGACGCAGACCTGAACCATATGCTTGCCGAGGTATCTGAATCACCTCCTCAAGAGTCTATTTTTTGACAAAGGGGGCTTGTCCATGATAAGCCGAAAGCCACACTTCTGTCTCTCGGAAAGTTAGAGGTGTAGTCTTAGGGTTTAGCGGACAGTAATAGTTATAAAATGGCAAATTGTCACAGGATATCACAGGAGTGTCAACCAGCAGAGAAGTTCTCCGCCATCCACTCGTCACCTTTTTGACAAATGTTGCGTGTTTTCCTTTCCTTTTGTCCATCTTTGTGCTACTTTTGCTTCGGACTAATCTTTTAACTTTATTTCTAATCGTTTATGACCCATCGTATATTCTCTCTTCTCCTTGCGGGAGCATTGCTGCCCGCAGGGTTGTGGGCACAGCAGGTGGACCGCACGAAGTACCGCGACTACAGCGACAAGCTGAAGCCGGATGCTGCGCTGCTCGCTCCCTCCGCCAAGAGTGCCAAGGTGGCTTCGGCAAGGCCGGACCACGTGAACAATGCCGAAACACCGTACTTCCCGCCCGTGTTCAACCAGGACGGAGGCTCGTGTGGCTCGGCTTCGCGTATCTGCTACATGTTCTCTCATGAGCTGAACGCTTATCGCGGGCTCGACGGCAAGAACCCCGACAACTATTACCCCTCCCACTTCGTGTGGCTGCTCACCTGCGGCAACTCGGGCAAGGAGGACTTTGTGATGCACGTGGGCGTGCCCTCGGCTTCGGTCTACGGCGGACAGACCTACTCCAAGCTCTTCGGTTATCAGGAAGAGACTTACCCCGACTTCGGTTGGATGCAGGGCTACGACAAGTGGTATTCCGGTATGTTCAACCGCATGATCAGCACGGCCAACTTCCCCCTCAGCGTAAAGACCGAGGAGGGACGTGAGGCGGTGAAAAACTGGCTCTGGAACCACAACGGCGACACGTCGTTCCATGCCGGCGGACTGGCCGGTATCGGCGTGGCCAGCGGCGGCGACTGGCAGCCTATTCCCAAGACACCGGCCAACGACGAGGTGGGCGTTACGGGAAAATATTATGTGAACAAATGGGGTACCTCCGTGGACCACGCGCTGACCATCGTGGGCTACGACGACCGCATTGAGTTCGACCTTAATGGCAACGGCGTTTACGGCGAAGAGTCCGCCGATGAGCGTGGAGCCTGGATTATCGTCAACTCCTGGAGCCAATGGTGGTGCAACGGCGGTTTCATTTACTGTCCCTACGCCCACGGTGGTGCCTGGTTCAACCAGAATGGCACGATGGGCGACAGCTGGTGGTATCCCGAGGTGTACAACGTGCGCAAGGACTACCGTCCGCTGCGTACCATCAAGATAAAGATGGACTACTCGCGCCGCTCGGAGCTCTTCCTTAGCGGCGGCGTGTCGGCCGACCTCAACGCCACCGAGCCGGAGGCTTCGCAGGCTTTCGACCACTTCAAGTATGCGGGCGACGGACGCAACGGCGACTCCATTCCGGCTCCCGAAGTGCCGATGCTGGGACGCTGGGCCGACGGCAAACTCCACGACGAGCCGATGGAGTTCGGTTATGACCTGACGGACCTGAGCGACAAATTCGAACAGAACGCGCCGCTGAAGTATTTCTTCACCATCCAGACAAAAGGGACGGCTGTGGGAAGCGGCCATATATATAATGTGTCGGTGATTGACTACTTCCAGGATGAGCAGGGTATCGAAACGCCTTTCGAACTGCCCTTGGAAGGGGTGAACATCGAGAATGCGGGAGGAAAAACCGTGGTTTCGTTCGTCGTACAGGGACGCGGGGTTTACGGTCCGCGCAATGCCGCCATTGCCGACGGCGTACTGACATGGGACAGCCCGATACAGTCGGGCCTGACGCTGACGGGCTACCGCGTCTACTTGGGTTCGGAAATGCTGGCCGAGCTGGGCACGGCAGAGAAGTCCTTCACGCTGCCCTCGGACGATGCCTGCACTTACGGCGTGGCAGCTGTCTACGGCCAGACCGAGTCATCGCGCGTACAGGTTAGCGTGCCGTTCTCGAAGAAAAACAATTACTATGTGAACCTGCAGAAGTCGGGACTCAGCATCCCCGATGTGTTCGGCGCGAAACTTGAACAGGCCACCATCGAATACTGGACCAATTGCAACTCCTTGGCCAACTGGAACCAAAGTGCCGGTCCGGGCTGGGGCACTTTCATGTTCCACGCCAATGCCGACGGCACGCTGACGGCAGGCTGGGACACGGAGAACCGCCTGAACGCTTCGGGTGCGCTCTCCAAGGGCACGTGGAAGCACATCGCCCTGGTCGTTGACGGCAATAAGATGACGGCCTACGTGAACGGTACGGAGAAGGCCAGCGTGACCTCCACGAAACACAGCGGCATCGGCGGCTTCGGCAACCTGGTGTTCCAAAGTTCGGGCGACAACGCCGCCTGGGACGCGAAGGTGGACGAACTCCGCATCTGGAAAACGGCCCGCACGGCAGACGAAATCAAGAACTGCCGAAACGTGGAGATTGGCGAAGCCGGCATCCCCTCCGACCTCGTGGCCTACTACAAAGGCGACATGATTACGGTGAATGGCGTGAAGATGTTGCGCGACCATTCTGCCGGTGCTCACCACGCCACGCTGCTGGGCAGCACCCACTCCTCCTCGGCCCTGAACTCCGTGAGCCTCTCTCCGGCTGCTGACCTTGCGGTAAGCATCAACGAGCCTGCAGGGCAGGTTTACGTGGGATTGCCCGTGACGCTCTCGGCCACGCCTTCGTTGGCAGCTCAGACGCTGAAATGGACGGCTCCGAGTGCCGGTGTGGATAACGTACAGGTGCTCACGCCGACCTTGGTGTTCAAGGAAACGGGCATGCAGGAGGTGAGCGTGACGGCTACGGACAAGAATGGCGAAACGGCCACTGCATCGCTGCAAATCAACGTGGCCGACACGGAAACGCCGGATGCCACCTTCACGGCCACCAGCCATACCGTTTCGGCTGGCGAACGCGTTTCCTTCCTCACGAAACACCCGATGAACGGTTATCTGTACCATTGGCAGATGCCGGGTGCTGAGGTGGAAGAGGCTTTTACAGCCAATGCCGCCGCCACTTACAACAAGCAGGGCACGTATGACATCACGCTGACCATCAGCACACCGGACGGCAAATCGGCCACGACGACGCAGCAGGTAACGGTGGCCCAGGTGGCTCCGTTGGCAGCCTTCGACGTGTCGCCCTCTGCCGTGGTGAAGGGTCGTGCAGTAACACTGAAGGACCAATCGAAGTATGCACCCACTGCCTGGCAGTGGCAGCTCACAAGTCCGCAGACGGCCTTGGTGGGCGAGGGCGAAACGCTCTGCTTCGCACCGGAAACGCCGGGTACTTATGCCGTGAAACTCATTGCCTCGAACGAGATGGGCGTGAGCGAAGCCGTGCAGGAGAAGGCACTCGTGGTTTGCAACGCCGACAGCAAGAACGGCCTGAACTTCAGCTACGACAACGCGCGCCTCGCGCTGAGCAAGGTGCCCTTCACCGAGGGACAGAAGACCTTCACCATCGACTGGTGGATGCGTCCCGCCACGTTGGCCGCCGAGGGCAACGCGATGGGCGACAAGCCTGAAACATTGCTCATCCAGACGACAAGTGCCGGCGAGATGGTGGTCTATGTCAACGGTAAGGTGGTACGCTCTTCTGCCGGACACGTCATCGCCGGCGAGTGGCACCACTACGCCGTGGCGTTGACTTCGGGCTCTATCCGCTTCTTCCGCGATGGCAAGTTGCTCGAAACGAAGTCAGTAGGAAGCTCCGCGCTGACCGTTCCCGCGCAGTTCGTCATCGGCAGCGATGAGGCTCCTTTCAAGGGCCAGATTGACGAATTCCGCATCTGGAACAAGTCTATCTCTGCCACGAAACAGCAAGGTTACATCAACCAGCCGCTGGAAGGCGACGCACTGACGGAGGCCGAAACGACGGGCGGTCTGCAAGTGTACTACCAGTTCAACCAGTCGGGCGGCGACGTGACGGACCTTTCCGCTGCCGGCAACACGGGTCTGCGCTCGGGCTTCGGTCCCGACGGCGATGCCTGGACATTGTCTACGGGTGTGTTCTCGCTCAACTTTGAGAGCACGTCGACCGATGTGTCGAACCGCTACCTCACCAACTACAAGGAGCCGTTCAAATCGACGGGTACGCTCAACGAGTGGCAGGGAAGCCGCTTCAAGGAGCTTGCTTCCTGGACATTGGAGAACGAGGGCTTGGAAGAAACGATGAACATCAGAACCTGCGCCCACGTGGATGCCGATAAGAACAACGACCTGACCGTGACCACGGGCTGGGACGGCTTCAGCAAGGAGCTGACGGACCACAAGGTGTTCCAGACCGTCGAGCTGCCTGCCGGTGCTTATGTGCTGACGGCCACCTACGGCGAATTTGAAGGCAACGGTGCCGGTTCGTACCTCGCTGTCGCAGCCGGACAGACGTTGCCCAACACGGCCGACCTTGCCGCTCAGGCACTGGCTTACACGGCCATGGAAGCCAAGAGCGACCAGTATCCCTCCAACTCCGTATTCTTCGTGCTGCCCGAGCCGACAGAGGTGAGCCTCGGCATGGTGGTGAACATGAACGGCCAGAACTGCGCCACCTTCTCTGCCTTCAACCTCGTGAAGTATCCGCTGGAACAGATTGAGGCTTTGCCCGAGGGCATTGAGGACATCACCCTGACGCAGGAGAAACGCGACGGCACGATTTACGACCTCTACGGACGGCGTGTCATCCGGCCCGAACGGGGCGGCGTGTACATCATCGGCGGACAGAAGGTTATCCTGAAATAATCCTGAATATTCTGCTCCAACAACTTTTCGATTTGCGCAAAAGTATTTGTCAAATAGCTTTCCGGTTCTGGTAAAGTCATTTTGCTGTTTTCCGCAAAAACATTTGTCAAATAACTTTTGCTGCCTTTCAAATTCAATCTTCCTTCCCGGTCCGCACGCTTTGCTGTGCAGGCCGGGAAGTTTACTCATATTCTGTATGTACTGTATGCGGTACACTCTTTACTCTATACTGCTAACCGTGCTCAGTGCCCAAGTCGTCTCTATACTCGATGCGGTTTACTCTATACGCTATGTTTTCTGTTGACTCTATAATTCGTAATATTGCACTTGCTTGTTGACTCTATAGACTCAATAATTGACTCTATAGGTAAGTTTTCTGTTACAAAAAATACGCCCACTATTTGTTTATTCCGCCAAAATCCCTACTTTTGCACGCAAAATAGGTTTATATCTCTTCTCATATAAACCAACGGACTTGTAGCTCAGTTGGTTAGAGCAACAGACTCATAATCTGGAGGTCCTAGGTTCAAGCCCTAGCTGGTCCACACTGAAAATCAAGCAGTTAAGCCAAAAACTTAACTGCTTTTTTCTTTTATAAGGTGTCCTTGAAGTGACTTTTTCGAGACAAAACTCATCTCCCGTGACCTTTTGAAATTTCACGAAATGATTAGTGATTGAGCGATATTTTAATTACCAAGCGAAAAATATTGGTGTCGGTTTTGTAATCTATAGCCTCAATTGAACTAAAAGGCAAAGAAAATTGCCAAAATTTGCAACTCATTTTGTTTGTTACTACACGTTTTACATGAATAATTAGTATTTTTGCCACATAAAATTTTTCGCAAAAT
>CAMBHR010000069.1:0-12753 GCA_945867195.1 uncultured bacterium | reverse complement strand
ATTGCCGGCTTTGGGGGGACTGCGCTGGCCGAGCGTCTGACAGAGAAACATGACGAGCGAAACGGGATAGGGCCGCAACTGAGTGAAACACGCAGTGGCGGCCTTATGCCAACCGGACGACCGTGGAACGGAAGCCGGGAAGGTTACTGGTCCTCGTTCTTGACATAGCCCTGGTACTTCTCGGGCAGGGCGGACATGATGACGCGGTAGGACTCGTCCATGGTGCGGCGGATGTCCTCGGGGCTGTGGGAGGTGGGGAAGATGGGCTTGTGGATGACGAGGCGCATGGGGTGGCGGTGGACAAAGTTGATGCCGGCCATGCGGGTGAGCACGTCGAAGGAACCGTCGATGGTGAGGGGGACGACAGGCAGCTGCAACTCGTCGGCCAACTGGAACGCGCCCTTGCGGAACAGGCCCATGTGGCCGGTGAAGCTGCGCGAGCCTTCGGGGAAGACGACGAGCGATGTGCCGCCCTGCAAGGTGCGGCGGGCGTTGTCGATGGTTTCCTTGATGGCCTTGGGACCGGATTTGTCCACGAAGATATGGCGCGCCTTGACGCAGGCGTAGCCCACCAAAGGCATCTTGCGCAGGGCTTTCTTCATCATCCACTTGAAATTGCGGCCCAGGTAGCCGTAGATGAGGAAGATGTCGAACGGTCCCTGGTGGTTGGCCACGAACACGTAGCTCTGCCGGCTGTCTATATTTTCACGGCCTTCGACGTGAATGGGCAGTAGCAACACGCGGCAGATGATTTTGGACCATATCTTGCCGGGATAGTAGCCGAAGATGTGGGCATTGAACAGTCCGCCGATGATGGTAACAATACTCGTCAGGAAAGTGGCGACCAAAATGACGGGCAACGCGATGCAAAGTTGATATAGACGATACATGGGCTTGATGTTATTGACTGGAAATCTGGCCTGGGATTATCGGTTGAAGCAGACGGCCTGGCCACGGAACTTTTCATCGGTCACGTGTCCACGGTTGTAGATGGGGAAGCCGTTGCAGAAGGTGCGCTCCACGCGCCAGTGGAAGGTGTGCCCTTCGAGGGGACTCCAGTTGCACCGGCTCTGGATGCGGTTGGGGGTGAGGGTCCAAGGCACATGGGGACGTACGAGGACGAGGTCGGCCTTGTAGCCTTCGCGCAGGTAGCCCCGGTTTTCCACTTGGAAGAGGCCGGCGGGATGGTGGCACATGAGCTGGACGAGCCGCTCGATGGTGAGCACGCCCTGGTCAACGAGTTCCAACATGGACACGAGCGAGAATTGTATGAGGGGCATACCCGAAGCGGCACGCACGCATCCGCCCACTTTCTCGCTCAAGCGGTGGGGGGCGTGGTCGGTGCCGACGGTATAAATCTTGCCCGAACGCAGGGCGGCACGGAGTGCCTCGCGGTCCTCAGCCGTCTTGATGGCGGGATTGACCTTGATGCGGCTGCCGAGGCGGGGATAGTCCTGGTCGGTGAAGAGGAGGTGTCCCACGCAGGCTTCAGCAGTGATTTGCGGGTCGGTGGGGTCGAAGAGTTCGAGTTCGCGGGCTGTGGTGAGATGGGCCACGTGGAGACGGGCTCCCGTTTCGCGCGCCAGCCTCACGGCGAGAGCCGTGGAACGGTAACAGGCTTCGGCGTTGCGCACTTCAGGATGATGGACGATGGCGGGGTCGTTGCCGCAGGTGGCCTGGATGCGCTCCAGGTTGGCGGCAATGAGATGGGAGTCTTCGCAATGAGCCATGATGGGCAGGCGGCTGTGCTCGAAAATGGCTTGCAGCGACCGCTCATTGTCCACCAGCATATTGCCCGTGGACGAGCCCATGAAGAGTTTCACGCCTGCGACCTTGCGGGGATTGAGTTTTTCAAGTTCATAGGCGTTTCCTGCCGTGGCCCCGAAGAGGAAGCCGTAGTTCACCACACTCTTTTCGGCGGCAATGCGCCATTTTTCTTCGTAAGCCTGCCAGGTGGTGGTCTGGGGCAGACAGTTGGGCATGTCAAAGACGGTTGTCACGCCGCCGGCTGCGGCAGCACGGCTCTCTGAGGCGAAGTCGCCCTTGGCGGTGAGGCCGGGGTCGCGGAAGTGGACGTGGTCGTCGATGAGGCCGGGAAGCAAGTAGCAACCGGTGCCGTCGATGACTTCGTCGACGGGGATGACGGGCTGCGCGTCGCCCTCCAGTATTTCCTCAATGCGGTCGTCTTCGATGATGAGGGTGCCGCGTTTCCGGCTTCCCTCATTGACCATGGTTACATTCGATATTTGTGTTCGGAAGTGCATAAGTTTAGTTTGTTATGTGAAGGGAAGTCTTTGAAGGCTCAGGCTTTTTTCCGGGGTTTTATCTTCCCCGTGAGAGCGGCCCAGCGCAGGCGCATGACACCGAAAAGGGCTTCGCCGAAAATGCCGCCGCTCATCTTGCTGGTGCCGAGCTGACGGTTGACAAAGATGACCGGCACTTCTTTCACCTTGAAGCCCAGCTTGTAGGCGGTGAACTTCATTTCTATCTGGAAGGCATAGCCCTTGAAACGTATGGCATCAAGGTCGATGGTTTCGAGCACGCGGCGGCGGTAGCACTTGAACCCGGCCGTGGTGTCGTGGATGGGCACACCGGTGATGAGGCGCACATACTTCGAGGCGTAATAGCTCATCAGCACACGTCCCATGGGCCAGTTGACCACGTTGACCCCGCTGACGTAACGCGAGCCGATGGAGAGGTCGTAGCCCTCTTGGGCACAGGCGTTGTAGAGGCGGGGCAGGTCGTTGGGGTCGTGGCTGAAGTCGGCATCCATTTCAAACACGTAGTCGTAGCCATGCTCGATGGCCCATTTAAAGCCGGCGATATAGGCCGTGCCCAGCCCCAACTTGCCCTGTCGTTCCACCAAAAAAAGACGGCCGGCACAGTCGCCCTGCATCAGCCGCTTCACAATGGCGGCGGTGCCGTCGGGCGAACCGTCGTCAATGACCAGTATGTGGAAGGAATGAGCCGTCAGCCCCAGGACTGCCCGGATGATATTCTCGATGTTTTCCTTTTCGTTGTAAGTGGGGATAATTACAATGCTGTCGCTCGTATTCATACGTACGGTTGTTTTGATTTTGGCGAAGCAAAAGTAATGATAATGTTTCTAAATGGTTACTTTTGCGCCGTTTAAAAACCTACAAACCCTTGAAGATGACAAAGAAAGTGATTTTGGGCGAAAGGAAAATGGCCAAGGCACGATGGTTTCTCCCCGGACTCCACGGCCATAAGAAATAGCAAAGAGGGCACGCTCCGAACGGTTGCGTACCCTCTTTTCTGTAATATGAAGCGTTTAATCAAATGGTCGGGGATTGCTTTGCCGGTATGCTGCGGCAGCTGACAGAATCTGTCAAACAGGCGGGCGGATTACCGCTTCGTAACCTGAGGTTTGCCCTGCCAGCTCACCTTTCCGCCGGATGATTGGCTGTAAACGAGGCGGGACGTAAGCGGCACGTTGATGATGCCGGCTGAGGAGGCTTCGGCTTCCACGGTTCCGGTCTTCAACTTGTCGAGGTGCATGATGGCGCCGGAGGAGGTGTCCAGTTCGGCATCGTCGCACTGGCCGCCCGAGATGGACAGCACCGCACCGCTGCTGCCTTCGGCATCTAAGTGCCGACAGTTCAGTTTGGTGATGCCGACAACGGCTCCGCTCGACAGGTCGCAGCTGAACTCTTTGCACTTGAGCTCCGCACCTTTCACAACGCCGCCGCTGGAAAGGTCGAATTCGGCCTTGGACGGTGAACGGAGCTCGCCGCTCCAGCTGAACATGGCTCCGGACGAGAGATCCAACGAGAAGGGGGCATCAACGGTGGGGTTCTTCGGGAATTGCAACTGCACGCCGGCGGAAGCCTCCAGGCCGGAAGGCAGGGGTGCACTGACCGTTACGACGGTCTGAAGCGAACCGGAGGCATCGTCTCCCAACGGCAGCTCTACGCCCGACTTGCCGAAGCGGACGTAGCTATGGCCTCGTTTTTTAAAGATTTGCAAATCTTCATAGCCCAGCTGGAGCACGCCGGCACTCTCCTTGACTTGCATATATTGGATATAGGCTTCCGGTGCCGACACCTCAACCTTGGCGGCTGATGCGGCGGCTGGCACGCACTTGACGACGATGGGTCCCGATGCACACAACTTCTTGACTGCTTGAAGGGGATAGGTCCGGGTGGCGAGGGGCAAAGCGTTCTTAAAAGTGCGATTTTTGGGCTTAACGAAATCGTTCGAGGAAATCTCTACGGTTTCTCCACTTGCCCGTTCGCTCTCAGAGGGTGGCCAACTTTTGATTTCATGCCCGCAAGACAACAGGGTGCTTGCACACAGCAACAAAAAGCAATTTCTGAACATAGGGCTACGTTTACATTACACATTATATATATATATGCGGAACATCTCATGCTCCTAAGCAAGAGGTTCACTATTCTATAAACGCCACTACCCTACCATTTGCAACAAAAAAATCGTTGTTTTTTTCTCAGAAAAGCTGTTATCCTGCGTAAATGGCGAAGATAGTAGGTGTTTTTCCGAGGTCGGGCGGCGGGGTCTGCCGCCACTGCCTGACGGTACAGGTGCGCAGATACTCGGCGTCGGTGGTCAGTCCCGAAGCTATGCACAGGCGGGTGTGCGGACTGAGAGTGGCCAAGAGGTCGGCCACCATTTTGGCATTGCGATAGGGCGTCTCGATGAAGAGCTGCGTCTGCTTCTCGGAAGCGGAACGGGCTTCGAGTTGCTTGATGCGCTTGGCGCGGTCGGCAGGATGGATGGGGAGGTAACCATTGAAAGCGAAGCTCTGGCCGTTGAAGCCGGAACCCATGACGGCCAGCAGGATGGACGACGGACCCACCAAGGGGACTACCGACAAGCCTTCGCGCTGGGCTATGGCCACTACATCGGCCCCGGGGTCGGCCACGGCAGGGCAGCCGGCTTCGCTGATGACTCCCACCGACTCTCCCTGACGCAAGGGTTCGAGGTAGCGGCTGAAGAGGGCGGCATCGGCATGTTTGCCCATGGGATAGAATTGGAGCGCATCGATGTCAATGTCGCGGTGAACCTGCTTGAGGAAACGGCGCGCCGTGCGCACCTCCTCCACAATGAAGTGGCGCAGGCTGAGAATGATTTCTTTGTTATAGTCGGGCAACACGCGGCTATGGGGCGTGTCGCCCAAGGTTACGGGGATGAGATACAGGGATGGCATGGAGAGGGCAAGTATAATGAGATAATGTATAATGTAAAATGTATAATGAAGCCTACGGCCAGGACATTGGCGCAACTCTCATTATACATTTTCTTATTTTGTGAAAGAAGACTGACTCATTGGGAGTTGGGAAAAGCGTTTGCGACCCCGCACGTAGTACTGCCACAAGAGGGAAAAGGACACCCGCTCGGGCACCGCTCCTCCGGCTACGGCCAAGCGGAGATTTTCGGCACGGTCTGGGGCGAAGCCGGGCCGCAACCGGTTGAACTCACGCCGCGCCCGCCACACTGCCTTGAAGTTGGCCACATCGCCCTTGAGCAGGAACTGCAGGGAGGCCAGGGCATCAAGCCACCAACGGAGCCGCATCACGGAGCGCAACTCCTCTTCAGGCAGGTTCTTGTAGAGCATGAAGAGGTTGTTGCGGAAATTGAGGAATGTTTTGCGCGGATTGCCGGCATCGAGCGTGCCACCGCCCACGTGGTAGGCCACGCTCTGCGGCACACACACTATCTGCCGGCCACGGGTGCGGAGCCGCCAGCAGAGGTCTATTTCTTCCATGTGGGCAAAGAAACGTCCGTCGAGCCCGCCGCTCTGTTCCCAGTCGGTACGGCGCACCATGAGGGCTGCACCCGTGGCCCAAAGCAAGGGTACGATTTGGTTGTACTGCCCCTCGTCGCGCTCGACATCGGCAAACACACGACCCCGGCAGAAGGGGTAGCCCAGACGGTCAAGATAACCGCCCGCACCGCCGGCATACTCGAATTCTTCCTTACGGGCCTGGCTCAACAGCTTGGGTTGGCAAGCGGCCACCTCAGGATGTTGCTCCATGTAGGCCAGCAGGGACGAGAGCCAACCTGCCGGCACCTCCACGTCGGAGTTGAGCAAGAGATAATAGGGAGCCTCTACCTGCTTCAGCGCCTGGTTGTAGCCTTCGGCAAAACCGTAGTTACGAGGCAAGGGGAGCTGCACCACTTCGGGAAACTCGGAGGTGAGCATGGGCAAAGAGTCATCGGTGGACCCGTTGTCGGCCACGATGACCAAGCCCTCAGGCTGCGAATGCCGGATTACCGAAGGCAGGAAACGGCGCATCATGTCGCATCCATTCCAGTTGAGTATCACGACGGCTATCTTGTCTGTCTTTATCATTTTAAAAAAGTGCTATCTTGAATCAATGAGGGCGCGGCTCGGCTTAATGAACCACGGAATTTTTCAAACATTGGCAAAGGGTTTCGCAATCGGCGGAGAAGTCGCCGAGCTTCACCACGGTGAGCTTATTGTCGGCCACGGAAGCCCCCTCGGCCTGGGTCACGCGGATATAATTGTCGGTAAACCCCTGCATGGGGTCGCCGGGACGGGCATGTTCCCACAGCACGGGCCGCTCGGTGCCTATGAAGCGAGCATAAAAAGCCTTGCGTTTCTCCTCCGACAAAGCCAGCAACCGGTTGCTCCGTGCATGTTTGGTTTGCGGTGTCACCACATAAGGTATTTGCAACGCCTTGGTGCCGGGCCGCTCGCTGTAGCTGAACACGTGGAGCTGGGAAACGGGCAATGATTCAATAAAGCGGAAACTGTCCTCGAAGAAAGCGTCCGTCTCGCCCCGCATACCCACAATCACATCCACTCCGATAAAGGCATCGGGCATGGCCTGCAGTATGCTATGGACTTTGCGTTCAAAGAGTGCCGTGTCGTAGCGGCGGCGCATCAGCTTCAGCACTTCGTCGCTGCCGCTCTGAAGAGGTATGTGGAAATGGGGCATGAAGGCACGCGAATGTGCACAAAAGTCAATGACCTCATCGGTCAGCAAATTCGGCTCAATGCTGGAAATGCGATAGCGTTCGATGCCCTCCACACGATCCAGGGCACGCAGCAAGTCAATAAAGGTTTCGCCCGTGGAGCGACCAAAGTCGCCCGTGTTGACCCCCGTGATGACAATTTCCTTGCCTCCTTGCGCCGCCACTTGCTCCGCCTGCTTCACCAACGATGCGATGGAACCGTTGCGCGAACGCCCCCGGGCAATGGGGATGGTGCAATAGGTGCAGTAATAGTTGCATCCGTCCTGCACTTTAAGGAAATAGCGCGTGCGGTCGCCCCGGGAGCACGACGGCACGAATGTGCGGATGTCATTCGTAGGCACGCTGATGGCTTCGTGGCAGGCATCCCCGCCGGCCAAAGCCCGTTTCTGAGCCAAACGCTCCTTTATATATTGCCAGACCTTTCCCTTCTGCTCCATACCCAGCACGAGGTCCACTCCTTCAAAGGCCGCAATCTCGTCGGCTTTGAGCTGTGCGTAACAGCCCATCACCACCACAAACGCTCCCGGGTGTTCCCGTGTGAAGCGGTGGATGGCCTGGCGACACTTGTGATCGGCCACATCCGTTACAGAGCACGTGTTGACAATACAGATGTCTGCCTTCTCACCTTTGGCGGCAGTCTGCACTCCTTCGCTTTCCAACAAATCGCGCAGCGATGAGGTCTCGGCAAAATTCAATTTGCAGCCCAATGTCTGATAGGCTGCTTTCATATCCTGTGATAAAGACATTTCGTTTATAATATATAAATATGCGTGCGAAGATAGTGCTTTTTAGTTGAAAAGCGGAAGAGCCGAGAAGTTTATCCGTCACAGTCGGGACGGAAGCAACCGTCTCCCCTGCATACCCATCAACAAACCAAGCAAAATGATATGCCAAGCTGACAACAAAACGCTTCAAAATAAGAATTTGTTAAAATATCAAGATAGAAACCAAAAAAAGTGGGACGGGACTTGCAAGAGATGAAAAAGTCCGTACCTTTGCAGCGTTTTACAAAGGCAATTGATTGTTTTACTTAAAATTTTAATTCAAACAAAATGAAAAAGTTAGTTTTCATGTTCGTAGCTTTCGCTGCTATCTCTTTCGCTTCTTGCGGTAACAAAACTTCTGACGCTGCTGCCACTGACTCTGTAGCTGATAGCGCAGTTGTTGATAGCGCTGCTACTGACTCTGCTGCTGCTGACAGCGTAGCTGCTGACTCTGCTGCTACTGACAGCGCTGCTACTGAAGTTGCTGCTTAATTTTTTAAGCTACGACGTTTAGTAAAAGTAGCTAAGCGGAACTCGCGAACAACGAGAGAAACTGAAACCTGTGGAACCGTGTTCTACAGGTTTTTTTGTGTCCTTAAACGGAATAAGCAACGCTTACCCCTACTTTGCAAGCTCCAGAATGATATACACATCTGCACCCATGCCAAGAACGTGATCCATCTTGACTTGGGCTGCACTGATACTAATGAATAATTTTACAATGAATAATGAAGCCTACGGCCATGACAGCTACGCAGCCCAATCATTCATTACAAAATTATTCATTCTCTCATATATTTGTCATTCCGCCATACCGTCATCGCCTGTGGTGTCCTGGTTGCTGTCGCGCACGATACTGGGTGCTCCCCCTCCAAGCGGTATTTCCACGACGAAGGCAGGTCCTTCCTCCACACCTACCTGCCCTATCTGCGCACCCAGACGGATGACACGGGAATCGCTGCGGTCGGCATCAAAGGCCATGCCCAAGAGAACTGTGCCCTGCTTGTCGGAAGCGGACAGGAAGTCGGAGAAAGCATCCTTGGTGTAGCTGCGCTTAAAGAAAGGCTGGCCGTCGCGCAGGATACTCACTTCCACACGGTTGTCGTAAAAACGGTTTCCTAATTCATCGGTCACCACAGGGAGCGAAGTGTCGGAACGACGCTCCACGGTAATCTGGTAAGTTCCTTCCCCCAGCTTCGCCGTGGAAGAGTTCTTGAGTTCCGGTTCGGCATAAGGTGTGCCGGCAACAGCCTGCTGCTGTTCCGTCTGCCGGGCTTCCTCTTTCACATTGCTCTTCTTCTCGCCACAGGATGACAGCATGAAGATGGCACACGCCCCGAGGACGGAAATTTTCATTATTCTCATTTTGTTTATAACGGTGTGTTTTTTTGTCTTTCGGAAAGGCAAAATAACGAAATCTTTGCCAGTTATCAAAGTACACTTTCCCAAGACTGAAAGATTTTCTCTAATTTTGCCCTATAAAACCACTTTGGATATGCGCAACCTTCTTCTTTCAGTGGTGACGGCGGTACTGCTGTCGGTAGGCATAGTTCCTTACACCGCCTCGTGTAGCGGATGCGGGGACGGGAAAGACAGTGTGGCCGATGTGAAGGCGGTAAGGACCGATACCGTGGCACGCATCGTGATGGAGGTGAGCAGACAAGCACGGCTGTACACCACCGAAGCCGTCATCCACAAACTGGTCACTTACAGTGATGCCCCTTCGCTGGAAGGAAAAATTATGGGCATCCCCGTGAAGGTGCCGACCCGGGTTGGCGACCGGAAAATCGCCATCCCTATTGACGTGACACTGAAAGCTTATATTGACTTTGCACAGTTTGACAGCCGGAACGTGGAATGCCGTGACGGAAAAATTGTCATCACCCTGCCAGACCCCTGTTTGGTGGCCACGGCCTCGAAGATTGACCACCAAGGCACCCGGCAATATGTCGACCCGTTGCGCTCACGCTTCTCCGATGCAGAAAAAGCTGCACTGGCCCAACAAGGCATGGACAGCATCCTGAACCACACGGCCCGGTACGGACTGACGGAACAAGCACGACAGGATGCCACTACGCTGCTGGTGCCGCTGTTGGAGCGAATGGGGTTTGACGAGCAGCACATCGTCATCCGCTTCCGCAAGGATTTTTCAGACAAGGACCTACTTCCCCTCATCCAAAAGCTTTGACGCATGACGCAGAACAGACCTCACTCTTTTACCAAGCTGGGTGGCATCCTGCTCAGCATGGTGCGTTATTGGTGGGTGGCGGCCATTGCTGCCACCGCCGTGGCAGTGGCGGTCATCGTGAAAAGCTTCCAGAAAAATCCGCCTGTAGCACTGAACCTGGTTCACAACACACGCATTGACATCACCCCGGAGGAGATACGGAGCCTGCGCAAACTTGACCAATGGGAATTTTTATCCGTGACGACGGAAGAACTGGTGGAGTGGCACAGGAAAGGCACGTTCGGCGATGACCACCTGGTACGCATCTACAGCGGCACGCTGCGTATGGGCATAGATATGACGACAGCACCCGAGGATTGGTTCACATCGCTACCCGACTCAGTATGCCGGCTGCGCCTTCCAGCCATCACGCTCCTCGACACGCTGTTCATTGACGAGGCCCACAGCCGGTCATTCTACGAAAAGGGAAGCATCCCGCCACAGGCGCACGAGGAACTTTACAAAAAAGCACGGCAGGCCATGCTGGACAGATGCCTGACACCGCACAACCTGCAACTGGCTGAAGAACATGCACGCACGCATTTCACACAGGTATTCTCAGCCCTGGGATTCAAAAAAATCGAGATTTCCTTTATCCCAAACAATGCTGACCAATGAAAACCTTCCCATATTTGTTCTTACTTTTCCTGTCCACCCTACTCATTGCCTGCTCTGACAAAAAGCCGGAGACGGAACAGCCCGACAGCGGCATGGCGCGCCGTACGGTTTTGGTTTACATGTGTGCCGAGAACTCACTGGGGGCTTGGCGCTGCCATACGGAGGATTCTACCGAAATCATGAACGGACACGCCTTCATCCCCTCGGCAGACCGTCTGCTGATGTTCGTTGACGACGACAAGGCACCCAGACTCTACTGTGTCACGGCCGGACGCGAAGAGCCGCTTCTGATGAAGCAATGGGACTACGACATTTGCTCCGCCTCCCCGAAACGCTTCGCTGAAGTGCTCGAAATAATGAAAGAAAAATGCCCGGCTCAAGAATACGGGTTGGTGATGTGGTCGCACGCCGACGGGTGGATCCCGGCAACCGAAACGGATTACGATGCGTTTGAAAATCCGGCAGTCTCATCACTGACTCCCCACACACTGTCGTTTGGCATTGACAGTGGACCGGACGGGAAACTGGGCGATAAAGGCGCAAACATGAACGTGGAAGACATGGCGCAGGCCATTGATGCGGCCGGCATCCACTGCCGGTTCATCTTCTTTGATGCCTGCTTGATGCAAAATCTGGAAGTGGCCTACGCGCTGCGCAACCAGACGGACTACATCGTGGCATCCCCCATGGCCACACCATCAGCAGGCGCATATTATACCCATCAAATGGAAAAGGGCTTGTTCAGCGCGGATCCGGCAGACATTGCCCGAACTTACCTTCAAGATGTTACGGATACGGACCTCAGATATATCTACGGCGACTACGGCCTGGCGATAGCCTGTCTGCAGACAGACAAACTGGCGCACCTGGCAGCAACGCTGAAGAACGCCTTGCCCGCTTCCTCTCTGGCCGATGGACAAACTGCCGACATGAACGGCGTGTTGAACTATCAGACCTATTGCTCAAGGTACTACTACCGGCCGCACAATTATGACGCCCGGCAAAGTATCGCCCGGATATTGGCTCCGGCTGATACGGCCCAGGTGCTCCGTGCCCTGGACGACGTGATCGTTTACCATGGCGCGACCGAAAGATATTGGATAGGACCCTACAACTGGGATTATCAGCATGTGCCCATCGACACTGACAACTACCGGGCTGTCAGTATGTTCGTGCCGCAGGAAGTCTATACCCGAAACGCCAAATCCACCATACACGGCGACCTGAACACAGCATTCCGCCAGACGGAATGGTACAGCGATGCCGGGTTTGAAGTCACTGGATGGTAAAATCTTCCGCCATTCCATCCGACAATCGTTACATCATTTTTCCTGACAACAAAAATCTCAGCAACTATGGCAAAAAGATATCTGGACCCTAAAGCAGACCTGACTTTCAAGAAAGTGTTCGGCGAACACCCCGACCTGGTCGTAAGCCTTCTGAATGCCCTGCTCCCTTTCAAAAACGAAAATGAAACCATCACTTCGGTGGAATATCTTCCCGCCGAACTGGTGCCTGAAAACCCTTTACGCAAAAACAGCATCGTCGACGTGAGATGCAAAGACCTGAACGGCCGCCAATTTATCGTAGAAATGCAAATGGTGTGGTCGCAAGAGTTCATGCAACGTGTCATGTTCAACTCCGCCAAGGCTTATGTCCGTCAGTTGGACCGCAACGAGAGCTATCACCTCCTGGAACCCGTCTATTCCCTGAACCTGGTAAACGATGTATTTGAAAAGGATATTCCCGAATACTACCATTACTATCGTATGGTTCATGAACAGTACACCGACAGAGTGATTGACGGACTGCACCTCATTTTTGTGGAACTGCCCAAATTCCACCCGCATACTCTCTCTGAGAAAAAAATGCAAGTACTCTGGCTCCGGTATCTGACGGAAATCAGAGAAAACACCCAAAACATCCCTCAGGAGATGCTTGACACCCCGGAAATCAACAAAGCTTTGGCTGTTCTGGAAGAGTCCACTTACACCGATGAACAACTTTACGGCTACGATAAATTCTGGGACATCATCCGCACCGAGAAAACCTTCTACCATAGTGCCCTTCAACAAGGATTATCGGAAGGAAGAGCAGAAGGAAGAGCAGAAGGAAGAGCAGAAGGAATGAAGGAAGGAAGAGCAGAAGGAATGAAGGAAGGAA
>CAMBHR010000068.1:0-13010 GCA_945867195.1 uncultured bacterium | reverse complement strand
AGCTTGAGCGATATTTTTTTTGATGTATAGATACTAGCATCGCGGATACGCTTACAAACGCCCTTGATGCTGTGAACATTTGATGATCCAAACCTTCATACGTGAAACGTCTGAAAATCAACAGGAAAATACCTTTGTATGAATGATTGAATGATATTTTCGAGGTCCATATTACGTATAGAGGAGAAGTACTACTGAGGGGGTGAAAACTGTTCAAAACTCTTTCTATGGGTGAACCATTTTCCAATTCTTCTGCATGCCATCATACAGCCGCGCTTTCAGTATATGCCTTTACTATTCCCTGTTAGTAACAAACTTATCCCGAGGAAATGTGAAGTCAATCCCAATAATGCACTATCTTTAGATAAGATAGGCTGCGGTTCGGAATAAGAAAAGCAAATCTTTCAGCTTTGTTTTTCGTTCTTCTCTCGCCTTGCACTATCTTTGCCACTGTTTTTAGAAATATTTATGCAAGAAACGGATATGATTCAAACAGATACCAAGGTGGAGTTTGAACATGCTCTGGCGGCCTGCCGTGAGCTTTTCGCCCACAAGTTGCACGATTACGGTGCGGCGTGGCGCGTGATGCGTCCCTCCACGATGACGGATCAGTTATATATAAAGGTGGCGCGCATCCGTTCGCTGCAAACCAAAGGATGTGCCATGGTGGATGAAGGCGTGGTGCCGGAGTTTACGGCTATCGTCAACTACAGCATCGTGGCATTGATACAACTTGAACGAGGGGCTGCCCTGACCGAGGACATGGATGCGGACGAGGCATTGGCCCTCTATGACGAACAGGCCGGGCGCGCCCTGGAACTGATGCTCCGCAAAAACCACGATTATGACGAGGCATGGCGGCTGATGCGTGTCAGCTCGTTGGCAGACCTCATCCTGATGAAGGTGTTCCGCACAAAACGCATTGAGGAACTGGAGGGGCAGACCTGGGTGAGCGAAGGTGTGGCCGCCAACTATATGGATATGCTAAATTATGCGGTTTTCGCTCTAATCAAATTGACGATTGAAAGAGAAGACGAGAATGCTCTTTAGCGCAGTGCGCGCTTGGTTGTGGGCGTTCAGCCGCTTGTTGCTCGGTGGGACGTTCTTGCTGTCGGGCTTCGTGAAGGTGGTCGACCCCATGGGTATGGTGCATAAGCTCTATGCTTATGCCGCCTATGCACAGCTGCATTTGACCGACGGCGGACTGATGTTGCAGTTTGCTTCGGTTGCACTCGGTACGCTGGAATTCATGTTGGGCGTTTACATCCTTTTGGGGCTGCACCGGCGGTTGGCCTCCAGGCTGGCAGTAGGGTTTATGGCAGCTTTCACAGCCGTTACGGTATGGATATACCTGACCAATCCTGTGCCTGATTGCGGTTGCTTCGGTGATGCCATCGAACTCACCGCAGGACAGACGCTGGCCAAGAACGTGCTGCTGCTCGTGGCGGCCGTATATTGGATGGCAGGCGATTTCCGCCGGTTTTCCGGCAGTGGGATTCTCGGCCCGCTTTTCCGCCGCAGGCTGATATCTGACCGGAACTCCTGGGTGGTTTCCATTTACGCTTGGTGCTATGCCATCGGCTTGGCACTCTACACCCTGCATTATCTGCCTTTGTTGGATTTCACGCCTTACAAGCAGGGGGCTGACATCCGGGCTGCTTTGGAGGGCCGGGTGGAGGATGCGGAGGGGAGCAAACTGGCCAATTTCTACCTGTCGGATTTGCAGACGGGAGAGGACATTACTTTTGCTGTGGTGGCCGACACCGGTTACGTGTTCCTGCTGACCGTACCGGATGCGCTTGCGGCAGACGACGGTTGCAACGACCGTATCAACGACCTTTACGATTTTTGCCTTGACAGGGGGTACCGCTTCTTGATGGCGACCGCTTCCGATTCGGCCGGCGCGGCTGATTGGTGCGACCGTACAGGAGCTGCCTATCCCATGGTGATGGCGGAGGACACGGAGCTGAAGGCCATGGTGCGATCCAACCCCGGATTGCTCCTGCTTCATGACGGTAAGGTGGCGGGCAAATGGAGCAATAACGATTTGCCCGATGTGGACAGCGGTAAGGACGCTGTCCTGCGTTCGGGCGCAGGGCGCGGGGCCGGATTGCCCTGGCTGGTCTTTTGGTTCGTGGTGCCCCTGCTGGTCGTCATTACGGCAGACTCGCTCTGGATAGGACATAAATTCTACAAACATCATATCTATGTCAAACGTTTTAAACTCAAAAAAATCATGAGAAAGAAAATTGTGGCAGGTAATTGGAAGATGAACAAGAACCTGCAAGAGGGTGTGGCTCTGGCCAAGGAATTGAACGAGGCTTTGGTTGCCGACAAACCCAACTGCGATGTGGTGATCTGCACGCCTTTCATCCACTTGGCTTCCGTGGCCGGCATCATTGACCCTACCTTGATCGGTCTGGGTGCTGAAAACTGCGCCGACAAGGTGAGTGGTGCTTATACCGGTGAGGTTTCTGCCGAGATGGTAAAGAGCACAGGTGCCGGTTATGTCATCCTGGGGCACAGCGAACGCCGCGCTTATTATCACGAAACTCCCGAAATCCTGAAGGAGAAGGTTAACCTGGCACTGGCCAACGATTTGAAGGTTATCTTCTGTATCGGTGAAGTGCTGGAGGAACGTGAAGCCGGCAAGCAGAACGAGGTGGTTAAGGCTCAGTTGGAAGGTTCGCTCTTCGACCTCACCGCAGAGCAGTTCGCCCACATCATCCTGGCTTACGAACCCGTTTGGGCTATCGGTACGGGCAAGACCGCCACGGCTGACCAGGCTGAGGAAATGCACGCCTTCATCCGCGAAACCATTGCCGAGAAGTTCGGTGCTGAAGCCGCTGAGAATGTTTCCATCCTTTACGGTGGCAGCTGCAAACCCAGCAATGCCAAGGAAATCTTCTCTAAGGTTGACGTGGATGGTGGCCTGATTGGTGGTGCTGCTTTGAAAGTGGCCGACTTCAAGGGTATCATCGACGCTTGGAAAGAAAACTAATTTCTGTCTTGAGGTTATGAGGAATTAGGTTATGAGGTTATATAGGTACAGTTGTAACGCTTGGACATCACCCGTTCAAATGTGTTTTTATAACCTCATAACCTAATAAGTAGGTGTTGAAAATTAGTTATTATGATTTGTCAAGGTTAATTTATACCATGTGTACTCTTTTGGCGCATTCTGTTACTTTTTTTTGGTCACATAGCCCGCGCTATGCTCCCTCAAAAAAAGAAACAGACTGCATCCCTGGGTAGAGCACACATGATATAAACTAATTATCAACACCTACTTATCTCATAACCTTGGCAATATCCTCTTTGCCTTTTTACTCAAGTTATCTGGCAACTGAATTATTCATATCTCATTACTCGTGAAAGCTTTACAGATTATTTCCGGTTTGTTTCTTGTGGCATTGTCTTCTCAGGCTCAGGGGACGTTTACAGAAAAGTTGCGTCAACGGGAGTCCGGCAAAGGGACTGTGGTGATAAACCAATCGACTGAAATCGAACAGCTGGTGAATAACAATGCCCCCCGTCCGACTACCGCGCCTGCCAAACAAGCAGGAGGAGCCGCTACACACCCGCACGGGGGTGAAGCGGCACATACGGAAAACAAACCGAAGACACAGGCAACGCAGGGCAGCGGGCACAAAACGCACGTGGCCCGCACGCGCCACAAGGCCCAGGGATTTCGTATCTGCATCTTCACGGGGGGCAATTCGCGTCAGGATAAGGTGAAGGCCATGCAGATGGGACAGAAATGCAGGGAAAAGTTTGGTGAACTGGCTGTGTACACTTCATTCATTTCGCCACGATGGGTGACTCATGTCGGTGACTTCCGAACCAGACAGGATGCCCAGAAATATGTAAATCTGATTCGGAAGCAGCATTTTACCTACGAGGTGCGCATCGTGGCCTCTGAGGTCAACCTGCCTGATTGATCATCATGGCAGGTTACAGTTCTTTTATTATTCTCTCAAAACAAAGGATGCGAAACGGATGGAAACAACAGAGCAGTTGCAGCAACATTATACGGAAATATTGAAACTCTTGGGGGAAGACCCCCAGCGGGAGGGATTGCTCAAAACGCCTTTGAGGGTGGCCAAGGCGATGCAGACGCTGACCCGAGGCTATACCATGGATCCGGTGGAGGTGCTCAACTCGGCCAAGTTCAATGAACCGTACAACCAGATGGTGATTGTAAAGGACATCAACTTTTATTCCCTTTGCGAACACCATATGTTGCCTTTCTATGGAAAGGTTCACGTGGCCTATATACCCAATGGGTACATTACGGGGCTGTCGAAGATAGCCCGCGTGGTCGATATTTTCTCCCATCGCTTGCAGGTGCAGGAGCGCATGACGCTGCAAATCAAGGAGTGTATCCAAGAGGCGTTGCAGCCTTTAGGGGTCATGGTGGTGGTAGAAGCACGCCATATGTGTATGCAGATGCGCGGAGTGGAGAAGGACAATTCCGTGACGACCACTTCCGACTTCTGCGGTGCTTTTACCCAAGCCAAGACGCGGGAGGAATTTCTCCAACTGATAGGGAAGTAGGATCACGGAAAGGAACGATTTCGTTAAGCCAAAAGAGCAAAGGTTGTGCAAGGTGAGCGTAATCAAGTTTACTTGAATTGCCGAACCGCAGCCAACCTTATTTAAAGAGAGCTTGCTCGCTTTGGCTTGGCGAGAAATTGCACTTTTAAGAACGATTTCGTTAAGCCAAATGAGCAAAGCAAAACTTGTTTTAGCTTTGCCTTGGCGAGAACTTTCGTGCAAGCGAGTGCAGAGCCAAACTTGCTCGCTTTGGCTTGGCGAAAATTGCACTTTTAAGAAAGTGGAAATAAAATCGGGCTTTGCTGTACAATAACCATAGCAAAAATCCGTTATACTTATCAGTATGATAGAATATATCCGTGGAATAGTGGATGAGCTGGCTCCCACACAGGTTGTTTTGGAGGCCGCCGGGGTGGGGTATGCTTTGGGCATATCTCTCAATACTTATACTGCCATCCAGGGTAAGCAGCAGGTGCGCCTCTTTGTGTATGAATATATCCGGGAGGATGCGTGGCAACTCTACGGCTTTGCCACCCGTGCGGAGCGGGAGTTGTTCATGCTTCTGATTAATGTGCAAGGCATCGGTTGCCAAACGGCGCGGATGATTCTGTCGGCATTCACACCGGCGGACTTGGCAGGGATTGTGCAGGCGGAGGATGTACGCACGCTCAAATCTGTCAAAGGCATCGGCCCCAAGGCTGCCGGGCGCATCGTGATGGACCTGAAGGACAAGATGATGTCGTTCATGGGAGAAAGTTGCATGGGCGATGGTGGCTCTGCCAGTATGACTGTTGTTCCCGCTATGGTCGAAGAGGCTGTGCAGGCACTGACTGTTCTCGGTTTTTCGCCGGCTCCGGCACAAAAGGTGGTGATGCAGTTGGCCAAGGAGCAGCCGGGGCTGCAAGTGGAGCAACTGATCAAGCTGGCCTTGAAAATGCTATGAGTCTTGCCCCCCGTTTTTTTATTGTCTAACTAAACTGCGTATGAGGGCGCGTGGGTCGTACCTCTGGATGATTTTTTAAAGATGTCAAAGTTCACGCTATACATGATGTTGTGTTTGCTTTTGTTCTTGGGAACAGGGGCAGGGCGGGCCATGTATCATGCGTGGAGTGTAGCTTCGGATGAGAAAGCCGTATCTGAGGCAGCTGGGGATACGCTGCCCCGTGTGCGCAAGACGGTTCCGCTGACTTTGGCTGATACTGCGCGGGGGCCGGTGGACTTGCGCGATCCCGAAAACTTGCGGACGGGGGGGACTTATGATGAACAGACCGGCGGTTTTTATTGGGGAACAAAATTGGGGGATGAATATGTGGAAGCACCCTTCTCCCTTTCGTGGAATGAATACCAGGACTTGATGATGCGCCGTTCGATGGCGGCGTATTATCGCAACAAGAATGCACAGGAATTTAAAGAGAAAGGAAAAGACCGTTTTGACTTTACGGACATGCAGTTCGACTTGGGGCCGATGAACAAGATTTTCGGACCGGGTGGGGTGCGTATCAAAACGCAAGGTTCTGCCGAATTGAAAATCGGCGCCAATACCCGCTTTACCGATAACCCCAGTCTTTCGGAACGGAACCGAAAGGTGTTCGGCTTTGATTTCGACGAGAAAATCAATTTGAGTCTCAACGGAAAAGTGGGGGATAAGGTGAACATGGACTTTAACTACAATTCGGAGGCCACGTTTGACTTTGATACTCAAAACCTCAAGCTGCGCTACGAAGGTAAGGAGGACGAAATCATCAAATTGGTGGAAGCCGGCAATGTGAGTATGCCAACCAATTCATCGTTGGTGCGCGGTGCCACTTCGTTGTTCGGTATTCGTACGGATATGCAGTTCGGAAAACTCAAGCTGTCGACCGTGATTTCCCAAAAGAAGTCTTCCTCTTCCAATGTAAGCAGCAAGGGCGGTGCGCAATTGTCCAGTTATGAGTTTTCGGCAGATGCTTACGACGAAAACCGCCATTTCTTCTTGGGACATTTCTTCCGCGACCGTTACGATGACAACATGAAGCAGTTGCCCACTATCGCTTCGGGTATCACCGTCAACCGTATAGAAATCTGGGTGACCAACAAGACGGGTACTACCACCGATACGCGCAACATTGTGGGCTTTACGGACTTGGGCGAATTTTCCCATATCTCCAACCCTTCATGGGTGGCTACCGGCGAGGAAAATCCCAACAACAACTCCAATACCCTTTACAGTGAGCTGAACAACAGCCTGAATGCTGCACGCAACATCTCCTCGGCCACGCAGACGCTGGATGCCGCCGGGTTTGTGGGAGGTGTGGATTATGAGAAGTTAGAGTCAGCCCGCAAACTTAGTAGTTCGGAATATACCCTCAATGCGGCATTGGGCTATGTCTCCTTGAAACAGACGCTGCAGACGGACCAGGTGCTGGCTGTGGCTTATGAATACACTTACAAAGGACAGACTTTCCAGGTGGGTGAGTTCTCCTCCGACCGCAAGGACACCAAGGAGGTGCTTTATGTGAAGACTCTGAAGAACACCGCCTGCACACCGGCCATGGGGAACTGGCACCTGATGATGCGCAACGTGTACTCTCTCGGTGCGACCTCTGTACAGAAGGATAAGTTCAAATTGGACATCAAACTCCTCTCTGACACGACGGGTGTGTACCTTTCTTATATACCGGAGCCTGGCATTAAGGACAAGAAAATCCTGTCCTTGGTGGGGCTTGACCGTTTGGACAACAATAACAAGATTGGGTCGAACGGTTATTTCGACTATGTGGAAGGTTATACCATTGATGCCCAGAGCGGCCGCGTGTTCTTCCCGATGGTGGAGCCTTTCGGCAAGGGCTTGGCCAAGGCATTTGGCGGTAACTCGGACTTGGCCGAAAAGTATGTTTTTCAGGAACTCTATGATTCAACGCGAACCGTTGCCCGGCAGATTGCCGAGAAAAACAAGTTCCTCATTACCGGCGAATACAAGGCTTCTCGCAATGACGAAATCCAATTGGGAGCCATGAATATTCCGCGCGGTTCGGTGGTCGTTACTGCTGGAGGCCAGACCTTGATGGAAGGTTCCGATTATACAGTGGACTATAATTCGGGCATCGTTAAAATTCTCAACAAGAGCATTCTGGATGCGGGCACCAGTGTGAACGTCAGCTTGGAGAGTAACACGGACTATGGTATGCAGCGCAAAACCATGTTCGGCTTGAACTTCTCTTATGACTTCTCCAAGGATTTCCAAATGGGAGGTACTTTCATGCACCTCGGCGAGAAACCGCTCACCACCAAGGTGGCCATGGGTTCCGAACCGTTGAACAACACGCTTTGGGGGCTGAACCTTTCCTGGAAGAAGCAGAGCCAACGCCTCACAGACTGGCTCGACAAACTTCCTTTGCTGCACTGCACCGCACCTTCGAGCATCAATTTCACAGCCGAGTTTGCCCAACTTGTTGCGGGTAAAAGCCAAGGTGCGCAGGGGAACGCTTCTTATATCGATGACTTTGAAAACTCCAAGAGTGAGATAGACATTTCCAATCCTAAGGAGTGGAACATTTCCAGCGTACCCTCCATGTTCAGCGAGGCCAAGCTGACCGGCGATGTCCGTTATGGCTATAACCGTGCCCTTTTGGCCTGGTATTATATCGACCCGCTTTTCACGCGCCGTTCGTCCAGCCTTACGCCGGGCCATATCAAGAGCGACTTGAAACAGCTTTCCGACCCCGATGTGCGCGAGGTGTACAAGAGCGAGCTCTTTCCCAACAAAAGCGTCAATATGCAGGAGTCCAACACCCTGAGCGTGCTGAACTTGGCCTATTATCCCAATGAGCGTGGTCCTTACAACCTGGATCCTTCGCTTGACGCTGACGGACACCTGCTTAATCCCGAAAAACGCTGGGGTGGTATGATGCGCAAGTTGGAAACTTCCGACTTTGAAGCGGCCAATATCGAATACATTGAGTTCTGGATGCTCGACCCCTTCATCAAAGCGCGTGATGAAGGCCGCACCTTCAGTGGCGATTTGTATTTCAACTTGGGAGAAATCAGTGAGGATGTGCTCAAGGACGGCAAGAAATTCTACGAAAGCGGCCTGCCCGTTGACGATGACCCTACCCAATACACGGAAACGGTTTGGGGACGTGTGCCCACTCAGAATACGGTGACTTACGCATTCAACACGGCCAGCGGTTCCCGTAACAAACAGGACGTGGGCTTTAACGGACTTACTTCGGAGCAGGAGAAAACCTATCCTGCCTATGCCCAATTTTTGGCATCGGTACAGGCAAAGGTGCGCCCTGAGGTTTACGACTCCATCCTGCTCTCCCCGTCGGCCGACAAGTATCACTATTTCAGAGGTTCCGACTACGACCGTGAGCAACGCTCCATCCTCGACCGTTATAAATACATCAACAACCCGAACGGTAACTCCGTGGACAGCGAAAACTCTCCCGAGAGTTACAGCACGGCCTATAAGACCCAGCCTGATGTGGAAGACATCAATCAGGACTTCACGCTCAATGAATACGAAAAGTATTATGAGTACAAGGTCCGCATTGCCGAAGATGCCATGCAGGTGGGACAAAACTACATTGTCGATAAGCGCGTGGCAAGCCAGAAGACCCGGGATGGCGTGGTGCGTGACTATACATGGTATCTTTTCCGCATCCCTGTGGATCAATATGAACGGCGGGAAGGCGGCATTTCTGACTTTTCTTCCATCCGCTTTATGCGAATGTTCATGACAGGCTTCAGCCAGCCCGTGGTGTTGCGTTTGGCAACGCTCAACCTGGTGCATGGCGAGTGGCGTGCCTATGAGCAAGCCCTCTATCAGGGAACGGCACCGGAAACGAGTGGTGTGTTGGAAGTGAGCGCAGTCAATTTCGAGGAGAACAACGAGAAGGAGCCGGTCAACTACATCCTGCCGCCGGGCATCAGCCGCGTGGTTGATCCCGGCCAGTCGCAAATATTGCAGAACAACGAGCAGTCCTTGGCGTTAACGGTGAAGCAGTTGGCTTCGGGTGACGCACGTGCCGTTTACAAGAACACCAATTTGGACTTGCGGCGTTATAAACACCTCCAGATGTTCACCCATGCCAACTCTTTGATGGGAGAGACGCCGGTCGAAGACGGCCAAGTATCACTCTTCATTCGTTTGGGCTCCGACTATAAAAGCAATTTTTACGAGTACGAAGTGCCTCTCACCATCACGCCGGCCAAGAAGTATGCCGACAACACGTCCAACGCCAGAATTGTTTGGCCGGAAGATAATATGGTGGACATTGACCTCTCTTTGTTGACCGATGTGAAGCGCAACCGCAACAAGCAGAAGTCTTTGGGATTGACAAGCTATGCCCAGTTGTATGCAGAATACGACCCCAATCGTCCAGCCAACAAAATCAGCATCGTGGGTAATCCCAGCTTGGGCGAGGTGCGCACCATCATGATTGGTGTGCGCAACAATTCCCGTACCCTGCAAAATGTGGAAGTATGGGCCAACGAACTTCGCCTGCAGCAGTTTGCCAATAAAGGAGGATGGGCTGCCCAGTCACAGCTTAACCTGCAATTATCCGACGTGGCTACCCTCAATCTCAGTGGCCATGTCGAAACAGAGGGATTTGGTGGTTTGGAAGAAACAGTCAGCCAACGCCGTGACGATAATTTGTACGAATATTCTGTGACTACCAATGTGCAGGCTGGAAAGTTCCTGCCGGAGAAGGTCAAGCTCAATGCACCTGTTTATTATTCCTACAGCAAGCAGCGCACTTCGCCGCGCTACAATCCGCTTGATACGGACATGGAGTTGGAAGAAGCCCTCAGTGCATTGACAACGCAGCACGAAAAGGACTCCTTGAAGAATATCGCCGACAGGGTGGTGATAAACAAGAACTTCAGCCTGACCGGTGTGCGCTTCAATATCGCCACCAAACGCCATCCCATGCCCTACGACCCCGCCAACTTCACCTTTGGCTATGCCTATTCCACCACCAACACCACGGGGGAAACCACAGCATGGGAAAAGAATCAGAATTGGAAATACTCTTTCAACTATTCCTGGTCGCCCAACCTCAAGCCCTTTGAGCCGTTCAAGAAGTCGAAGAGCAAATCCAAGTGGTTCAAGATTTTGAAGGAGCAGAGTTTCAATTTCCTCCCTCAGAATATCGGTTTCAATTCGGACATCACCCGTTCGTACTACGAGTTGCAAGAGCGCGACATGGAGAACATGGACAACAACTCCCTGCCGCTCACCTGGTCCAGCGACTTCTTGTGGAACCGTTCCTTCCAGTTGCGATGGGATTTCACCAAGAACCTGCACGCCAACTTCTCTTCAGGTACCAATGCCGAAATCGAGCAACCCTATACTGCGGTAAACAAAGACCTTTATCCCGACCGGTATACGGCTTGGAAAGATTCCGTTTGGCACAGCATCAAGCACTTGGGACGGCCTCTCACTTACCAACAAAATTTCGATGCTTCTTGGAAAATTCCTATCAACAAGCTTCCTGTGTTTGATTGGGTAACGACCGATGTTTCCTACAACGCCACCTATAACTGGACCCGAGGCACCGAGTTGGCTGATGGCAGCACCTATGGCCATACCATTACCAATTCTCGCAACATCACCGGTAACGGCCGCCTCAATCTGGAAACCCTTTACAACCACGTGCCCTTCCTGAAGGCCGTAAACAAGAAATACGCGCAGGCCCCGAAGGACAAGAAGGCAGGAGAGGTGGAGAAGAAGTTCTTTGAAAAGGAAATAACCCTCAAGGCCGATACCACCCAGGAATTGCAGCACAACCAGCGCAGCAAGCAGCTCCGCGTCGTGGCCTTGCGTCCCGATGGTTCCAAGTATCCTTTACGCTTTAAGGTCATCGACAACAACAAGATTGTCATTCTTTCCAAGGATACGGCTCGCATCAAGGTGATGGTAAGTCCCAAGAAGCGCAAGGAAGACCAGCAGTGGTACAAAGCACTGCAAATGGGCTCCCGCTTCCTGATGATGGCGCGTAATGTCAGTGTGACCTATACCAACAAGTACAACCTCAATCTGCCCGGTTTCATGCCCGAAATCGGCGATGTGTTCGGACAGACAAAGGGTGGGGGAATGATGGCTCCTGGTTTGGACTTCGCCTTCGGACTGACGGGAGAGGATTATATCCGCCGAGCTGCCGATAGAGGCTGGTTGCTCATGACCGACAGCATCATTACGCCGGCTACCACCAGTGCCACGGAGAGTTTCCAAATCCGGGCAACGCTGGAACCCTTCCGCGATGTAAAGATTGACCTTACCGCTTCGCGCAACAAGAATACCAACCGCAGCATCCAATATATGTTCAGTGGTATGCCCACCATAGAGTCCGGTTCTTTCTCCATGACCACCATTTCCATCGGTTCGGCATTTGAAGGAACAGGTTCTCCGGACAAAGGTTACAAGTCCAAGACCTTCACCAAGTTCGTGCATTCCCTTGAAGGCTACCGCCAGCAGATAGAGGCAAGGTATGCCGGAGCCGTCTATCCCGAAGGAACACTTTATGCCGGCGAACCTTTCGACCCTGCCAACGGCACCGTAAGTCCCTATGCCCCCGAGGTCATGATACCCGCCTTCCTTAATGCCTATACCGCAAACGGTGGCGGATTGGAAATCTTCCCGGCCTTGTCCAAGATGCTGCCCAACTGGACCATTACCTACGGAGGCTTGGCCAAGTTGCCGCGTATGAAGAAAGTATTCAAGAGCTTCAACCTCAACCATGGCTATAAGAGTGTCTACTCGGTCGGTTCATACAGTACCTTCAATAGCTATATGGAGTATATGAATGGCTTTGGCTTTGTCAACGAAGTGACCACGGGTGCCCCCATCCCGAGCTGTCCCTACGATGTCTCCACGGTAAGCATCAACGAAAGCTTCTCTCCCCTCTTCGGGGTTGACATGACCTTCCTGAACAACATCACTGCCAAGGTAGAGTTCCGTAAAACGCGTGTTTTGACCCTCAGCATGACCTCCATGCAGGTGAATGAAACACGTTCCAACGATTTCGTCATTGGCTTGGGATATAAGATTACCGGAGTCAATCTCTTTGCTCCCAAACGTGTGGTACGTTCCAAGTCCAAGGGCACAGGAGCAGACAAGAAAACCACTACCAATGCCAAGGGCTTTGCCAACGACCTCAATTTGCGCTTGGACATCACTTTGCGCAACCAGGCCGCCCTCAACCGCGACATCCTCACCGAGTTGACCCAGGCCACGAGTGGTAACAAGGCCGTGCAAATCAGCTTCTCGGCAGATTATGCCCTGAGCAAGTTCCTCACCCTGACCGCCTACTATGACCGTCAGATGAATAAGCCGCTGCTCACCTCCTCCTCCTATCCCGTTACCACGCAGGACTTTGGTGTCAGCATGAAGTTTATTTTGAACAGATAAAATTATAATAGCAAATAATATGAAAATTATGACATAATATTTTGATAATTGAATTATT
>CAMBHR010000067.1:0-13202 GCA_945867195.1 uncultured bacterium | reverse complement strand
CACCGGCTGCGAAGGTTTTCACACCGGCTGCGAAGGTTTTCACACCGGCTGCGAAAATTTTCACACTGACTGCGAAAATTTTCACACTGGGCTTAGAAAAACCGAAGCCCAACCCCGTTTCCGTGACAACCGTTTGACAAGCTCTGCTTGGTGATGACCCATTCCCTTGCTTTTCCCCTGATAAGAGAATATGGCCCATCGATGCTGGGATAGGTTTATTGTTGGTATAGGAGGCAACGCAACTTGTCCGACAACTTTCGTGCTCCATCCTGATTGAGGTGGTCGGTATCGAAGAAATCGGCTGCGGTGAAATCTGTATCGGCACGAAAGTCTTTATAGCGCACTTCGGGATGGCTGCGGAGGAAATGGCGAAGATGCAGTTTCATATCCTCCTCTTGGGCGGGCAGGATGGCAGCACGGTAGGAGGGGCGCAAGGGCGTAGAAATCAGCCAGAGATGCGCCTGATGGTCTTTGCAGAAAGCTGCAATGTTTTCCAGATGGGCCATTTGCCTATTGGCGTCCGAGAAGTCTTCGTATCGGTTGCGCAGGGCGGCAGTTGCGCCATCGTCCCATCCGGTGCTGCGCCGCTCAATGCGATATTCAAGGCCCTGCCCCGTCTTGCTCCACTCCATTTGTGGTGGTTGCCACAGACTCTTGAGTTTTTCGCAAAAGGGTTTGAAGGCTGTGAATTCCCAGTCATAAACACTGCCACGTGTGTGGATGTCGCAGTCCATATAGAGGCGGTAGCGGTTGGCCCAATACCAGCCTGCGCCGTCCTCGAGCTCCTCGTAGAAAGTGAAGTCGGAGATGGGGAGTATCACTATGCGAAGGCTGTCGAAAGGATAATGATGGAGCAGGTAATCGTCGTACTTCAGCGTTTGGGAAACCTGCGCCGCAGAAAAAGCGTTCTCGCCAAGTCGCTCGGGGCAGAGACCATAGTAGGTATGCGAACTGCCCAAGATGAGCACCTCTATCTCGCGGCTGTGGCGGCTTAGGTAGGCGTGTTTGTACTTGGCAGGATTGGGTAGTGAGCGCACATATATTTCACCCATTGCCAAGGGCAACAGGAGAAGCAGGGCAAAGAGCGGAAGACACCATTCCGGTGGCAAGGAGTTGAACTTGGAGAAGAGCTTCATCGATGCGACAATCTTAGAATTGGAAATAGATAAACGCGGATTGCGTCCCACCCCAGTAGAAGGTGGCAAAGAGGAGGGCATAGTAAATGGTCCAACGCACACAGCGATACCTCAGCGGGCCTATCTGCGGTAAGTCCAAAGCATGGGCGCGATGGCGTGTGAGCCACTCCACTCCAACGACAAAGACCACAGGGTAGAGCGTGGAAAGGCCGCCGTAGGGGGTGTGGAAATGGAGGTCGGTGACCATGCGGCCCAAATGGCAGAAGGCGGCGGAGAGACTTTCGGAGCGGAAGAACACCCAACCGATGCAGACAAGGGAGAACGATTTCGTTAAGCCAAATGAGTAAAGCAAAACTTGTTTAGCTTTGCCTTGGCGAGAAATCGCACTTTTAAGAAAGGTACAAAGCATGCGCACCAACCGGCCTATGAATGCCGTCACACGCTGCTGCCGATGTTCAACCGCTGCACCATGTGCGCTTCGGGAGTTACGGCTCAGTATGTGGGGCACGAAGCAGCAAGCATGAAACACACCCCAAGCCACAAAGGTCCAAGCAGCACCGTGCCACAAACCGCTGAGCGTGAATACTACAAAGGTATTGCGCAACTGCCGCAAACGGCTGCATCGCGAACCGCCCAGGGGGAAGTAGACGTATTCGCGAAACCACTCCATAAGCGAGGTGTGCCAGCGACGCCAGAAGGTGGGAATGTCGGTGGCGAAGTAGGGCAGAGCGAAGTTGCGCGAGAGGCGGATGCCGAAGAGCCGCGCTGTACCGACGGCAATGTCGGAATAGCCCGAGAAATCGCCGTATATTTGGAAGGCGAAAAGCAATGTGCCCATCATGAGGTCGGTACCGTCGCTTTGGGGATTGGCATAGATAGCCTGCATCACGGGGGCCACGCGGTCGGCCAGCAGCATCTTCTTTACGAGCCCCCACAGCAAGAGGCGAAGTCCGTCCACAAATTGGGCATAGCCAACGCTGCGCGGTGCCTGCATCTGCGGCAGCAGATACTGCGCCTTCTCTATCGGGCCAGCAACAAGTTGAGGGAAGAAACAGACAAAGGCAGCGAAAGCCATGGCATCGCGACAGGCGGGGATTTTTCGGCGATAGACATCAACGACGTAGCTCAGTATCTGGAATGTATAGAAACTAATGCCCACGGGCAGGACAATACGGAGCGTGGGGAGGTCAGACCTAAAGCCCAAAGTGTGCAAGAGCCGGGCGAAATTGTCGGCAAAGAAACCGTAATACTTGAACCAACCCAGAACGCCCACGCACAGCACCACTGTGGCGATGCAGACCGCTCGTTCAAGCCTTGGCTGCCTACGTGTCGCCTCCAGCAGGCAACCACCAGCGAATCCTAAGGCTGTCATACCGAGGATAAGGCTTAGGAAGCGCACGTCCCACCATGCATAGAATACGTAGCTGGCCAGGACCAACAGCACGTTCTGCAACGACAGACACCGGGCGGATAGTCGATAGAGCAGCAAAACGCAAGGCAGGAAAATCAGATATTCATAGGAATTAAAGAGCATGTTATGGTTAGGGCTTATATAGGTGCAATGTACGAAACTGATTATTTGACTTGGTGGGGCCTCAGTTCGTGAATGTCTGGGGTGTGATTGCTGAAAAGAAAACGAGGGTGCGCCAATTATGACACACCCTCGGCATGATGGATTATTTAAAGCATACTGGAGTTCAGCAGCATTGGTAGTCGGCCACATCAGCAGGCGTGAGGTTCATCACGAACGTGTGGTGGCGGGCAATCTCAGCCTCGGCATGGTTGGCATAGACCCGTACGCTCTTGCCGAAGAGTTCGGCGTTGGCCGTGGCGTTGTGGAGCAGGAGGTGGAGCATGATGATGTCGGCTGCCATCTCTACCAAATGGCGGGCGCAGAGGTCGTGGTAGGCGGCGTCGGCGGCTTCCTTCACCCGTGCAACGGCTTCCTCGAACTTGTCGGCCATGAGGTGGGCACGCTGGGCGATGCCGGCCAGCTCGGGCGACACTTCGGCCTGTTCAAACTCGCGCATCTGGGCCAGGTAGGAACCGTTCGTCACGTAGCGGATGGCGGCCACAACCTGCAGCTGCGTGGTGCCCTCGTAGATGGAGGTGATGCGGGCATCGCGGTAGTAACGCTGGATGGGATAGTCCATCATGAAGCCCGAACCGCCATGAATTTGCAGCGCATCGTACGTGTTCTGGTTGGCATACTCGGAGTTCATGCCCTTGGCCAGCGGCGTGAGGCTATCGGCCAGCTTGGCGTAGAGTTTCTGCTCCTTGCGCTCTTCGGGCGTGAGCTTGCGTTCGCGGCTGATGTCGTCGAGAGCCTTGTAGATGTCGACATAGCGAGCGCACTGGTAGAGCAGGGCACGGCCGGCATCGAGCTTGGCCTTCATCAGGGCGAGCATATCGTAGACGGCAGGGAACTGGATGATGGGCTTGCCGAACTGCTCGCGGTCGCGGGCATAGGCAAGGCCTTCGTTGTAGGCGGCTTGGGAAATGCCGACGCTCTGGGCGGCAATGCCGAGGCGTGCGCCGTTCATCAGTGCCATGACGTATTTGATAAGTCCCAGCTTGCGGTCGCCGCAAAGTTCGGCCTTGGCGTTCTTGTACACCAGTTCGCAGGTGGGGCTTCCGTGGATGCCGAGCTTGTTCTCAATGCGGCGCACGTTTACGCCGCCGTCGCGCTTGTCGTAGATGAACATCGAGAGGCCGCGTCCGTCGGTAGTCCCCTCTTCGGAACGTGCCAGCACGAGGTGAAGGTCGGCATCGCCGTTGGTGATGAAACGCTTCACGCCGTTGAGCCGCCAGCAGCCTTCCGCCTCGTCATAGGTGGCCTTGAGCATCACGCTCTGGAGGTCGGAGCCGGCATCCGGTTCGGTGAGGTCCATTGACATCGTTTCGCCGGCGCAGATACGGGGAATGAAACGGGAGTGCTGGTCTTCGTTGCCAAATTCATAGAGGGTTTCGATACAGTCCTGCAAGCTCCAGATGTTGCCGAAACCGGCATCGCTGGCAGCCACCAGCTCGGCGCACATGGTGTAGGGCGTGATGGGGAAGTTGAGACCGCCGTACACACGGGGCATGGTCATACCGTTGAGTCCGGCCTTGACCATGGCATCCAGATTGGCTGCTGTGCCCGAGGCATAGCGCACCCGGTCGCCCTCATGGTGGGGGCCTTCCAGGTCAACGCCCTCGGCATTGTCGGCAATGGTCGTTCCGGCCAGTTCGCCCGTGATGTCGAGCACGCGGTCGTAGTTGTCCATCGCATCGTCGAAGTCGAGCGGTGCATAGTCATAGGTGTCCTTGTCGCGGAAATCTCTTTCCTTCAGTTCCACGATGCGCTTCATCAGCGGGTGGTTCAGCTCAAAGCGCAGTTCTGCGTGGTCAGTATAATTGTTTGCCATGTTGTTACTTGCTGTTTTGCTTGTAATACTTGATGAGTTTGGGCACTACCTCTTCCACGGAACCCGTGATGACATAGTCGGCCAACTGGTTGATGGGAGCGTCGGGGTCGGTGTTGATGGAGATGACGATGCCGCTCTCCTTCATGCCTGCCACGTGCTGGATGGCGCCCGAGATGCCGCAGGCGATGTACACCTTGGGGCGCACGGTAACGCCCGTCTGGCCAATTTGCAAATCGTGTTCGCAGAAGCCGGCATCCACTGCGGCACGGCTGGCTCCCACTTCTCCGTGAAGCTCATTGGCCAGTTTGCGGAGCAGGTCGAAACCTTCCTTCGAGCCCACGCCGTAACCGCCGGCCACGATGATGGGTGCTCCCTTCAGGTTGTTCTGCGACTTTTCCACATGGCGTTCGAGGACCTTCACCACGTAGTCGGCCTCGGGCACATACTTGGCCACGTCTTCGTAGACGATTTCGCCGTTGTAGTACTCGGCCACCTTTTCGGCCTTCATCACGCCGCTGCGCACGGTGGCCATCTGCGGACGGTTGTCGGGATTGACAATGGTAGCCACGATGTTGCCGCCGAATGCCGGGCGGATTTGGTAGAGCAGGTTGTCGTAGTGGCGGCCCGTCTTCTTGTCGTCGTAGTCGCCGATTTCGAGAGCCGTACAGTCAGCCGTCAGTCCGCTGGTGAGCGAGGAACTGACGCGCGGGCCGAGGTCGCGGCCGATGACGGTAGCCCCCATGAGGCAAATCTGGGGCTGTTCCTTTTTGAAGAGGTTGACGAGGATGCTCGTGTGCGGTTTGGAGGTGTAAGGATAAAGTCCTTCGGCATCAAAAATGTGGAGCTTGTCCACGCCGTAGGAGAGGATTTCCTTCTCCACCTTGCCCGTGATGCCGCTTCCGGCAGCGATGGCTTCGAGCTGCACGCCCAGTTCGTTGGCCAGTTTGCGGCCTTTGGTGAGGAGTTCGTAGGAAACTTCCTCCACCGTGTATTTGTCTATTTCGCAGTATACGAATACGTTGTTCATAATCTCAAAACAATAAGCGCGTTACCCAATGGTGTGGCTGTCCAACAATTCCTTTACAAGTCCCTCCACATCGTTGTCCGATGCCGTGAGCCTTTTGCTCTCCTTGGCCTTGAACACGATGTTCTGCACGGCTTTCACCTTGGTGGGCGAGCCGGCCAGTCCGCACTGCTGCAGGTCGCCGTCGACATCGGCCACGCTCCACTGCGTCACGGTGAGGTAGGGCTTTTTCTCATACTCCTCGGCATAGGGCAGGGAGCCGTCGGCAGGCCGCTCCATGGGAGCCAATGCGCGTTTGTACTTCATCACCAGTTTTGCATTGCGGGGGCGGCAGGGTGCTGCATTGCCGTTGACGGTGAGAAGGATGGGCAGGGGAGCCTGCACGCGTTCGATGCCGCCGTCGATGTGGCGTGTAACGACCACTTGGCCGTCCTTGACACTTTCGATGCAGGTTACGTAAGTCACTTGGTTCAAGTCCAGCTTCTGTGCCACCTGCGGTCCCACCTGTGCCGTGTCGCCGTCGATGGCCTGGCGGCCACCCAGAATGATGTCGGGCATACCGATTTTCTTGATGGCCTGCGAGAGGGCGTAGCTGGTGGCCAGGGTGTCGGCACCGGCAAAAGCGCGGTCAGTGAGCAGATAGCCGCCGTCGGCACCACGGAAAAGTCCTTCGCGGATAACGTCTGTGGCACGGGGAGGGCCCATGGTGAGGATGTGTACGGTGGAACCGGGATGCTGCTCCTTGAGGCGTAGGGCCTGTTCGAGCGCATTGAGGTCTTCGGGATTGAAAATGGCCGGCAGGGCAGCACGGTTCACCGTGCCTTCCGGGGTCATGGCATCCTTACCGACATTGCGGGTGTCGGGCACTTGCTTGGCAAGTACTACTATTTTCAAACTCATTGTGTGAAGATATGATTAAAGATTAGTTGTTCTCTGATTTAGATGCGGCAAAAGTAGTTTTTTTAATTAACGATGCAAAGTAAAGATTTCAATATTTGCACAACACATCCCCATGTTGTGCCGTACGTGATGCTGTATGTTCTGTGTACCCCACCATCGTGGCGCATTCGCCTCACCTCCAGCGCACAAAAAAACCGAGGCCTGCTGTAGACCTCGGTATGTCGGAAAGAGGCGACTCGAACGCCCGACCCCTACGTCCCGAACGTAGTGCGCTACCAACTGCGCTACTTTCCGATTGCGGTGCAAAAATAGGGCGTTTTTTTCAAACAACCAAATAATGACCACATTATTTCTTCACTTCCACGTCAATCACCATTTTGGAATGGTCAGGGTCGTTGGTGATGAGGAGCACGCGGCGGCGGCCTTTGAAGAACGTGTTGTTGGCATTCACGCTGATTTTGAGTTTCTCTGAGCTGCCCGGTGCGATGCGGCGTTTGCCGATGCTCACGCTGATGCCGGGGTTGTACACCTGTAGCGCACTGATGACGAGCGGTGTGCGTCCTGTATTGCGCAACACCAGTTCGCCCGTGACCTTTTTCTTCTTGCCCAACGGGCCGAGCGAAATGTGCGTGCTGTCAATGACGGCCACCGGTGCCAAGGCATGTTGTACAGGCGTGTCGAGAAAATCCGGCAGCAGTGTGGCCGAAACATTGATTTCCGTTTCCTTGCAGACACGGTCGCCGGGGAAACGGCTCAGGTAGATGCTGGTCTGCGTCAGCCCCATCGTGTTCAGTCCGGAGCTGTTGAGCGTGATGAGCAAGTGCCCCGTGCGTCCCGGGCGGATAATCTCGGGGTCAGCCTCCACGGTCAGGTATTTCGGCAGGTGCATCAGTTCCGGCGTATATGACTTTTTGCCGGCATTGAAGATGCTCAGGGCAAAGGCCGGTGTGTCGCCCCGGTTCACGTCGTCGAACTCAATGTTGTCCGTGCTGAGGTAGTAGTCGCCGATTTTGTAGGGGAACTCCATTGAAGCCTCCGTCTGCGTCATCGACACCTGTCCCATGAGCGTGAGGTACACGGGGCGGCTGTCCAAATCGGTATATACGGCAATCCCTTTTTGGAAATGTCCCAGCATTTCAGCGTCGTAGGTGGCTTGGATGGTGCCTGTGCTGCCAGGGCCAACTGGCGTGCGCGTCCAATCCACGGCGGTACATCCGCAGTCAGTGCGCACTTCCGTAATCCGCAGGTCGGTAGTTCCTTTGTTGGTAAACTTGAATGTGGCCGTGCGGGGCGTGTGCCACAGCAGTGTGCCCAGTTCCTGCGTGTTCTGGTCGAACGACAGGAGCGGCTGTGCGGACAATGTGCTATGAAGTATAGAAATTAGGAGTGCAAAAAGGAGTGTTATGAGTTGTTTCATGGATTGGAAGACTGATTCAAGTGGCAAAATTAGTGCAAGGCGAGTGCAATGCAAAAGAAAAAGCCATTTTTCTTTTCATTGCCGAGCCGCAGCCTATTGAGCTCGGCATCTTGCAGGACGGGGTAGGGGCACCCAATGTTTCATTCAAGGATTCACCCAATGTCTCGCGCAATGTTTCAGCACGGTGTATTCACGAAAAAGGCGGTACAAGTAGGGGGTGTAAGTAAAAATAACTATTTTTGCTCCCATAGTCAGGAACTGCGACGGCAGTTGTTAATGAATAATTATCCATTGTCATAACGGCGCAGGCTGACGGACCGAATATTTTCCTATCTTACCCAATCATCCCTTGATATCATGAAATTCATTTCGTGGAACGTGAACGGCCTGCGGGCCTGCTGTGGCAAGGGCTTTGCCGAAGCCTTCAATGCACTCAATGCAGATTTTTTCTGCCTGCAAGAAACCAAAATGCAGGACGGACAACTTGACTTGGTTTTTGAGGGCTACCACAGTTTTTGGAACTATGCCGAAAAGAAAGGCTATTCAGGTACGGCCATCTACACACGCCATGAACCACTCGCCGTTACTTACGGGCTGGGACTGGAGGAGCACGACCACGAAGGGCGTGTCATCACGCTGGAGATGCCGCAGTTCTTCCTCGTCACGGTCTATACGCCCAATGCGCAGGACGGTTTGAAACGGCTGGACTACCGCATGACGTGGGATGATGCTTTTAGGGCATATATCCGCCGGCTTGACGAACAGAAGCCGGTGGTAATCTGCGGCGACCTCAACGTGGCGCATCAGGAAATCGACCTGAAGAACCCGAAGACAAACCGAAAGAATGCCGGTTTTACCGATGAGGAACGCGGTAAGTTCTCGGAACTCCTCGGCATCGGCCTGACGGACACCTTCCGCTTTTTCAATCCCACCCTGGAAGGGGCTTATTCCTGGTGGTCCTACCGCTTCAAGGCAAGGGAGAAGAATGCCGGGTGGCGCATCGACTACTTCCTGGTCTCGAACCGTCTGCAACCGGCCTTGCAGCAAGCGCGCATTCACAACGAAGTCTACGGTTCAGACCATTGCCCTGTAGAGGTGGTCATCGACTTTCCCCAAGAAAATATGTAGCAGCCGGCCCGTCTGTTTCGTCTTATCAAAACAAAAACTTCATTTCCGTCATTAAATCACTTACTCTATTATTATGAAACAGTTTTTCAAATACGTATTGGCCACCATCGTCGGTATGCTTTGTGTGGCCGTGTTGCTGTTCCTGATGGGGCTGGCCACGCTGGGCAGCATCGCGTTGTCAAGTTCATCGGAACCTGTCGTGGAAGACGGCAGCGTGTTGCGTCTGTCGTTGAGCGGTTCGCTGAGCGAACGGGCTGTGGACGACCCATTCTCTTCCTTCATGGGCAATGAAGCCTTGGAGTCGCAGGGACTGGACGACATGATCAAGGCCATCCGCGTGGCCAAGGATAACGATAAAATCAAGGGCATCTATATCGAAGGCGGCATCTTCTCGGCTGACTTCGCTTCGTTGCAGGAACTGCGTGCCGCGCTGCTCGACTTCAAGAAGAGCAAGAAATTCGTGGTGGCTTACTCCGACAATTATTTGCAGGGTGCCTATTATATAGCCTCGACCGCCGACAAGGTTTGGCTCAACCCGAGCGGCATGGTGGACTGGCGCGGCATCGCCTCGCAACCCATTTTCTTTACCGAGATGCTGGAAAAAATCGGCGTGAAGATGCAGGTGTTCAAGGTGGGCACGTATAAAAGTGCCGTGGAACCTTACATCCTGACGCAGATGAGCGATGCCAACCGCGAACAGGTTTCCTCCTTCGTGACTGACATCTGGCAACAGATGGTGAAGGATGTGGCCGCTTCGCGCCGGGTGAAGGCAGACAGCCTGAATGCTTATGCCGACCGTTACATCACCTTTGCCGATGCCGGCAACTATGTGAAAATGCACTTGGTGGACTCGCTCTCGTATATCGACGGTGTGCGCGCCAAACTCCGCTCCCTGTCCGCACAGGACGAGGTGAAGCTGGTGGAAGTGCAAGATGTGGCCAAGCTCTACAAACCGGAAAATTCGGACAACGAGGTGGCCGTTTACTATGCCGAAGGCGACATTGTGGACGAGGCTGCCGGTGGCGTTTGGAGTTCTAATACTCCGCAAATCGTGGGGCAGCAGGTCGTGGCCGACTTGGACAAGCTGGCTGATGACGACAACGTGAAAGCTGTGGTGCTGCGCATCAACTCCGGAGGCGGCAGTGCCTACGCTTCGGAACAGATGTGGCGCGCCGTCCAGTTGCTGAAGAAGAAGAAGCCCGTGGTGGTGTCCATGAGCGGTATGGCGGCTTCGGGAGGTTACTACATGTCGTGCGGTGCTGACTACATCGTGGCTGAACCCACCACGCTGACGGGCAGCATCGGCATTTTCGGCATGGTGCCAGACGCTTCGGGTCTGCTCGTCGACAAGCTGGGCCTCCACTTCGACGTGGTGAAGACCAACGAGGCTGCCGACTTCGGCGCATCGGGCCGTCCATTCTCGCCGGCTGAGGCCGCTGCCATGCAGGGTTACGTGAACCGTGGTTACGCGCTCTTCCTCAGCCGTGTGGCCGCCGGCCGCAAAATGAAAACGGAGGAGGTGGACCGCATTGCCCAAGGACGTGTCTGGACGGGTAACCAGGCTTTGAAAATCAAATTGGTCGACAAGCTCGGCACACTGGACGATGCCGTGGCCGAAGCTGCACGCCGCGCCAAGGTGAAGGACTATGCCGTGGCATCCTACCCCGCACAGGCTTCGTGGATGGATAACCTGATGCAGCAGATGCAGGGCGATGATTACCTGGAGCAGAAGTTGCAGGCTTCCCTTGGCGAGTACTACGCTCCCCTCCGCTTCATCCGCTCGCTCCGCAACAAGCGCGACATGATCCAGGCACGGATAATGTTTGAACCGAACTTTGTGAAGTAATATTCATCAATTTATAATTTATAATGAGGCTACGCCAATGGTGGCGGCGGTACTGCATCGTCCTGTATGTCGGTCGTAGACCTCATTATACATTATACATTAAATTCTCCATGTCAATCCTGTTATCTCCCCTCTCCCTCCTTTGGGGCCTCATCGTTTGGCTGCGCGGCAAACTGTTCGATTGGGGATGGCTGCCATCGCGCAGCTTTCCCCTGCCGGTCATCTGCGTGGGCAACCTCGCTGTGGGAGGAACCGGGAAAACGCCCCACGTGGAACACATCCTCCGGTTGCTCCACGCGCACGGTTACCGCGTGGCGATGCTCTCACGCGGCTATGGCAGGAAGACCAAGGGATATGTTCTCGCCCACGACCGGCATACGGCGGAGGACATCGGCGATGAACCTTTGCAGATACGCCGTAACTGCCCCTTTGCCACAGTGGCCGTGTGCGAGCGGCGCGTGGAGGGCATCGGGCGGTTGTTGCAATTGACACCCGCGCCGCAAGTGGTGGTGCTCGACGATGCTTACCAGCACCGGTATGTGCGTGCCGGCTTCAACGTGTTGCTCACGGCAGCCTCACGCCTCTACACCGCTGACCACCTGTTGCCATGGGGACGGCTGCGCGAACCGGCAGGGGCGGCACGAAGGGCACAGGCCATTGTCGTCACCAAATGTCCGCCCGACAGCCGCCCGGCACTCAAGGTGTTGCCCGGTCAGGCACTCTTCTACAGCCGCATCTGCTATGGCACACCACAGTCTTGGAAAGCACCGCAGTCAGCCTATCAAAACGCTGCATCGGCGGATACGGCCCCGTTGTTTGCCGGACAGAAAGTGTTGCTCGTTACAGGCATAGCCCATCCCGAACCCCTCATCCGCCACGTGGAAGCGTGCGGGGCGGCTTCAGTTGATGCGCTTTCCTTTCCCGACCACCACGCCTTCAGCCGTCGCGATGCCGAACTTATCAACAGCCGCTACAGGCAGAGCGCAGCCACCTGCGTGCTGACCACACAGAAAGATGCCACCCGCCTGCAAGCCATCCAGAAGTGGCTCAGCCCTGGACTTATCAATCACCTTCTGGTGCAGCCCATCACCGTCAAGCTGGAAGCGGCACCGGAAACATCATCAGATTTCAACCAAATCATTTTGCAATATGTTGACAGCCATACAAGAAACCGCTGCGTGGATTAAGCAGCACACCACCATGCGCCCCCTCACAGCCATCGTGCTGGGCACCGGACTGGGCCGTCTGGCTCAGGAAATCGAAATAGAAGAAGCCTTTCCGTATCAGGACATCCCCAACTTCCCCGTTTCGACAGTAGAAGGCCATTCAGGCAAGCTCATCTTTGGCCGCCTCGGCGGAAAGGAGGTGATGGCCCTTCAGGGACGTTTCCATTATTATGAAGGCTACGACATGAAGCAGGTAACCTTCCCCGTCAGGGTGATGTACGAACTGGGCATCAAGAACCTCTTTGTGAGCAATGCGGCAGGCGGTATGAACCCCGACTTTGAAATCGGCGACCTCATGCTCATCAAGGACCACATCAACTTCATGCCCGAACATCCGCTTCACGGTCCCAACTTCCCCACCGGCCCGCGCTTCCCCGATATGCACGAGGCTTATGACCACGAGTTTCTGGAACTGGCCCGGCAGATAGCCCGCGAAAAAGGCATCCGTGTGGTCGAGGGCGTTTACCTTGCCACACAGGGTCCTACCTTCGAGACCCCGGCAGAATACAAGATGTACCACATATTCGGAGCCGATGCCGTGGGCATGTCCACTGTGCCCGAAGTCATTGTGGCCCACCATTGTGGCATCCGCGTGTTCGGCATCAGCATCATCACCGACCTGGGCGTGGAGGGCAAGATTGTAGAAGTGAGCCACGAAGAGGTGCAGCGCGCCGCCGATGCCGTGCAGCCGCTCATGGCCGAAATCTTCCGCGAGCTGGTGAAGCGCGCGTGCTGAACGAAGGGGTGGCAGACAGCCTGCCCCCTATAATTGTTCCTTCAGCTTAATTCTCTGTTACCCCAAAACACTCAAGGGGGGGGGGCTATAAATTAGGTTTTAAAGAATACCCCATGAGTGATTTTACTTATTCCGGCCGTCTGCTGTTTTTTAGAGCGACCTTTTGCAAGTCACGTCAGTCGCATAGCCCGCTATGCTCCTTCCTCCACTTACAAAATGTCATCTCTAAAAATCCAGCATCCATCTCGGCCTAATTTATAGAACACCCCTCAAAAAACCTCCTGTTTTTTCAACGGGTTCTACACTTTCTAATTGATAGGCAGCATTATGAAATACCCCATCGGCATACAGAGCTTCGACCGGCTGCGTGAGGACGGCTACG
>CAMBHR010000066.1:0-13365 GCA_945867195.1 uncultured bacterium | reverse complement strand
CCGGAAAACTCCAAAGTTCGTGATTACCAAGGACAAATATAAAATCCAATCTCCTATAACTTCTATAAAGTAAATCGGTGGATTTTTTGAGCATTTTCACAAACAATTCAAATATTGAAAATTCTGATGACACATCTCCACCGATAAGCGTTAAACTGGTACTTTCAGCCAAAATGTCATCAATGATTTTTTGTATTACGTATATGACATCTTCCTTGGATTTGCATCCTGCATTTTTGATTCTATGCATTAAATGCAAATCAGAAATGTAGCTAATTCTATTAGTATGCCATGAAAACATATTGCTAAGACTTCCGAAAGGCATACTGCTATCAGATGTAATAATTTCCCTTGACGATTGTAATACCAATGTGGTTTCTTTTTCATTCTTTTTAACGGCTGAAAATTCACCAATGAGCCTTTTATCATAATCATATGATTTATATGGAACATTAAAATGTTCGCACACTTCACTGGTCATTTTCGCGTTGCTCAAATTTATTCCGTCTATATTGGGAAGGTTTTTCATTCCTGTACAGAATAATAAGTCTGCACCTGATAAATCGCCTTTCAAAAATGCCACGAAATCAAAGAAATATGAAAATCTATGTACCTGTTGCTTTACAACTTCTTTATCTTCGTTGCTCCACAATTGGCATACTACAAAATTCTCAAGATTCCCATTTTTGTATGCCTTCAATACATTACAACTCAGATTTTCGTTTTTTCTAATCGGTAATTTTGTCGTACTATCTGTCGTATATTTTGAGAAATCAACGTCTAAATCAATGGCTCCCGATAAATCACAATTTTTCAAATTTCCATTTCTATACTTAATAAATTCATCGAATGTCTGAAAAGCTCGACATGCGTCTACACTACACCACCGATTCAAAATTTTTCTGCCTTGACGGTCACGATAGCGATACGCTTTTGTTTCTTCACAATAAAAATGTGTAGTTTTATCAAAGTAACCTATCACATCTATCTCAACGTCTTTATTTTTCAATTCTTCCACAAAATCTGATACTTCTTTTTTTCGCTTTCTATTAGTTGCAACAGATGCTTGTGAAAAATCATATTTATCAAGAATAACTTCTGGTGTGTAAATCAGGCACAAACCCAACACTGCATTGCCACCATTATAATAGTCTTTTGACAAATATTCCATAAGGACATCCAAATGCTTTTTATTACCCTGAGCATCAAAAGCATACTGAAAAAAGAAAAATTCTACACGCTTATATTGCGACACCGTTGATTTTTCATAACTATTGCACACCTTTTTGAATTGTTCATATGTATCACAAGAATTGAATTTATCCAACCATTGCTTTACAGATTTCTTATTTACCTTTTCGTATCGCTCATACAATTCAATTTCATCCTGTGACAGTTCACACGAATAATCATCTACGGTTTCTGTCACAAAACTCTTTACCTTTGTCAATCTGGCTAAATCAAGATTGAGATTTTTGGAAAATTCATCTTCAAATGCATACTGATAATAGCAAGCATCTTCGTATATATCGCCATCCAAAAATCTATAGTATTCCTCAAAAGAATCAAATGTCATCTTATGACATACTGAAACAAGCTCATCTAACAAACCTTTCTGAAGCCAATTTTCTTCTATGAAAAATGTTTGCGTGATTACATCAAAACCCCGATGACCGCTTTTTCTCAATCCTAATTTTCGTTCTGCTCTTATAACGTCAGAATCCAAAGCAAATTCTTCTGGAACATTTCTCACTTCTAATTTTCCGCTTTTCAATTCCTTAATAATGCGTTTTGCTTCTGGATTTACCTTCGTAGACTTTGATACAGCTTTCAAGTAATACACATCCCTTTTCTACATGATATGTATATTATATTTACTTTGCAACGGATAACAGTTGCGTTATCCATTGTGGGCGATAATCACCAACAGGTTCTATATGTCCATCATCCTTTTGCGCCACCAAAACAAAGCCATTGTAGTTGTCGTAGAAATCGGCACAATCACAGTAAGGAAGAATCACAGCTAAATCATCAATCCTGTGAGCATACTGGTTCTGTACCTCTTGGCAAACAGCATTTGCCCAACTATTCTTTGCGCGATTCTTTATGCGAAGAAGATTTTCATCAACAGGGTCCAAGCCAACGTAATATAGCCGAACCGTGTATCCGGCATCCTTGGCTCTACGGCACAGCTCCTTGGAAAACTCTCCATGCAGAGTAGTCTCATAACTAAAGCTGATTCCATCTTTCAAAGCAGTCTCAATGCGCTTTGAGGCTGCTTTTTCTTTTTCATCAACAACCAATCCTAAATCAGTGCGCACAGCTCTAAGGACACCGAGCAAGCTGGATTTTCCTACGCCATTGATACCACCAATAATCGTACATATTTTCACGCTCAGACACCTCTATCTAGTTCATGGCGTATCCTTATTTTCCTGTTGATTCCTTAAGATTTCCTCTGTCTGTCGCTTCTTAACTTCTTCAAGTCGTTTCCGATAATATTTGGCGTTAGGTCCGCGATGCACATCGCAGTACATTCTTGTGACGTGATTGCTAAGTTGGAAGTATCGATTACAAAGCAGGCATTTACGATAATGCACATTATTGGTCTGTTCGTTGACAATGGCTGCATAGAGCATCTCATCAAGAGTTGGGGACATCAGGCGTTTCTTTTTCCCAGCGCTGTCGTAATTGTAGGTGATGTCCCTCATGTGCAGATTTATATAATCATCCAAGGCAAGTTTCATATATTTGATTGGGTGTGAAATGACATCTAAAAGCATTTCCTCCGCTATTTCCCAGCGAGGTCCGGCATTGGCGGATTCATAGGTAGAAATCGATTCCTTCCAACTGCCGGGATATGTATAGATTCCGGGGACCCCATCAAGCACCTTACGTCGGTAATACTGTAGCCCCTCAATAGTTGGTTTTACAAGCCCGACCAACGTAATAACCGCGTAATATTTGCCTATGATATTTGAGTACCACGGGATATGTACCGATATGTTATCGCCTTGTCGCTTTCGTTTTTCGGATTTATACGCACGGCTCGAAAACTCTGCTGCCTTTACAACTTCATTAGGCACATTAGCTGCTACATCAGCCCAAAGGCAAGACAATGCATAACCCGCCGCCAGATAATTGCTTTGCCGGGGAGAAAGCCCACAGAGCATGGAGATAGCTTCATCCGTATATTTGAAATTTGCGGCAATAAAAGGTGGCATATCAGGGCAGCGATTCAACAAGCGCCACATGTGCTGCGCTTTGGTTTCTTCTGGGACAAATAGTTTCCTGAACTCATGCAGCGCAGGTATCGTGTTGGATAATACAAGCGGATAAAGGTTACCCTGTTCATTATCCACCTCATCACCCAGTAGAGAATAGGCCCGTGTGGCTGCTCGTGCATCTGCCGTTGATTCCGTCATTTGTGCCAATGCGTCATCTGAAATCGTTCCGTCATAGGGCGATGTATATCCATCGGGAGGGACGTGATTTTCCTCCAGCCATTGGCGCACATCATTTTCCGTGATTCCATTCTCACGCAAATCCACCAGTGCATCGTTGCTGATGGCAGTATATTGCGTTCTGCCTCGGTCCTGCTTTAATTGCGAATCGTCCGCCTTGTACCATCGCAGGACCATGTCCGTTGAATAGTAAAGTCCCATAATTACGTCCTCTCAGCATTTTTTACAGCCTCATAATAACAGTATATTTGCTGTCAGACGCATCTGCAATAGGTTCAAAAGGCAAATTGAGCGGAAAATTCTCAAAAAAGTAAATGTTATCCCTATGTTATCACTTTTTATGGGAACAATAATGGGCTACAATGGCTACGATGCACACAGAGGCAACCATGTTGTAGACGAGTTGTAGACGAAAGGAGAAAATACAATGACCGATTTTTTGAACACCTATGATGCACAACCAGATGAACTTACAATTTCTGAAGTTGCAAAAATCCTACGCTGCTCACGTCAAATGGTTTTAAAGATTTGCCACAAATATAAAGACCTATCCTATTACAGAGTTGGCAAACGCTATCTGATACCAAAGGAGAGCGTACGGGATTACATTCTTCAAAATCGAGGAGGTAAACTAAACGAATGAGATTTACTGTTGGCTATTGCCTATACCCACATGGGGAAAACAATTCTATTGAAACACGTATGCGGCTCATATTTGATGATGGACTCCCCGCGACTGAACTCAACAGGCATCTTGTAATGGCACAACTCAATCGCGATAAACCGCTTGGCACAACTGTTTACCAGCTTTGTATCTATCTAAATTATTTGGATATGCGCGGGCTTGAGGCCGTTAATGCCACCATGGATAACCTTTACAACTTTCTCTGTGAGCTTTATATCGATGGTCTCCCCTACGGCTGCAACAAGGCTCCCAAAAGCTATAACAATATCTGCGATTATGTTGATACCCTTTCTAAGCTGTACGACATGCTTGCCTTACGCGGATATCCATTGGATGACAGTCTTTATACTCGCTCTCAAAAAATGATGCTTTTACCAGACCCAAAAACGAATCGCCGAAAAGGACGCATCGTAAAAAAAGGCGAACACCTTACGATGGTTTATTACCTTTCCAGATTGTTTTCTCCAAATCAGAACGATGCTCCTGAGTTCACCTATACCAAGTGGTACTCGGCTGAACAAATTCGCGCCATCGCAGATGAACTGCCGCTTACATACCGCTGCATTTTTCTCGACACCGTATATACCGGGCATCGCATTGACAGTGCTCTTTCCTTAACCATTGATACCGTAGACCTGTACAATGCGCATGTCACTCCAACCCGTACCAAGACGGGCAAAAAGCACACTTCTCTTATCCCGCCTGAGCTTGTCAATGATTTTCAGAGTTATATTTTGGATGTAAGAAGCAAAATTGACACGGATAGTAATTATTTCTTCGTTGGCAGCAACGGAAAGCCTGTAACTTACGGTGCTTACCGCAGCGCCTTGGAAAGTGCCAGAATAAAGGTAAACAAAAAATATGGTTGGGACATCAAAGCACTCCACACCCATGCGGGTCGAAGCACCTTTGCTGCTGCACTCCGAAGTTATCAGTTGGAACAGCGGCGAAAAGGTGTGCCAACATTTTCGGATGTTGATTTCTGCAATTTGATGGATTGGAAATCGTTGGAGTCTCTGAAGCATTACGACTTGGTGAATCGTGTGCAGGATGTCGCTCCTATGTTGATTGATTTTTACAAAGACTATGATGCTCTTACTGTTGCAAACGCAGGTACGCTATGATGAGCAGAGACGTGAAAATTATTCGTACAGATAGGTACTATTGGATAATCAGTATTGATGACAAAATTGTTCAATTAAGCCGCTACAGATATCGTATCGACTTAGGTGTTGTCGAAAATGTAGAAAACATTCTAAAAATTATCGAAGACGTTTTCATGTGGAGGCGTACTTTTCTTGACGTTCGAGGGCTTATCAACGGAACCAATCTTTTCGTTCTTCTCGATGCCATATATCCTGAAAGCACCATTGAACTTTTCGACAACTTGTATCGAAAGCAATTTTCCACGTCATATATGAATTTTAAAGACTTCTTTTTTCAGGTCTTTTCGTTCACATATGAAACTCGCTATAATAAATTTCCGCTTGCAAAAAAGCTAAATTCTATTATCCCTACGGTCTGTTGCAAAATTGCTCCTACAAATCCAAATCAGAAACGCAAATACAATTATACACGACCAAAACCTGTTATTCCACGGACCGTTCAAAATGAAGCGTTCACCGTCACCTATATTTCTACAGTCGGAAATATTGCAACTTTTACTGTAAATACCTCAACTCTTGAAATCTGTCTTAGCGGAAAACCTTATATGCGCAATCCTGCAGAAGTCATGGATGCTATTATTTCCGTACAAGATGTTCTAAAAGCCAATGACCGTACAAAGTTAGAATCTATTGTTGAGCACATTGGTAGTATTACTGTTATTAGCATTATGCAAATATGTTATCCTTCGTTGGCTATTGATTACTTCGTTAATGTCTGTGATTGTATTGTTCGACGGAGAGAGCCTATCTATCCTCAGTCGGTACTACGCCACTATTTCAAGCAAGCACCTTATCGCGGTCCCGCACGAGCTTTCTTTTACGAAATTCTTAGTATCCTTGAGGGAAAAACTCCCTATTGGTACAACAAATTGGTTGAGGGGAACCAGCAGGAAATTCTTTCTTCAAAATCAAGTTGGATTCTTTTTTATTTCATCAACATTTCTTCTCTTGCATACTACAAAATTTCCTTTATTGGGGCAGAAACATTACAAACGGAGATACGCTACTATCTATACAACCGTTCAACCATTAACGGCAAGAATATAGATACACACTTTATTTACCTTGCGGCTTATAATATCAACATTTGTATTGACATATTTTATAATTGCTTAGATATATATGTGGATTCTATTCGGTCACTCACAAAGATAGATGTTCAGTTGCTGCGGTCTTACTTTCTTCAGAACACAAATTACAATTATAAAACTATCAATATGTGCTTATCTTCACTTCACTATTTTTACAAATTCATCACTGGCATAGATGGCAGCAATCCCTCTTCTGCTTTTTATAAGATTCAGTTTTCAAATGGCCTTGCCAACCCAACAGTTCCATTATCACAGCAAGCCAAGGATGCGATTCTTCGGAATCTCTTTACTTTACCTGTTGTGGCTCAAATTGGAATTAAAATTTCGTGCTGCACTGGACTCCGTTCTGGCTCCTTCAATGAACTTATGACTTCTTCCTTGATTCATCGTGGCGATAAATATATTCTCCGTGTATTTCTTAAAAAGACTTGCAAATACCGCATAAAGAATAATCTTCCTGTGTTCAATGATTATCGCATCCCAAAAGAATTAGGCATTGAGATTGAGCAATTTATCGCTGACACACAAGACCTCCGCAATATGCTTAAGAAACCATATCTCTTGGTATATCAACCTGCTTCCAGACGCGCAGACACAAAATTTCTTCCAGCTGTTCTTGATGGAGACGCTCTTTATTATTACTTATCAAAACTTCTCCGTGGAGCGAACCTGTATACGCCAAAGGGTCTTCCGGAAACAGCATCTCTTCGCAGTATTCGAGCCGAAATAGGACGTACACTCTTTGCAAGTGGAAAAAATGCTAACGAGGTTTCAAGTTTTCTCGGCAATTCACCAATGGTTGCTCAAACGCACTATGATAATTACCGTCCAATAGACGATGCCAAAATGTACGACAAGCTATGGCAGGAAACTGTCGAAAAAGGAATTGCCGCCCATACAAAGCAAAAACTTCTTCCACAAACTGTTATGTACGGGACCTGCAATTCACAAAAAGAATGTCCCGGAAAAGACTGTCGTAAATGTCCCTCACTCATAAAATGTAAAGAAGGTGATTGTACAAATTGAGTTCCCCTGTCCTTCAAATACCACTTCCAGAAAAATTCGAAAATAACCAAGGTCTACCTGATGAAACAAAGCAAGAATACGGTAGAATACTGGCACTTTATTCTTCAGATACATTAGATGCCGCAGAATGGCACATCAGCCTTACCATAGCAAACAGAACTGGGAATATATGTTTCCCTAAAACAACCAAAACAATTGAATCTGACATCATAAGAGTCACCGCAATTATCATGCTCACATCCGGAGCATCCATTGCAACCTGTCAACGCAGGGTTCATGACTTCGATACCATTTTCAACTTTTTTCATTCGGAAAACATTGAACTGCCTTGCCTATCGCAAGATGGCGTCAACCATTTTATCCAGTACCTTGATGGCTCATCATTCGATAACTGGAAACGAAATCAGTATATGCAATCCATGCAAGCACTTATAGAAACCTGCACGACATTTGAGGTACTACCACGCACCACCACTATTGAAGCGATGTATCGCTTTGATGGTCATATCGAACCTAAAAGAGCGCCGGATACCATCACTGTAAATCAATTGGACAGTCTATTCTTTGATAAAGCCGTTGATATTCCTCTAGGTTATCGCGCCATCTACATTCTCCTGCGGTTACATACGCATCGCATTTCGGAAGTATTAGCTACGCCTCTCGACTGCATAAGTTACCCTGCCGATGATGTCTTTGCCATAACTATTCCAAATTCAAAAGAAACCCCACATCATATTCCTGACTATCAGAAATACAACTTCTTGCTTTCCGGTTTTTGTGGCGGTCTTTGTCACGATATTGTACACGCCCAGCAACTATACGCTATCAGCCAACAGTCAAATCTCCCGGATAACTTGAAAGAGTATCTCTTTGTCTCTCACAAAGGACAGCGGCTCATAACAACAAAAGATTTCAACTCCTATCTATCTGAATTTTGTGCGAAGTATAATATTATCGATGCTTTAGGTAATCCCACTAAGGTTACCTCCCACGACTTCCGGCACATAGCCGTTTGCGAACGATTTAAAAGCGATATTATATCTCCCGAAAGAACTTCCGTTGAATGCAACCACGCTTCCGTTGATGATACGATGGGCTATGGTTATTACTCTAAGCATGACGAAGCAAAACACCTCGCACAAATCGTAAGTCCAATCCTTCCGCTTGATTCCAATGAACAATCTGCTCCGAGGTTCGTTCCTGCTCGCAAATACGAAATACTTGCAAAGCAACCCACAACAAGAGTTATCCCCTACTATGGGCTTTGCCTTGACCGTAAATGCTCACCGCAATTTGAAAGGTGCTTCCATTGTGACCTATTTATCCCAGACCCCCAGTATAGGGAGTACATTGCCGCCGCCATAAAGCGTCTCCAAGAAGCGAATGAACTCATTGCAAAGAAGCATGGAAATGAAACTATACGTCAGCAGAACCTTAAAGATATCCAAATATTTAATGCCTATTTGGAAAAGATGGATGCCGCAAAAGGGTATCAGAAAGAGAGTTAAATAGCATGAAGAAACAAAGTGAAGGCGTTCTTGCTTATCAAGAAGCTCGTCGCCAAGAAACACTTGCCAAAATTGATGAAGCTTACGAATACCTTAAGCAGACACACCAGACCATTACCAAAACAGCAATTAGTATGGAAAGCGGTGTTAGCACTAAAACTCTATTCAAGCCTTACGTCCGAGAACATTTGTCTAAATATCCCGAATTTTCTCGCACGGATAAAGGGGATTACAAAAGCACCGAAGAAATGGCCGCAAGAATAGAAGTTCTGGAAGACCGCCTTTCAAAATCTGTTAATCGAAACAAAGAACTTCTTGCTGAAATCCAAAAAATCCGAGCCGAAAGCGCCATTAAGTATAAGCAACTACAATTGGACTACGAGCGGCTCGCAGGAGCGTATCAGAAAGAAACCGAGAAAAAGATTATTCGCTTGTAGCGATGCTTCCTTGTAGTCAAATCACAGTCAAATTCCCATATTGATAGATATACACTTTTCATTAAGAATACTGTATATTATTCACATACAAAAAAATCACCCATAGAGAACTTTCGTAAGCTGTTTTAGCTACGTCATTTTCTATGGGTGATTTTCATGGGTATAGCGTTTTTTCGCTATGTTCCTGTGGTTGGGTCGGCGAGGTTCGAACTCACGAATGCGGGAGTCAAAGTCCCGTGCCTTACCACTTGGCGACGACCCATTATAAAAGAAAAGGCCGTGCAGGAACGCGCCTGTACGGTCTTTGGTGGGGTGCCTAGAGAGATTCGAACTCTCGGCCTCCAGAGCCACAATCTGGCGCGCTAACCAACTGCGCCATAGGCACCACATAATGCGCCCGAAGGGACTCGAACCCCCGGCCCACTGCTTAGAAGGCAGTTGCTCTATCCAGCTGAGCTACGGGCGCTTATTGCGGGTTCATGTCCGCGAGGGACATACTGCGTAAGATATTATAGCAACGGAGAGCCGGGTTGTCAAGCATTTTGCAAAAACTTTTTTACAAATCCGGCGGGATTTTTCCCGTGAAATACACCTCATACCACTCAATAAAGCAGTAAAACGCCCAGAGCTTCGTCATAGCGTTGGTTTTTCCCGCACGGTGGGCGTCCAGCAGGGCGCAGAGCGCACCCGTGTCAAAAAAGCGCTCGGCTACCGGGCCGGTGAGCTTGGCCTTGACCAGCGCGTAATATTTCTCCTGCCGCAGCCAGTCCGCCAGCGGCACGGGGAAGCCGCGCTTCGGCGCGTCGGCCAGTTGGGGCGGCAGGCGGCGGGCCGCGGCGGCGCGCAGGGCGATTTTTCCGCGCCGCCCGGTGCAGCGGTACCGCCGGGGCAGGGCCTGCGCCGCGGCCAGCACCTGCCGGTCCAGGAACGGCACCCGCAGCTCCAGGCTGTGGGCCATGCTCATGCGGTCCGCCTTGCGCAGGATGTCCCGCGGCAGCCAGGTCTGCCAATCGACCCACTGCACCGCCGTCGGCTCATCCAGCCCGCGCACCGCGTCAAAATAGGGCTTGCAGCGCTGCGCGGGGGTCGGGGCGCAGTAGTCGCGCTTCAAATATTTATCGCGCTCCTGCGTTGTTTCAAAGACATAGTTGGCCCGGGCGGACCGCTGCCAGCGCGGCAGTGCGCCCCGGTGCAGCAGGCCGCAGCCGGGCAGCAGGGCCGCCAGCGCCCGCCGCACGGCCCGGGGCATTTTCTGCCAGCGTTCGGCCCAGACGGCCTGCCGGTACAGCGGATAGCCGCCGAACAGCTCATCCGCGCCCTCGCCCGAGAGCACGACCTTGACCCGCTGCCGCGCCGCCTTGCACAGGAAATACAGCGGCACCTCCGCCGGGTTGGGCATCGGCTCGTCCAGATACCACTGAATGGCGCGGTTCGCCGCAAAAAAATCATCCGCGGTCACGGTGGTTTCGGTCAGCGGCACGCCCAGCGCCTGCGCCGCGGCACGGGCGGCAGGCAGCTCGGAATACGCTTCCTCGGCGTAGCCCACCGAGAAGCACTGCACGGCGGGCTGGCGACGGGCCATCTCGCAGGTGATGAGCGACGAGTCCACCCCGCCCGACAAAAAGCAGCCGACCTCGACATCGGCAATGCGGTGGGCGTCGGCGCTCTCGGCGACAGCGTCCCCGATCTCATGCGCCCAAGCCCGCAGACTGCGCCCCCGCTTTGCCCGGAACCGCGGCGCGGCATAGCGGGCCAGCGTGACCCGGCCCGCCTGCCAGGTCAGCGTATGGGCGGGCGGCAGCTCATAAACGCCGGTGAACAGCGTCTCGGCGTCGGGCAGGTACTCCATGCTCAGCCAGTCGGGCAGACGGGCCTCGTTCAGGCGCTTTTCAAAGGCCGGGTGAGCCAGAAATGCCTTGATCTCGCTGGCAAAGAGCAGCGTCTCGCCCTTTTTATAATAGCAGAGCGGCTTGATGCCGAACAGGTCCCGCGCACAGAACAGCGTGCCGCGGGTGCGGTCCCACACCGCAAACGCGAACATCCCGCGCAGGCGGCAGGGCAGGTCGCGGCCCCATTCCTCATACCCGTGGAGCAGAACCTCGGTGTCGGAATCCGTGGCAAACGTGTGGCCGCGCTGCTGCAATCGGGCACGCAGGGTCTTGTAGTTGTAAATTTCGCCGTTGAACACGACCACCAGCGTGCCGTCCTCATTGAGCATCGGCTGGCCGCCGCCCGCCACATCAATGACCGACAGCCGCCGATGCCCGAGCGCCGCGGTGCCGTCGGCGTAGCAGCCCTCGCCGTCGGGGCCGCGGTGACGGATGAGGTCCGCCATGCCCTGCACGATTTGTTTGGCCGCCGCCGGGTCCTGCCCGGGCGCGGTAAAGCCGACGATGCCGCACATAGGTTTGCCCTCCTTGTGAGAAATTCGGTGCTTAGGGGTCGGCGTCCTCGACGACCCGGGGAGCCTGCGGCAGCGCTGACCCTGCGGGCGGATATGGAATCCGCCCCTACGGCGTAGGGGTCGGCGTCCCCGACGACCCGGGGAGCTTGCGGCAATAACCGACCTGCCTTGCCGCAAACCATACGCTGCGCCGCAGCCCCTCCCCCGCCGCCAGCAGATGGGCGCGGCCACGGCCACGCCGCCGCAGGGTGTCGGCACGGCGCAGGGCAAGCCTGTTCGGGCAGGCGCGGCGCACGGCGTACCACGGCGCGGTGTACCAGACGGCGGGGCGCAGCGTCGGCGGCGTGACCGGCCCGCCGTACAGCAGGTCCTGCACCGGCGGCACGGCCAGCGGTGCGTCCGCGGCGTCGCAAAAATAGGACGCGCGGCCCTGCCGGGGGTTCAGCTCAAATAAAACCGGCTCACCGCGGCGGTCATACTTCAAATCAAAATTGGCAAAGCCGTGCCAGCCCGCCGCCTGCAAAAGGCCGCGCAGGGCATCCAGCAGCGCCGCGTCCTGCCAGGACGGCTCCACCAGCACGGCGGCGTAGTTGCCGGTGCCCTCGGGCGTGCGCTCCTGCAAAAGGGGCTGGCCCTGCACAAGCCACGGCACACTGCCGTCCGCCGCGCAGTAGGCGTTGACGACCCCGAGCCGCGTGTCCGGGCCGGGGATGTACTCCTGCACGAGCCAGCTGCCAAAATAACCGCCCTGCGCCGCGGCGGCAAGGAGCTCCCGCAGCCGGGCGGCGTCCTGAACGAGATACACCTTGCGCCGCCCCGGGAAATCGCAGCGGGCGTAGGCCGCTTGGTCCGCGGGCTTGGCGATGACCGGCCAGCCAAACGGCAGCGGCGGCAGAGCGTCCGCCGGGCACAGCGCCACGGTCTGCGGTGTGCGCAGCCCCGCGGCGCGGCAGGCCGCAGCAAACTGCCGCTTATCGGCCAGATGCAGCGCCGCGGGCGGCGGGCAGGCAAAGCGGTACGCCCCGCGCAGCGCGTCGGCATGGCGGGCCAGCAGGGCCGTGTAGTCGTCGGCGCAGGAGATGAGAATTTTGGGCACGCCGGGGTACTGCGCCGCCAGCCCCAGCAGCGTGGCCGTAAAGACGTGGTCCTGCCCGAACGCCGGGTCCTGCACGGCGACCCGCACCAGACGGCTGTGGGCCAGCGCGGGCAGGGCGCGGCGGCAGACGGCCAGGCTGCGCACGCCATAGCATTCATAAAAGCTGCGGGCCATGCCGTAGACATTGGCATCCCCGCCCAGCAGCACCGGCAGCATCCGCGGCATACAAATCCCCCCTGCCGTAAGTGTATGCGGCAGGGGGGAAATTATGTGCCCTTTGCCTTCCCCCAAGTGGGGCTGCGCCCGCAGGCGCGTGTCGGAGCGCAACCGCCGTTAGGCGGCTCTTAGCGCGGAGACTGAAGGCGGCCCCGCAGGGCCGGATGAGGGATGAGCCTGCGGAGATTGGCCCGCTGACGGGCAGCAACAGCAAGCCCGCCCCTCATCCGCCCTCGGGCGGGGCCTCGGGCACCTTCCCCCAAGGGGGAAGG
>CAMBHR010000065.1:0-13879 GCA_945867195.1 uncultured bacterium | reverse complement strand
CATATTTTTCTACATCGCCCAATGTATTCTGACAGTCAAATAAAATGGTTACAATATGTAAGGGATTCAAAAGCCTGCTCTTGGGCTACCTAATGACTCTCCCCGGTGTCCTGATGCTTGAGGAAGAGAGGCTAAGGCGCATCTTGTGGCGTGGAAGCGGGGGAATCGTCTTCCAGAGTACGCGGCACTTCGACGTAAACGCCGGCTTCGCGCTCCACCTCCACCATTTCCGGGTCGAGAGGCTGCTGCGGATCAAACTCATCGCCCACCACATAGCGTTTGTAGTAAGATATGAACAGCGTGGTTAGGGGCAGTGCCACTATCAGACCGATGATGCCGAACGCATAACCCCACACGGAGAGGGAAAGAAGAATGATGGCCGGCGGAAGCCCCATGATTTTGCCCATGATGCGGGGTGTGAAGATGGTGTCCTGCAACACCTGCACCACCAGGTAAACCACCAACACCAGGAAGAGGAGCCACCAGAAATTCTGCCCCGTCTCCACGCTTTTGAGCAAGGCCAGCAGCGCAGCCGGTACGAAACCCACCACCTGCAGATAGGGCACAAAACTGATCAGGCCGATGAGGCAGCCCAGCCCAAGGGGCATGGGGAAACCGATAAGCAGGAAACCGACGGAAAACATGAAACAGTTACTCAGTGCCACCAAAGCCTGACCACGGAAGTAGCCTGCCATGCCGTTTTGTAGGTCGGCCACGAGGCGGGCCGCGAAGACGCGACGGTGGCGCGGCACAAAATGGATCCAGCTGTTGGCATATTTTTCATAGTCGGTGAGGAGGAAGAGCAGGTAGAGCAAGCCGATGAGCGAGGCAACGATATTGAACAACATGGTCGCCGTTCCCCAAAACACGTTCCAGAGTTTCGGCACGGCCTGCTTCATGGCAGCGAGAAAATCCTTCTGTTTCAGCAGGTTTTCTATTTGGTACTCACTGACGTGGCGTTGCAGATAACTCTGCACCGACTGCGGCACGGCGGCGGTATCGGCTCCTTTCTGCACATATTCCAGGGCCACATCCTTCAGGTGGCTGACCTCTTCCACCATGGGCGGCACGATGAGGTAGAAGAAGCCGCCCAGCGTGCCGCAGGTGAGCAACAAGGTGATGACTATGGCGGCCAGACGGTTGCGTACGTAGCAATATTTTTGCAGAAAGCGGACAATCGGGTAGAGCAGATAGGCCGCCATCCACGCCACGAAAAAGGGGAGCAGCACTGCGCTGAGATAGTATATCAAGGCTCCGATGCCGACAACGAGCAGCAAAGCCACGACACCCCGGATAAAGCGGTCAAAGGTAATGGGCGTGCGTTCGCCCTGTTTAGACTGGTTCATAAGCGAAAAAAATTGGCGACGGGACTCCCCAGACGGTGCCGGAAAGCTACAATGAAGCCTCAGCCAATGTCCGTCAGTGGATTGTATCTTTATGATTTGAGGCAAAGTTATACAATCCGCCGGGAGTAGGTCGGGCATGGTGCCCATTTTAACACAGACAGCCATCCTCCCCCAAAACGGGAAGCGATGGTGGTTGTCCGAAATGTTAAAATGGGAAATGGCCGATTTGGCCGTTTGCCGGCCAATGCTTACATTTGTGACAGCAAAAGGAAGAGGGCTGCATCCCAAGCCCCCTTCCTTTTTTTGTAGCCCGGCTTTCGGCGTTACGAAGCCTAGCCCCGGATTTTCAAAGCCTAGTCCCGGATTTTCTACTCGCCGTGTGAAAATTTTCACACCCAGTGCCGTCAATCCGGCACGGCGATTTGTGACGACAGAGCCTGCTTCTGGAAATTCCAAGCCCGGAGCCGTTAGAAAAAAATGGCACGCGGAGCGTCACAGAAGGTTAAATATGTTAATGTAAAATCGCGCAATTTATCCGCTGGACGTATCTTTGCATCAACAAACGCCGGCCACAATCTCCGCTCCGGCTCTTCACGTCCCGGCAACGCCACCAGCTCTGCCGTCCTTCTCCTCCAAGCCCATGAACAAGCCACTCATCCACATCGAAAACGGCGTGACGCGCCACCCCTCCTTCCGCCTGCCCTACCCCGTCGACTTCACATTGCGGCAGGGTGTACACACGGCCATCTACGGCCCCAACGGGAGCGGCAAGTCGTTGCTGACGGCCATGATTACGGGTGCCCAGCCGTTGCTGGGGAAGGGTGTGGACTACCATTGGCCGGACCCAGCGCCACGCCCGTTGCACGAGCGTATCCGCTCCATCGCCTTCCGCGATGTTTACGGCGGAAACGAACCGGCCTACTACCAGCAACGCTGGAACCGCTTCGATGAACAGTCCTTCCCCACCGTGGCTGAGGTGCTGGGCTGTGCCGAAGGCCGCGCGGCGGCTTTGTGGAAAGCACTGGGGTTGACGGACCACATGGAGAAGGCGGTCAACCTTCTGTCGAGCGGCGAGTTGCGCCGGTTGCAACTGGCCCGGGCGTTGAACGGCCAGCCGGAGGTGCTGGTGATTGACAATCCTTATATAGGTCTCGATGCCGGGGCGCGCGACCTTCTGACCTCGTTGCTCGAAGAACTGGGCCGCCGGCTGACCCTCGTGCTGGTGGTGAGCCGCTTGGCGGACATTCCGCCGTTTGTGCAGCGGGTAGTACCGGTAGAAGGCGGCCGCGTGGGCCGTGCCGTGGAACGTCATGCGCTGAGCGAAGACGGCGCCACATCTGCCGCCCCACTGCCTACACTGCCTCCCGAACCCCGCGCCACCGTCACGCTGCCGACGGAGGAAGATCCGCTGATTTGCTTCAACGATGTCAGCATCCGCTACGGCGAACGCCTCATCCTGAACCACCTGAACTGGCAGGTGGAAAGCGGCAGCAAATGGGCACTCACGGGCGACAACGGGGCGGGCAAATCAACCTTGCTCTCCCTTGTATGTGCCGACAATCCGCAAGCCTACGCCTGCGACATCCGTCTGTTCGGCCACCGCCGGGGACGGGGCGAGAGCATCTGGGACATCAAACGCCGCATTGGCTACGTGTCGCCCGAAATGTTTTCCACCTACCGCAAGAACCTGCCGGCCATCGACATCGTGGCGAGCGGCCTGCACGACACCATCGGCCTTTACCGCCGCATTTCCGATGCCGAACGCGCAGCCTGCATGGCCTGGCTCGACGCTTTCGGTGCCACATACCTGGCCCGGCGCAACTACCTGCAACTCTCGTCGGGCGAACAGCGGCTGGTGCTGCTCGTCAGGGCTTTTGTGAAGCACCCCGACCTGCTCATCCTGGACGAACCCTTCCATGGGCTCGACACCCGTCGCCGCCGGCTGGCGCGCAGCGTGATCGAAGCTTATATGGCCCGGCCCGGGAAGACGCTCATCATGGTGACGCACTATGCCGACGAACTGCCCGCCTGCATTGACCACCACCTGCACCTTTGCAAACCGGATGTCCATACCGCCCCTTAACCCTTCATGTTCCATGTCCATGACCTCCTCATCCCCGCAGCTCGTTTCTGAAAACGGAAAACAAGCCACCCCACCCGACCGTCTGGCTTACCTCATCTCGGCCTACCGCGACCCCGAACATTTGGCGCGCCTCATCGCTGCGCTCGACGACCGCGCCGACTTCTACGTTCACCTTGATGCCCGGGTGGACGAAGCGCCGTTCCGCAGCGCGCTGCCCAGAAAGGTCCGCTTCGTGCCGCGCCACCGCATCAGCTGGGGGGGCTGGCAACAGGTGGTTTACCAACACGAGCTCCTGCGCGCCGCACTCGCCGGCGGAACCGCCTACAGCCACCTCGTGTGCCTGAGCGCACAGGACTATCCGCTATGGTCCAACAGCCGCATCCACCGCTTTTTCCGTGAACATGCTGACCGCCAGTTCATCGGTGGCCATGACCTGACACTGACCGATGATGCGCAACAGCTGCGCAAAATCACCTGCCTGCACCCCTTCCGCGATTTGGACTGCCCCAGCCAATGGCTCAAGGACAAGCTGGTCGTGGCCTCGCGCACCGCGCTGCGCCTTCTGGGCGTGCGCCGCCACCCTGTGGTGAAGTTGGGCGGAAAAACCTGTCATGTGTTTTTCGGGTCGGATTACTGGGCACTCACCCCCGACTGTGCGCGCCACGTATGCCATGTGCTCGAATCCGAACCCGCCTTCTGCCGCTATTTCCGCACGGCCTTCGTGCCCAGCGAACTGTGCGTGCAGACCATTGTTTACAACTCTCGTTTCGCCCCGTCCGACGCGGTGCTCCCCAACCCCTACCCGGGCCTGACCCGCCTCACGCCGCTCCATTTCATCGACTATGGCGAGGGCATCAGGCAGCTCACCATGGACGACCTGCCCCGACTGCAACAAAGCGGCAAGATGTTCTGCCGGAAAGTGGTGAGCGGCGTATCCGACGAACTGGCCCGCCACATCGACCTCCTGCGCCTGACAGCCGACTGACGCCATGCACCGCGCCGCATCCCCACAAACCCGGTTGCCCCATCCGCAACCATTTTCACCCGAAGAATGCCCACCAAACGCAACAACTACGATTTCCTGACCAAAGCCCCCGTCCACAAAGTCATCCTGACGATGGCCGTGCCCACCATCATCTCGATGATCGTCACCAGCCTGTACAACCTGGCCGACACCTATTTTGTAAGCCAAATCAACACGCAATGCACGGCAGCAGTGGGCATCGTGTTTTCCGTGATGTCGATGGTCCAGGCCATCGGCTTCTTTTTTGGCCACGGCTCGGGCAACTATATGTCGCGCAAGCTGGGAGCGCGCCGGAGGGAGGAGGCTCACACGATGTCGGCCACGGGATTCTGCTACAGTCTTGCCTTTGGTGCGCTGCTGGCTGTGGCCGGCCATTTCTTTCTGACGGAATTGGCCGTACTGCTCGGCTCCACGCCCACCATCCTGCCCTATACCGAAAAATACCTCGGCATCGTGCTGTTCGGTGCCCCTTTCACCACCGCCTCGCTCACCCTCAACAACCAAATGCGCTTCCAGGGCAACGCCGCCTACGCCATGTACGGCATCCTGACGGGAGCCGTGCTCAACGTCGTGCTCGACCCGCTGCTCATCTTCGGCCTGGGGTTGGGCATCAGCGGCGCGGCGTGGGCCACAGTCGTAAGCCAGGCGTGCAGCTTCGTGGTGTTGCTCTGCATGGCGCGGCAGAACGGTGGCCTGCCCATCGACCTGCGGCGTTTCTCGCCCCGTTTCGCGCTGCTGAAGGAGATTGTCATGGGCGGCACCCCCTCGCTCTCGCGCCAGGGCCTGGCCGCCGCCTCCACCATAGCCCTCAACGTGGCCGCCGGGGCATTTGGCGATGCCGCCATTGCCGGCATGAGCATCGTCAACCGCGTCTGCTTTTTCATCTTCGCCATCATCATCGGCTTGGGGCAAGGCTACCAGCCCCTGTGCGGCTTCTGCTACGGTGCCGGACAGTACCGGCGCGTGAAAGAAGGCTTCGTCTACTGCGCCAAGCTGGGCACGCTCTTCCTGATTGTCTGCTCCGTGCCGGGCATGGTGTTTGCCGAAGACATCATCCGCCTGTTCCGCCACGACCCCGCCGTGGTGGCGGTGGGAGCCTCGGCCCTGCGCTGGCAGATGGCCGCCTTCGTCTTCATGCCCACCGTAGGACTGACCAACATGATGCTGCAAACCATCCGCAAGCCCCTGCAGGCCAACCTGGCCGCCGCCTCGCGCAGCGGGCTTTTCTTCATCCCCCTCATCCTCGTGCTGCCCCGTCTGCTGGGCCTGACAGGCGTGGAAATGTGCCAGGCCGTGGCGGATCTCTGCTCCTTCGCCTTGTGTCTGCCCTTGGCCCTGCGCGCCTTTGCCGAAATGCAGGGGAAGTGACATCCGCAGCCCAAAGCCTTATGGTCCAAATTGCACCATTTTTTTGCCTATTTATTACGAAACTATCTTGGATTTATAAAAAAATCACGATTATCCCTTGTTTTTAACCTACCAGCCCTCTATTTTTGCGGACAAACAAACCAGTTTATTCAACCTTATTCTCTTACCTGTTTTTATGAAAAGCTCCAAGAACAACCGTTGGGCACTCGGTTTGCGCAAGATGCAAAGCCGTGAGTTTGCCCGGCCCGTATGTCTGGGCTTGTTGCTTTGTGCATCGGCCAGTCTGAACGCCCATGCCCTGCTTCCCCATGACAACGTGGCATTTTCCACTGAGTTACAACAACAACGCACCGTCAGCGGCATCGTGACGGACGAAACCGGCGAGGCACTGCCCGGCGTTACCGTAGTGGTGAAAGGCACGAAAGTGCGTTCCGTGACCGATGCAAGAGGCCGCTTCAGCATCAAGGTTGCTCCCGGCCAGACACTCGTGTTCTCCTACATCGGCTACGAACGCTACGAGAAGAAAGTAACCAGCACGACCCTCAACGTCAGCCTCAAAAGCATGGACAACACGCTGAACGAGGCCGTAGTCATCGGTTACGGCACAGTGCGCAAGGCCGACTTGGCCGGTTCTGTGGCCGTGATGGACAACAAGTCGTTCAAGGACGAGCCCGTCACCCGTATCGAGGACGCACTGCAAGGCCGCGTTTCGGGTATCGAAGTGATGCAGAGCGGCGTGCCAGGCGGTGATTTGAAAATCCGTGTGCGCGGTGTCAGCTCCATCAACAAGAGCAACGACCCGCTCTACGTGGTCGACGGCATCGTACGCGAAAGCGGACTGGAAGGCATCAACCCGGAGGACATTCAAAGCATGCAAGTGCTGAAAGACGCTTCGTCGACAGCCATCTACGGTGCGCGCGGTGCCAACGGCGTGGTGCTCGTCACGACCAAGCAAGGCCGCTCATCGGGCACGCAAGTGGTGTTCGACGCCACAGTAGGTATCGCCAAGGCTTACAACATGCCGGAAGTGATGGGCACGAAAGAATACGCACAAGCCTTGATTGACTATAAAGGTGTCGACCCCGACCAGCTGACCGGCTACCTGAAGGGCACCAATCCCGGAGTGGACTGGCTGGACGAAGTGCTCCGCACCGGCGTGACACAAAACTACAAACTGGCCATCTCGAAAGGAAATGAGGAAACACAGTTCTATGTTTCCGGCAACTACATGCAGCACGAGGGTGTCATCGAAAACACCAAATTTGAACGCTACTCGGCCAAGATGAACGTCCACAGCAAACTTTTCAGCTGGCTCGAACTCACCGCCGACGTGAACCTGGCGCAAGGAAAGGGAAAGGGAACGGGCTTCAACCAGAACCAGTGGAACCCCATCTGGATTGCGCTGAACTACTCGCCGACCATGGAAATCTTCTCCGACAACGGTTCGTACAGCCTTGACCCCTACAACTGTATCCAGAAAAGCCCGTTGGCCTATCTGAACGGCACACAGAACGACCGGCAGAAGAGCACCGCCAGCGGCCACATTGACCTGAAGTTCAACATCCTTCCCGGCCTCACCTTCACCACTACCAACGGTGCTGACTACTCTGACCGCAAGGCATACAGCTTCGGCTCGAGCAAGGCCATGGGCGCCAGCTCGATGTCGAACTCCGACGTTTACCGCCTCTTGCTCCAAACGACCAACAACCTGACCTATACGCACAAGTGGGGCGGCCACGCGCTCACCGCCACCGGCGTGTGGGAGGCCACGTCGTCCGAATACCGCATGATGAACGTGAGCGGCGACAACCTGGCCAACGAGAGCGTGGGTTACTGGGACGTGCAGAACGCCGCCACCCGCAACGCCGCCAACGGCTACAACAAATGGACGCTTCTCTCGGGTGTGGCCCGCGTGATGTACAACTACAACGACCGTTATATGCTTACGGGTACGTTCCGCGCCGACGGCAGCTCGCGCTTTACCAACGACAAATGGGGCTACTTCCCCTCCATCGCCGCAGCCTGGACCGTTTCGCAGGAAGAGTTCATGCAGCACATCAAGGCCATCAGCAATCTGAAAATACGCGCCAGCTACGGTATCATCGGCAACCAGGACATCGCCCCCTACAGCACTTTGGGCACCATGTCATCGATGTCATTCAACTACGGCACAGGCACAAACTTCACGGGCTACTGGTCCAACAATCCTGCCACGCCTGACCTCACCTGGGAAAAGGTGAAGCAGTTCGACTTGGGCATTGACCTCGGCTTCCTGGAGAACCGCCTCGCCCTGAGCGTGGACTATTACAGCAAGAAGACGACCGACGCGCTCCTGAAGAAGACGGCTCCGGACTATCAGGGAGGCCCGACGTACTGGGTCAACGCCGGCGAAGTGAGCAACAAGGGTGTGGATGTCAGCCTGACGGCCCGCATCTTCCAGACCAAGGACTTCAGCTGGACCACCAGCCTCAACGGCAGCTACATCAAGAACGAAGTGACCAAACTCACCGCCGAAGACCCCATCCTCTACGGAGAAAGCCCCTCGCAGGGAACGGTTGACGCCTGCACCATCATCAAGGAAGGCGAGGCCATCGGTACGTTCTACGGCTACAAATGGGCCGGGCTGCAAAAGCAGGATGACAACACGTATGTTGACGCTTACTATGACAAAAACGGCAACATTACGCTCACCCCGTCGGGCGACGACCGCTTTGTCATCGGCTGTGCCAACCCGGACTTCACCTTGGGATGGAACAACACGCTCTCCTGGAAGAACTGGGACTTCAACGTGTTCTTCAACGCCTCCTTCGGCGCGCAACGCCTGAACCTCGTGCGCTTTGCCATGAATTCGCAGGTGGGCGCATCCATGTTCGTCACCGACAAGGACTACATCGGCCTCATCGGCAAGGAGATGCCTTCGCTCGGCGCACAGAACAAGAACTATGGCAACTCCACGAAATGGCTGGAAGACGCTGATTACTTCCGATGCCAGAACGTGAGCATCGCCTATACCCTGCCACGCACGAAGGTGGGCAACGTGGCCGACCTGCGTTTCTCCTTCTCCGTGCAGAACCTCTTCACCATCACCGGCTACAAGGGCAACGACCCCGCAGGCGCATCCTTCAGCAGCAGCCACGTGGACGTGAACAACGGTCTTGACATGGGTTCGTATCCTAACCCGCGTACCTTCACCCTGGGTGTGCGCATGACGTTCTGACCCTCATTTCTTTAGGTTATAAGAGATAAGGTTACATGGTTATCCCGTTACCCGATGCGGCCATATTATCCGCCATTAGCAGTAATGCATGAACCTCATAACCTGCGCGTAGCGCAACACCTCATAACCTTATTTGCATCATTCCCAAACCATAAAGTATAACACAATGAAAAGCAAAATATTCATGGGATGCATGATGGCAGCAGCACTCCTCACCGCCTCATGCAATGATTTTCTGGAAGAAGATCCCAAGGGGTTGCTCACGCCGGGCAACTACCTCGACTCGCAGGCCGCCCTGGAAGGCAGTGTGACGGCACTCTACGAAAAGGTGAACCTCACACAGGGCTGGACCAACATGATGTACCCGCAGTGGCAAGGCGATGACATCACCGCCAACCCCGGCTCGAACAAACAGGCTTGCGCTGAGTTGGATGCTTTCAGCGCATCGGACAACAACAAGGGCGTGACCGCCGCATGGAAAAACCACTACGCTGTCGTCAAGGCTGCCAACCTGATCATCGAAACGGCCGGCAACGCCCCCGTGAGCGACACGGAGAAGAACATTGCCATAGGCAACGCCAAATACTGGCGCGCCTACGCCTACTATTATCTCGTGCGCATCTTCGGACCGCTGCCGCTCATCACCTCGTCGGCCATCACCACACCGGACCAGAAACCCGACAAGGTGGAAGACGTGTACAAACTCATCGTGGAAGACCTGAAGGATGCGGAGGCCAAACTCCCCACCGGCTACGACAAGGCACCGCGCCACCACGACGGAGTGGACGCATGGGTCACCAAACAGGCTGCACAGGCTACCCTCGCCGCCGTCTACATGTCCATGGCCGGCTATCCGCTCAACCTGGGGCCGGAGTATTACAAACTGGCTGCCGAGAAAGCCAAGGAAGTGATCGACAAAGAGGCAGCATACGGTTTCTATCTTGAAAACGAATGGAACCAGGTTTACTCCATGGGCCACAACTACAACAAGGCTACCTTGGTCGGCATTGACAACTCGCCGATTAACGGCAGCTGGGACCACGACTCGCAACTCACTTCCTGCTGCCGCTTTGAAGGTCTTGGCGATGGCGGCTGGGGCGATGCCTGGGGCGAAATCAAGTTCTGGAAAAATTATCCCGAAGGTCCGCGCAAGGATGCCGTCTACGCTCCCAAAGTGACCTTCGAGGACGGCAACGGCAACATCACCAAGGTGGTAGACTGGTGGGCAAAGGACGACCAGGGCGAACCCGTGGTGGCTGCCAACCACCCCATGTTCTGCGTGTTCACCACCAACGCCGATGCCGACGGCAAGGAACTGGCGCAGCCCTACAACTACCTGGAACGCAACTATCGCGGCATGACCAACGGTCACCGCCACCGCGTCATCCGCTACTCCGAGGTGCTGCTGTGGTATGCCGAAAGTGCCGCACGCGGAGGCGTGGCCGACCTCTCCCTGGCCAAGCAATGCCTGAAGCGCGTACACGCCCGTGCCTGCAACGATGCCGACCAGATCACCATCCCCGGCATGGGAACCTACGCCATAGACAACCTTTCCGCCGACCAGCTGGCCGAAGCCGCCTACTGGGAACACGGTTGGGAAGTGGCCGGCTACTGGGTGGCCATGGTAACGCGCCGCAGCGACGAGTTCCGCATGAACCGTCTGAAGGATAACTTTGACTACCGCGTGGCCAACGCTCTCATCGAAGTGGCTCCGGGTGTGAAGGTGAAAGAAAGCGTCAGCGTGACGAAGTCCACATGGGCCGGTGATGAAAGCATCTACATCCCCTACCCCAACACCGAAAAGGAGAAGAACCCGAACTTGAAGAGATAACCTCCCCACCTTCTCACCGCCCTTCCCCGACAGGAAGGGGTACGTCTCATAGCTGATGAGGCTGAAGGCCGTACAGCACCGGTCGGCACACGGATGCCGACAACGGGCTGCCCGGAACCTTCAGCCTCATCCTGTGTCTATCCCTGACTGCCCAACAAGCGGCTTCGCCATGGCGATTTATGGCTCCTATATATACGCAAAGGTGAGTTTATATGACTTTACCCTAAAAAGAGTGGCGTACATAAATTGTTAATTCCGCAACCATTATGCTTGGTTATGCGTTTATATTTGCAGAAACTTTGGGATAGATGTGGTTGAGGTCAACATCTTCATCATAATATGACTTCAGGTAATTTACTGTGGCAAGTTTGCTTCTGGGCTGCGACACCCTTGCTATTACCAAATGACGCAGAATCTCATCGGGAATCTGGTTGAAACCGATGCTGTCATAGACTTGATCAAGCAGAAGATGAGTACCGTTTATCAACACGTTGTCGATATTGCTAAGAAAACGCTCTGTCTCCTCGACTTCTTTAGCCTTGCGGCCATCAAAGTCAAGTTCTTGCTGACCGCCAAATGAACGTATCCATGCAGCAGCCTTATCGCATAATGAATGTATCTCCTCTTCGGATGTAGAGGAGCCAAACGATTTTATTTCTTTATACTTTCCACTCGCTTTACTGACCACTACCACACTGGTAGATCCGGAACGATTGTATTTCTTGCGTACATACATGGTGCAAAAGGTACACGTTTTTTCGCTTGCGCCACCCAAAATCACCCAATGATTTTACGTAACTCGCTGATTTTCATTGTACGCTATATGATGGCGCAAAAAAAGTGATGAAGTCAGGATATAAAGACCTAAGGTTTCACCCTGGGGAGATTGTAGAAGTACTTGAAGACGATGAAGTTTATCTTGCCTTCCTGCCAGGTCCGGCAATGTCGAAGAAAGATACTGAGCACTACAATGAGTTTGTCAGTGATAAGGTCAGTGATGCGTCAGATGATGTTTATACTGTACTGACTACCGAATCCTACAACTCTCATCAGCATATAGATGCGCTTCATGTGTTCACTCCGCACCTCAAGATACATCCTTCAACATCAAAGAGATTCAGGAAGATATATGAAGCCAATCTGTTGAATGATTATAAAACGTAATATAAGACCTATAATAGAATTGAAATACAGACAGATAGTTCCAGAGTATGCACTTGTGAAACCTGCATTTAGAGAAGTTATAGCAAGAGCCGTCCAGAAAGATTCTCCATTATGGCTGGCAGATGACAAATAACACATAAAAGTATGATTGAAATTGAAGTATTCAATGATAATTACGGCTGGGAGAAGACAATGACTTTTAGCCTTTTTTATGCCCATATATCCTCTCAACCTAAATCCGAAACTTGAGTTTTCACAAGCAGTGAACGTTAATTGCCCACAGATGAGACTGGATTGTCTCTTTATCTCACGCAAAGGACGCAAAGGCGAACTGAGGACGATAACGGAAAACTATCCCACACAAAACGCCAATCCGCAGACACTGGCCATCACTGGGGTGTCTGCGGATTGTTTATATTGTGCAAAAAGAATGCGCTCTGGGGCTTAAATCTTCAACTTCACGCTCTTGTTGCCGAACTTCACTACCACGATGGTGCCGCTCTGCAGGCCGGTGCTGATGGTTGCTGTGCCGTTGGTAGCAGTTGAACGGGCAACCTCGGTGCCACTGATGGTGTAAACCGCCACGTCAGTGCCCTTTGCCACACCGCTCACGCTGAGGACACCACTATTGCCCTGAACAAGCACTGGAGCAGCCGGGACGCTGATAACGCCAGTATCCACGTTAACATCACCGTTCTCCACCCAAACAAGTGACACATTCACGGTGTCGGAGTTCTCGCAATTGGCCTTGGTGGCAAAGACCTCGATATTGTATGTGGCGCTGAATTCTATTTTTGCATCGTAGTATTTCTTTGCATCCTCAGCCACTACATTGGTAACAAACTCCGCCCCCTCCGTCTCGCAAGAGAAGGACAACTTTCCTTCGGCATAAGTCACCACAGGTGTAGCGCATTTCTCCACTTCGGGCTCCTCACCAGAAAGACCTACAATCTTTCCAAAACTGCTCCAAGGTGCAGTTGCCTTATAACTGTCAATGGAAGCATCAGGAACGTGCAGGGTGGCATATTCTGGATAAGAACCATTAAATGCGTCGCTCTGTGTAGAAGGCACCTTCTCGGCATAACAATAGACATCAAGGAGTTCGGAGCAATTAGCAAAAGCCTTAGTCCCTATGCTCTCCACACTATTGGGGATAATAACCGAGGTCAAACCAGAGCAACCAGAGAAAGCAAAAGACCCTATGCTCGTCACACTATTGGGGATAGTAACCGAGGTCAAACCAGAGCAATCAGAGAAAGCACAAAACCCTATGCTCGTCACACTATTGGGGATAGTAACCGAGGTCAAACCAGAGCAATTAGCGAAAGCATCCCTCCCTATGCTCGTCACACTATTGGGGATAGTAACCGAGGTCAAACCAGAGCAATATTCGAAAGCATTATCCTCTATGATCGTCACACTATTGGGGATTACCAAATCCTTTACCTCTTCTCCATTCAAATATAAGTGATGAGCATAAGATAAAGGATTAGAACCAGAGCCCTCAAAATCAATTTTACACCAAACTGCAATATCTGAGATATGAACCGAGGTCAAACCAGAGCAACCATAGAAAGCATCAGACCCTATGCTCGTCACACTATTGCCGATAGTAACCGAGGTCAAACCAGAGCATTTATAGAAAGCAGAACGCCCTATGCTCGTCACACTATTGCCGATAGTAACCGAGGTCAAACGAGAGCAATAACCGAAAGCACCATGCCCTATGCTCGTCACACTATTGGGGATAGTAACCGAGGTCAAACCAGAGCAATTAGAGAAAGCATCATCCCCTATGCTCGTCACACTATTGCCGATAGTAACCGAGGTCAAACCAGAGCATTTA
>CAMBHR010000064.1:0-14406 GCA_945867195.1 uncultured bacterium | reverse complement strand
CTCCCGGACTTGTCTTCACAACTCCCGGACTTGTTCGCACAACTCCCGGACTTGTCTTCACAACTCCCGGACTTGTCCACACAACTCCCGGACTTGTGGGAATGGCATTGCATCACCTCAAGACGAGTTTCCTCGTAAATGCCAATTGATGGTTCTTTTGTGTATTCCGTACCAGGGGCAACCAGACAAAAGCCGTGGTCGTCGTTTTTTTTGCTGGCTGGTACTCGCTGTTCCGGTCGGCACTGAACGCCCCTTATCCTCTTCCTGACTCAGCATCCCTGACCTGACCTGAAAATACATTATTTTGCATTTTTCTTGACTAAATGTTTGCAGATTACAAATAAGACCTTACTTTTGCTGGCGTAAAAAAGATAACAATAACCTTATGATGGCTCACGCATACTTCTTTTACGGCTTTTATTTTTACTTTGCCCTAACAGCGAAGCGGGAAGTCGTATGCCAACCATCTTAAACAATAGAAACTTTACGAAATCCCGCTTCCCTTCGGAGGCGGGTTTCTTTTTGTTCATCCTAATGAAGAAAATAGCGATCCAAGGCATCAGGGGCTCGTTCCACGACATTGCCGCGCATCAGTACTTTCCCGATGACGACGTGGAACTGATTTGCTGCGATACGTTCGAGCAGATATTCCGCGAGATGCGCGACGACTATTCCCGGCTGGGGCTCATGGCGATTGAAAACACCATTGCCGGCAGCCTGCTCCACAACTACGAACTGCTGCGCGAGAGCGGCATGACCATCGTGGGGGAACACAAGCTGCACATTGAGCACAGCATCATGTGTCTGCCCGAGGATGACTGGGACACCATCGCCGAAGTCAATTCCCATCCCGTGGCCCTGATGCAATGTCGCGATTTCCTGGACAAGCATCCGCAGATGAAGGTGGTGGAGGCCGGCGATACCGCCGGGGCCGCCGAGGAAATCAGCCGCAAACGGCTGCGCGGACACGCTGCCATCTGCCACGCCGGGGCTGCACCGCTTTACGGCATGAAGGTGCTGGAGCAGGGCATCGAGGACAACAAGCACAACTTCACCCGCTTCCTCGTGCTGGCCGACCCTTGGTCAGCCGACAAGCTCCGCGACCTGCACCGCACCACCAAGAGCAGTATGGTCTTTGCCCTGCCCCACGAAGAAGGCTCCCTTTCGCAGGTGCTGAGCATCTTCTCGTTCTACAAAATCAATCTGACAAAAATCCAATCGTTGCCCATCATAGGCCGGGAGTGGGAATACCTGTTCTATGTGGACGTGGCCTACGATGACTATGTGCGCTACCGCCAGAGCATCGATGCGGTGCGCCCCCTCATTCGCGAACTGAAAATACTGGGAGAATATGCAGGAAAATAACATCGGAATACAGCCTGCCCTGCGATTGCAGGAGGTACAGGAATACTATTTCTCGCGCAAAGGGAAGGAAGTGGCCCGGATGAACGCGGAAGGAAAGGACGTGATTTCCTTGGCCATCGGCAGCCCGGACATGCCGCCCTCTGACGAGACGGTGCAAACCCTTTGCCGCGAAGCTGCCAAGCCCGATGCCCACGGCTATCAGCCCACGGCGGGCATACCGCAGCTGAGAAAGGCCATGGCGCAGTTCTATCAACGCTGGTTCGGCGTGACGCTTGACCCCGACACGGAAATCCAGCCGCTCATCGGCTCCAAGGAGGGCATTCTGCACACCACGTTGGCTTTTGTCAATCCCGGCGAGAAGGTGCTGGTGCCCAATCCTGGATACCCCACCTACACTTCGCTCTCCAAATTGCTGGGGTGTGAAATCGTGAACTACAACTTGCGCCCGGAAAACGGTTGGCAACCCGACTTCGACGAGCTGGAGCAAATGGACCTGAGCGGTGTGCGCCTGTTGTGGAGCAACTATCCCAATATGCCCACCGGCGCACCGGCCTGCCGCGCCACCTACGAGAAGTTGGTGGACTTTGCCCGTCGACACGGCATCGTGGTGGTGAACGACAATCCTTACAGTTTCATCCTGGGCCGTGAGCACCTCAGCATTTTGCAGGTGCCCGGTGCGAAGGACTGCTGCATCGAGTTCAACTCCATGAGCAAGAGCCATAACATGCCCGGGTGGCGCGTGGGAATGCTGGCCACGAATGCGCGCTTTGTCAGCTGGATATTGAAGGTGAAGAGCAATATCGACTCGGGCACGTTCCGCCCCTTGCAACTGGCGGCGGCGCAGGCTTACCAGAACAGCGATGCCTGGCATGAGGAGGCCAATGTGCAGGTGTATGCACGCCGACGGAAGTTGGCCGGCCAAATCATGGATGCCCTGGGGTGCCACTACGACCCGGCACAGGTGGGGATGTTCCTTTGGGGACGCATTCCCGACAGCTATGCCGGTTGCGAAGAACTCACCGAAAAGGTGCTTCATGAAGCCCGCGTGTTTATTACTCCCGGCTTCATCTTTGGCTCGAACGGCCAACGCTATATCCGCATTTCGCTTTGCGCCAAGGAAGAAAAGCTGGCCGAAGCATTACAGCGGATAAGAGGAATGAATGATGGTAGTGAATAATTTTTTGATGAATAATATATGGAACTCAACCTTAACCCCCTGAACCTGCTCGGCGAAGAAGCCGAGGTGAAACGTCCCGTCGTCATCGCAGGCCCCTGCTCGGCCGAAACCGAAGAGCAGGTGATGAACACCGCAACCCAACTGGCACGCAAAGGCATCAAGTTGTTCCGTGCCGGCATCTGGAAACCCCGTACCAAGCCCGGTGGCTTTGAAGGCATCGGCGAGGAGGGCCTCGTTTGGCTCAATCGCGTGCAGAAGGAACTCGGCATGAAAGTATGTACCGAGGTGGCCACGCACGTCCATGTGGAGGCCGCGCTGAAAGCCGGTGTTGACGTGCTGTGGATTGGTGCCCGCACCGTGGCCAACCCCTTCGCCATGCAGGAAATAGCCGATGCGCTGAAGGGCAATGATGTGCCCGTGCTGGTGAAAAACCCCGTGAACCCCGACCTTGAGCTTTGGATTGGTGGACTGGAACGCATCAACCAGGCTGGCATCACCCGCTTGGGCGTTATCCATCGCGGTTTCTCCACCTACGAGAAACGCTTGTACCGCAACCTGCCCATGTGGCACATCCCTATTGAGCTGCGCCGCCGCGTGCCGGGACTTCCCATCTTCGGTGACCCCAGCCACATCGGCGGAGCACGCGAACTGGTGGCTCCCCTCTGCCAGCAGGCCATGGATCTGGGCTTCGACGGCCTGATAGTGGAGAGCCACTGCAACCCTGACTGTGCCTGGAGCGATGCCAAACAGCAGGTTACGCCCGATGTGCTCGACTTTATCCTCGACAAACTCGTCATCCGCAATGTCACGGCTTCGACCGAGAGCCTCGATGCCCTGCGCCACCAGATTGACGATATTGACAACTCGCTCATCGAGATGCTTGCCAAGCGTATGCGTGTGAGCCGTGAAATCGGGCAGTACAAGCGCGAACACGACATGACCGTGGTGCAGACCGGACGTTACACGGAAATCCTTTACAAACGCGGTGCGCAGGGCGTGCTGTGCGGCATGTCTGCCGACTTCGTCAAGGCTGTTTTCGAGAACATCCACGAAGAGAGCGTACGACAGCAGATTGACGTGATGAACAAATAAACAAATGGGCTTCTTCCGGTTTGCAGAATGACTGACAATCGCAGTACGTATGCGTTCGGTAATTCCTGACTGCAAATTGTAAATCAAATTTTCCTCCCTTATGCGAATATTGGTATTGGGAGCCGGCAAGATGGGCTCCTTCTTCGTGGATTTGTTGAGCTTTGACCACGAAACGGCGGTGTACGATATTGATGCCAAACGCCTGCGCTTCATGTACAACACGCGGCGTTTCACCAGCCTGGACGAGATCGATGATTTTGAACCGGAACTGGTCATCAATGCCGTCACGCTGAAATATACGCTCGATGTGTTTCGCACCGTCATCCCCCATCTGCCGCCGAGCTGCATCCTCAGCGACATATCGTCGGTGAAAACGGGCTTGAAAGCGTTTTACGAGGAACAGGGTATGCGTTATGTGTCCACGCACCCGATGTTCGGACCCACCTTTGCGAATCTCGGGGCGTTGAGCAACGAGAACGCCATTATCATTACCGAAGGCGACTACATGGGGCGCATCTTCTTCCGTGACCTCTACAGCCGGCTCGGACTGCACATTTGCGAATATTCGTTCGAGGAGCACGACGAAACCGTGGCCTACTCGCTGAGCATCCCTTTCGTCAGCACGTTTGTCTTTGCTGCCGTGATGAAACACCAGGATGCGCCGGGCACTACCTTCAAACGCCACATGCAGATAGCGCGCGGCGTGTTGGGGGAGGACGACTGCCTGCTGCGTGAAATCCTTTTCAATCCACGCACGGGAGGGCAGGTGTCGAAAATCCGTGACGAGCTGAAGCAGCTTCTGGCCATTATCGACAACAAGGACGAAGTGGCACTCAACGACTACCTTCGCCGCATCCGCCAGCACATCAAATGATTCCATCATCCGAAAAAAACTCATCGCCCCGCAGCATACCACTGTGGGGCGATGAGTTTATGGGTCAGACCGGAAAAACGCACTTTGTCCGGTCTGTTGCAGGTAGGCAGGCGGAATAGGGTGGGGATTTAGGGGTTTCCTGTCCCCTATAGGTTAAGCAGGCTCTGAATGGCAAAATAAATCATCGGCATGATCAGTGCCGGCAGCAGGTTGATGGTTTTGCAGTCCTTGATGTGAAGCACACCGAGGCCGGAGGCCGCAATGAGAATGCCGCCCACCAACGACACTTCGCTGATCAGTTCTTCCGAGATGAATGTTTTCGACAGGAGGGCTATGCCGTAGATGCCGGACATCCAGATGAACACGACCACCGCCGTGATCGCTGTGCCGAAACCATAGGACGAGGCCAGTACAATCATGGTGACGAGGTTGAGCGTGGCTGCCGTCATGAGGTATGTGTTGTCGCCATAGAGCGCGCTCATCACGGGACCCATCATGGCCAATGTGCCCACGCAGCACAGCAGAACGCCCGTTGTGATGCCCTCGGAGAGGTTGGTGGTTGATATGCGTTTGGTGGCCCGTTCCATGCGCTGGTCCAGTTTGCAGACAGTGCCCACCAGTCCGCCCAATGACAGGCAGAAAATGAAGAGTACCGGATAGTTGGACTTTTGCATATTCTCCATGGCCACCTTGCTGCCCAGTACCAAGGCGCAAAGCCCCATGGCTGTATTGAGCACATTGATGTATTTTTCGCTGATGCTTCTGCGGAAGAGTGCACCAATGGCACTGCCGGCCACCACGGCTACGGCATTGATAATGATTGCGTACATTAGTAGAGAAGTTAGGTTATGGGGGGCAAAGATAGTGCAAGGTGAGTGAAGAACGAAAAACAAAGCTGAAAGTTTTGTTTTTCTTTTTCCGAGCCGCCGCCTATGTTATGTAAAGATAGTGCTTCTTTAAAAATGTTAGGCTGTGGCGCGGTACAGAAAATCAATTTTGTAAGTGTAGGATGGCCCTCTTATCTTACTATTTTTTGATTTTTTAGGACAGGAACTTGATATTAACCTGGATTTTGTCGATAATATCTTGTTAATAGTATAAATTCTTTATCGATTAGTAGCTTTTTTAATATATTTGCCCCATAGTTAGTCCCAAGTCAAATGACATGGTGGGTAGGATGGTCCGTTGGGCTATCTGCTGTCTTCCTGTTTTCCTTTAAGAACGATTTTAAACCTTTCCTATTATTACTAATTTTTTAATCTAATTACGCTATGAGTAAAATTTACCAATTTTTCTCGCTGCTTCTCATTGCCATGTGTGCAGGTGTAGGAGCTACGGCGCAAGAAATCATGACCTCTTTGGACGAGCAGAACAATATCTCGCTCTATACCATTGAGTCTTACGACAGAGGCTTCTTGATGTATGCGCCCAACAAGTCTGAAACATCAGCATGGTGCTCCATGAATGGTGATGTGACAACTGACATGCCCGATATTACGGATGCAAACTTTCAGTGGGTAATCTTTAAAACGGAACATGGTTGCTATCTCTTCAATAGAGCAAGTGGCAAATTCCTCTATAAAGACGGTAGTGGCACTGTTTTTACCGATGTACCTCAGGGGTATAATTTCCAGTTGCTTCCGTCGACCGGCGCACATGCAGACACGCATCCTACGGTGTTGGCCTTCGGTAGCTATCAGGTGAATCTCTCTGTGAACCAAAATCCGTCAGTTCTAACGAATTGGAATGATACGTCGGACCCGGGAAATACGATGGTCATTACAAGAGTGGACGATTTGGAAGAAAACTTATACAATAATATCAGAGACCGGGTGGCAGCTTATGAAGCTTCATTGGTTTGGCCAATCAAGTCTTTGGCGGAAACTGATAATTCCAAAACCTATCTGATTACCAATCCTCGCGGAAATTGGTCGTACGACCCTGACTTTATCTATACTGATGAGGAAGGCAATGTTTCTACCGGTTCCGAAATGCTTGTTTCCCGAGGTGTGCCGGGAGCAACAGCAGACCTTGCTACAGAAAATCAGGAATTTGTTTTCCTGAAGACAGTACACGGTGCCTATCGCCTGTATTCTCCTGTTGCAAAGAAATTTGTCAATATGGGCTCTCGCCCGGACCTTTCGTGGGGCTATGCAGCTTTGAGCGATGCTCCCGTATTTGCCGACTCTCTTCAGGCATTTACCAGTAACAATACGGCCAGTCCTCTTGTATTAGCCATGCAGAATAGTCAGTTCGGCGTGTCAAATTTTTATAAAGGTTGTGGTGGTATTATCAATGGTTATAACGATTTGGGTGATGAAGGCAACTGCGTGACTATCGTAGAGTCTTCTACCACATTCGATCCCACAGAAGCATTGGCTGTAGCTGCCAATGCAGAAGCTCCGACCCTGCTTCCTGCCTCCGTATTACCTGAGAGCCAATCTGTTCTTCCGGGTGTGTTGGACCGTATAGAGCTTACATTTACAAAGGATTTGGATTGGTTGAACCAAGATGCTCAGATTTACCTGACCAACGAGGCAGGAGAACAGTTGTGTAAGCTGGCTGTTAAGGAAAATGCCGGAAACGGTATCATCCTGACGCCTTGGGACGCTGACAATCAACAGGAAACCACTTATCAGTTTACGCAGTCCGGTACCTATTCGGTGGTAGTGCCTGCTAAGACTGTGGCAAATAATGTGGATTTGACTGCCAACGAACCCTTTGATCCCATGACCGGCGTGTTCTACAATCCCGATATTACGCTGACCTACACGGTGGAATTCCTGGAGCCTACTGCTGTGGCACCTGCCCCTGAAAGTTCACTTCACGAACTCTCCACTTTTACGTTGACCTTCCCCGAAGAGGTAACTTATGATGAGAATGTGGTGATTTCGCTCAACAATCGTATGGCAGGGCTTTCTCTCACGCCAAGTGTCACTGTGGATAGCGCAACTGTTACCCTAACTTTGGCTGAGCCTGTTTCAAGTGTCGGCAGGTATTTGCTGGTAGTTCCTGCCACGGCTTTCACGGGTGTGAGCGGAATGTGTAATGCTGATCTCACTTACAATTATCAGATTCTTCCTGCTCCCGATACATTTGTTTACGCAGAAACGAATCCTGCGGATAGTGCAGTAGTTGCATCACTTTCTGACATCGCCATTTCCTACGATGATATGCCCACGCTCTCGCCTCTGGCAACATCAGCTGCATTGCCCGTGGTGAACGCTGCCGGCGAGACTGTTACCACTGCCGTGCTGGACTATGATAATGATGACTGGTATATGGTTCATCTCCTTTTCGCTGATGAGATCACCGCTTCCGGAACTTATTCAGTTACTGTTCCTGAGCAGATGGTGTGGAACTCCATGGTAGATTTCACCAAAGAGGACAGCGGATTGTCTGACGGTGCTATCTATAATCCCGAATTTACGCTCACGTTCACTGTCGTTGAACCTCTGAAGGTGGTATCCGTCACGCCCGAAGATGGCGTTCAGGAAAATACTTTGCCCAGCCAGGTGGTTTTGACTTTCAACAAGGCTGTGGAGATGCCGACCAGCGTGGCTTGTCGCAATAATATGTCGTTCCGTGGAACTAACCTGCTTGCTGTGGAAGGTGCCGTGGTTGTGGAAGATAAGGTTTTGACCATCAATATTCCCGAGAGTTTGACCGCTAACGCAACCGGATTATTGCTGGTAATCACTGGTACAGATGCAGATGGATCCCCCATGTGCTATGGTGAAGAAACCGACCGCATTTCATTGGCTTACGAAGTAGTATTACCTTCAGACCGCTTTGTGTTCGGTTCATCCGATCCTGTCAATGGCAGCGTGGTTGACGAACTCCATACGGTTCTCGTGACGATGACCTCTCCCTACGATGACGACTTCGTCGGTGGTTTCGATCCTTCGAAGGTCGTTGAGGTGAAGGATGCTGAGGGAAATGCTGTAACCACCGTTTCTTTGGATTTAAACATGGAAACCAATGGTGGTTACAACCAAAACTTCATTATGACCTTGGCAGAACCTATTGAAGTTCCCGGAACTTACACCATTACTGTTCCCGAGGCCACCATTTACAACTGTAACTATGCAGACTTTGAGGCGGACTTCGGTGTTTCTTCCTTCGGTGCTATCTACAATCCCAAATTTACCTTGACTTTCACCGTTTCCACTCAAACGGGTATTTCCAATGTGGCTGTCGGTACTACTTCCGATGACGCTTATACACTGGATGGCCGCAAGGTTACCGGTAAGCTTCAACGGGGTGTTTATATCGTCAACAAGAAGAAAGTTTACGTGAAGTGATTTTCTTTTGATTTGACCACTCATTCTAATACCGTGCCCTCCTCGTGGGGGCGCGGCTTTTCTTTTTTCTTGAAAAATATTAACGGGAATGGATTTTTGTTTTAAACGATAACAGTATATTTGCGCCCTCTCACAGAGAGGGAATCTTTCTTTATTTTATATTACCTAAACCAGAACAAAAAAACAAGACAATGGGAAAGTATTTCGGAACTGACGGCTTCCGGGGAGAAGCCAATGTGACTCTTACCGCCAAACACGCTTTCAAAATCGGCCGTTTCCTCGGCTGGTATTTCAACCAAACTCATCAGCATGGCGACGAAAATGCCCGCATCGTCATCGGAAAAGACACCCGACGCTCTTCCTATATGCTCGAGTACGCCCTTGCTGCCGGCATTACATCGTCTGGAGCTGACGCCTATCTGCTGCACGTCACAACCACACCTTCTGTAGCTTATATCACCAAAGCAGACTCGTTTGATTGCGGCATCATGATTTCTGCCAGCCATAATCCTTTCTATGATAATGGTATCAAACTGATTAACGATCAGGGCGAGAAGATGGAGGACGAGGTGCTGGCGAAGATTGAGGATTTCCTCGACGGCAAGTCGGGCATTCCGCCTTATGCCACACGCGACAAAATCGGCCAGACCGTTGACCACGTTTCCGGACGTAACCGTTACATGGGTTACCTCATCTCGCTGGGCCGTTTCTCGTTCAAGGGTAAACGCATCGCGCTTGACTGCGCCAACGGCAGTGCGTGGAACATCGCTCCCGGCGTGTTCAATGCTTTGGGCGCAAAAGTTTATCTGCTCAATGCTGAGCCCGATGGCGTGAACATCAACCGGAACGCCGGAAGTACCCATATCGAGGGCTTGCAGAAGTATGTGGTGGAAAACAAACTGGACGTGGGCTTTGCCTATGACGGTGATGCCGACCGCTGCCTCTGTGTGGACGAGAACGGCCAGGTGGTGGACGGTGACAAAATCCTCTACATTTACGCCAAGTACTTGCAGGAGCGTGGCAAGATGACAGATGACAACGCCGTGGTGGCTACCGTCATGTCCAATCTCGGACTCTTCAAGGCCTTGGAAGAGCTGGGTATCGGTTACGCCAAAACCGCTGTGGGCGACAAGAATGTGTACGACTATATGGCTGCCCACCACAATTCCATCGGTGGCGAACAGAGTGGACACATCATCTTCTCCAAGTACGCCTCCACTGGCGACGGCATCCTGACCAGCCTGAAGATGATGGAAGTGATGCTGGCCAAGAAGTTGCCGCTCTCCGAACTGGCCGCTCCCGTGAAAATCTATCCGCAGGTGTTGGAAAATGTCCGTGTGACCGACAAGCGGATGGTGATGTCAGCCCCCTTGGTGCAGCAGGCTGTGGCTCAGGCGGAGGCCAAACTGGAAGGCAATGGCCGTATGCTGGTGCGCGAGTCGGGAACCGAACCGCTGGTACGCGTCATGGCCGAAGCTGCAGACTTGGAAACGTGCCGCGCTTGTATCAAGATTGTGACGGATGCCATTGACTCCTGCGGCTTCCGCTGCGAATAATCATACATTAGGTATGTGCCTGCCGGGAAAGCGTATTTGCATACGCCTTTCCGGTAGGTATTATTGTGTATGGACTTTATCCTCGTATTGGAGATTTCAGTCATGCCTTAACAAAACTTTTCGGCGTTGTTTTCGTTATTCGTAGACCTTGCACTATATTTGCAACGCATTATTTATCCAAATTAAATTAGATTGCAAATGTTGAACATCGATTGGGCCAATTTGAAGTTTGGTTACATACCTACTGATTATAATGTCCGCTGCTATTACCGCAACGGAGAGTGGGGCGAAATAGAGGTTTCTTCTTCGGAAATCATCAATATCCACATGGCGGCAACTTCCCTCCACTACGGACAGGAAGCATTTGAAGGGCTGAAAGCCTTCCGCTGTCCCGACGGTAAAATCCGCGCTTTCAGGGTAAAGGACAATGCAGAACGTCTGCAAAGCACCTGTCGGGGCATACTGATGCCCGAACTCCCTACGGAACGCTTCGAGGAAATGGTGCAGAAGGTGGTGAAACTCAACGAACGCTTCGTGCCTCCCTATGAAAGCGGTGCTTCGCTCTATATCCGTCCGCTTCTCATCGGCACCGGAGCACAGGTGGGTGTTCATCCCGCCGACGAATTCCTTTTCATGATATTCGTGACCCCGGTAGGCCCCTACTTCAAGGGCGGCTTTGCCACGAACGACTACGTCATCATCCGCGAGTACGACCGTGCCGCACCGCTTGGCACAGGTCGCTACAAGGTGGGCGGCAACTATGCTGCCAGCCTGAAGGCCAACCAGATAGCCCACGAAGCGGGCTATGCTTCGGAATTTTACCTCGATGCACGTGAGAAGAAATATATCGATGAATGCGGTGCTGCCAATTTCTTCGGTATCAAGGATGGCAAATACATCACGCCCAAGTCAACGTCCATTCTTCCTTCCATTACCAACAGAAGTCTGCAGCAGTTGGCCAAGGATCTCGGTCTGGAAGTGGAAGTACGCCCCATTCCGGAAGAAGAACTCGACACTTTCGAGGAGGCTGGAGCTTGCGGCACAGCAGCTGTAATCAGTCCAATCCGCAAAATCGACGATTTGGAGAACCATAAGAGCTATGTCATCTCCAAGGACGGCAAGCCCGGACCGGTTTCCGAAAAGCTTTATCACCTCTTGCGCGCCATTCAGTATGGCACCGCACCTGACACCCACGGATGGGTAACCGTAATTGAATAATGCCCTTACAATGAAAAAGACCACTCATTTTTTTATAGGTTTTTTCCTTTTCTCCATTTTGGGGTTGTGCCTCTTGTCGTGCAATGACAATGCCAAGAAATTGGCCGACAAGGACAAGGAACTGGAAGAGTTGCGCCAACTGGCCGAGCTGGACAAACGCGAGATGGAGAACCAGTACGCTGAGTTTGCCAGCCAATACGGCGAACTCAAGAAAAATGTGCGCGACGATTCCCTCATTGCCAGGCTGAACCAGGAGCAGGCGCGTGCTGAAGCATTGCTCAAGGAACTCAAGAACACCCGTGCCAACAGTTCTGCCGAAATCCTGCGGCTGAAGAAAGAACTGGCCACGGTGAGAGCCGTCCTGCGGGACTATATCCGTCAGGTGGACTCCTTGCAGCAACTTAATCTCACCCTGATTGGCGAGCGTGATCAGGCGCGTGCCGACGCGGAGCGTACACGTGCGGAAAACTCTAATATCCAGGCGGAGAACTCCCATCTGAACGAAAAGGTGGCCATTGCCGCACAGCTCAACGCTACGGGCATCAGCATTTCGCCGCTGAAAAAGAACGGGAAAGCTGCCAAAAAGAGTAAGGACATCACGCGCTTCAGCATCTCCTTCACCATTACGCGTAATGTCACCGCCAAGGCCGGCAACCGCACGGTCTATGTACGCTTGCTCAAGCCCAACCAACAGGTGGTAGGCGAGTCGGGTACGTTCAGCTATGAGAACCGCCAGATAGGTTACTCCGCAGCCAAGACGGTGGAATACAACGGACAGGAAACCCATGTGACGCTTTATGTCCCGGTATCAGAATTCCTGAGTGCCGGAACTTACGGAGCCTACATCTTTGCCGATGGGCAGATGATAGGTTCGGGCAGTGTGCAGATGTCCAAGTAAGGCCAGAAAGGTCAGTTTGGCAGCTTCTCAAAACCAAACCAAAACAGACAAATTTGCAAACCAACGTAAAAAGAATACGAACAGGCGGTTTTGTACATTCACAAAACCGCCTGAATTTTGTCTTGTTGTATGAAAATGCGTAACGTATCGTTATCCAAAAATATTTTTAAAAAACTACAGGCAACTTGGTAGCTATTCCTTTTTTAATATATATCTTTGCCCCGTAGTAAAGAACCCGAATGTAAAGCTGATTTTGCAAATCACTGAAAACCAATAACTATTTATTTTACAAACTAAATCTTTACAACAATGGCAACTACAAATGCTAATGCACCCAAAGGTGCGCCCAAGAAACAATCGGCCGGTTTCACCGGTATCAAGTCCGGTCTTTCTGTCATCATTGCTTGTGCTTTGATCGCAGTGGCTATCTACCTCTTCGGTTTTGGTAATATCTCCAACTTCAAGGGTGGTCCTGAGACAGGTTATGCCTTCTCTTTCCTGACTCCCGATGACATTTCTCTGGAACCTGCCAACCTGATGGGTACTGTTTACAAAGGTGGTTTCGTTGTGCCTATCATCTGGACCCTTCTCATCACCGTTGTAGCCCTCGCAATCGAGCGTTTCTTCGCCATCCGCAATGCTTACGGCCGTACCAGCCTCACCAAGTTCGTTGCTGACATCAAGGTAGCTCTCAAGCAGAACGATATGGCTAAGGCACAGCAAATCTGTGACAAGCAGCGTGGTTCTGTAGCCAACGTGGTTGGTGCTACCCTCAAGAAGTACAAGGAAATGGAAGAAAACACTGTCCTGACCAAGGAACAGAAGATTCTCTCCATCCAGAAAGAACTCGAAGAGGCTACCGCTCTCGAAATGCCTATGATGCAGGAGAACCTCCCGATCATCGGTTCTATCGTAACGCTGGGTACGTTGACCGGTCTGTTCGGTACGGTGTTGGGTATGATCAAGTCCTTCTCCGCTATGGCCAGTGGCGATGGTGGTGCTGACTCTGCTGCCCTCTCAACCGGTATCTCCGAGGCACTTGTAAATACGGCTTCTGGTATCGCTACCGGTGCCCTCGCCGTAATCGCTTACAACTATTACACCAACAAGATCGACCGCCTCACCTTCTCTCTCGACGAAGTAGGTTTCACCATCGTAGAAACTTTCTCTGCAACTCACTAATAGCATAATCCAAGGTAAATTAAGACATGGGACGATTTAAAGTCAAAAAACAAGATACGTTCATAGACATGACGCCTATGAGCGATGTCATGGTCCTGCTGCTTACCTTCTTTATGCTCACTGCAACATTCGTCAAGGAAGAACCCATCAAGGTGAACACACCGGGTTCGGTTTCGGAAATCAAAATTCCCGCCAATAACCTGCTCACCATCTTTGTGGAAAAGAGTGGCAAGGTGTTCATGACCATGGACTCGCCCGAAGGCCTTCGCAAACTGGCTAATGCCATGAACGAAAGCGGCAAGTTGAGTCTCACCGCTCAGGAAGTGGAGGTCTTCGCCCAAGCTCCTACGTTCGGCACACCTCTCAACACCATGAAAGGCTGGTTGGCCTCTGACGTGAAGAACGAACTCCTCACCAAGAGCAAAGAGGCTGGTATTCCTTGCGACAGCATAAACAATGAGTTGAAAACCTGGGTAAGCACGGCCCGCGAGGCGTGCGGCGAAAGTATGCGTGTTGCAATCAAGGCTGACAAGTCTACTTCCTACGCCGTAATTAAAAGAGTTATGGACTCTCTGCGCGAGATTGAAGAGAACCGTTATAATCTCATCACTTCTCTTAAAGGCGTAGAGGATTAAACATTACAGTTATGGCTAAAAAAGGTGGAAGTAAACAAAAGAAGATGAACTCGCGCGTGGACTTCACGCCGATGGTGGATATGATCATGTTGCTCGTTACTTTCT
>CAMBHR010000063.1:0-14494 GCA_945867195.1 uncultured bacterium | reverse complement strand
GGACCGAAAAGATTTTCAAAGATGATGCAGGTTATTTTTTGAGGATTACTAAATAGGGAAAGTGATGGATGACTAATTCAAGTTTCGCAAGTGTAAAGGTTATGAGGAATAAGGTTATGAGGTTACAAAGTTACTGTTAGAAGTTTTCGCATATCAGAAAAGACGATACTCCGAGGGTAACTTTATAACCTCATAACCCAGAGAGCGAAGCGACCCTAACCTAATAACCGATAAGTTTCGCAAGTTGCGAAACTTGGATGATTAAAAGTATGTTCCGCACATGGTATCCAATCATAAAGTCCATGACAACACCTTTGCAGCGGAGTGGCCAGACAATCATATTTGGCAGAAAATGGGATATATACGTGTTTTCGCCGTTTGAAAAATCGTTCAATCATTCAGCGTCGTTGCTTCCGGCTGAAATTCATGGTACTTCCAGATGAATGACAGAGGTTGCTTTCGTTCAAGGCTTGAACCAAATGGCAGAAGTCCCGGATTTATCCTCACTAAGCCCGGACTTGTCTTTTCAAAGCCTGGACTTGTGGGAAATGCCTCCATACCTGTGCGAAGTGTGTCTTGCCAGACGAAAAAAAACGGCCTTTTCATCACAAACTGTGCAAGTCAACGACACTTTTTTTGCAGACAGCTTCGTGAGGCAGTACCTTTGCCTTGCCATTCCACCTAAGTGGAGCCGCACCTGCTTACCAGCCACAATATTACCCACAAATCATAACATTTATCATGAAAAAGTATCTTATCCAGCTCTGGCGCACCCTGTTGCGCCGCCACAGGGGCAGTTACAACCGCCCCGCCTGTCCTACCCTACAGTCACAACCGGCACACGTACCCCAGGAGCCGGGAAACCCAAGGGATTCCACCGACAAACTCATCACCCCTGCACGCATCGAAAAGATTGTGAAGGCACATTGGGACTTGCGGTTTAACGAAATGGATAACAACATCGAGTTGCGGCCAGCCGGCCAACCAGCTGCAGACTTCGTGCCCATGAACGAACGCAGCCACAACTCCTTGGTGATGCAGGTGCAGAATGAATTGCCCCAATGCTACCGCAGCTGGGTGGACTGCTACCTGTTTTCCGAAGGGGTCGGCAGTTACCATCCGTTGCGGCACTACCTGAAGAACCTGCCGCCATGGGACGGAAACGACCGGGTGGCGGAGGTCTGCGACATGGTCAGCCACGATCAGCTGTGGCACAGGGTTTTCCACCGCTGGATGCGCGCCATGGTGGCTGGATGGCTACATGAAGGCGAGGGCTCGGGCACGTTCCAAAACCACCTGGCACCGTTGTTGGTGAGCCAAAAGCAAGGAATGGGCAAGAGTACCTTCTGCCGTTCGCTGCTCCCACCCTCACTCCGCCAGTACTACACGGATAAGTTCGACCTGACTGCCGACAGTCACGCCGAACAGAGATTGGGCAGCATGGCATTGATTAACATGGATGAGTTTGACCGTTACAATGAACGGCAAATGGGGGTGTTGAAGAACATGATGCAACTCACGCAGGTCAGTATGCGACGGCCACACGGGAGAAACACGGTGATTGTGCCGCGAACGGCTTCGTTTATCGGTACGAGCAATTTCGACGACATCCTGACTGACCCTTCGGGTTCGCGCCGCTTCTATTGCCAAACAGTGGACCATTACATCGGCTCCGTAACTGTTGACCACGATTGGCTGTACGCACAGCTGGTGGCCGAAATTGAACGGGGCGAACCTGTATTGTTCAGCAAGGAAGAAGAGGCTGAAATTGAACGTCACAACCACCACTTTTATCGCGAATCGCCGCTGGAAGATGAATTTGCCAAATTTTTCCGTCTGCCCACAGAGGACGAGAAGCCGGAAGCTGTATGGATGTCTGCCGGCGACATATTCGACCGGCTGAAATGCAGTGCGCCCAAAACATTGCAGGGCATCACCGTACACCGCATGGGCAAACTGCTCAGGCGGATGGGAGCACAGAAGGTGCATACCGTGTATGGCAACCGTTACGCTGTGATAGAACGGGATAATCATCCAGCAGCCTGAGAACTGACGTGGACAACGAAAATCAGTGAAAGCGTCCGCTGCAGGCGTTGGTTACTGACTCCTGAAGGTTGGGAAGACTGCCAATGGGTTTGAAAGAATGAAACGCTCAATTATTCATTACTAAAACCTATGGAAACCAGCTGTTTCAATGGCATGATGAAGGATTGAACGATTTATTCAAGGAGCAAATTACGTATATATGTGGACAATCCACTGTCGGGAAGCTGGCCGGCGGACAGTTGGCTGATGTGGTGCATACAGCCGAAGCCACTGCCATGGTATGCAACAGGCTGGGCCACTCCCCAAAAACGACAATGAACAGAAGCAGCCTGTTAAAGTGTTGGTTTAACAGGCTGCTTTAACTAATCGGAAAATGATTGGTATCTTACTTGGACATTTGAATGCCGACGTACATACCATCGTAGTTGCTGAGCAAGGAACTCAAAGAGCTGGTATTGGCATTGTTGTTGAGCGCGGAAACACCCTTCATCAATGCCAGCAGCTTGTCGCTCTCAATGAGCAGGCTCAACTTGCCGCCAGAGAGGACCACATGGGTGGAATAACTGGCCAAACCGCCCAAGTAGGTCAGTTTCATGCTTTTGTTGGCGGTATCGAGCGTGTAGTTGCCGTTGACCGTACGGCTGCCTATTTTGGCAGAATAGGTGCCGTCGCTGTTGAAGGTAAAGGCGCAGGTAGATGCACCTATGCCCACCTTGGAAAGCTGTGTGTTGAGGTTTTCTTCAATCTTGGTGGCTGCGACAGCTCCTCCAGCCTTGGCCAAAAGGTTTTCGCTTTCAAAAACGCAATCGGAACTGACGTATTTCCAAGTGCCCTGTATGCTGCTCTGCGACAGCGTGGAACTGCCTTCCAGTATGCCGCTGAGCAAATTGCCTAACAGGCTGCCCGCATCGGCAACGGATGACTGCGTCTGGCTGGAGGAAGTGCTGCTGTTATTGTTGAGGGAATTCTGTCCTAACGTACCGAGAAGGCTGCCGCTTTGGGTGGTTCCGCAACTTGTAAATACCAGGGTGCCGGCCACAAACGCCAGCAAAAGAGTGATTTTGTGCATGGAATGATAAGTTTAAAGTTTTATGTTGGTGACGCAAAAGTAGGCATTTCCTCTGTGAAATCCAAAAAGATTAGACAAACGCCGCCATCATGACGACTAATTGAATAAGGTTTCGGATTTCCAAAAGAAATGAAATGGTTTTGTATTGATAGTCAATAAGGTTTAATGAATTAGTTAAAGCTATTCTTCGGAAGCTAACGGGTTCCAGCCCTGAGCCTTCAGGTCAAATTCTGAACCGTCCTTCGTTACCAGCTTCTGCCCGAACCGGGCTTCAGTCATGTGGCCGATGACGTGGACATCTTCAATTTGGAGAACCTTCTCGTGAGCTGTCAGGGGCACGGTGAAGAGCAATTCGTAATCCTCGCCACCATTCAACGCGGCAGTATAGACGTTCATGTTCATCTCCTCTGCCGCAACTGCCGTCTGGTAGTCCACGGGGATTCGCTCCTCGTACAACCGGCATCCGGCGTGGCTTTGTTTACAAATGTGCATAATCTCAGACGACAGACCGTCGCTAATGTCCATCATGGCCGTGGGACGGACTCCCACTTCGGCCAGACGAGCCACGATGTCGCGCCGGGCTTCCGGTTTCAACAGACGTTCTATGAGATATTCGCGCCCGCTGAAGTCGGGTTGGGCGGCGGTTTCGGGCGTTGCCTTCTGGCTGTTGAATATTTGCTTTTCGCGTTCCATCAACCGGAGTCCCATATAGGCCGCCCCCAAGTTGCCGCTGACGCAGAGCAAATCCGTATTCTTCGCTCCCGAACGGTAAACGATGTCTGCCTCGTCGGCTTCGCCCAAACAGGTGAGGCTGAGAGCCAGACCGGTGAGCGAGGAGGTGGTGTCGCCACCCACCAAATCGACATGGTAACGCTCGCAAGCCAAGCGGATGCCGGCATAAAGTTCGTCCAAATGTTCGATTTTGAAACGACGGCCCACTGCCATACTGACCACCAACTGGCGCGGTGTGCCGTTCATGGCATACACGTCGGAGAAGTTGACCACGGCGGCTTTATAGCCCAGGTGTTTCAGCGGGGTGTAGGTCAAATCGAAATGTATGCCCTCCATGAGCATATCGGAAGTGACGAGCACACGGCGCGGGTCGTCGGGAGCAGAAGCGTAGCGCAACACGGCGCAGTCGTCACCCACTCCACGACAGGTTGAAGGGTTTTGGGAGGTAAGTCCGGCGGTCAGACGGTCAATCAGTCCAAATTCGCCTAAGGTCGCTATTTCTGTCATTGGTATGATGGTTAGAAATAGAAACCTAAGCCCAAACGGAAACCGATGCTGCTGTTGTCAGAAAAGTCGTGCAATGACATTTTGTAGTAAACAGACGGTTCTAACGTGATAAAGCGGTTGATGAAGAAGGAATACCCCAACTCAACGGGAATAAGCAGGTCATTGTTCTTGGGGGTGAAATGGGCATACTCCGCTCCGGCACCCATATAGACGCCACATTGGTCGAAATAGTAACGGGCTCCGACTCCGGCACTGAAATCGTCAATGGCACGTGTATGGTCATAGCCCAGATTGGCACGGAGCATCAGACATTCGGATACGAAATGGCCCACACTTGCATCTACGCCCATGCGGAACTTTTCCTTCGAGCTGTATGAACAGCCCAGACCGGAAACGGAAGCACTCACGTACTTCTTGCCTTGTTCAAATTGTGCATGGGCTGCCAAAGGCCCAACCAGAAGGCAAAGCAACAGGATGATTTTTCTCATGATCATGGTTTTTGAGTATTGGTTTGTTTGAAAACTATAAGCTTTTGTCAATAGGCAGTACTTGATGAGAACATAAGAAATGGCAGACGACGCAGCTTGCACCATACCTGCAAAGGTTATGATTCTCTTCTCTGCACTATATACAGTGGACAAAAGTAGCACAAGACATGAAATGGGCAAAGAAATTGTACCGTGTTTTCGACACAGCGACCCTTATGGGACATCACGAAGGAACATACCACAATTTCTGCAATGATGGGGGCAACTGCTCCAAACCGATGGAACGGGCGGACATGACAAGTGCCACATACCCCATGGTGTGGCGCAAATTCACTTCGACACAGGGCAGCAACCGAAGTGCCTGCCCCTGACGGCAAAGCATCATGTCTACACCTATGACGCCTTCGTATTTCCCGCCCAACAGCAGGTGCAGCCCTTCTGACAATGCCCCGATTAAGGGCGAAAGCCAATCTGTTCTGCCCCAAACGGCAGATATTTGCCCAAGAATGACTGATTGCGATGCCAACCAATTGCCTGTATAACCGCCGGAGGTGTTTGTTTCAAAAAGGGAGGCTCCTTGGTACGTTACTCCCCGGCTGGCACTGATGTCAAACTCCAATGCGAAGTCCATGACTTTGTCCCATATCGGTTCGATCTCCACCGCGCCTTGTTCACGGAGCAGTCTGCCGATGCGACCGCTGTCGGAAGCAGTGGGGTGTCGGGCCACACGAAAGACGCCTCTGCCGCTACACGACCACAGGCTTTTGATGACTGCTCCACCCCACTCTGCCAATATCCTCTCCACCTCGTAGCTACTCGTGGCCAACAAGGACTGCCCCACTAAGGGAAACGATTGCAAAGCAGGGTGTTGCAAAAGCCAAGGCAGGAGACGTGTGGTGGTTTCACGGCTGCTCAGACAGCGCAATTCGACAATTTGTTCATCTGATGGGAGCAAATCTGCTGGTGCTCCGGCCTTGCGCAGCTGATGGCGCACCAATAAATCCCAACCCCACGGTTCTATTCTGCTGACTGTTTGCCAAAAGTGGTAATTCATTGCCTTTGCCGTTACGAATTGCACGCCCTCGCACCACTCTCCCTGCCATGGCACCTCCACCCCGTCGGGAAGCCACACATAGGCTGGACGCTCTGCCCAAACCGCTGGCAAGGTGGCCCACTCAACAGCTAACCGGCGGGCTATGGTCGAGGGATAGTAATAGGGATAGTTGGCAGATAGTGCCTCGTCGTGGGCGGGATTGAACACATATAGCGGCTGGGTGGCAAGCATGGCGGTGGGTTTAACGGGCACAATAAAGGCGGACAATGAAGCCCGCCTTCCAAAACTATTTAGAATTCATCGTTGGCGTAGAGATAATCGAAAGTGCATTGTTTCCAATCAAGTATCTCTTCATCCTTAAAGAAACGCTTTAACTCGACAGCAGCGGTTTCGGGGGAATCGGAAGCATGCACGATGTTCTCCTGAAAGCTCATGCAGTAAGAGCCACGGATGGTGCCGGGAGCAGCATTCCGGCCATTTGTCGGACCAGCCAATGCACGCACGGCAGCAATGGCATCCACTCCGGCAAGGCACATGGCGACAACGGGAGCCGTCATCATGGAGTCCTTGACACGCTGGAAGAAGGGTTTGGAACTCAAATGGGCATAGTGCTCACTTAAAAGTTCATCGGTGAGTTGCATCATCTTCATGCCGCAAATGTGCAAGCCTTTCTTCTCGAAAATACTGATAATCTCACCCACCAAGCCACGTTGCAAAGTACACGGCTTGAGCAGCACCAATGTTTTTTCAATAGCCATAGATTTGAAGTATTAAGAATTAACAAATGCAGGGCAAAGATAGTGCAAGGTGAGTGCAGGACAAAAGAAAAAAACGCAGTTTTTTACTTTTTCATGCCGAACCGCCTGCGAACCGCCTGCAAAGATGCGTTTGGAGGATAGTAAATCAACAGCTATGGTCTTCCTAACAACAAACGGGCATTGATGTACTGCTGCAACTGCTCTTTATAACTGTCGGATACGGGCAAATGCTTGTCGCCGAAGACTATCTGACCCCTTTCAAAAACGCTGACCTTGTCAATGTTGACAATATAGGAGCGATGAATGCGGAAGAAAAGTTTGGACGGCAAAGTTGTTTCCAGACTCCGCATGGACATCAGGCTGAGAACAGGCTTGGATGTGTGGACAAGGTGTATCTTAACATAATCCTTCAAACCCTCAATGTAAAGAATGTCTGAGAAACGGATGCGGAGAATTTTGTAATCGCTCTTTATGAAGATGTAATCCTCCACATTGTCCTCCTCTTGCTTTGAAGAGGCTTCGGATATACGGTACTGCAACGGTTTTTCAGAAGCATTCTCTTCTTTCTTCACGTTTTGACCTACAGAAGCAAACCATTGCTGCGCCCGGCTTACCGCTGCGATAAAGTCTGTATAACTGATGGGTTTCAACAGATAATCCAAGGCGTTCACCTTGTAGCCATCCACTGCATATTGGCTGAAAGCAGTGGTGAAGACAATACGGGTGTGGCTCGTATCCAGCATTTTGGATAAATCCAAGCCACTCAGCTCAGGCATTTGGATGTCCAAGAAGAGCAAGTCGACAGGTTGTTTGCACAATCCTCCCATGGCTTCCACCGCACTGGCATATTGTCCAGAGAGTTCCAGCATGGGGGTCTTGCGGATGTAGCTTTCAAGCAAACTCAACGCAAGAGGTTCATCATCAACAATGGCACATTTCATTGGGTTTAATATTTGGGGTTATATATCATGCTGAATATGTCATTCTTATTCCCAGATATGGATTTCAGAACGGTAAGCACTACCATCTGCCGTGGGGCCATACTGCCAGCTGTACCTGCCGGGATAGGACATTTTGAGTCTTCCTTCCACCTGCTTCAGTCCGATGCCTCCCGGAGAACAATCATTTTTGCTTTTCGGGAAATTGCTGTTGAAGCAGCAGAAACTCAAATGCTTGCTCGTAGACTCCATGGTGATATGTATGAAACTGGGCTCTGTGGGACTGATGCCATGTTTGAAGGCATTTTCCACCAAAGAAATGAAGATGAGCGGTGCAACCGGCACTTCTTCATTTTCGGGAATCTTCAGATTAACCTGAACGTCCACATTGGTGTAAATCCTCAGCTTCATCAAGGCTATATAGCACTGGATAAACTCCACTTCCTTGGATAAGCTGACCCTTTCGGACTGATTTTCATAAAGCATATACCGCAACATCTTGGCCAATTCCATGATGGCCTGCTGAGCTTTCTGCGTATCGAATGCGGTGAGGGCATAGATGTTGTTGAGTGTATTGAGCAGGAAGTGAGGGTTTATTTGATTTTTGAGGTTCATCAGCTCGGCCTGCGAACGTCCCAATTCCGCCCTGGCTCTCGCCTGCTCACTGCTGCGCCACTGGAAACTGAGCCTGAGGCTCACCGATGCCGCCACAGCGAACACAAATGTAAGAAAACCTCGGAATATGAACAACAATTTGGGAGGACCTCCATCATGAAAATGTCTGTGAGGCCGTTGCACCAACTTTTCCAGTGCCATGGGTAACTCCGGCCGTATAGGTTCGTGGAGAGCTACATGGACTTCAATGATGGTTTGGAAACCGAAATATATCAGCGCATTCAACAGCACAAACCACTTGATATTTTTACGCTGGAGTACAAAGCGAGGTATCAGCAGAAAGTAATTCAAATAAAACACCAGGCAAGTACAGAACGTGACAAAACTCTCATTGACCAAACGCTGCCTGTCGATGGTTTCGAAACTGTGTTTAAAGAGTAAAGGCGACATAAAGATGTAGCCCCATGTCAGCACATGGCATGCCACTTCAATCGACCTTTCGAGAGTTCTCCTTTGCATATAGTTTCAAAAGTTAAGTGATTTACATGAGTTGGGAATGGTCTTATTCATATCGGAGGGCTTCAATGGGATCCAAACAGGCTGCCTTCTTGGCCGGGTACCAACCGAAGAAGATTCCCGTTGCCGAGCATACCGCGAAGCTGAGCAACACGCTCCAGGGCTGGATCTGAATGGGCCAATGGGCAAAGACATTGATGCCCACGGCAGCTCCTACACCCACTATCACCCCGATAATGCCACCTGTCACGCTGAGCAGCACAGACTCTATGAGGAATTGGTTCAGGATGTCAATGCCACGTGCTCCAACCGACATACGCAGCCCGATTTCCTTGGTGCGTTCCGTCACACTGACGTACATGATGTTCATGATGCCGATACCGCCCACGATGAGGGAGATACAAGCCACCACCAACAGCAGGATGGTCATGGTGTCCGAGGTAGAGTTCATCATCTCCGCCATCTCCTGCTGGCTGCGAATGGTAAAATCATCCACGTCTGCCTCCTTGAGCTTATGATTGCTGCGCAAAAGCGTTGATACCTCGTTGATGGCCACATCAGTCATTTCCTCGGTGATGGCAGAGGCATTGATGCCTTGCAGATAAGTGACAGAGAGGATACGTTTCATCACGGTAGTGTAAGGAGCCAGCACCATATCGTCCTGGTCCATGCCGAAAGAGTTGTAGCCTTTGGATTTCAGCACCCCGATGATGCGGAAGGGAATATTCTTGTAGCGTATCACCTTCCCCACCGGGTCCTCACCGTTGGTAAAGAGGTTGTCCGCCACAGTCTTTCCCACCAGACAGACCTTGGCGCTGGTTTTGATATCATCCTCCGTAAACATCTCTCCATCCTCCACCTTCAGCTGGCGAATTTCGAGATAGTCCGGTGAAATGCCATAGATAGAAGACGGCGTGTTGTTATTACCGTTGATGAATTGCCCAGATGCACTCACACTGGGAGAGATAGCCGCCAGGTACTTCGACTGTTCCACCAGTGTTTCATAGTCTTTCAGTTTGAGGCTCTGCATTTCCGAGGCATCCTGTCTGGCACCTCCCGGCCCTTTGTCCTGTCCGGGTCGTATCATGATCATGTTCGAGCCCATCTCGGCAATGTTGGCCTGAATACTCTTCTTCGAGCCTTGTCCAATGGCCAGCATGGCGATGACAGAAGCCACGCCGATGATGATGCCCAGCATGGTCAGGAATGAGCGGAGCTTGTTGGCCGCTATGGCTCTGAGAGCTATTTTGAATAAGTTGGAAATATTCATAAAGGGAGAGTTTGATTGATACCTATTCCTCGGGTACAGGCAAGGCAGCCAGTGCCTCTGCAGCCGAATGTATATCCCGGTTAACCGTGTCCTCCTTGATTTGTCCGTCGCGGAGCACGATGTTGCGACTGGAGTAGAGTGCGATTTCCGGATTATGTGTCACAAAGATGATGGTGCGCCCCTCTTGGAACAACTGTTGGAAAAGCACGAGGATTTCAAAAGAAGTGCGAGTGTCCAAGTTACCGGTAGCTTCATCGGCCAGGATTACCGCCGGGTTGTTCACCAATGCACGAGCAATGGCCACACGTTGCATCTGTCCGCCCGACATCTGGTTCGATTTATGGTAAAGTCGTTCGCCCAGTCCCACCATCTGCAAAGCCTTGATGCTCCTGGCACGTCTTTCCTTTGCGCTCACCGCGCTGTTATACATCAGCGGAAGCTCCACATTCTCCACTGCCGTGGTTTTGGGCAGGAGATTGTAATTCTGGAATACAAATCCGATCTTGCGGTTGCGCAGCACGGCCCTTTCTCGCCGTTTCATGGTGCGCACGCTCACCCCGTCGAGCAAATACTCGCCGCTTGTAGGCGTGTCGAGGCAGCCCAGCTGGTTCAGCAGTGTAGATTTGCCCGAGCCCGAAGTGCCCATGATGGTCACGAACTCACCCTCATAAATCTTGAATGACACTCCACGCAAAGCATGCACCGTTTCCTCGCCCACCTGGAAGTTCCGCCTCACATCTTGCAGTTCGATCACCACCTTGCGGTCAGGCCGGTCCTCGGTATGGGGAAAAATATTCTGAATCATGATGTTACATATTAAATGACAATAGAGAGCATTGTCTTAGTGAAAGGAATAGAAGTTGAGGAACGATTTCGTTAAGCCAAATGAGCAAAGCAAAACTTGTTTTAGCTTTGCCATGGCGAGAAATCGCACTTTTAAGAATGAATACAATCCACGCCTCGAACGTCACATCCGTCATTCCCTCATGCACAAGACCTATTTTTTCTTGCCTCTTGGGCCCGGAGCGAACGGGCTCTTCTCCTGAGTTCCCGCTTCTGCATTGTCAGCATCAGCCTGTTTCTCCGCCAGCTGTTCCTTCAGGTCCACTATCACCGCTGTGCCCTCCTTGACACCGCTGAGGATTTGCGTGCGAGTGCCATTGGTGATACCCGTCTTGACAGCATAAGCCTTGAACGTGTTCCCTTCGCGCACCCAGAGTTTTTGAGCACCCTGGCAGTCCACGATTTTGTCCTTAGGTCCGATGGTTTCCTTCGTAGGAGTATAGCGCAAAGCCTTTGTAGGCACACTCACGATACCCGTCTGCTCCAATGTGAAAATAGTCACGTTGGCCGTCAGTCCCGGTTTGAGTTTCAGATCGGGGTTGGGAGCGGAAACCACCACCTCGTAAGTCACCACATTGCTTTCCGTTGTAGCCTGGTTGCGCACCTGCGTCACCGTACCCTCGAACACCTCGTTGGGATAAGCATCTACGGTGTACGTCACGCGCTGTCCTTCCCTCACCTGCCCTATGTCCGCTTCGTCCACATTGGCAATGACCCTCATGTCCGTCATGTCCTTCACGATGGTGAAGAGCGTAGGAGTGTTGAAGCTTGATGCCACTGTTTGTCCCTCTTCCACCGATTTGCCCAGCACGATGCCGTCAATGGGTGAAGTGATGGTAGCATATCCCAGGTTGGTTTTCGCTTTCGTCACCGCCTCCTGCCTTTGCGCCACGAGGCTCTGTGCTTGTTCCAGTGTCAGCCGCGCACTTTCGTAATCGTTGGCGCTGATAAGTCCCTTGTCAAACAAGGTTTTCATGCGTTTGAAGTTCGACTGCTGGTAGTTCAAGTCGCTCTGGGCACTTTGAAGCTGGCTCACGGCACTGTTCATCTCGCTGACAAGGTTGCTCTTGTCCAGTTCGGCAATCACCTGTCCCTTATGTACCACACTGTTGTAGTCCACATAGATTTTGTCGATGATGCCGCTCACCTGAGTACCCACCTCCACTTGCGTGACAGCCTCGATTGTACCCGTGGCGGTCACACTGCTTTCAATGGTAGCCTTTTCCACCTTGGCTGTTTCATAACTGAAATCAACGGGAGCTTTCTGACCGTTGATGAAAAAGTAGGCACCTGCGCCTATGACACAAACAGCCACCACAATCAGGCTGAGATTTTTCGTATTGAGTTTCATAATGGGAAATTGTCTTGTTGAATAAAAACAGGAATAAGCAGATGTCCGGATTTATTTGATTTCATCGGCCAAATCCGTTCCTCCATAGAACGTCAGCAGGTGCCTGTTGAGCAAAGCCGTATATTTGTCCTGCAACATGGTTTGGCGTGCGGTGAGCAGGCTGGAGCGGCTGTTAAGCAGTTCGGCTATGTTTTTCAAGCCCAGGCTGAATTGTTCGTTCATCAGCTCATAGCTTGTTTCGAGAGCCTCCACGTTGCTTTTCCCGGCAATGTATTTCGCCCTGCTGTTTACAGCGTTGAGCCAATAAGTTTCAATCGTTTGGTGCAGTTGCTTTTGTGTATCCTGCAAATCCAGCCGTGCGGTCGTTTCGGCCACTTTCGCCCTTTCCACCGCACTTTTCGTCTTACGGTTGTCCAATATGGGGATGCTCACCGACACGCCGAGTTGTGTATTGAAGTTGTTCTTCATTTGGTTCCAGTAGTTGCGTCCCGAGCCTGTGATGTGGCTGTCTCCCAGCGACCCGGTGATACTGACGGTTGGCATATAGCTGCTTTTGGCCATTTTGGTTTCCAGTTCGCTTTGCTCAATGGCCAACAAGCTCCGCTTCACCTCGGGCCTGGAATCCAATGCCGCCGCATAGACAGTTTCCAAGGCAGGAACATCCGCCATTACCCGACTCTCGGCCACTGCAATCGGCTCAATGTCGAACGGCGTGGCAGCAGGCAGTTCCAGGAGTTGCTTCAGTTGCATTTTGGCCTCGGCAATTTGAGTACCCACGTTCACCACGTCGTAGTGCCCTTGGCTCACCTGTGCCAGCAGTTGTGCCAAGTCCGCCTGGGCCAGACTTCCCGTTTCCACCATCACTTTTCCGCGTTCGCAGATGACGGAATCCTGCGCGAGCAAAGTACGGTTCACCCTTTCGGCCTCTTGCATATACAGTATCTGCACATAGAGTTGGGCTATCTGTTCCTTGATGCTGTTGGCCGAAGCCTGCGTGTCGAAGGCCGCCATTTTCGAGTCATAATCGGCATTGGTGATGGTCATCTGTGTTTTGCCACCGTTCCACACCACCCATTGGGCATTGATGCCGTAGCTGCCGCTTTGCATCGCTTTGTCAACCGCAGAAGTGGCAATGCCGCCATTCACATAGTTGCCCCCTGTTTCCTGAAAAGGTCTGTAAGTGAGCCCTTGGGACAACGATCCGCTCAATGAAGGCAACCTCCCGGCCTTGGCCTCAGCCACGCTGACAGCGGCACTTGCTTCCGTTGCCCGGTACTTGGCAAGTCCCACATTGTGTTCCAGGGCGTAATCAATACAGGAAGCCAATGACCATCTGGTTTCCGGTTGTTGCTGCTGTGCCGACATGAGGGACGGGAACAAGCAGGCAAAAGCCGCGATTCTCCAATAATTTTTCATAAATCTTAATCGTCTGTCATTATTACAATGCAAATGTATGGGCTATGTTGTACAAAGATAAAAGTAATACATATTTTGACATAAAACATAGACGATTTCAGATGAAAAATCGACGAACAACCAATCCGTACAATGACGTTACCATAGGGTAAAAGTGCTGGATATGCCCTTCCGTCAGGAAATATGAATTTTACCCCTGAAATATGACGACCAGACTTTGGTTTACGAAGCAGTCAAACGCCGTCTACATCTATTATATACGTATTTTTCCCCTTTCAAAAAATCGCTCAAACATTCAGTTGACGCATTATTCCTCTGAAAACCAGTCATTTTAGTGATGAACGATTGAAGAAACAGACATTCATCATCCATTCATTCAGAAAAACGATGTTCATGATTCCACATCTGACCCTGAAACTTGCCAGCACAAAGTATGCTCAACCTTGCTATGGGGCTTTTTCGGTACAGTTCAAGTTGAAAGATGGCGATGAAATGGGGATTTTTCTAAAATACAGCGTTTTCACCGCAAATGTTCTACAAAAGTAAGCAGCCACATCTGCTGAACAATCCGATACTGTATCCTCCATAATGGAAACTACTGAAAACCAGCAACAAATCGGTCGCCGATGAATGATTGAATGATTTTTCAAAGGATAACATACGTATATATAGGGTTATCTTGTACATCCACTTACAGAATATGGCTCCCAATATGTTCACCTACCGCCTTTAGACCCAACCCTCAGACAGAACCATATCTGCAGTCCATCAATCAGTCCATCATACCAGCGTATGTGTATCAACTCGCCGGATTGCCCTAACAACTCCTTGATTTGTTTGGTTCATCCGGCATTTCGAGTGATGAACGCAAAAATATATAGTCAAAAAAGA
>CAMBHR010000062.1:0-14553 GCA_945867195.1 uncultured bacterium | reverse complement strand
GCTTGAGCGATATTTTTTTTGATGTATAGATACTAGCATCGCGGATACGCTTACGGGAGGGTAGAGGGGATGAAACGCACTAAAATGGAATTGAAAGTCTCTAACGCAAGTATTCACCAAATTCGGGTGATGTGAATGCTTGAAGGATCAATCATTCACCTGTTTTCCTTCTCATTCTCAATGGATTAAATACTATTGGTGAAAGGGTGAACGATAAATAAGGAACTATTTTCCGTATACTGAAATGCCAGCGGGTGATAGGATAACGATCAGTGAACGGCCTGAAGGGGAGGGGTGAGGGGAGGATGTCAGCAATTTGGCTGATGCCCGAAACCAGACAGCTATGCAATGGCACGACCTTGCATGGAAAGAATGCCCTAACCCACCCCTTCATCTGCACGCAGAGGAAAATGTGACAGCAAGGTCCGCATCCATTGACAAGTCCCGGACTTCTGTTTACAACTCGCCGACTAGTTTTTCCTAGTCGCCGACTAGAAAAAAATAGTCCAGGACTTGTGGCATACGGTATCACGTACAGGCCAACATAAACGGAAACATCATGTAATTACAGCCGTATTAAAAATTCCTGAAACGCGGAATTACATCCACACATTACACTTGATAAAGTACATTCAAGTTGACAAAACAAGCGACTAAGACAACTTTTCACTTCACTATGAATTTATATTTTTATTCAACAATTCAAACTGTTTTAATCTGATTTTCAGATGGTTTTGTTTACCACCTTCTTTATATTTTTTACTATTTTATTATATCGCTTGCCTTTCAAACTTTCTTCATGGTACTTTTGTAACGTCGACCGCTCAAATTGCCCTGTTAGAAAAAGCGTGTCACGCAACATTCATCGTACCTGCAACGATGTCTTGCGGTGCTACAACCAGCAAAATCTCATACTATCTCCAAATACAAACGAACATCACAATGAACAAGATTCTTACAGCCCTGTCCTTGGCGTGCCTGTCGCTGACAGCTTCTGCCCAGGAACTGCAATCGCCCAACGGGAATCTCAAGATGGAATTCTCGCTCGATGCACAAGGTCGTCCTACCTATTATTTACAATACAAAGGTAAGGACATCATCAAGCCCTCACACCTGGGACTGGAACTGAAACAGGAAGACCCCAACAAGGCACAAGACTTTGAATTCAAGACACGTGCCGATGCTTCCAAACTGGCCCAGAAAGCCAACCTCACCACCGGATTTGTGGAGAAGGCACACGAAAGTACCACCTTCGACGAAACGTGGCAACCCGTATGGGGTGAGGAAAGCAGCATCCGCAACCACTACAACGAACTGTGCGTGACGCTGAGCCAGCCCGTCAACGACCGCTTCATCAAAATACGTTTCCGCCTGTTCGACGACGGTCTGGGATTCCGCTACGAATTTCCCGAACAGAAGAACCTCACCTATTTTACCTTAAAGGAAGAGCACACGCAGTTTGCCATGGCAGGCGACCACACCGCCTGGTGGATTCCCGGCGACTACGACACCCAGGAATACGAAACGGTTACCTCCAAGCTGAGCGAAATTCGCGGCAAGATGAAGGACGCCGTCACACAGAACTCCTCTCAGACACCCATTTGGGAAGGGGGCGTACAGACTGCGCTGATGATGAAAACCGCCGACGGCCTGTATATCAACCTGCACGAGGCTGCCTGCATCGACTACTCCACGATGCACCTCAACTACGATGACAAGACCATGACCTTCGAGAGCTGGCTCACCCCCGACGCTCGCGGCGACAAGGGCTATCTGCAAGCTCCCTGCGTGTCACCCTGGCGCACCGTCATCGTGAGTGACAAAGCCACCGACATCCTGGCTTCGCGCATCACCCTCAACCTGAACGAACCCTGCAAAATCAAGGATACATCATGGATCAAGCCCACTAAATATATAGGCGTTTGGTGGGACATGATCACAAACAAAGGCACCTGGAGCTACACCAACGACTTCTCGACCGTGAAGCTCGGCGAAACCGACTTTGAACACGCCACACCCAACGGAACGCACTCTGCCAACACGGCCAATGTGAAACGCTACATCGACTTTGCCGCCGAACACGGGTTCGATGCCGTGCTGGTGGAAGGCTGGAATGTGGGCTGGGAGGACTGGTTCGGACACGAAAAGGACTATGTGTTCGACTTCGTCACCCCCTACCCCGACTTCGACGTGAAGGAAATTCACCGCTATGCCGCATCGAAGGGCGTGAAGATGATCATGCACCACGAAACCTCAGCCTCGGCACGTAACTACGAACGGCATCTGGACAAGGCTTACCAATTCATGGTGGACAACGGCTACCCCGCCGTGAAGAGCGGCTATGTGGGCAACATCGTGCCGCGCGGCGAGCACCACTACGGCCAGTGGATGAACAACCACTACCAATACTGCATCGAAAAGGCCGCAGACTACCGCATCATGGTGAACGCCCACGAAGCCACCCGCCCCACCGGCATCTGCCGCACCTGGCCCAACCTGATCGGCAACGAGAGTGCGCGCGGCACGGAGTATGAAAGTTTCGGCGGCAACCCCGTGGACCACACCACCATCCTGCCCTTCACCCGCCTCATAGGCGGTCCGATGGACTACACGCCGGGCATTTTTGAAACTGACTGCTCGAAGATGAATCCCTCCAACAACAGCCGCGTGCGCACCACCATTGCCCGCCAGCTGGCACTGTACGTCACGATGTACAGCCCCTTGCAAATGGCAGCCGACGTTCCCGAACACTATCAAGAGCACCTCGACGCTTTCCAATTCATCAAAGACGTGGCACTTGACTGGGACAAGAGTGTGTACATTGAAGCTGAACCCGGCGACTTCGTCACCATTGCCCGCAAGCAGAAGGGAAGCGAGAACTGGTTCGTGGGATGCACCGCCGACGAGAACGGCCACGATGCCAACTTCGCCCTTGATTTCCTCACCCCCGGACAGAAATACACGGCCACCATCTATGCCGATGCCAAAGACGCCTCGTGGGACAAGAACCCCAAGGCCTACACCATCAGCACCAAGACCGTAACCAACAAGACACGGCTGAAGCTCCACGCTGCCAGCGGCGGCGGATTTGCCATCAGCATTGTGCCTATGAAATAAGCACGGGCGCACAGGAAACAGGAAAGTACGGATTTTTTAAAGGGACATGTCCCTTTTCAGGAGGTTTCCTCCTGAAAAAATCCCGTTTTGCTGCGTCAGCCCCTCTCTGAACAGACAATTTTTCAACCAAGTTCTAATAACATGAACAAAAAGACTCTTAATTCCAAGTTCCTGTCGGTGATGCTGGCAGGAGCTTGCATGTCGCTCGGTGCTAACGCCCAAAGCGTTAGGGTGAAGGGACATGTGCAGGACAAGTCGGGCGAACCCGTTGTCTTTGCAACCGTATCTGTTCCGGGTACGAAAACCATGACCCAGACCGATGCGAACGGTAACTTTACCATCAATGTGGCAGCGGGCAGCAACCTGCGCGTGGCCTACATTGGTTACAAAACAGCCACGGTCAAGGCCGACGGCACCATGACCATCGTGCTCGAAGACAACTCGACGCTGAACGAGGCGGTGGTAGTGGGTTACGCCAAAGTGAAGAAGACTGATGCCACCGGCTCTGTCACGGCCATCAAGCCCGATGAAATGACAAAAGGTATCACCACCAACGCACAGGATATGCTTGTGGGTAAGGTGGCCGGTGTGGACGTAGCTACTGGCGGCGGTACGCCGGGTGCCGGTGCCTCCATCCGCATCCGTGGCGGTTCGTCGCTGAACGCTTCAAACGACCCGCTGATTGTCATCGACGGATTGGCCATGGACAACGAGGGTGTGAAGGGTCTTTCCAACCCCTTGGCCATGGTGAACCCCGAAGACATTGCCAGCTTCACGGTGCTGAAGGACGCTTCGGCCACGGCCATCTACGGTTCGCGCGCATCGAACGGTGTGATTATCATCACCACCAAGAAAGGCCGCAAGAACAGCCGCCCGCAGGTTACGTACAATGGTAGCGTGAGCGTGGGTACAAAAGCCAAGACCTACGATGTGATGAGCGGCGACGAATACCGCAACTATGTGCAGCAGACTTTCGGCGACGCTGCCACCCTGCCGCTGGGCAACGCCAATACCGACTGGCAAGACCAAATTTACCAGACGGCCATCAGCCATGACCACAACGTGTCCATCAACGGTGGCTTGGGATGGTTGCCCTATCGCCTCAGCTTTGGCTACACCAATGAAGAAGGTATCATCAAGACCTCAAACTTTGAGCGTTATACTGTGGCCGTAAATCTCGCCCCGACTTTCTTCAACGATCACCTGAGCGTGAACCTGAACGCCAAGTTCATGTCGGCCAAGAACCGCTATGCCGACGGTGGTGCCATCGGCGCCGCGCTGAGCATGGACCCCACGCAGCCCGTATATTTTGACGCCAACGACCCCTATGCCAAGTTCACCGGAGGCTATTACCAGCACATGACACCGGCCTCCTTCTCCGACCCCAACTGGACGGCACAGCCCAACACGAAGAACACGGCGAACCCACTGGCTATGTTGGAACTGAAAAACCATCACTCCAAGAGCCAGTCGGTCATCGGCAACCTGGAGCTGGACTATAAGATCCACGGCTTAGAAGATGTGCATATCCACGCCAACGTGGGCGGCGACTACTCCGAAGGCAACGAATGGAACATCATTTCGCCCTACTCTGCCTCAAACAACTATTTCGGCAACAACTGGCTCGATGTGAAATACAAATATAACCTTCAAGGTAACATCTACGCCCAATACCAACACATCTTCGGCTACCACAACGTGGACATCATGGCCGGTACGGAAGCACAGCACTTCCACAACAACGGCTATGGCGAAGGAGGCGGCTGGGATCCCTACACGGAAGAACGCAAGGACTATCAAGGACGCGCCACCACGGCTTACGCCACCCGCAATTCACTGCTCTCCTACTTCGGTCGCCTGAACTACATCTACAACGACCGTTACCTGGCCACTTTCACCATGCGCTGGGATGGTTCGTCGCGCTTTGCCGACGGCAACCGCTGGGGCACCTTCCCCTCTTTGGCATTGGGATGGAAAATCAAGAACGAAAAGTTCCTGCGCACCGCCGACTGGCTCTCCGACCTGAAACTCCGTCTGGGATGGGGTATCACCGGCCAGCAGAACATCGGTATGGACTTTTACTACACCCCGCTCTACAGCGTGGGCGATGACTATGCCCAGTACCCCATCGGCGGCGACTACATGCACACGCAACGCCCCAATGCCTTCAACAAGGACCTGACGTGGGAAAAGACCACGACCTGGAACGCCGGTCTTGACTTTGCCTTCCTGAACAACCGCATCGACGGTTCGGTGGACTACTACTACCGCGAAACGAAAGACCTTATCTCTACCGTTGACGTGGAGGCCGGTACGAACTTCAACAACCAAATCACAAAGAACATCGGTAAACTGAAGAACTACGGTCTGGAGTTCACCCTCAACGCACGCCCTGTACAGACCCGCGACTTTACTTGGCAGATTACGTACAACGCGATGTGGAACCGCAACAAGATTACGGAACTCTACGGCGATGCCGGTTATGTGGCAACGGGTATTTCTCCCTCCAAACTGCCCGCTGGCGGTACGGTACAGGTGAACAAGGTGGGCTATCCGGCCAACTCCTTCTACGTTTACCAGCAGGTGTATGATGAAAACGGCAAGCCCATCGAAAACATGTTCGTTGACCGCAACGGTAACGGCTACATCGACGATGGTGACCGCTATATCTACAAGAAACCCACCGCCGACGTACTCATGGGCTTCACCTCGAAGTTTATATACAAGAACTGGGACTTCAGCTTCACGCTCCGTGCCAGCTTGAACAACTATGTTTACTATGACTACCTCTGCGACCGTTCCGACGTCAGCCTGAGCGGTATGACTGTCCAGAACGAATGGACCAACCGTACGATGGAACACATCAACCTGGGCTGGAGCGGACAAGGCAACTACGCCCTGAGCGACTACTTCGTGCGCAACGCCTCTTTCCTGCGCTGCGACAACATCACGCTGGGCTACAGCTTCCGCAACCTGTTCAAGGCCAACAAGTACGAAGGCATCAGCGGACGTGTTTACTTCCTCGTGCAGAACCCGTTCGTCATCACCAAGTATGACGGTCTTGATCCTGAAATCAGCAATGCCGACTACAAGGGCATCGACAAGAGTTTCTATCCTCGTCCCCGCACCTTCATGCTTGGCTTGAACCTGAACTTCTAATTGCTAAAACTTCTTTCAAACAACTTAGATTATTGAAGCCATGAAATTGAATTTTCTGAAATATATGGCACCGGCAGCCGTAGCGCTCGGTTTGGGTTTGGGTGCGGCTTCGTGTGCTGACGACCTGAACCAGTCGTCAATCGACCCGCAGACTGAAAGCGCCGCCAACCAGGACGGCTACTACGCCAAAATCTACGGCTTGCTCGTCCTTTCCGGACAACAGGGTGCCACGGACAAGGCCGACATCTCGGACGACCCCGGTAAGAACCCCTTCTTCCGCCGTATGTGGGAGCAGCAGGAATTTCCTACCGACGAATGCCTCTGGGCATGGCAGAACGACCCGGGACAGCCCGAGTTCCTCAGCTTCAGCTGGGGCTCGCAGCACCTCTTCACCCGTATGCTCTACAACCGCATTGGCTACAACATCACCCACTGCAACTTCTTCCTCGACCTCTACAAGAACAACGAGGACGAGAAGAGTGTGCGCCAGTGTGCTGAGGTGCGCTTCTTCCGCGCCATGTACTACCAGTACTTCCTCGACCTCTTCGGCAAAGCTCCTTTCAAGGAAACTTTCAACCAGGACAAGCCCAAGGAAATCGCAGGCAAGGATCTCTTCAACTACATCGAGAGCGAATACAAAGATGTCATCGCCCAACTGCCCGATGCTGACCCCACAGGACAGTACTTCGGCCGGGTGAACAAGGTGGCCGCCTACATCATGCTGGCACGCCTCTACCTCAACGCCAAGACATACACCGGTGAAGCCAAATGGGGAGAAGCCGTGGAATGGTCGACCAAAGCCATCGAGAGCGGCTACTCGCTGAGCACCGCCACCAGCACGGGGGGCTTCAGCGGTTACCAACAGCTCTTCATGGGCGACAACGACAGCAACCCCGAAGCCATGAAGGAAATCGTCCTCCCCATCCGCCAAGACGGCACGAATACGAAGACTTACGGCGGCACCTGGACCGTCATCAGCAGTTGCTACGCCAGCGGTTGCCAAAACTTCTACGGCACCAACGATGCCTGGACCTGTATCCGTGCCCGCGCACAAGTGGCTGACTTCTACTTCGACAAACGCGAGGATGTGCCCTTGACCGACGGACGCTACGACATTGCCACCGCAGCCGGTGACGACCGTGCCCTGCTCTACGGCGGCGACGGACGCAAAATCGAAACGGAGAAAATCGGTACCATCACCAACGGCTTGGCCATCATCAAATGGACCAATGAACACTCTGATGGCACCGGCGCACAATACGCCCATGACCCCAATATTCCTGACACGGACATTCCCTTCCTGCGTCTGGCCGAAGCTTACCTGACCCGAGCAGAAGCCAACTGGCGCAACGGGGCTGACGAGGGGACTGTGCTGGCAGACGTGAACAAACTCCGCGACCGTGCCCATGCACGCCGCTGGATCGGCTCTGACCTGACGGACATGAACTTTGTAAAAGAATGGGGCCGCGAGTTCTATCTCGAAGGCCGACGCCGCACCGATCTGCGCCGCTTCGACATGTTCACAACCAACAAATATCTCTGGGAGTGGAAAGGCGGCGTTTATGAAGGAACGGGCGTGGCTTCTTACTGCAACCTCTTCCCCATTCCTCAAACGGACATTACCAATAACCCCAATATGCACCAGAACACTGGCTACTAATGCCTGAAATGTTGATAACACAGCGTGCATATTCCCTCATTGAATAATGCCCCTCTATCCCAACTTTAAAAGAAAAAAATCATGAAAAAGATATTTAGCTATTTGCTCCTGGCGCTGGCACTGCCCTTTGTGGCTGCCTGCGACAGCGACACGGACAGCAATCCCGTACTGCAGGAGCCGGAGTCGTTCGTGCTGAACGTACCGCCCTATGCTACGAACAACGTGTTCGACCTGCAGTATGCCCAATCGCTTGAACTAACCTGCTCACAGCCTGCCTACGGCTTTACCGCTGCCACAACTTACACGGTACAAGTTACCCTGGACGAAGCCTTCGTGGAAGACGCTGAAGCTACCGAAACGACCGAAGCTACAGTGGCCAACTACGTGAGCCTGCCCACTACCTACCGCACGGCCAAGATGAACGTGGACGCTTACGAACTCACCGAAGCCATCATCTCACTCTGGGATGCCGCTAACCCGGGAGCTGACCTGCCCGCCGAAATGCCGGTTTCCTTGCGCCTGAAGGCTAATGTAACGGATTCGCAACGCGGCATCTGCTACTCCAACGCTGTGCTGCTGCCCCGCGTTCGTGTAACGAAACCCGAACAGACCCTGACATTGCCCGAAAGTATGTACATCGTGGGTGGCATGCCGGCCTCCAACTGGAGCACCTGGCTGAAGTTTGCCCAGGTGAACGGCACGCCCGGCATGTTCTTCAACGTGGTTTACTGCCCGGCCAAGGCTAACTTCAAGATTGGCCCCGAAGCAAACGACTGGGAGCAGGCCCGCACTTTCGACCAACTCATCTTTACTGACGAAGCCGTGAACGATGCCGGTGCCGAGCCGGGTACAGACAGCGGCAACAGTGCCGTGCGCAACGGCGGATGGTACACCTTCGTCGTAACCGCCAAAATTGTGGGCAAGGCCATCAACTACACCGTAGATATCCGCCCGGCCGAAGTTTACCTCATCGGTGGCAGCATGAACGACCTGTGGGCATTCGATGATGCCGGCAAATTCACCGCTCCCGAAGGCGAAGGCGAATTCGTATCGCCCGCTGCCCTCTCCGTTGGCGAAGCCCGTATGTCGGTGAAAGTGCCCGATGCTGAATGGTGGCAGACAGAGTTCACCCTGCAAGACGGTGCCAACATCTTCTACCGCGAGAACAATGCCATAAACAGCAACTGGAATGATGACATGGGCAGCAACTACTCTGTACAGCTTGCCCCCGGCAACAAAGTACGCCTGAACTTCAGCACCGGCACCGGCTCTGTAGAGTAAGTATTAACCCCAGCGAGGACAGGCGGTATCTCTGATAGCTAAAGCCTATGGCACACCCAGCACAAGGCTACCGCTTGTCCCCGCTACGACAAACAAGATTATCCATGAAAAAATTAGCTTTATATGCAGGCGCACTGCTGGCCGCTTGTGCCTTTACTGCCTGCGACGAAGACTTTACCGACTGGGCTGCCCCACAGCAGAACCAGCAGGAAGAAGCTGCCGAAACCGTCAACATCACGGTGCAGACAGAACCCACCACCATCGACCGCGAACAGGCCGCTGACAGCGTTGACCTCGTGGCTCTCGGCAGCATCATCAACGCCCCCGAAGGCTCTGTGGCCAAATTCTCCAAACTTTTTGTCAACGGCAGTCACTCCCTGCCTTTCGTTGACAACGACGGTACGCTCCGCGTGGCCGTGGCACAGCTCGACAGCGTGGTGGAACAGGCTTACCTCAGCCGTCAACGAATCGAACGCAAACTCACACTGTCTGTAGACGCCAGTGTGGTCACCCCCGACGGACAGTCGCTCAAGGTATCGCCTGAAGACGTAACGGTGAAGTACCTGCAAGTTACACCGCCCAGCGTTGAGGACGAATATTATGTGTTGGGCGACTTCTGCGGCTGGACTGCCGATGCGGCTGCGCCGATGACGGACAAGGGCAACGGCGTTTTTGAACTCGTGTTCGAGACCACCGGTGCTGCCTGGTTCAAGATTTTGCCGAAATCGGGCATCGTAGGCGGCAGCGTGGATTGGGCCAACGTCTACGGCAGTGCCGTCGACAGCGACACCTCCACCGATGCTTTCATCACCTGGAGCAATGCACAGGCATTCAAGGTGAGCGACGCCGCCAAGTACCGCATGACCATCGACATGGTGAACTGGCGTTACTCCATCAAGACGGTTTCTCCCGAAATCTACATGACGGGATCTGCATACAATTGGAATGAATGGAAGAGCTTTGTTCCCGTCAACGGTCAGGACGGCCAGTTCTGGAAGGTCGTTTACCTGAGCGAAGGGGAAGAGTTCAAGTTTGCTCCTGAGCAGGGTTGGGGTAAAGACTTCGGTGCTGCACAGCTCACCTTCGCCGACCATGCCGGCGCAGGTCTGAGCGGAACGAACAACATCGTGGTAGGCAAGGCCGGATGGTACCTCCTCTACCTCGACACCAACGCCATGGTGCTTGAAACCTACTCGCCCGACGTTTATCTCATCGGCCCCACGGCCGGCAACACGACCGGCAGCTGGAACGTGGAAGCCGGCAACCTCTTCAGCGTTCCCGAAGGCAAGGACGGCGAGTTCGTTTCGCCCGCTTTCAAGGCTGAGGATGAAATCCGCGTTTGTGTTCACCCGAAAGAAGCCATCGACTGGTGGCGCATGGAGTTCATGGTCTTCGACGGTAAGATTGTGTTCCGTGGCAACGACGGCGACCAAGAGCGTGTGAAGGGACAGACCGGACAGAAACTCTATCTGAACTTCACTGAAAACACGGGCAGCATCAAGTAATTGAGCACCCTCGCCATCAGGCCACTCCGAGAGCTGAAAAGCACGCAGCGTTGCCACAAGGCCCGCCCGCTGCTTTTCAGCTCTTGTTGTTTTGCCAAAGAAATCTCAATTTGTATCAACCATAAAATGTCTTTTCTCTCCATGAAACGGCTTTTATACTTCCTTCCCCTTCTCTCTCTCCCGCTCCACGCACAGGCACCTGCCGAAAGCGAGGATGTGATGCTGCAAGGCTTTTACTGGGATTCCCAAAAAGAAACCGGATGGACGCAACTCACCGAATGTGCCGACGAACTGGCCAAAAACTTTACCGTGGTGTGGCTTCCTCCTTCAGCTTCGGCAGAAGGAGGCGGAGCTGTCGGCGGCAACAACGTGGGCTACCATCCGCGCCAATGGAACAACCAGACTTCCTGCTGGGGTACCGCCGACGACCTGAAGACACTCATCTCCACCCTCCACAGTAAGGGAGTGAAGGTATTGGCCGACATCGTCATCAACCACCGCGCCGGCGACACGGACTGGGGCAACTTCACCGCCGATAACTTCGGCATCTACGGCAACTACCAGCTCACCGCCGCACATATCTGCAATAACGATGAGATGAACACCGACCCCAGTGCCGGCAAGTGGAACGGACAAGCCACCGGGGCGGCCGACACCGGCGAGAACTGGGGCGGCGCACGCGACCTTGACCATACCTCCACCTACGTGCAGGACGACTGCAAAGCCTACCTGGCTTGGCTCAAAGGGGATTACGGTTACGACGGCTGGCGATACGACTTCGTGAAAGGCTTCGGCGGTGAATACGTGGGCATATATAACGAAGCCTCCTCACCCTACATCTCCGTGGGCGAGTATTGGGACGGCTCCTACGACAAGGTGGCCGCCTGGATTGAAGCCACAGGGAAGCAAAGCATGGCCTTCGACTTCCCGATGAAATACGCCGCCCTCAACGACGGCATTGCCAAAGGAAACTACAGCAAGATGTCGTGGATCGAGGACAACACGACATGGCGGCCCGCCGGCATGATTCACCACCACAACTACAACCGCTACGCCGTTACCTTCGTAGACAACCACGACACCTACCGCGATGGCAGCAAATTCCTGGGCTACGTGCAGCAAGCCTATGCGTTCATCCTCTCCTCGCCGGGCATTCCCTGCGTGTTCTGGCCTCACTGGCAGGGCGATGACAAGCAGGCAATAGAACAAATGATTGCCGTACGCCGGGCGGCAGGCATTCACTCCGAAAGTGACGTTGTGGTGCAGGTACGCGACAAATACTACGAGAGCCTTGCCCAAGGACACAACGGGTCGGTCATCACCCGCATCGGCTTTGCCTCACCGCGCGACGTGCCCGAAGGCTACTATCTGGCTGCCGGTGGCAATAACTGGTGGATGTACCTTTCGAACAATCTGGCGGGCATCTCACCGGTGACAATCACTCCCCAGACGATACCAACCTATGACCTTAACGGCAGACCCGTCAACCGTATAGAGCGAGGGAAAGTATATGTACAAAAGGGTAAAAAAATGATACTGAAATAATAACTGAAAAGTCTGGCACAGCACGCGGTTTATACCGCAAAGCTGTACCGGACTTCTTTTATCACCAAGTTACGGCCCTTCCCATGGACGCAAAAACTGCTGCTCCCTTCTGAAAGAGAACAGCAGTCAATGAGTTAAGTGTGGACGTTGAATCTTATTCACCCGGGGCAATCGCGCCAGAGGGGCAAGCATCAGCGCAAGAACCGCAGTCAACACAAACGCTGGGGTCGATAGAATACTTTGCACCTTCAGAAATTGCGCCAGAGGGGCATTGATCAATACAGGTACCGCAAGCAATGCAGTCATCGCTAATAACGTAAGCCATAATAGTAGAATTAAATTGTTATAAAAGAGTTAATGTTCTTGCTTTCATGGCGGCGGGTTCCTTCACCTGAAAAAACCACGAACCGTTGATTGCACTGCAAAAGTAGTGCAAGGCGAGTGCAACGCAAAAGAAAAAACCAATTTTCTTTTGCACTACCGAGACGCAGCCGAACGCAGCCGAACCACAGCCTGACTTTACAATGCTACGTAGTGCGAGGCAAAAGCAAAGACATTGCACACTTTCACCACCATAAGATGTAACATTTGCCTGTCTGAAGTGTTTTGATGGTGTGCGCCCTCACCAACCAAGCAGGAGCGGAGTTGGGAGTTTGGATACCTGGCAAATTGCCCAGCCACCGTTTGACAATTTCACCCGAAGTGGAATGGCGCATAGACCATCTCGCTTACCACAGGGACATACTGCATACCAAGCCACACCGGAGCAAGGCTGTCATAATATCCTCAGCATCATGGGGCTTTGAGAATTGTTATTTCAACTATAAAATGACATCCTCCTACCCCGACCTCCTTAGCCTGCTTGACTATACTGACAGTTCTGACCCGCTGAACTTCTACCAAGGCAATCCGGACTTGAAAAGCAGTGTCACTCACAGCGTAGACTTCAGCCGATCGTTTAGCAATTACCAAACGGGCTAGCACTTCTACCTGACGGGAGGATGGAGAATGACGCACAATGCCATAGCTCACGCCATGAATTATGATGCGGCAACGGGCATCCGCACCTTCACACCGCGCAACGTAAACGGAAATTGGGGAGCGAACCTTTCCGGAGATTACCAGAAGCCGCTTGACCGAAAACAACGGTTCATTCTCACCTCTGTCACCAGCCTCAGGTATCAGAACTGCGTGGATTATGTGACAGAACGCAGCACTGTCCGCAATCTGAACGCAGCGACGAGCCTGCATCTGAACTCGCGCATCAAGCAATCCATATTTGACTTCAATGTGGCGGCAAACTATCTCCATGCCACATCGCCGTCCGTTGGTTTTCAAGACATCAACAGCTTCGATTTCAAATACAGCGTACATCATACAGGGACGGACCGGCAGGACAAGAAAAAACACAGTTTCCTCACATGACAGAAAGGACGTGTAAGGAAACCGTGCTATATTTGCCGCAAGCAAACCAAAAAACAAACAAAATGGTACCTCTTATATTAGCCATCATCACCGTCGTAATCCTTGCAAACTTATGGAATGACAACAGGCCAAAAGGGAGCAGGAGGGACGAATACGGAAGTAAATACTAAACTAACTCCCCGTCTTTTTACAGCATCCAATGGTGTGGTATTTTAGCCCCGGCAAAAAATACCACACCATTTATTATATATACATAGGAATGAACTCGGAAGAAATACGCACCATCACGCTCCGCACTGATGAAGGAGGCCGACAGTCTGCGCCGGAAAATCGGGAGGAGCACAATTGCTTAACCGCCAGCACGAACCAACGCAAGGAAGGCGCGACAATGTCGCGCCTTCCTTGCTGTGATCCGCTTGGGGCTCGAACCCAAGACCCCAACATTAAAAGTGTTGTGCTCTACCAGCTGAGCTAGCGGATCAGGCCTTTTTGCTGTTAAGCGGTGCAAAAGTAGAGTTTTGTTTCGGAAAAACCAAATGTTTGGCCAGATTTTTTGATTAAATGCGAAAAAATCCAGTTCAAGAGCCTGCGAGAAATCATCAATAGCAGCTGATTACAATCCATTTACTTCCTCTTCACTCAGCCCTGTTGCTTTTCGGATATCGACAACACTTAAACCCATTGATTTAAGTTTCCGTGCGGTTTCCTTGATTCCTTCGGCGCGTCCCTCGGCGCGTCCTTGCTCCAGTCCTTGCTCCAGTCCTTGCTCCAGTCCTTGCTCCAGTCCTTGTTTCATTCCTTGCTCAAGTCCACGTTTGAGTGCACTGCCGTAGTATGTCTTTTCCGTGCTTATGATATCCC
>CAMBHR010000061.1:0-15043 GCA_945867195.1 uncultured bacterium | reverse complement strand
TGCCAGGATTATTAGGAAAAAAAATCGGAATGACATCCGTTTTCAGTGCCGAGGGCAAGAATGTGCCATGCACTGTTATCGAAGTTGGTCCTTGCGTGGTAACGCAGATCAAAACCGTCGAGAAAGATGGCTATGCAGCCGTTCAGGTTGGTTTCCAGGATGCAAAGGAGAAAAATGTTACCGCTCCGCTGATGGGCCACTTCAAGAAAGCCGGTGTTACCCCCAAACGTCATTTGGCAGAATTCAAGGGCTTTGAGCAAGAATTGAATCTGGGTGACACACTGACTGTAGAGCTCTTTAACGATGTTGACTTCGTTGATGTTGTCGGCACATCCAAGGGTAAGGGCTTTCAAGGCGTTGTGAAGCGTCATGGCTTCGGTGGTGTGGGACAGAGCACGCACGGTCAGGACGACCGTCTGCGCAAGCCCGGTTCAATCGGTGCTTGTTCGTATCCCGCCAAGGTGTTCAAGGGTATGCGCATGGGTGGCCAAATGGGTGGCGACCGTGTAACAACGCAAAACTTGAGAGTTCTTAAGGTCATCCCTGAACACAACCTGCTCCTTATCAAGGGTTCTGTTCCAGGCTGTAAAGGTTCAATCGTAATTATCGAGAAGTAAGCAATGGAAGTTAGTGTATTCAATATCAAAGGTGAAGATACCGGCCGCAAGTTGACGCTGAGCGACAACGTATTTGGCATTGAGCCTAAAGACCACGCTATCTACCTCGATGTGAAGCAGTATCTCGCTGCCCAACGTCAGGGTACAGCCAAGTCGAAGGAGAGAAGTGAAATGAGCGGCTCAACCCGCAAACTCGGACGCCAGAAAGGTGGCGGCGGCGCACGTCGCGGTGATATCAACTCGCCGGTCCTGGTTGGTGGTGCCCGCGTGTTCGGCCCGCGTCCCCGTATTTATGACCTCAAGGTCAACAAGAAAGTGAAGGCTCTTGCACGCCGCAGTGCCCTGTCTTACAAGGTTCAGGAGAACGCACTGATTGTTGTCGAGGACTTTACCTTCGAAGCCCCGAAGACTAAATCTTTTGTTGAAATCGTAAATAATCTTAAGATTGCTGACAAAAAGGTGCTGATGGTTCTTTCTGGGTCAAATAAAAATGTATATTTGTCAGCTCGCAATTTGCAGCGTGCCAAGGTGGCCATCGCTTCTGACATCAACACTTACGGCGTGTTGAATGCCGGTGTTCTTGTCGTGACTGAAAGCGCCGTAGCTCAAATCGAGTCTGTCCTTAACAAGTAAACAGCAGCTAACAGATTATGGCATACATCATCAAACCCATCATCACCGAAAAGATGAACCGGGTAACCGAGAAGCTGAACCAGTTTGGCTTCATTGTTCGCCCTGAAGCCAACAAACTTCAGATTAAGGCAGAAGTGGAAGCATTGTACAATGTACACGTGACCAGCGTGAACACCATGCGCTATGCCGGAAAAAACAAATCGCGCTACACGCGTTCCGGTTTGATCCAAGGCCGCACCAATGCTTACAAAAAGGCTATCGTAACCCTCCAGGAGGGCGAAACCATCGATTTTTATAGCAATATCTAATAAGTAATGGCAGTACGTAAATTTAAGCCCACTACACCGGGGCAGAGACACAAAGTTATTGGTACGTTCGAAGAAATTACTGCATCCGTACCAGAAAAATCTCTCGTTTACGGTAAGCGCTCCTCTGGCGGCCGCAACAATGCCGGTAAGATGACCATGCGTTATCTCGGCGGTGGCCACAAGAGAAAATACCGCATTATCGACTTCAAGCGTGAGAAAGACGGTGTACCCGCAGTCGTGAAGACCATCGAATACGACCCGAACCGTTCGGCACGTATCGCCCTGCTCTTCTATGCTGACGGTGAAAAACGTTATATTATTGCTCCTAATGGATTGAAGGTCGGCGACAAGCTGATGTCGGGTGCAGAAGCAGCTCCCGAAATCGGTAACTCCCTCCCCTTGCAGAACATCCCCGTGGGTACCGTAATCCACAACATCGAACTCCGTCCCGGACAAGGTGCCCTGCTCGTTCGTTCTGCCGGCAACTTCGCACAGCTCACTTCACGCGAAGGCAAATACTGTGTGATTAAATTGCCCTCAGGAGAAACTCGCCAAATTCTTAGTGCTTGCAAAGCTACCGTTGGTAGCGTAGGCAACTCTGACCACGCACTCGAGAGCTCAGGTAAGGCCGGACGCTCACGCTGGCTCGGTCGTCGCCCCCACAACCGTGGTGTTGTCATGAACCCTGTGGATCACCCGATGGGTGGTGGTGAAGGACGCCAGAGCGGTGGACACCCGCGCTCACGTAAGGGCTTGTATGCTAAGGGCTTGAAGACCAGAGCACCGAAGAAGCAGTCGAGCAAGTACATAATCGAAAGACGTAAAAAGTAACAAGCACTAAAACCAAGAAGAATTTATGAGTCGTTCTCTTAAAAAAGGCCCGTATATCGCCGTTTCGCTCGAAAAGAAAATTCTTGCCATGAACGAAAGCGGAAAGAAAAACGTGGTTAAGACGTGGGCCAGAGCTTCAATGATATCACCCGACTTCGTGGGTCATACCGTTGCAGTTCACAACGGAAACAAATTCATTCCTGTTTATGTTACTGAAAACATGGTAGGCCACAAGCTCGGTGAGTTCGCACCCACGCGCAAGTTTGGCGGACATGCCGGTAACAAGAAAAAATAACAGGGCCATTCAATCCAAAAAATAACAGCATAATCAAATAATGGGAGCAAGAAAAAAATTAGCGGCTCAGAAAAGAAAAGAAGCCCTGAAGACCCAGTATTTTGCCAAATTGCGCAATGTACCTTCCTCGCCCCGCAAGATGCGCTATGTCGTTGACATGGTTCGTGGCATGGAGGTGAACCGCGCACTCGGAACTCTCAAGTTCTCCAAGAAGGCTGCTTCCGAAGCAGTAGAGAAGCTCCTCCGCTCGGCTATCGCCAACTGGGAACAGAAAAACGATCGCAAAGCCGAAGATGGCGAATTGTATATAACCCGTATCTTCGTGGACGAAGGCGTAACGCTCAAGCGCATGCGCCCGGCACCCCAAGGAAGAGGATATAGAATTCGTAAACGTTCAAACCACGTTACCCTGTTCGTGGGCTCAAAAACTGAAGAAGATTAAGATATGGGACAGAAAGTAAATCCGATAAGCAACCGACTTGGTATTATTCGCGGTTGGGATTCTAATTGGTTCGGTGGCAAAAGCTTCGGTGAAAACATCCTCGAAGACAGCCAAATCCGCAAGTATCTCGACGCACGTTTGGCAAAGGCCAGCGTGTCCCGCATCGTAATCGAACGCACTCCGAAGCTCATCACCATCACCCTTTGCACCTCCCGTCCCGGTGTCATCATCGGTAAAGGCGGTCAGGAAGTGGACAAGCTGAAGGAAGAACTGAAGAAAATCACTGACAAGGATGTTCAGATCAATATCTTCGAGGTGAAGAAGCCCGACCTTGATGCTAACATCGTGGCCAAAAGCATCGCTCGCCAGGTCGAAGGCAAAATCGCTTACCGTCGTGCCATCAAGATGGCTATCGCCAATGCCATGCGCATGGGAGCAGAAGGCATCAAGGTGCAAATCTGCGGTCGTTTGAACGGCGCAGAAATGGCTCGCAAGGAAATGTTCAAGGAAGGACGTACTCCCCTCCACACTTTCCGTGCAGACATCGACTACTGTCAGTGTGAAGCACTCACCAAGGTGGGTATACTCGGTATCAAAGTGTGGATTTGCCGTGGTGAGGTTTATGGCAAACGTGACCTCGCACCCAACTTCGCGCAGGAGAAGGAAACTCGCGGAAATGGCAACTTTGGCGGTGGCCGCAAGTTCCGTAACAAGAGAAACAACAACCGCTAATCAGTTTTTCAGTTAGAAAACCATGTTACAACCGAAAAGAACCAAATACAGAAGACCGCAAAAAGGCCGTTGCAAAGGTAATGCCCAGCGTGGCAACCAGCTTGCCTTCGGCAGCTTCGGCATCAAGAGCCTCGATACACACTGGCTCACCGGTCGTCAAATCGAAGCAGCCCGTGTGGCCATGACACGTTATATGCAACGTGAGGGTCAGAGCTGGATCCGCATCTTCCCCGACAAACCTATCACCAAGAAACCTGCCGACGTACGTATGGGTAAGGGTAAGGGTGACCCCGTAGGTTACGTGTTCCCCATTACCCCCGGACGCATCATTTTCGAGATCGAAGGTGTTCCTTTTGAAGTAGCCAAAGAGGCGCTCCGCCTTGCTGCACAAAAGCTTCCCGTAACTACCAAATTCGTTGTTAGACACGACTACGACAAAAACGCTTAAGCATGAAAATTTCAGAAATTCGCCAAATCCCCGTAGCAGAGCTTGCTGAACGCGTGGCTGACGAGGTTGCAAAATACAATCAAATGGTACTCAACCATAGCATTTCACCTCTGGAAAATCCTGCACAGATTAAGGAAGCGCGTCGTACGATTGCCAGAATGAAGACTGTGTTGAGAGAACTTGAACTTAACAATAAATAAAGGTCCGGATGGAAGCTAGGAATTTAAGAAAAACAAGACAGGGTGTTGTTGTCAGCAATAAGATGGACAAAACTATCGTAGTTGCCGCCAAGTTCAAGGAAAAACACCCTATTTACGGTAAATTCATCTCCAAGACGAAAAAGTACCATGCTCACGACGAGAAGAACGACTGCAATGTTGGCGACACTGTCCTGATCATGGAAACTCGCCCCTTGAGCAAGACAAAACGTTGGAGAGTTGTAGAAATTGTAGAAAGAGCTAAATAATTATGATACAAGCAGAATCCAGATTGACTGTAGCTGACAACAGCGGTGCCCGCGAATGCCTCTGCATCAGAGTGCTCGGCGGTACGCGCCGTCGCTATGCTTCTGTCGGCGACGTTATTGTCGTTTCCGTGAAGAACGTCATCCCGTCAAGTGACATTAAGAAAGGTGCCGTATCTAAAGCTTTGATCGTACGTACCAAGAAGGAAATCCGTCGCGCTGACGGCTCGTACATCCGCTTTGACGACAATGCTTGCGTTCTCCTTAACAATGCAGGCGAACTTCGCGGCAGCCGTATATTCGGCCCCGTTGCCCGCGAACTCCGTGCGGTCAATATGAAGGTTGTTTCTTTGGCACCTGAAGTACTTTAATCAAGAATTTCAAGAAAGTAATGAGCAAGTTACATATCAAAAAAGGAGACACCGTCTACGTTAACGCCGGCGAAGACAAAGGCAAGACCGGAAAGGTCACCAAAGTGCTCGTTGACAAAAAACGCGCCATCGTCGAAGGTGTAAACATCGTTTCCAAAAGCCAAAAGCCCAGCGCAAAAAATCCTCAGGGTGGCTTCGTCAAGGTAGAGGCTCCTATTCATATTTCAAATCTGAACGTAGTTGACCCCCAAACTGGCAAGCCTACACGCATCGGCCGTCGGTTGAACGAAGAAGGCAAGTTGGTACGTTTCGCTAAAAAATCAGGAGAGGAGATTAAGTAATGAGTAATACAGCACAACTTAAGAACGAATATAAAGAGCGTATCGCTCCTGCTCTGATGAAGCAGTTCAATTATTCTTCTTCCATGCAGATTCCCGTTCTCAAGAAGATTGTCATCAATCAGGGCTTGGGTATGGCTACTGCCGACAAGAAGATTATTGAGGTAGCAATCAACGAACTTACCGCCATCACCGGACAGAAGGCCGTTGCCACCGTTTCAAAAAAGGACGTGGCCAACTTCAAGCTCCGTAAGAAGATGCCCATCGGTGTCATGGTAACACTCCGCCGCGAGCGTATGTACGAATTCCTTGAAAAACTCGTGCGTGTGGCTCTGCCCCGTATCCGTGACTTCAAGGGTATCGAAAGCAAATTCGACGGACGCGGTAACTACACCCTCGGTATTCAGGAGCAGATTATCTTCCCCGAAATCAACATCGATACTATCGACCGCATCCTGGGTATGAACATCACGTTCGTTACCTCCGCTCCCACCGATGAAGAAGGCTACGCTCTGCTCAAAGAATTCGGCCTTCCTTTTAAAAACGCTAAAAACTAATTCGAAACTATGGCAAAAGAGTCAATGAAAGCACGCGAAGTAAAGCGTGCCAAACTTGTAGCCAAATACGCCGCAAAGCGTGCAGCGCTCAAGGAAATTGTCAATAAGTCGAATGATCCCGTAGAAGCTTACGAGGCTGCCCGCAAGCTCCAGAAGATCCCTCGCAACGCCAATCCTATCCGCCTGCACAACCGCTGCAAGATAACGGGTCGTCCCAAAGGATACATCCGTCTCTTCGGCCTCTCGCGTATCCAGTTCCGCGAAATGGCTTCAAGCGGTCTTATCCCCGGCGTGAAAAAGGCAAGCTGGTAAAGAACTTCATTATTTCAAATTATTTAATATTGTCGGGGGCGTCCCGATTAATTAAACAATCAACTTTATGACTGATCCTATAGCAGATTACTTGACGCGTTTGCGCAATGCCATCATGGCCAAGCACCGTGTGGTGGAAGTGCCTGCGTCAAATTTGAAAAAGGACATCACCAAGATCCTTTTCGATCAGGGTTACATCCTCAACTATAAGTTCGAGGATGACGGTGTGCAAGGCACCATCAAAATCGCTCTGAAGTATCATCCCCAAACAAAGGTGAACGCCATCAAGTGCCTCACCCGCGTTTCAAAGCCGGGTATGCGTAAGTACACCGGTTACCGTGAAATGCCGCGCGTTATCAACGGACTTGGTATCGCCATCATTTCTACTTCCAAGGGCGTTATGACTAACAAGCAAGCCGCAGAGCTCAAGATCGGCGGCGAAGTTCTTTGCTACGTGTACTAATAAGGAGGAACAAAATGTCTAGAATAGGTAAATTGCCGATTAACATCCCTGCAGGTGTCACAGTAACCCTGAAGGATAATGTAGTGTCCGTTAAAGGACCGAAGGGTGAGCTCAGCCAGGCTGTTGATCCTTCCATCATCGTAACGATTGAAAATAACGTCATCACTTTTGCTATCGACGAAGCCAATGAAACCGTTGGCGTGAAGCAAAAGCAAGCTTTCCATGGCCTCTACCGTTCGCTCGTCAACAATATGGTTGTCGGTGTTTCTCAGGGCTACAAAAAGGAAATGGAGCTGGTAGGTGTAGGTTATCGTGTTTCCAACCAGGGTAATCTCGTAGAGTTCTCCTTGGGCTATACACATAGTATCTTCATCCAGCTTCCGCCTGAAGTGAAAGTGGAAACCAAATCTGAAAGAAACAAGAATCCGTATATCTCCCTCGAATCTGCCGACAAGCAGCTCCTGGGATTGATTTGCGCAAAGATCCGCTCTTTCCGTAAGCCTGAACCTTACAAGGGTAAGGGTATTCTCTATGTCGGTGAACAGATTCGTCGTAAGTCCGGAAAGTCAGCAGGTGCCAAGTAATTTAAATCTTAGAAGATTATGACTACGAAAAAAGAACAAAGACGCGTAAAAATCAAATATCGGGTTCGTAATAAGATATCTGGTACAGCCGCTTGTCCCCGCCTCTCAGTATTCCGCAGCAACAAGCAGATTTACGTGCAGATTATCAATGACGAGACAGCTTCCACTTTAGTCGCTGCATCTTCTTTGGGAATGGAAGCCATGCCCAAGAAGGAACAAGCAGCCAAGGTTGGTGAAGCCGTTGCTGCCAAAGCTCTTGCAGCAGGAATTACCAAGGTGGTTTTCGACCGTAATGGTTACCTCTACCACGGTCGTGTGAAAGAAGTTGCTGACGGTGCCCGCAAAGGCGGACTTAAATTCTAACAGGTTATGGCAAACAGAGTAAACGTAAATACAGAAGAATTAAAGGATAGACTGGTTGCTATCAATCGCGTTGTCAAGGTGACTAAAGGTGGTCGTACCTTTACCTTTGCTGCCATCGTTGTGGTAGGCGACGGAAAAGGTGTAATCGGATACGGCCTTGGTAAGGCTGGCGAAGTCACTGCCGCCATTGCCAAAGGCGTTGAAGCCGCCAAGAAGAATTTGGTGAAGGTTCCCGTACTCAAGGGTACCGTACCCCACGAGCAAGCAGCTCGTTACGGTGGTGCTGAAGTTCTTATTTTGCCTGCTTCCGAAGGTACTGGTGTTGTTGCCGGTGGTGCAATGCGTGCCGTATTGGAAAGCGTTGGTGTAAAGGATGTATTAGCTAAGTCCAAGGGATCATCCAATCCTCACAACCTCGTGAAGGCCACCATCTTGGCTCTGAGCGAAATGCGTGATGCACGCACCGTGGCACAACAGCGTGGTGTTTCTTTGGAAAAAGTATTCAGAGGATAAGAAATATGGCAACGATAAAGATACAACAGACTAAGAGCCGTATTGGTGCTCCCAAGGATCAGAAGCGTACACTTGACGCATTAGGTCTGAAGAAAATGAATCATGTTGTTGAAAAGGAAGACAGTGCTTGTCTTCGCGGTATGATTCGCAAGGTACGCCACTTGGTGACGGTAGTAGAATAATTTTCAAAACTCGACAATTTATGAAATTACATACTTTAAAACCTGCATGTGGCTCTACTCACTCGCGCAAGCGTATCGGTCGTGGTCCCGGTTCGGGCATGGGCGGTACTTCAACGCGCGGTCACAAGGGTGCCAAGCAGCGTTCCGGTTATAGCAAGAAGATTGGTTTTGAAGGTGGCCAGATGCCTTTGCAGCGTCGTCTGCCCAAGTTCGGCTTCAAGAACATCAATCGTGTAGAATACAAGGCTATCAATCTCTCTGTGCTGCAAGCAATCGCAGAATCTCAGAATTTGGAGAAGATTGGCATAAAAGAACTCAACGCAGCCGGCTATGTGTCTACCAAACACCTCGTCAAGATACTTGGCAATGGTGAGCTCAAGGCTAAACTGACTGTTGAGGCACATGCCTTTTCCAAGTCGGCCGAAGCAGCTATCGTAGCGCTTGGTGGTTCTGCTGTAAAACTCTAATCTACTCTATTTTCGATGAAAAAAATAATCGAGACAGTAAAGAACATTTGGAGAATTGAGGATTTGAGAGTTCGAATCCTCATCACTCTCCTTTTTGTAGCAATATACCGCTTCGGTTCGTTTGTCGTGTTACCTGGCATTGACCCCGGTCGTTTGGCCAAGCTTCAGGAACAGACGAGCGAGGGCTTGATGTCTTTGTTGAATATGTTCTCCGGTGGTGCATTCTCCAATGCTTCCATTTTCGCTTTGGGAATCATGCCCTACATTTCAGCATCGATTGTCATCCAGCTTCTTGCTATTGCCGTGCCGTATTTCCAGAAAATGCAGCGCGAAGGCGAAAGTGGTCGTAGAAAGATCAATCAGTACACCCGTTGGCTGACGATTGCCATTTTGGTATTCCAGGCCCCTACGTATCTGATTAACCTCAAAGCCCAGACAGCCGGTTCCGGAGCCTTCCTCGTGGGAGATGGTTTTTGGTTCATGTTCTCGTCTACGATTATCCTTGCGGCAGGTAGTATGTTTATCCTGTGGCTTGGCGAACGGATTACTGACAAGGGTATTGGCAACGGTGTGTCGCTCATCATTATGATAGGTATTATCGCCCGTATGCCAGCGGCTTTCGGTCAGGAATTTGTCACTGCCCTCAGCGGTGCTGAAGGTGGTGGTCTCATCAAGTTCCTTTTCGAGATCATCGCATTGCTCTTTGTAATGGCGTTGGCCATCATGTTGGTGAAGGCAACCCGCAAGGTGCCTGTCCAGTACGCCAAGCGTGTGGAGGGCAACCGGGCAGTAGGAGGTGCACGCCAGTACATCCCCCTCAAGCTTTTCGCCGCCAACGTGATGCCTATCATCTTCGCCCAGGCCATCATGTTCATTCCGCTGACTTTAGCCCAGACCGTTTCCCGCGATGGAGGCAGCTGGATGCTGAATCAGTTCTTGGATCATACGAGTATCCTGTATAATGCCGTATTCGTTATTCTGATTGTGGCATTCACCTATTTCTATACAGCTATCACCCTCAACCCCGTGCAGATGGCCGAGGACATGAAGCGCAACAACGGCTTCATTCCGGGAGTAAAGCCTGGCAAACCCACTGCAGACTATATTGACACCATCATGTCTCGCATCACCTTGCCCGGTTCCTTGTTCATTGCCCTCATCGCCATCATGCCCGCTTTTGCAGGCCTCTTCGGGGTAAAGCAGGAGTTCGCCCAGTTCTTTGGCGGCACCTCCCTGCTCATCCTTGTGGGAGTTGTATTGGACACGCTGCAGCAGATAGAGAGTCATCTCTTGGTGCGTCATTATGACGGCTTGCTCAATTCCGGACATGTTCGCACACGTTCAACGAAGGTAGCTGCCTATTAATTTACAGTCTGAATGATCTATCTGAAAACAGATGATGAGATAGAGCTGTTGCGCAAAGCCAACTTGTTGGTGAGCGCAACGCTCGCAGAAATCGCCAAGGTAGTTGAGCCGGGTGTAACCACGCGCCAGTTAGACACCCTTGCGGAGCAATTCATCAGGGATCATGGTGCTGAACCAACCTTCAAAGGATTTCCCAACCCTTTCGGTTCGCCATTCCCCGCTTCTATTTGTACTTCTGTCAACAGTCTCGTGGTGCATGGCATCCCCAACGACGAACCCCTCAAGGAGGGCGACATCGTTTCTGTCGACTGCGGTACCCATCTTGACGGATTTTGCGGCGATTCTTGCTACACATTCTGTGTGGGCGAGGTCAGCCAGGAGGTCAAGGACCTCCTGCGGGTTACCAAGGAATCCCTCTATCTCGGGATAGAACAGGCCATAACGGGTCGTCGTCTGGGCGACATCGGTCACGCCGTCCAGCAACATTGCGAGAGCAACGGCTACGGCGTAGTCCGCGAGTTTGTCGGTCATGGTATCGGTAGAGATATGCATGAAGACCCTCAGGTTCCCAACTATGGCCTTCGTGGCACCGGCAAACAGCTCAAGAACGGCCTTTGCATAGCCATAGAGCCCATGGTCACCTTAGGCAGCCGTGAGTTAGCCATGCTGCCCGACCATTGGGGAGTAGTTACGCGCGACGGCATGGCGGCAGCTCATTTCGAGCACACCATAGCCATCCATCACGGCAAGCCCGACATCTTGTCATCATTCAGTGAAATCGAAGCAATAGAAAGACAAAAACATTAATATGGCAAAAGAAGCTGCTATCGAACAAGACGGGACAATCGTTGAGGCATTAAGTAATGCCATGTTCCGGGTAGAATTAGAGAATGGGCATGAAATCACGGCCCACATCTCTGGCAAGATGCGAATGCATTACATCAAAATCCTCCCTGGCGACAAGGTCAAGGTAGAAATGAGTCCTTACGACCTTTCCAAGGGCAGAATTGTGTTCAGATACAAATAACAATACATAATGAAAACGAGAACCTCCATCAAGAAGCGCTCTGCCGATTGTAAAATTGTACGTCGTAAGGGCCGTCTGTATGTAATTAACAAAAAGAACCCTAAGTTCAAAATGCGTCAGGGTTAAACTCAATCAGCAATAAATCAAATAGTATATGGCAATAAGAATTGTTGGTGTAGACCTCCCTCAGAACAAGCGTGGTGAGATCGCCCTGACCTACATTTATGGTATAGGTCGTAGTAGCTCGGCAAAAATCTTGGACAAGGCCGGCATTGACAGAGATATCAAAGTGAAGGACTGGACTGACGACCAGGCAGCCAAGATTCGTGAAATCATCGGTGCCGAGTTTAAGGTAGAAGGTGACCTTCGCTCTGAAATCCAGCTGAACATCAAGCGCCTCATGGACATCGGTTGCTATCGTGGTGTACGTCACCGTAATGGCCTGCCCGTCCGTGGTCAGAGCACAAAGAACAATGCTCGTACACGTAAGGGTCGTAAGAAGACCGTTGCAAACAAGAAGAAAGCTACTAAATAATAAATAATTATGGCAAAGAAAACAGCTGCAACTAAAAAGAGGAACGTGAAAGTAGATGCCATGGGCCAGCTCCACGTTCACAGCTCTTTCAACAATATCATTGTGTCTCTTGCTAACAGCGAAGGTCAGATTATTTCTTGGTCTTCAGCTGGTAAGATGGGCTTCCGTGGTTCCAAGAAGAACACTCCTTATGCCGCCCAGATGGCAGCTCAGGATTGCGCCAAGGTCGCTTACGACCTCGGTCTTCGCAAGGTGAAGGCTTATGTCAAGGGTCCGGGCAATGGCCGCGAATCCGCTATCCGTGCCATCCACGGTGCAGGCATTGCAGTTACCGAGATTATCGACGTAACTCCGCTTCCCCACAACGGTTGCCGTCCTCCTAAGAGAAGAAGAGTATAACACACATGTAGTTTAACAAAGACAAAAGTAAGAAATGGCAAGATATATTGGACCCAAGTCTCGTATCGCCCGCAAGTTTGGAGAAGCAATCTTTGGTGCTGACAAAGTTTTGGCAAAGCGCAATTATCCTCCCGGACAGCATGGCAACAACCGTCGTCGCAAGACTTCCGAGTACGGTGTCATGTTGGCTGAGAAGCAGAAAGCCAAGTACACCTATGGCGTTTTGGAGAAGCAGTTCCGCAATCTCTTTGAGAAGGCAGCTTCTTCCAACGGCATTACCGGTGAAATTCTGCTTCAGAGCCTTGAGTGCCGTCTGGACAATGTAGTTTACCGTTTGGGTATCGCGCCCACACGTGCTGCTGCCCGTCAGCTCGTCAATCACAAGCACATCACCGTAGATGGTCAGGTGGTCAACATCGCTTCTTACAGCGTGAAGCCCGGTCAGGTTGTCGGTGTCCGTGAAAAGTCCAAATCCCTTGAAGTAATTGCCGACTCTTTGGCAGGCTTCAACCACAGCAAGTATCCTTGGATTGAATGGGATGAGAACTTGAAGAGCGGCAAACTCCTGCACAAGCCCGAACGTGCTGACATCCCTGAAAACATCAAGGAGCAGCTGATTGTCGAGTTGTACTCTAAAAACTAATCCATAATCCCCTTACATTCATGGCGATATTAGCATTTCAAAAACCTGACAAAGTAATAATGTTGGAAAACGACTCCAAGTACGGAAAGTTTGAGTTCCGCCCCTTGGAGCCCGGTTTCGGCACCACTGTCGGAAATGCCTTACGTCGCATCCTCCTCTCCTCGCTCGAAGGCTTTGCCATCAACACCATCAAGATCGATGGTGTAGAGCATGAGTTCGCCTCCGTGCCCGGTGTCCGGGAAGACGTAACCAACATTATTCTTAACTTGAAGCAAGTACGCTTTAAGCAGATTGTAGAAGAATACGAAACAGAGAAGGCTACTATCACCATCTCTAACTCCACGGAGTTCAAAGCTGGCGATATAAGTAAATATCTCACTGGATTTGAAGTGTTAAATCCTGAATTAGTGATTTGTCACTTAGATTCAAAAGCCACGATACAGATAACCATTTCAATCAATAAGGGTAGAGGTTACGTTCCCGCCGAGGAGAATCGTGAGTTCTGTCAAGACGTGAATGAAATAGCTATCGACTCAATTTACACTCCTATCCGTAACGTCAAGTACATTGTCGAGCCCTTCCGTGTCGAACAGAAGACCGACTACGACAAGCTCGTGCTTGAAATCTCTACGGATGGTTCCATTCACCCGAAGGATGCGCTCAAGGAAGCAGCCAAAATCCTCATCCACCATTTCATGTTGTTCTCCGATGAGAAAATCACCATGGAGGACAAGGCAGATGTCGAGAACGAAGAGTTCGATGAGGAAGTGCTCCATATGCGTCAGCTCCTCAAGACCAAGTTGGTCGACATGAACCTTTCCGTTCGTGCCCTCAACTGCTTGAAAGCCGCCGACGTGGAGACCCTTGGCGAGTTGGTACAGTTCAACAAGAACGACCTGCTCAAGTTCCGCAACTTCGGTAAGAAATCGCTCACCGAGCTTGATGATTTGCTGGAGAGTCTGAATCTGTCGTTTGGAACCGACATCACTAAGTATAAATTAGGTAAAGATTAAAACCCGAAATGAGACACAATAAAAAATTCAACCATCTGAGTCGTACTGCTTCTCACAGAGCCGCAATGTTGTCCAACATGGCCTGCTCTTTGATCAAGCACAAAAGAATCACTACGACTCTGGCCAAGGCTAAGGCTTTGAAGAAATACGTTGAGCCCCTCATCACCAAGAGCAAGGAGGACACGATGAATTCCCGTCGCGTAGTGTTCAGCTATCTTCAGGACAAAGTGGCCGTAACAGAGCTTTTCCGCGAAATCCGCGTCAAGGTTCTTGACCGTCCCGGCGGTTACACCCGTATCATCAAGACCGGTTTCCGTGCAAGCGATGCTTCCGACATGTGCTTTATCGAGTTGGTTGACTTCGATGAGAACATGGCCAAGACCGCCAAGAAGAAGACCACGCGTACACGTCGCAGCAAAAAGTCTGCCGCAGCCGAGGCACCTGTTGTAGAAGAAGCTCCCGCAGCTGAAGCTCCCGCAGAAGAAGCAAAGGCTGAGTAAACATATAGCAGCATAGCAATCGAGTAGGAGGTAAACACTAATCATAGGGTGTTTATCTCCTATTTTCGTGTTTACCTCCTACTCGATTCTTCGGAAGAAAGCTTCTGACGATTATTGACTAAAAACGTTGCACAATTTGCGACAATTTGCAGATTTGTTTGGCTATTCGGCATTAATTTAGTATTTCTGCCGCATAATTTGCGGCGTTATATATAATATTTTGTCGCACAAAGTAGGAATGCGTTATGTATATACACGAAAGAGATAATTGGACGAACTTCCGTTGGGACACGTCCCAAGTGTCACTCCTTCAGGAAAAATTATTCCGTAAGCAGGGTTTGCTTTATGGCAGGTTGAGTTCGTTGGGATTTGACAGCAAGTTGCGTGCAATGGCAGAGAACCTGACATATGATGTGGTATATTCTTCGGAGATAGAAGGCATACGGCTGAACGTTGATCAGGTTCGTTCTTCCATTGCTCGGAAGCTTGGCATTGAGAACGTGAAATATACCGCGCCATCGCATTATGTCGATTCTGTTGTTGGTGTAATGCTTGAAGCGGTACAGCACTATGACATGACCCTCAGTAAAGAGAAGCTGTGTGCTTGGCAAGCAGCTTTCTTTCCAACTGGCTACAGTGAAG
>CAMBHR010000060.1:0-15564 GCA_945867195.1 uncultured bacterium | reverse complement strand
GACACAAAAATAGAGGCTGCGCCGTAAAACTGTTATTTACGACACAGCCTCTTTTTTGTTTCCTAATGACCGAATAATGTACGCAATGCGCTAAAACATAGTGTAAGCAAAAGAGAAGCCGAGATGACCGAGTGTGCAGTCTATCTGCACAACGGAGAAGGAATCGTGGATGGCGGCAAGGGTAGAGAACAGGAACGGCTTCTGCCTCGGTCTGCAAGGGACAGGCGCGGAGAATAATACCACGGCATAGACAAACCGGGCTTCGGTCTTCATGGTTGTCAGGGACGGGCGGTTCATGGCATTCACGGATTACGGTACAGGGGTACGGATGACAGGGGAAACAAGCCCATGAACACCTACTCCCGCACAAGTCAGGGACTATCCTCCAACAAGTCCCGGACTTGTTTTCACAACTCGGCGAGTAGGAAAAAATAGTCCTGGACTTGTGGGAGGGGGTCCGGCTATCCGGGGCCGGGGCCGCTGCGCCATTCAGCTGGCCGGTGAATGTTTGGTTGTGGGAGGGGAGTGGGGTGATGCAACCTTTCTCCCGATGCTTCACGCGCACTATTATATGCTTCACGCGCGCTATATATACGTGAATAATTCCCGAAAAAAGCATTCACCCATTCACAGGATGTATGCTTTGCTTCTGATTTTCATAGAAAAAGAGTGTGAAGGCTTGGAGTCTCAAGTATTCACATAGTAGGTTTTGTGTGAAAGGTTGGCATCCCAAGCATTCACGCTTCAGGTAGCGGTGTGAAGGGTTGAAACTTCTATCCTTCACACGGAAATGTCTGATTTTGAGCGCGAAACGGCTTGTGTGTGAAGGAGTGAACATTTTTTTCGGGCAAAAAATTACGTATATATAAGGTGTGTTCTGATGCTTTTGGGGTAGAAACAAACCCTTCACCGGTGCGTCTGCCGGATGGTGGGGCAGACTGCGTGCCGGTGAAGGGTGGAATGGTTTGCCGGAAAGCGGAGGAACGGCTGTTGTTGCCGCTTCATCCTTTTGTCAGATTATTATTATAAAGCAGGATGCGGCTCGGAAGAAGAAAAACAAAACTTTCAGCTTTTGTTTCATTTTCTCTCACCTTTCACTGCTTTGGTCCTTGCAGCTTTTCGATGAAGAAGTCGCTGATGGTTTGGAACAGGTGGCGTCGCGTGTTTCCGCCCAGGATGAAGTGGTTGCGGTTGGTGTAGACCTGCTGGCGGAACATGATGCCCTGCTGCACGTAGGCTTCGCTCACCTCGGTGAAGTTGCGGAAGTGTACGTTGTCATCTGCCGTGCCGTGGATGAGCAGCAAGTCGCCATGCAGCTTTCCGGCGCGCTGAATGGGGTTGGTGGCATAGCCGTCGGGGTTCTCCTTCGGCGTGCGCATATACCGTTCGGTGTAGACCGTGTCGTAGTATTTCCAGTTGGTCGGGGCAGCCACGGCCACGCCGGCGCGGAACACGTTGCGTCCTTCGCTCATCGACATCAGTGTGTTGAAACCTCCGAAACTCCAGCCCCAGATGCCGATGCGATCCTTGTCGACAAAGGGAAGCGAACCCAGGTAAAGAGCTGTTTCCACCTGATCCTTCGACTCCAGGTCGCCGAGGTGCAGATACGTACACTTCTCGAAGTCGGCTCCCCGGGCACCCGTGCCGCGACCGTCGACGCATACGAACACGAAACCACGGTCGGCCATGTAGCTTTCAAACATTCCGCCGGGATAGAAGCCCATGTTCCAGGAATCCTTCACCTCCTGCGAGCCGGGACCGGAGTACTGGTACATGATGACGGGATATTTCTTCGAGGCATCGAAGTTTTGCGGCTTGATCATCCAGCCGTTCAGTTCCACCCCTTCCGAAGTCTTGAAGGAGAAGAACTCCTTTTGTCCCAAGAGCGGCGTGAGTTTTTGCTTCATCGCCTCGTTGTCAATCATGGTGCTGAGTAGTTTGCCGTCGGTAGCCTGGCGGAGCGTGGTGACGGGCGGTTGTTGGGCCGAGGAGTAGACATTGAGGAAATACTTCATCGTGGTGCTGAAGGTGGCGGCGTTCGTGCCCGTTTCGGTCGATAGCTTGCGTTTCTTGCCTTTGTTGTCAATACTGTAGACGGCGGTGCGCAGCGGACTCTCCTCGTGCGAGGCGTAGTAGAAGCGGCCTGCCTTTTCGTCGTAGCCGTAGAAGCTGCTCACGTCGTAGTCGCCTTGCGTGATTTGGCGTTCCAGCTGTCCGTTCAGGTTGTACCAGTAAATATGTTTGTAGCCGCTGCGGTCGGAGATGTAGGCAAAGTGGTTGCCGTAAAACTTCAGGCTGCCGTAAGCCTGTTCCCCGATGTAGCGCTCGTTCTCCTCGCGCACGGCCAGCTTGCATTCCGTGGAGCGCGGGTTGGCCATGTAGATGTCCATGCGGTTCTGGTGGCGGTTGAGCGTCACGACGGCCAGTTTGTCGGCCTCCGGCGTGAACTGGATGCGGGGCACGTAGCCGTCGGCGTCGAGCGGCAGTTTCAGGGTGCGCGTCACGCGGTTCTTGATGTCGAAGGTCATCACCGACACGTCGCTGTTCTTGGCACCGGCCACGGGGTATTTGTAGCGGAACTCGCCGGGATACTCATCGTTGGCTTCCAGGGTGGGGTAAGCTCCTTTGTATTCCTGGATGGGGTAGACAGGTACGGCCGATTCGTCGTAGCGCACCCACGCCAGCATTTCGCTGTCGGCAGAGAAGTCGAAGCTGCAGTTGGTGGAGAACTCCTCCTCGTACACCCAGTCGGGGATGCCGTTGAGCACCTCGCCCCGTTTGCCGTCCTTCGTGACTTGGCTTTCGGCATTGCCGAAGAGCAGTTTCACCACGAAGAGGTTGCCTTCGCGGGCAAAGGCGATGAGGTTGCCGTCGGGCGAGAAGATGGGAGCCTGCTGTGGGCCGCCGTCGGAGAGGGGCTCGAAGCGGTTGTTGGCCACGTCGTAGATGTAGTAGACCGCCGTGAAGGAGCGGCGGTAAATCTGCTTGGTCTGCGTGCGGAGCAGGATGCGGCGTTCGTCGGGCGACATGATGTAGCCGTCGATGCTACCCAACTTGGTGCTTCCCTTGGCCTTCTCCACGTCGAAGATGACGCCCAGTTCCTTGCCGTCCTTGAACGAGCGGCGCACGATGCGCTTGCCGCCGTCGGCCAGCTGCGAATAGCTTTCGCCGTCGGCCAGGGGGTTCACGCCATAAACATATTCAGGGTAATAGGCACCCATGTCGTCCAGCGTCAGCCTCTTTTCCTGAGCCTGTGCGGGCTGGAAGTTCAGGGCCGTACAGATGGAGAACAAGCCGGCCACAAACAGAAAAAATTTCTTCATATTGATTGCGATTTAAGTTTCTTGGCAGTAAAAATACGCGCAAAGTTAAGGATTTATTATGATAAAGTTTGCCGTATGCCTTATTTATCCTTAACTTCGCTTCGTCTACACTCCTTAGTGACGATGCGAGGGCCGCTTCGCTTCCGTGTGATGAGGCGATGGCCATCTTGTCAGAATGGTGAACAAAATCCCTGCCGATTATTCTTTTCACCTTTGCTGAGCGCACCGACCCGGGAGTGAGGCACCCTTGAACAGCCAAACCGCATTTACATCCTGATAAATACAATGGACAGTAAGTCAAGTACCTATACTTATGTGGTGGAGCCTTTCACCGAGGATTGTCTCGGCAATCTCTCTTGGGGCCGCTTGGGCAACCTGCTGCTGCGCTGTGCCTCGATGCACGCCGGCAGCCACGGCTTCGGCTACGAACAGATGCAGACCGTGAACCAGGCTTGGGTGCTGTCGCGTCTGGTCATCGAGATGGAGCGTCCCCTGCTTACGGGTGCGGAGTTCCGGATAGAGACCTGGGTGGACCGCCTCTACCGCCAGTTCACCGACCGCCACTTCGCCATCACCCTGGCCGACGGCACTCCCTGCGGCTACGCCACCAGCACGTGGTCGCTCATCGACACCGCGAGCCGCCGGCCGGCCGACCTCACCCGTCTGGAGGGAGGCGGCTTCACTTCCGTGCTCATCCCTGACCGCCCAGCCCCCATCGCACCGCTTGGCCGCATCCGTTTCAAGCAGCCCGAGGAGGCCGGCACGCATACCGCCGCCTTCACCGATTTGGACATCAACGGCCACGTCAACTCCATCCGTTACTTGGAGCTGCTCCTCAATCTGTACAGTCCCGAGTTGCTCCGCCGGCACCCCGTGAGGCGGGTGGAGATGGCCTACTGCCTCGAAAGCTACCATGGCGACCGGTTGCTCCTGTTCCGTGAGGACGACGCGACGAACTCTCGCCGCACCTTGTTTGAAATCCGGAATGCGGAAGGGCAGGCTGTGGTGCGGGCAAGCATCACCCTGGCCGGCGGGGCGGACACGGCGGACTAACTCACAACCTGACGCTTTTCTTTGCAACAACCTCTCTTATAACCATTTCAAAGAGTATATGCCATGAAACAACTGTTATTCCTCCTGGCACTCGTTCTCCCTTTGGGGCTGTGTGCCGCCGCAGAAAAAGATAATCCCACGCTGGTGGGCGTTTGGCAACAAGTGCAGCAGTCCAAGGGCGATGGCCACCTCATGCAGCTCCCCGTGTGGAAAGTGATGCAGTCCGATGGCCAATTCTGCACCTTCCTCATTGCCAACCAGGGCGGTCAGAGCATCATGACCAGTCAGGGCAGCTACACCGTGACAAGCGACAATACCTGCGTGGAGCACATCACCGGTTCCATCACCGACCCCGAGCTGGTGGGTAAGGACAACACCATCACCTACCGCTTCGTTTCGCCCGATGTCATCGACGTGACTTACCGCATACCCGGTGCCACGCGCGACGGCCACGAGACCTGGCGTCGCGTGAAGCTCGAATTGCCGCAGTAATATAGGCAGCCCCCATTCTTTATTCCCGTAGAACTGAAACTACACATTATTCATATATATCATTCACCAAACTCTGTAAATGGGAAAAGTACTCATCATCGGCGCAGGTGGCGTTGCCACTGTTGCCGCCCACAAAGTAGCGAAGAACACCGACGTGTTCAGTGAAATCATGATAGCCAGCCGCACCAAGAGCAAGTGCGATGCCATTGTGAAGGCCATCGGCCGCCCTGACATCCGCACCGCACAGGTCGATGCCGACAGTGTGGAACAGCTCTGCGCGCTCTTCAACGAGTTCAAGCCCGACCTCGTGATGAACCTCGCCTTGCCCTATCAGGACCTCACCATCATGGAAGCCTGTCTGCAATGCGGCTGCTCCTATCTCGACACCGCCAACTACGAGCCCAAGGACGAAGCCCACTTCGAGTATTCCTGGCAGTGGGCCTACAAGGAACGCTTCGAGCAGGCCGGACTCACCGCCATCCTGGGCTGCGGCTTCGACCCCGGAGTGACCTCCATCTATACCGCCTACGCCGCCAAGCACCACTTTGACGAGATTCAGTATCTCGACATCGTGGACTGCAACGCCGGCAACCACCACAAGGCGTTTGCCACCAACTTCAATCCCGAAATCAACATCCGCGAAATCACGCAGAAGGGACTTTATTGGGAAAACGGACAGTGGGTGGAAACCGAACCCCTCGAAATTCACCAGCCGCTCAACTATCCCGGCATTGGTCCCAAGGAGAGCTACCTGCTCCACCACGAAGAGATTGAGAGCCTCGTGAAGAACTATCCCACTATCAAGCGTGCCCGTTTCTGGATGACCTTCGGCGAGCAGTACCTCAAGCACCTCGACGTGATCCAGAACATCGGCATGTCGCGTATCGACGAACTGGAATACACCGCCGAAGCCGCCGACGGCAGCGGTCCCGTGAAGGTGAAGATTGTGCCTCTCCAGTTCCTGAAAGCCGTGCTCCCCAATCCGCAGGACCTCGGCGAAAACTACGACGGCGAAACCTCCATCGGCTGCCGCATCCGGGGCTTGAAGGACGGCAAGGAACGCACTTACTACGTTTACAACAACTGCTCCCACCAGGCCGCCTACGAAGAAACGGGTATGCAGGGCGTGAGCTACACCACCGGCGTGCCTGCCTGCATCGGTGCCCGTATGTTCATGCTCGGCCTGTGGAAACGTCCCGGCGTGTGGAATGTGGAAGAGTTCGACCCCGATCCCTTCATGGACGAACTGAACAAGCAGGGGTTGCCTTGGCACGAAGTTTTCGACGGTGATCTTGAACTCTGACCCGTCTTTTGTGTTTAGGGTTATGAGATATTAGGTTATGAGGTTATAAGATTACGATTTGGGCGCGCGATGTTCAAGCGTTACAACTGTAATTTTATAACCTCATAACCTTATCCCTCATAACCTATAAAGAATAACCTTATCCCTTATAACCTCCGAACCTTAATCCTCTTATCTAATGACTATGAAAATCAGAACGATTTCGTTAAGCCAAAAGACCAAAGAGAGCTTGCTCGCTTTGGCTTGGCGAGAAATTGCACTTTTAAGAACCTTGTTGGCTGGGATGCTGGCCGCCTGCTTCCTGCCTGTGAGTGCGCAAACCACTCCTTCCGTCATTCCGCTGCCTTCGCAGATGCAGACCGGGCTGGGCGAGTTCCAATTCCAGAACAAAACGAAAATCGCCGCCGATGCCTACCCCGGCGATAGCATTTGGTGGGTGCTCGACCGCTTTGCCCGCCAATTCGGCGAAACCACCGGCCTGAAGCTCGTCAAATCTAAGCCTTCAAAAGCCGCCCTCTACCTCAAGCATAACCCCACGCTGGCCGCCGAAGGCTACCGCCTCGATGTCAACCCCTGCAAGGTGGTCATCGAAGCCGCCCGCCCCGCCGGTTTCTTCTATGCCCTGCAAACGCTGCAGCAACTGCTGCCCTCGCGCGCCGTGATGGCGGGAGCAAAGACCTGCTGCGCTGCCACCACGCAATGGACACTGCCCTCCGTGAGCATCACCGATGCGCCGCGTTTCGGGTGGCGCGGCTTCATGCTCGACGAAGGCCGCCATTTCTACGGAAAGGAGGAAATCAAGAAACTCCTCGACGTGATGGCTGCCTATAAGCTCAACCGTTTCCACTGGCACCTCACCGAGGACCAAGGCTGGCGCATCGAAATCAAGAAATATCCCAAGTTGACCGAAGTCGGCGCTTGGCGCAACAGCAAGGTGCTGGGCTGGGGCGACGTGAAGCCCGACGGCCAACGCTACGGCGGTTTCTACACGCAGGAGGATGCCCGCGAGATTGTGCAGTATGCCCGCGAACGTTTCATCGAAATCGTTCCCGAGGTTGACATACCCGGCCACTCTCAGGCTGCCGTGGCCTCCTATCCCGAATTCTTGGCCTGCGACCCGCATAACCCCCACGAGGTGTGGCTGTGGCAGGGTGTTTCGACCGATGTCATCAATGTGTCGGAACCTCAGGCCGTACAGTTTGCCAAGGACGTGATCGACGAGTTGACTGAGGTGTTCCCCTTCGGCTACCTCCACCTGGGCGGCGACGAATGTCCCACGCAGAAATGGGAACAGAACCCCGTGTGCCAACAGCAGCTCAAGACCATCGGGTCGAAGAACTACCGCGACCTGCAAATCAACTTCTACCGCCAGCTCCAGGAGCACATGGCAGCCAAACCTGCCGACAAGCAGCGCCACCTCATCTTCTGGAACGAGGTGCTCCACGGCAACACCGCTCCGCTCGGCAAGGACATCACCATCATGGCGTGGGTAGGGGCTGACGGCGCGGCCCGTGATGCCGCACAGCGCGGACTGAACACCATACTCTCGCCGCAGATACCTTACTACATCAACCGCAAACAGAGCACGCTCCCCACCGAGCCGCGTTCGCAGGGCAACGGCTCCGAAACGGTGGAGGCCGTTTACAACTACGTGCCCATGAACGGCGTGCCCGCCGAACTGCAACCCCGCTACATGGGTGTGCAGGCCAACTTCTGGACGGAATGGGTGGAAGATGCCGCCACCGTGCAGTATCTTATGTTCCCCCGTCTTGCGGCGGTGGCCGAGGCCGGCTGGACTCCTCAGGAACGGCGCGCCTATCCCGACTTCCTGAAGCGGCTGCAGGCCGAGGATGAATACTATATGCTGCGCGGCGTGAAATACGGCAAGCACGTGTTCAAGTAAGCGGAGGCCGGAATGAGAATTTGGCTTTCCGTGTAACCAGATTTCGCTGCAGTGGCGATGCCGGTGTACATTGAACGTATGCAGTCAGAATGCTGAAGGACATTGCCATGCTGAAGAACAAGAAAAGGGTCGGCCCCGTCGGAAGGAGGCCGGCCCTTTGTCTGTGGATAGCGCCGCTCTATTTCTTTGGACTGAAAGCAATTCTATGGAGTTAATGGCAGCGGCTTGGTTGGCATCTTACTTCGTCATTACCTTGCGCGAAGTGCCGTCGGAGCAGCGGATGATGTTCACGCCGCGCTGGGAAGACCGGCATTTTCCCCGATGCCCATTCTTCTCCGGCTCCAAGCGGCGGAACGGCCTAATCGTCGATTTTCAGCAGCTGCCCCTGTGAGTTGAATGTCAGGTCAAGGCCGTTGGAAAGTTCCGCCTCGAAGGTGGTCCGCTTGCGTTCGATTTTCACCACGCGGATGCCGGCATGATTTTTCCGGACATAATTCTGGATGAACGCAGGCACCAATGCTGAGGGCACTTCGCCCTGTTTGCAGTTCACCTCTTTCCACGCACCGTCAGCGTTGAACTCAATTTTGTTTCCGTTGGTGAAGATGACCTCGTACCCCTTGTCGAACCATCCCGTTTCCTTCTTGGCCAGCGCCACTTGGGCTTTTGGGAAACATTGTTTGAGCGTGGTGCGTGCGGAGGCCGGGAGTTGTCCGGTGGTGATGGGGCGGTCCTTGTCGGCCCGGGCGTTGAGTGAAAACGAAAGTGCGATGCACAGCAGGCAAAGGAGGTGCTTGAATTTGTTTGTCATGAGTGTAACTGTTTTTGAGGTTTGTAAGGAAGGAAATCACTTGCCACAGGCGTTATGCCGTTTGCCGGGAATGCGGGGACAACTCGTACGGTTCGCCGGCAGCCTGCCTGATGAAGTACAGTGCAAAGATGCGTGGCAAATCTGAAAGCAATCTGAAAAGATAGCGGACGCAGATTTTTTTTCAGAAAAAAACGAATAAACAAGTCTTACGGCCTGTCGTCCGCCGTCTTCCGTTGCAAGGTGAAGGTGTGCATTCCCTCATGAAACGTATAGCCAATGTGCAAGTCCAAACGCTTGCATACAGCTTCCGCGAGTGCCAGGCCCAGTCCGGTACCTCCGCCGGAGCCGGAAGTGTGGTAGAAGCGGCGGAAAATCTGTCCGGCCGGCAGTGCCGTCTTCACTCCCGTGTTGGCCAATACCAAGGCGTTGCCGTTGCCTCTCACCACGATGCGTCCCTCCTGCACGTTGTGGACAAAGGCGTTTTTGAGCAGATTGGCCAACAGTGTGGTGGCCAGCCCCTCGTCCGCCCTGACCCGGAACTGCCCTTCCAGGCACACGTCGGCAGTGATGTGCCGACCGGCAAACACCTCTTGAAGGTCGGACAAGAGCTGGGGCAGCAGGGCGTACAGGTCGGTTTGCCGGTCCGAGTCGAGCTGGCCGTTTTCGATGCGGCACAACAGCAGGAGCGAACGGTTGAGTCGTGCCATCCGTTCCAGCGTGTGGCTCACGTTGACCAGCTGCAAGGCTTGTTCTTTCGTCAGCGTTTCCTCTTCGAGCAGCATCTCTACGCGTGCCCGGCAGGCCGCGATGGGGGTTTGCAGCTCGTGCGATGCGTGGGCCACGAACATCTTCTGCTCTTCGTAGATACGTTCGCCGCGCTGCATGGTGCGTTCCACACACTCGCCCAACCGTCTGAACTCATCAATCTTTGTCGTGTGGGGCAGCGGGGGAGTGTCGGCCCCCAGTCGGTAATGCTCCAGCCATTCCAGCAGGCGTTTCAGCGGACGCATGGTGCGGCGCACGCCCCAAAGGTTGACACCCACAATGCTCAGCATGAGCAGCAGGTAAAGGCACATCATCCAGCCCGCAATGGCATCGCGCAGGTCGGCTCGGTCAATGTGGGGCGTGGCCACCGTGAGTTCGACAAACTCCCCCTTGGCATTCCTATATATATAGGTGAGTACACGGGCCGGTTCCTTCTCCCCTTTGGCGGGCAGGTACATTTTGCGGTCGGCATAGCGGATGTGGGGTGTCCGTGCGGCATAGTCGGCCGACACTTTGCGCTGGAAAAACTCGTTGTTGCTGCCGGCCCATGCCGTGGGCAGCGGCTCGCCGCGCAGCGAGCGGAGGATGATGTTTTCGGCGTAGTCTTCGAGCGCATCGTCCACTTCGTCCGTCACTTCGTCCATGAGGGCGAAATAGAACAAGGCAGACCAAAAGGTGAGAACCGCAGCCGCCAAAAGCGACAGGCGCAGGGTGGTAACATGAAGCAGACGCATATTCCGTGGAATGAGAGGATGGAAAATCAGGGTGGGGGATGGGAATGGGAAACCGTGGGAACGTGAGGTGAGGGCGGGCCGAGGAGCGTGCAGGAGTGCTCTGCGCACCATGACACTCTGTCCCTCCAGCAATTTGTGGCAGTGCCATGCCGGATGTCACCGGTCGGCCTCCGTCAGCTTGTATCCAAATCCGTAAACCGTTTTCAGCTCGATGTCAGCTCCGTGCGCTTTCAGTTTCTTGCGGAGGTTTTTCAGCTGGGCATAGACAAAATCAAAATTGTCGGCCTGGTCAATGGCATCTCCCCATACCGCTTCGGCCAACGTCTGCTTGTCGACCAGTCGGCCTGGACGGTTCATGAAATAGGTGAGGATGTCATATTCCTTGCGCCCCAACGGCAAGGGCTTTCCGTCCACCTCCACCAGGAACGTGTCGGGGTGGGCCGTAACATTTCCCGCCTGCAGCAGCAAGCAGCCCTCGCGGTGTCTGCGCCGCATAACGCTTTTGATGCGCGCATGCAGTTCGGCCAGGTGGAAGGGCTTCGGCAGGTAATCGTCCGCTCCCAGGTTGAGGCCCTCCACCTTGTCGTCAATGCTGTCCTTGGCCGAGAGAATGATCACTCCCGGAACGGCACGTCCGGCCTGTCTCAGACTTCGCAGCAAATCCAGTCCGCAGCCGTCGGGCAGCATGATGTCCAACAAAATGCAGTCGTATTCGTAAATCAGGGCTTTTTGCCGGGCCAAACGCAGCGTCGGTGCAGTCTCCACGATATAACGCTCTTTGCGCAACGCCATTTCCGTGACTTCGCGCAGGTCGTTGTCGTCTTCAACCAATAGTATTTTCATGTAAGTGAGTTTGTAAAATCAAGGCGCAACCCTCATTATTTCATTGTACATAATTCATCATTCATTATCCAAAAGTAGGGATAAAATCTGAAGTGAACCTGAAATATGCAGGTTTTGTTGTACATTTGCTGCCCTGATGACGGGCTTTATCGGCCCGCGAGTGCTTGATAAACCTCGTAAAAAACAAGACGAACAATGAAAACCCCTTCTGCGCCCTGCCAGCCGCCGCGTCCGGTGGTGAGTGTCCCATTCTTGTGGCTGTCAGTGCTTTTTTGTGTCTGCCTCATTGCCGCCAATGTGCTTGAAACCAAGCAGGTGGCCATCGGGCCGCTGCAACTTACCGCCGGACTCATCGTTTTCCCCGTTTCGTATATCATCAACGACTGCCTGGTCGAAGTGTGGGGCTACCGCCGTGCCCGGTTGGTGATTTGGCTCGGCTTTTTCATGAATTTTCTTTTCGTGCTGTTCGGCTTTTTGGCCGACTTGCTTCCCGGGGCGCCCTATTGGCAGGGCGATGCCGGCTTCCACGCCGTGTTCGGCCTGGCACCACGCATAGCCGGCGCGTCGTTCGTGGCCTTCCTCGTCGGTTCGTTTCTCAACGCCTACGTCATGAGCCGCATGAGGCCGGCTTCGGGCAGTCTCGACCGCTTTTCGCTGCGCGCCATCGCCTCGACGGTGGTGGGCGAAGGAGCCGACTCGCTGCTCTTCTTCCCCCTGGCCTTGGGCGGCGTGGTGCCCTGGAGCGTGATGCCCCTGCTCATGCTCAACCAGGTGGCGCTGAAAACCCTCTACGAGGTGGTGGCGTTGCCCGTCACGCTGCGCGTGGTGCGGCGGCTCCGCCAAACGGAGGGTAACGCCGTCTGCGACCGGGGCATCTCGTATAATCCTTGGAAAATCGGCGACTTGTAATCTGCGCCGTTTATAGATTCTTTTACCTCAATCGTTCTCTGCAATGAAACTTGACAACTCCCGAGCCTTGGTCGTGCTGAGCGGCGGCCAGGACTCCACCACCTGCCTGTTTTGGGCAAAAAAACATTTCAAGGAAGTGTATGCGCTGAGCTTTCTCTACGGTCAGAAGCACGCCCACGAGGTCAGTCTGGCCGAAGCCATAGCCCGCGAGGCTGGCGTGAAGTTTAACAAGATGGATGTGGGCTTCATCGGCCGGCTGGATCACAACGCGCTGACCGACCCCTCCCTGCCGATGGACAGCGAGAAGCCTGCCGGCGGGCCGCCCAACACCTTCGTGCCGGGCCGCAACCTGTTCTTTCTGGGCATCGCCGCCGTCTACGCCCGTGAGCGGGGCATCCGCCACTTGGTGACCGGTGTGTCGCAAACCGACTACTCCGGCTATCCCGACTGCCGTGACTCTTTCATCCGCTCGTTCAACGTGAGCCTGAATCTGGCCATGGACGAGCAGTTCGTGATACACACGCCCCTCATGTGGCTTGACAAATGCCAGACATGGGCGTTGGCCGACGAGCTGGGCGTGCTCGACCTGGTGCGCAACCGCACCCTGACCTGCTACAACGGTGTGCCCGGCGACGGCTGCGGACACTGTCCGGCCTGCAAGCTCAGGAGGCAGGGGCTGGAGCAGTATCTGGAAGAGAAGGAGCTGCTAGGTCAGCAGGAAACCTCTTTGTGAATATACAAATCATAGCGACAAAAACCTTATGCGAGAAGACCTTACCCTGAACGCCTTGGGCCGCAAAACGGAGTACAAGAGCGACTACGCCCCCGAGGTGCTTGAAACTTTTGAAAACAAACATCCGGACAACGATTACTGGGTGCGCTTCAACTGTCCGGAGTTTACCAGCCTATGCCCCATTACGGGACAGCCCGACTTTGCCGAAATACGCATTGCCTACCTGCCCGACCGTCGCATGGTGGAGAGTAAAAGCCTGAAACTCTATCTGTTCAGTTTCCGCAACCATGGCGATTTTCATGAGGACTGCGTGAACATCATCATGAAAGACCTCATTCGTCTGATGGACCCCAAGTATATCGAAGTGACCGGCCTCTTCACGCCCCGTGGCGGCATCAGCATCTATCCCTATGCCAACTACGGACGGCCCGGCACGAAGTATGAGGAACTGGCTGAGTACCGGTTGCGCCAGCACGACTTGTAGGATGCGCAGTCTTGGCGTTTCGCGAAATATCGTTACTTTTGCAGCACACTACACTGCAATCCAACTAATATGGGACATAAACTGAAACGGGCGGTCCTGCTGGTGATCCGCCAAAAATATCTCTGGACCATTCTGGCCTTTATCGCCATCGTGGGTTTTCTGGACCCCAACAGTTTCTTGCGCCTCTTTGAACTGCGCCGGCAGAACGCCGCGCTGCGGGCTGAGATAGCGGAATACGAAGCCCGCTACAATGCGGACACGCAGGCCCTGCATGACCTGATGAACAACCCCGAGGCCGTGGAGCGCGTGGCCCGCGTGAACCTGAACATGAAGACGGCCGACGAGGACGTGTACGTGATTGAATAACCACTTGTGCCTCTTTTCTGACTCACTCTTATGCTGAAAACTCAACTCTACCGCGCAGGGGGGCTGCTCGTGGTCATCGGTGCTGTGCTGCCCCTTATCGCTCCGGCCGTGGCACCTTGGGTGTTCGGACTGGGAGCCTTGCTCTTCAGCCCCATACAGATGACAGACCGCTACGAGGGCGGCAACATCATCATCCGGCGGTTGCGCCGGCAGCAGGTGCTGGGCGCGCTGATGCTCTTGGTGACCGCCGCACTGATGTTTACCTCCTATTATAATATACCTCCTTTCCGGGGAAGCGAGTGGAAGGTGACGCTGCTCATCGCTGCCGTGCTGGAACTCTACGCCGTGTTTCGCATCAGCCACGAAGAGAAGCAACAGTAAGGCCGAGTATTTTAAAAACTTCGCCGAAGTGTGAAAAACATTATAGGAATATAGTCCGCAACTCCTCTAATCTCAAAAAAGGTTTAAGGAGTTGCGACTTTTTTTGTGCCTGTGGCGTGCGTAATAGGGGAAGAGCGTATATTTGTCTTGGTTTTGTAGCAGTTCTAACCGATTCTATCAAAAATTCTGTTTCACTTATGTTCAGATTGTCTGCCATCTTTACTCCTTTGTTGTTGCTCTCGTTGTGTGGGCTGAGCACTTCGTGTAGCGAGCAATACAATATAGCCGGAAATTCTTCGGTGCCTTGTCTGGATGGCAGGATGCTCTATCTGCGGGTGAACCCCGATTCTTGTTTCCGTGAAACGGCGATTACGTCGGTATGCGTGGACTCGTGCAAGGTGGTTCACGGACGCTTCAGCTTTGAGGGAAATGTGGACTCGGCCACGATGGCGATGCTCTATACGGGCACTGACTGCGTGATGCCCTTGGTGCTGGAGAACGGAAACCTGAACATTCAGGTGGACAACGTGGTGCAGCGTGTGAGCGGCGGGCCGCTGAACGACAAGCTCTATGCCTTTTTCAAAAAACGCAACCGGCTGGACAACGAAATCTGGGAACTGCAACAGAAAACCATCCGCATGATGCGCGAAGGGAGTTCGCCCGATGAAATCCAACGCAAGGTCGGAAAAAAGGCAGAGAAACTGATGAACCAGACCGAGGAGTTGGAAACACAATTTGTCCAAGATAATTACGACAACGTGCTGGGGCCGGGCTTCTTCATGTTGCTTTGCAGCCAATACCCCACGCCCATCATGACACGCCAAATCCGCCGTATCGTTGACCGCGCTCCGGACAATTTCATGCGCCATCCTTTTGTCAGACGCTATGTGCATGAGGCACGCAGCCGCGTTTCGGCCAAGAAGAAAGAAGAGGAGTAAAACGCAGGACAAGGGACTTGTTGATGTTTAAGGCAAATTTTGAACACCTATCTTACATCCAATTATAAATTACTGAAGTTTCGGGAGTAGGGTAACACCCGCAAAAAGTTCACGGAGCCATTCACCATTTACTGTCCTCCTGTCCACGCTCCTCTATACGTAATTTTTTTCCTCAAAAAAATCATTCAATCCTTCAAGTTCTGAATGTTTCCTGCTGATTTCCAATGGAAAAGCGTATGAAGCATTGCCTTTTCAAATATTCACACCGCGCGTTCATATTTCTATCGCTTACTTCCTGATTTTGTGGCGGTTTCTCGGTGTGAAGGTTTACTCCCTCCGCCCATCACGAGCATTCACCGCCCGTGTGAATGCTTTGAACTCCAACCCTTCACACAAAAAATGCTGAAATTCAGAAGGAAACACGCTCTGTGTGAAGGATGTGAACGCTTTTTCGGGAAAATAATTACGTATATGCGCGCACGTAAAGGGCAGATTCAAAACAGATGGCGGCATATTCAGCGTGACAGAA
>CAMBHR010000059.1:0-15972 GCA_945867195.1 uncultured bacterium | reverse complement strand
CTTGTCCGCACAAATCCCGGACTTGTGGAAAAGGCATATCACACCTTTTCACATCTGAAACTTCAGTAAATTAAACTGCCCTTACCGCACCACAATTTCATCCGTGAATACCCATCCCCCGCGTTCTGCCGGCATGGCCTGAATGCGGATGTAGCGCGCCCGGACGGCACGCCCTTTCCAGCATAGCGTACGTACGCCCTGCTGCTCGTTGGCTGAGAATGGAAAACGCTCGTGGCTGAGTTCCGAGAACCGCTGCCCGTCCGTTGACACCGAAACCCTGAAAGCTGAAGGATAATAGATTTCCGCACCGCAGGCTTGCATGAAGTCGCAAGCCACGGAGCGGATTTTTTCGTCCCTGCCCAAATCGACTGTCACGTCAAACCGCTCCTTGCTGATGAAGCCCTGCCAACGCCCGTCTTTGAAAGCCCAGCCGCCACGCAGGCCATCGGTCAGTGCCGTCGGACCTGTGGAGGCATAATAAGGATGGTAGGGAAGGGCATAGGCGACCTTGGCTCTCAAAGCCTTGTGGCAGAGCGTGGAGCGCGTTTCCGGTCGTTCGCCCACCTCATGGCGAAGGTCGAAAGCCGCCACCGCGCGTTGCGAGCGCAACATCCCGGTGTGTGCCGCCGCCCGCTCCCGGAATGACCTGAAGTCCTTCGCTTCCGTTCCGCGCCATCCAGTTTCAGCCAGGGCCAACACGCGGGGGTAAAGCATATACTCCACCTGTCGCTCCGAAGCAATATATTCCGTCCAGAGGTTTCCCTGAATGCCCAGCACGCGGGAGCGGAGGGAGTCCTGCAGCCCGTCCGTCGGCGAGAAGGCGTAGACTTTTTCCAAAGGCAGATAACCACCGATAGCTTCCGGCTGCCGGGGCGGTGCGTCCTGGTAACTGTCCAAATAGCAGAAAGCACCGGGCGACATCACTACATCGCATCCCCATTCGGCAGCCTGTCGCGCCTGCTGCGCGTCGCGCCAGACCATGACCGCCGTGCCCCGTGGCAAGCCGGGCGAGGCAATCTCGTCCCAACCCAGCATTTTGCGTCCATGCTGCCCGAGAAATTCCCCCATGCGCCGCATCAGGTAGCCTTGCAGGTCGTCCACACGGTCCGTCTGCAACTCCTTCATCCGTTTTTGGCACAGCGGGCAATCCTTCCACGAAGCCTTTCCGGCCTCGTCGCCCCCAACATGGATGTATTCCGAAGGAAACACCTGCATCACCTCTGTCAATACATTTTTCAGAAACCGGAACGTCTCTTCGTTGCCCGGACAAAAGTCAGCCTGCTTGTACGGTTCGTGCGTACACGACAGTTCGGGATAGGCCGTCAGCACCTCTTCGGAGTGGGCCGGCATTTCGATTTCCGGCACGATGGTCATGCCTCGCTCCGCAGCGTATGCCACCAGTTCTCGCAACTCCTCCTGCGTGTAATATCCCCCGTAAGCCCCCGGCGTGCGGCTTGAGGCGTAGTGGCGTTCGCCGTTGTTCCACCACTCCTTCCACAGTGAGTCCGTGCGCCAGGCCCCCATGGCAGTGAGCAGCGGATAGCGTTTGATTTCCATGCGCCATCCCGCAGCATCGGTCAGGTGGAGGTGAAGGCGGTTGAGCTTGTAGGACGACAGCACGTCAATCTGTTTCTTCAAGAACTCCACGCTGAAAAAGTGGCGCGAAACGTCCAACATCACCCCACGCCAGGCGAAAGCCGGCCGGTCCTCGATGAGGCAGCAGGCAATTCCTCGGGACGATTGCAGCTGGCCCAAGGTTTGCGCCGCGCGAAGAAAGCCCATGCGCCCTGCCGCCTGCACCAGCAACGTGTCGCGTGATGCTTCCAGCCGGTAAGCCTCCGGATTGCCGCCGGTCGTTTCCGGTAGCAGTTCCAAACGCACCACGCGCTTGGTCTGTATTTCCTGATGCTGCGTTTGGCCGGGCAAAACTTGCAGTACCGGTATCGCCTGGCGCTTGGCATGGTTCTCTATGCGGAACGGGCGGTTGGTCCGGAAATGCCCCTTGCGCCATGCTACGGATTGGGGTGAAGGCAGCAGCACCGGACGGGCGGCATGGCCAAGAAGACGGGAGCCGAGAAGGAGTATGCCAATCAGTATCAGGAAACGGGGGTGGGAGAGAGGGAAGGTTGCGGGAGTTTTCATGATGGGAAAGGAAAGGTGAAGTCGGGTAACAAGCAGCGCGTCCGGAGGTAGCTTCTATAATATATATTGTGGCGAAACGCTGCGAAAGATAAAGAGAGAAAGTATATTTTGCCAGTCGGGAATAAGATATTTTAGGAAAAAATGTAATTTTGCAGTAATTCAACAAGAAAGGAGTGAACAATGACAGCCAATGAACAAACTTACCAGCAGATAGAACGGGCCTTGCGCAAGGCCGCATCGAAATTCCTGCCGCTGACCGACTGCCTGCCGCTGACAGATATTTATTTGCAGGTGAAGCAGGAAAGTGGCGAACTGCTGGTGTTCGATGATGACGACCATGAACTGACACGCTGCGTGGTGGAGGAATGGATTGGCAACAGTGATGAGCATTTCTACGACGAGGTGCAACCCATCCTGATTACCGCCTTGACCCGTCTGAAGGAGGTGACGGAGCATGTGGCGGTGCTGAAGCCGTATTCCTACGTGCTGATGGGCGAGGATCACGAAACCATAGCCGACCTCTATTTGGTGGACGATGACACACTTTTGGTGAGCGGCGACTTGATGCAGGGGCTGGAAGAGGACCTGGAACACTTTTGGCAGCAGCTGTGTGCAGAGAATTGAATGCCGGGGGAAGTGGTGCTCCTTGCTGCCCGGAACTTTCAAGCGTTTTTGTGTTTCGGGTGGGGATATTTTGAGCCTTTCTGGTATCTCCCGTATTATTTGGCTTCTCTGTTTATCCGGTTTATCCGGCACCCCCGCTGCAAAGCAAAAGCAATCTTCAAAGTCATGCCCGACCGGAACATCTATCGGTCGGGCATGATTTAAATTGACGCAGAACGGAGGATAGAAAGAGGAATACGGCCATTGTACACAAAAACCAAGATGTTTTGCGTGAAAAAAGACATGGTGTGCAAGATATTCGCGCTTGGTTGGATTTTTCTTTATTTTTTATGGCAATTTGAACGGTTGTTTGGAAATTATAGATACTTTTGCAAACCAAAGTAACAAAAATGTAGTAATTTGTAAGTATGGAAGCGATGCTTTGCCGTTTGCGGCAGGGTATGGCATTACCTTTAAAATAGATAGTATATGAAGAATAAGTTGCGTAGTGCATTCAGCACCGAAGGCCGGCGGATGGCCGGAGCCAGGGCTTTGTGGATGGCCACCGGAATGAAACGCGAACAGCTGGGAAAGCCTATAATTGCCATCGCCAACTCGTTTACCCAGTTTGTGCCCGGACACACCCATCTGCATGAAGCGGGGCAACTCGTGAAAAGCGAAATAGAAAAGCTGGGATGCTATGCAGCAGAGTTCAATACCATTGCTATTGACGACGGCATCGCCATGGGCCACGACGGTATGCTCTACTCCTTGCCTTCGCGCGACATCATCGCCGACAGCGTGGAGTATATGGTGCAAGCTCACAAGGCTGATGCCTTGGTGTGCATATCGAATTGCGACAAGATTACCCCCGGAATGCTGATGGCCGCCATGCGGTTGAACATTCCCACCGTGTTTGTAAGCGGTGGGCCGATGGAGGCAGGGCGTTTCAAAGGCGAGAATGTAGACTTGGTGACAGCCATGGTGAAGGGAGCCGATGCTTCGGTGAGCGATGAAGAGTTGGCCGAAATCGAAGCGCGGGCTTGTCCCGGTTGTGGCTCCTGCTCCGGTATGTTCACCGCCAACTCCATGAACTGCCTGACGGAGGCGTTGGGGCTTTCGTTGCCGGGAAACGGCACGGTGCCGGCTACGCACGTGAACCGTAAGCGGCTGTTTGAAGATGCCGCCAAACTGATTGTGAAGAACGCCTATAAATATTATGAGGAGGGAGACGAAAGCGTCTTGCCTCGCACCATCGCCACAAGGCAGGCCTTCCTCAATGCCATGACACTGGATATCGCCATGGGCGGCTCTACCAATACGGTGCTCCACCTGCTGGCTGTGGCCCATGAGGCCGAGGTCGATTTTTGCATGGCCGACATTGACAGCCTGAGCCGGAAGGTACCTTGTCTGTGTAAGTTGGCTCCCAACACGCAGCGTTACTCCGTGCAGGAATGCAACCGCGCCGGAGGCGTGATGGGAATTATGGGTGAATTGGCCAAAGGAGGCCTGCTTGCCACGGACGCCATCCGTGTGAACGGTGCCATGCTGGGCGAGGATATCCAAAAATACAACATCATGGGGACGGCAACCGATGCCGAGGCCGAACGCATCTATCGCAGTGCGCCGGGCGGCAAGTTCTGTACGCAAATGGGTGTGCAGGATGCGCAGTGGCCCACACTGGACACAGACCGCGCCGAGGGATGTATCCGTTCGCTCGAACATGCCTATACGCGCGACGGCGGACTGGCCGTGTTGTTTGGAAACATAGCCCAAGACGGCTGTGTGGTGAAAACGGCGGGCGTGGACGAGAGCCTTTGGCATTTTGAAGGACCGGCCCGGGTGTTCGATTCGCAGGATGCCGCTTGTGAAGGTATCTTGGGCGGAAAGGTCCAGGCTGGCGATGTGGTGGTAATTACCCACGAAGGTCCCAAAGGAGGGCCGGGCATGCAGGAGATGCTTTATCCTACCTCCTATATCAAAAGCCGCCATCTGGGAAAACTTTGCGCGCTGATTACCGACGGACGTTTCTCAGGCGGAACCTCGGGGCTGAGCCTCGGACACATCTCGCCCGAAGCTGCCGCCGGCGGTGCTATCGGCAAGGTGGTGGATGGCGACATCATCGAAATAGACATTCCCTCGCGCAAGCTGTGCGTGCATTTGTCCGATGAGGAATTGGCTGCACGCCCCATGCGCCCGCTGGAACGTCAGCGCGTGGTGTCAAAGGCTCTCCGGGCTTATGCCTCCATGGTTAGCAGTGCCGACAAAGGGGGCGTGAGGGAAATATGAGTTACTGCCTAACCTCCGAAACGTAAATAAAATAAACTATATGACGAAAGAAATATCAGGTGCGGAAATCCTTATGCGTGCATTGCTGGATGAAGGGGTGGAAACCCTTTTTGGCTACCCCGGCGGTGCCATCATGCCCGTGTACGATGCGCTTTATGATTACCGCGACCGACTCAACCATATCCTCGTGCGCCACGAACAAGCCGCAGCCCATGCCGCAGAAGGCTATGCCCGTGTGAGCGGACGGACGGGCGTTTGTTTGGTGACGAGCGGCCCGGGGGCAACCAACACCATCACGGGTATTGCCGATGCCATGATGGACAGTACGCCCATGGTGGTGATTACCGGACAAGTGGGAGCGCAGATGCTGGGCACGGATGCCTTTCAGGAATGCGACGTGGTGGACATAGCACAACCCATCAGCAAATGGGCTTACCAAATCCGGTCGGCAAAAGATGTGGCTTGGGCTGTACACCGTGCCTTTTATATTGCGGGCAGCGGTCGTCCGGGACCCGTGGTGCTCGATTTTGCCAAAAACGCCCAACTGGAGAAAGCGGAATATGTGCCCGGAAGCATCGATTTTATCCGCAGTTATGTACCGGTGCCCAACACCTCCAAGCAGAGTGTGGTGGAAGCAGCTGCCCTGATCAATGCCGCCAAACGCCCCTTGGTGCTGGTGGGACAGGGCGTGGAACTCGGACATGCCCAGGAAGAACTGAAACGCTTTGTCGAGAAGGCCGGACTGCCCGCCGGCTGTACCCTGTTGGGGCTCTCGGCCCTGCCTTCCGACCACCCGTTGAACGTCGGGATGCTCGGTATGCACGGCTCGCTCGGCTCCAACAAGAAAACCCAGGAGTGCGATTTGTTGATAGCCGTGGGCATGCGCTTTGACGACCGTATCACGGGAAAACTTGAAAGCTATGCGCGGCAGGCCAAGAAAATTCATTTCGACATTGATCCTGCGGAAATTGACAAAAACGTGTCAGTCGACGTGGCCGTGTTGGGCGATTGCAAGGAAACGCTTCCTGCCGTTATGGCCTTGCTTGAAGATAAAGAGCACAACGAGTGGCGGGAGAGTTTCCGCGAGTGGGATGCACTGGAAAACGAAAAGGTGATAGAACCGCAAATCCATCCCTCCGAAGGTCCCTTGCGTATGGGCGAAGTGATACGCCGTGTATCGGAATTGACACACCACAAAGCCGTGATGGTGACGGACGTGGGGCAGAACCAAATGATGGCGGCGCGCTACTTCCGCTTCTCGGAGAAGAGGAGCGTAGTAACCTCCGGAGGTATGGGAACGATGGGCTATGGCCTTCCGGCCGCCATCGGTGCCACTTTCGGCGCGCCGGAACGTACGGTCTGCCTGTTCCTGGGCGACGGAGGCTTGCAAATGACCATCGAAGAACTGGGCACTATCATGGAACAGCAGGCTCCGGTGAAAATCATCCTGCTCAACAACAATTACTTGGGAAACGTCCGGCAGTGGCAGCAACTCTTCTTCCGCCACCGGTATTCCTTCACGCCCATGATGAACCCGGATTATGAGAAAATAGCCGAGGCTTATCGCATACCAGCCCTTACGGTAACGGACCGCAGCAAGTTGACAGAGGCTATAGAGCTGATGCTGTCCACCCCCGGCCCCTTCCTGCTCCAAGCTGCAGTGATGGAGGAGGACAACGTGATGCCCATGTGCTGTCCCGGCCATGATGTGGATGATATGATATTGTCGTCTGACGAACTCAACTAACCAAACAGCCTATGACACCCCAACCCAATACAAATACCGGTGCAGCCGGCTCTTCGGCCACGACCCCAGGCGAGAAGGCGGGCGGCGTAAAGCTGTTCACCATTATAGTGTTCTCTGAAAACCTGGCCGGCGTGCTCAACTCCGTGACGAACGTCTTCACACGTCGCCAGCTGAACATCGAAAGCCTCAACGCTTCCGCATCAGGCTTTGAGCATATTCATCGCTACACCATCACCACTTATACAGACGAACAAACGGTGAAAACCTTGGTGAAGCAACTCGAAAAGAAAATTGACGTGCTGAATGCACGTTATTACACGAGCGATGAGGTTTACGTGATGGACCAGGCATTGTACAAGATTGCCACCGCCCAGCTTGTGGCCAACCGGGACATATCGAAGGCCATCCGCTTCTACGACGGGAAAATCGTGGAAGTGAACAATACCTACGCCATTGTCTCGAAAGAGGGACTTCCCGAAGAAACCATGGCGTTGTACCGCAAACTGAAGGCTTGCAACTGCCTGCTGCAATACGTCAGTTCCGGCGTGGTGGCCGTGACCAAGAGCCACCGAGAACCCTTGGCAGAGTTCCTGCAACTAAGGCAGGAGGAGTATCGCGCTTCGCAGCGTCCTGCAGACATTTGACTTTAGTTGAAGTGAATAAAAGACGTAAACAACAATTTAAAAATTACAGATATGGCACAATTAAATTTTGGCGGAGTCGTTGAAGAAGTGATGACCCGCGAAGAGTTTCCCCTTGAAAAGGCCCGTGAAGTGTTGAAGAATGAAACCATTGCCGTTCTCGGCTATGGTGTCCAAGGTCCCGGCCAGGCTTGTAACCTCCGCGACAATGGCTTCAACGTGATTGTCGGTCAGCGCGAAGGGAAAACTTACGACAAGGCAGTGGCCGACGGTTGGGTGCCCGGCGAAACACTCTTCTCGCTCGAAGAGGCAGCCGAGCGTGGCACCATTGTCTGTATGTTGCTTTCTGACGCAGCCCAGATGCAGCTGTGGCCCCGTCTGAAACCCTATCTCACTACAGGCAAGACACTTTATTTCTCTCATGGTTTTGCCATCACGTGGAACGACCGCACCGGCGTGGTGCCTCCTGCCGACATTGACGTGATTATGGTTGCTCCCAAGGGTTCCGGTACCTCACTTCGCACCATGTTCCTGGAAGGTCGCGGCTTGAACTCTTCTTATGCCGTTTATCAGGATTATTCCGGCAAGGCTACGGAGAAAGTGCTCGCTTTCGGTGTAGGTATCGGTTCCGGCTATTTGTTCAAAACGGATTTCAAGCGCGAGGCTACCAGCGACCTGACCGGCGAACGCGGCTCCCTGATGGGTGCTGTGCAGGGTCTGTTCCTGGCTCAGTACGAAACGCTCCGCGAACACGGCCACACACCCTCAGAGGCATTCAACGAAACGGTGGAAGAGTTCACCCAGTCGCTCATTCCGATGATTGGGAAGAACGGTATGGACTGGATGTACGCCAACTGTTCCACCACTGCCCAACGTGGTGCGCTCGACTGGATGGGGCCCTTCCATGATGCCATCAAGCCCGTGATGGAAAAGCTCTATCAGAGTGTGGCAAGCGGTAATGAGGCGCAGATTTCCATTGACAGCAATTCCAAACCCGATTACCGCATCGGCTTGGAGGCCGAGCTGAAAGCCTTGCGTGAGAGCGAAATGTGGCGTGCCGGCGAAACGGTCCGCAAACTTCGTCCCGAGAACAACTAAAATTCTCCCCCCCCCCTCTTTTCATACTGCATCCCTTTCCGTCGTTTCTTGCCGGAAAGGGATGCAGTTCTTTTGTGGAAAGCGCACTCCTTCGCAACAATCCGTCTTGCTTAGGAGGGGTGTTATAGGTATCTTCTTTTTTACCTACAGAAGTTTCGGAGGTGAAAAGGTTCTGAGGGAAATGGAAGGCATAATCATCATCTGCCTCCTTCGCGCTTCTTTTTGCCCATGCATTGCGATAGTGGACAATGCGATGACGGACTTACTCGTAATTTATTACCCAGTCGCTTCCCTTGCCTTTACTGCGTTTTATAATACCTTTTTCATTTGTCTTCCTTGTCGTTTTTCAAGACGACCCTGATGTCAAGATTCAGTCTTTTGGCAATCTTTTCGATAAAGGCTTTCTTCGTTTTATTGCTACAGTGAGTGATGAGCAGCCAACCGTTTCCCAAAGCCTTCTGACTCCTTCCGTATTTTGCATCTCTGCGATTGGATATGACCGGCACTTTGTCAAAAGTCAGCTTCTCTTCTTCCACAATCTTTCTTACTCGTTCCACGCCAATCTTCTTGACCGTTTCCGTCAGGATTTCGGCGGCGGTTCCTTCTCCTATCATGGTGCCGTCAGGGAAAAACACCGCCATGTCATGGGGTGCGGAACGCTTGATTTTGATGTCTTTGTCCTGCTTTCTTGACCCATGTTCCACAGGCGGGTCTTGCACAATCTCCTTAGCATCGGGTATTTCGGCAGTGAAATTCCGCTTACGGCTGATGTGTACGGTCAAGGGGTGTCCCGGCTGATAGTCAACCACGAGCACCAGCTCTCTTTTCACCTGCTGGAGTGCAGGTTCAATGTTTTGCGTCAACACAGGCAGGATTTCTTTTTTGATGATTTCCTCCTCAGCCAAGCTGACCTTTCTTTCCAAATCTTCTGTCGACAGCCCTTCGCGTCGCATCGTTTCTATGGCTTTGTATAAATCACTTAGTCTTGACATGGTATTATTGGGTTTGAGAGTAGTTACACAGGTGTTGCGTATTTGCTAATTCTTGTGATTATTATATTCTTCTTCTGTAATCGGGGTATCAGGATCAACAATTAAAACCTCATCATAGGAAAGATCATAGAGATGATAAACAAACCTATTCATTTCAATAATTTCTTTATCACAACTGATTCCTACTTGATGATTTGAGACAATTCTTTCGACTAATGAATTAAAAATCCCATTATTAAAATTCTTAATAGGAAGTAATTCAAGGAATCCTCCTTTTATCTTAGGAAAAGCTTTGCGTTTGTCTTCAAATTTATTGGTCCAATAGTATTTAAGAACTTTGGAATTAAGTAAACCTAATAAAGAATAGGGATTGATTCTGAAAGGTACTATTATGAATGCACTATTTAATACAGCATATCCATTAGTATCAATGCCACATACAGGTGTTGATCCCACTTGTCTAACTAAGATTTTTATTTTTGCAGTCTGTATTGTTTCATCCCAGCAACCTCCACATTTTGCTTCTCTATGGAAATAGCAATAACGATTATTATAGACTGTATGAAACTCCATTATATCTTTTCCTGTTATGCACTTTTTATGATATGGAGTTAATTCACTTGCGACAGGATTAACAATTACATCTGATGGAAAAACTTTGCGATTACGCAATTGCATACCAAATTTTACTACCGCGAGTTCAGAAAGTGGGAAACAACCTTCTTCTATCTTTGACATTACTCTATCCATTTCGTCATTGCCCATAGGCTGTATTAAACAGGCTTTACTATTCTGATACTTTGTTTGGGTACAAGCAGAGAGTTCGGTAGTAAAGAATTTTGGTTCTAATGAGCCCTTCATATAAACAAGTGTATTTGAATTTGCAGTAGTACGTTTCATACCTATCAGACAAGTGTTAACACATGCCTCAAATACACTGTCCTCAATGTTTATTATAAAAAAGACTGTGTAGTTGGACAACATAAATTGCCTTAGCTTTACTGTATAAGTGTTTGTTAAAAATGTTGACGGTGTAATGTAACACAAAAATCCATTATTACAAAGAAGTTTTCCTCCTCTTTCTATAAACAAATGATATAAATCAACTTTATATTGGGCTACAATATATACCTTTTTCAAATTGTTTTTCGTTTCTTTATCAATATCACTATTTTGAAGTAAAACATACGGTGGATTCGCAATCACAATATCAAACCCGTCCTTCACCCCGAACATCCATTCGGGGTCAAAGAAGGGAGATGATGCGTTTTGGTCGAACATGTCCCAGGCATTCAGTTGCGCAGCCCCCTTATTGTCTACAGCACCAGACTGTTCAAGCAGCGCAGACAACTCTTGGCGGACGGCAACCATGCGCTGACGATATTTGCGCTTAGTCTTGACGGTCTTTGCGCTGAAAATCTTGTGGCGAGCCTCCTTCATTTCCGCTTCCTTCCTTTTTACTTCCTCTGTATCGAAGAGCGAGGCATCGGTCTTCTGCAAGCCAATCAGGGTGTTGGCAGCCACAAACTTTGCTTCGAGGTTGGGCAGCGGACGGATGCCGAAGTTGTCGGCAGGGTTGTTGTTGGTATTCTGGTCAACCACCAACGAGATAAAGAAACGGAGCTTGCTAATCTGAATGGCGATAGGCTGGATGTCTACGCCATAGATGCAGTTTTCGATGAGGTAGAGCTTGCGGGCATAGTCGGGCCGGTTGATGTTTTCGTCGAAGCTGCGCTCAATGTCCTTCAGCAAATCCTTGCGTTCCTCGGACAACTCTTTCTGGAAAGCCTCTTTTGTTTCGCCAACCGCGCAGTCGAGCATCATTGTCTTCCAGTGGGTGTTGTCGGGGTCTATGCGTTGCAGGATATGCACCATCTGCTGGAGTATGCCCATGGGGAATGCTCCCGAACCACAGGCAGGGTCGAGAATCTTGCAGTTGTAGAGCGACTGCATCACGGCGTGGCATTGCTCCGGATTCAGGTTGAAGGGTTCGTCGGTGTATTGCAGCAGCTTCCGGTACTCTGCCTCCAAGTCGTCGCCGACGGTACGTTTGAGGTGGGCGATGAGGCTTTCGTCAACCATATACTGCACGATTTCGCGTGGTGTGTAGAAAGAACCGGTCTGCTTGCGGGCTGTGGTCTGCGTTTCGGGATTGTATGCGGCCAGCAGATTCTCAAACGCCTTGCCCAGGAGTTCCGGGTCGAGCGACACTTCCTTGTCGAAAGGCGTGTTCTCCTCGACGGTGAAGTTGTAGCGTTTCAGGATAAGAAGAATGCCCTGTGCATCAACCTTCTTCATCTTCTGGTCTCCGAACCAGCCAGACAAATCAAGGTCTTTGCCTACATTCTCTCCGAAGAACAGAAAATCGGGCACCACAAGTGCATTCCTTATGGCTTCCCTATCACTGAATCCGTCGTAGTACACTCCGTTGTCCTTGTCATCGAGACAATCAAAAAGGCCTCCATTGAGGAAAGGCACCGTTTTGTTGGCTAAGTCGATAAACAGCTGAGGATTAATGAAATAATCCTTGTAGCGCATCAGCTTGTTGTTGTCATAGTCACTACGCCCATTGCGGAACCTTCTGGTCAACTGCGTTTCACCAGCTTCCGTTATGGGACAGTTGAGCATTGCAAAGAACAAATTCTGAAGTATTGCCTTGTAATACTTGCTATCGTATGATTTTGAAAACAGGTCTTCCTTCCCATTAGGGTTGAACCCGTCAATCAGGTTGTCAGCAATGTACTTTTCGTCAAAGAATTCTTCAGGAATCAAATGACGTTGTTTCAAGAACCAAACGAATATTAAACGGGTTATCAATCTGATGGCACTCTCGTTGTTGTACTTCGTGTTATCAGACGGGTCATTCAATTTGTTGGGGAACTTGATAATCTTGATTGCACATGCATACCATATACACAGTTCTTTGTAAAAATCTTTCGTTAGCACCTCTACTGAGAACCGTTTTAGCAAATCCTCGTAATTTACCACCCGCCCTTTCTCGTTCAGGTATTTGTTTGGCGTATAATAGGATATGCCTTCGCCCAGCAGATAGCTGTAACGGCGCGGATTGCTGTAAGAACGAGTGATGCGTGAAGAATTTTCATCGTCAGAGAGGGTTATTTCGATGAAGGAGAACCGATAGGTGGCGTTGCTGTCTTCGGGCACGAAGGCGACGAGCGCGCGGTCCTCCAGCTCATCGGCCAAAAGGCGGAAGGCCTCTTTTGACAGCGACACACGCGCATCGTGCTTGGAGGTGTGGCGAATCTCGAATACGGTCAAGTCGAGCGACTCACAGGTGCCCAGCTTCACAGCTTGGGTGGAATAGGTGGTCTGGGTAAGAAATTCAATGTGCTCCTCCGATGGCACAAAGTCCTCGGGCAGGAAATTGTTTCTCAGGAAACGGACAAATTCCTGACGGTTATATGCTTTGTTGAATTCCATGGTCTAAGGCAAATATAAGGGTGGTCAAAATCATTAGAAACTAAGGGTATTGGAGAAGGTGCCGGAATGAGGAGCAGCCTCTACTGTAATTCTTCGCTCATAATCAGCAGTTCTTCTTGGTCACTCCCCTTGTTTTGTGCAGCCACGATGCGGGCAAGGTATGCGGGGCTTATCAGTTGGGGCAGGGAAGCAGCCTCCGATACGGTGAGCTGATTGACAAGCCTGATTTCATACCCTGACAGGGCATCGGAGGTGATGACCGTGATGAGGTCGCAAAGGTAGTCCTTGGGCAGTACGCCTTTCTTCATCAGCACCTTGACCTTGGCCACGGCATTGAGCAGTTCCTTGTCTCTTCCCGGTCGGGTTTCCTTGGCAAAGAGGGAGGACTTCACCCGCTGGTAGGCGGCATCGAAATTCTTGCTCAATGGTACCGGCTTTTCAGACCGTTCAGCTTCGAACAAAGCCAAAGCCTCTTCTGCCGGCAACATGACAGGCTGTGTGTCCTTGTCGCCGATTTTGAACACAAAGTCGTTGCCCTTCTTGCCAAACAGCAGCACACCATTTCTGGGGTAGTCATCGACATCAGCCATCATGGGCTGACACAGGCATTGATCACAAAGCCGAGCTCTGCGCCCTGTGCGGGCTCTGTGGGGAAGGGCCAAGGCTTGCTTGTAGGCGTCGGTTCCCTTCAGCTCGTTCAGCAGCTTGCGGTAAGGCGTATCCCAGGAGCCTTCTTCGCTATGGGAAAGTTCCTGCCGGAAGCGTTCTTTGAAATAGGCTTTTACCTCCTCATCCTTGGTCAGGGCCTTGGTATCTTCGCCCATGATGGCGTGAATCATGGCCATCTTCAGCGTGGAGATTTCCTTGGTACGGGTTTCGGCCTCGCCCACATCGGTGGGAAAGTAGTTGTAGATGAAGAGTTCGTTGAACACCTTTTTGTTGACGCGGTTGATGCGGCCGATTCGTTGTATGACCCGTGTGGGGTTGTAGGGAATGTCGTAGTTGATGATGGCACCGGCCCGGTGCAGGTTGTAGCCTTCGGAAATGGCATCGGTGGCCACGAGGATGTGGTAGTCGTTGCGCTGCAATTCCTGGCGCAAGCCGGCATCAAAGTTGGCCCGTATGCTTTCCTTGTTTGCTTCGGAAGCATCGGCCGAGGTGTACTTCATGACAGGAAGCCCGGCCTTCGACAAGGCTTCGCCCAAATAATTGGCCGTGTCAGCATATTCGGTGAATACCACCAGCTTTCGTTTTGGGTCGTTCACTTCCATTTCCTTGACAATGCCTATGAAGGAGGTGAGCTTCGGGTCGAACTTGATGGCGTTGTCTTTGCCGAACCACTGTTCTTTCAGGTTCTTTAGCAATGAGATGTCGGCCTTTACGTCGTCAACGAAATCCGGTTTGATGTATTTCATGTCGATTTCAAAGAAACCCTTTGACTCGTATTTCTCAAACATCTCGGTGAGTTCTTCCATCCCGTCACTGGAATAGAATTTTTCCACTTCAGGGAGATTGCCCTTCTTGAATATAGGTATCTTGTGGCGCTTGTCGATCCATGTAAGCAGGTGTTCAGCCGATTGTATCATGAAATGGAGGGATGCCCGGAAGGCTGCTACCGAACTCTCAAAGCGCGAAACGAGCAGATGGCGCATGAAACTGGAGATATTGGTCTGGCGACCTACCAACAGGCTGAACTTGATGCCGGTTTTCTCTTCGAGTTCATGGGCCAGCAGTTCTTTTTGCTCTTCGTAGACATATAATATGGGAGAATAACGCGCCGCCTTATACTGGTAGGTTCTGCTTCCGCCATTCTCTGAAGAGAGGCTGATGCGGTCGAGCGTGTTGAGATACAGTTCTCTCAGTCCGCTTAAATCGTAGGTCAGCTCAATGGGGTCGTTGGGCACAACCAATTGGATGTCCTGCTGCTTCAGGTCGTCGGCATATTCCTTGATTTCTATCAGGTCGAGGCGGGAACGTCTCACCACCAATGGGCCGATAATGGAGCGTATGTCCTTGGACATTCGTGCCACAGTGGTTTTGACTTGTTCTTCGGTGACTTTTCCTTTGCGTTGCAGGTCGCGCAGCTGGTTGTATTCGTTGATGAGCTTCTTGAATGCAACGCCTACATTTTCGACCGTGTTCAGGGTGGAACGCGAAGGAATCTGAAACAGCTTTATCAGGGCATAGATGTCGGCTGGGGCATTGTTGAACGGGGTGGCTGTGAGCAGCAAGACCTTGTTGCCCATACACAGGTTGTGAAGCAGGGCGTAATCCTGTGTGAACTCATTGCGGTAACGGTGGGCTTCGTCAATGATAATGAGAAATTGTTCGTCGGTTTTGGCTATCTGTTGGTAGTGCGCCAAGGCACTCTCAATCCGCCCGCTGCTGAACACGGATGCAGTGAACCCAAATTCGTCCTTGTATTCTTCCCATTGCCTGCAAAGGTGAGGAGGGCTGATCACGATGGTTCTGAGACGCAGGTTGCGCGCTACGGTTGATGCCACGATACTCTTGCCCAATCCCACCACATCGGCGATGATGGCTCCATGGTGGTTTTGCAGCGATTTCAATGCCAGCAGTACGGCGTCGGTCTGATACCTCAGATTACTGAACCGCCCATCGGTGATGTCGTAAGGAGTGAGCAGGTTTTCCTGTGAAGGCATTGAGAAGAACTCTATAAGTACCCTGACAAACATCAGGTAGGGCGAGAACAGGGTGTCGTACCAAATGTGTGCCATCACCTTGTTGTTCCATTCGTCGATGTTGCTTTGGTCGGCAATGACGATGGCATCTTTCCACAGCTCCTCAAAAATGGCTTTGCCTTCATCGTATTCCTGTTTGTCGTTGAAGCGTGCATTCAGTTCAAGCCGTCCTTGCAATCCTTGATAGGATAGATTGCTTGACCCTGTTATCAAGACTCCCGGCAGTTCGCCGTCTTCGTTCATTTCGTCATTGTAGTCGAAAAGGTAAGCGTATCCGCGATGCTAGTATCTATACATCAAAAAAAATATCGCTCAAG
>CAMBHR010000058.1:0-16401 GCA_945867195.1 uncultured bacterium | reverse complement strand
TTTTGCCTACTTTTGTGGAAAATTTATCCTTAGAAGTTGTTTAAAATTTATTGAATAATTTTTAAATAGTTTCTTAGCAATATCGACAACGTGTTGATAAACGGTACTCAGCTTCTGCTTGATCAAGTCTATGACAGCATCGGTTTCAACCGGATTCCCGATGAGATTCTTCGTCATTGGGTAATCGCAAGGGTGTCACAACCCAAGAGTAAGCTTGCCACTGTTGATTATCTGAAGTCATATGATGATGAAGATGTTGACCTCAACCACATCTACCGCTACAGGGACAAGCTCTACAATACACAGATGGAGCTTGCGCAGCAAATCAGCGTGGAGCACACCCGGAAACTGTTCGGCGGCAAGATTGGATTGATGTTCTACGACGTGACGACGCTCTACTTTGAGACAGCACAGACGGACGTATTGCGTGAACCGGGGTTTTCAAAGGATGGAAAGACGGCAGAGTCACAGGTTATACTCGGTCTGCTTGTCTCAGAAGGAGGCTACCCGCTTTCGACGGATCCGTAATCTTTTTTTATGGCTGTCCGGCGGCATTCCAAGGGTCGCTGAGTTGGCATGAACAAGTCCAGGCTTAGAAATTACAAGTCCTTGAGTTGTAATTTCTAAGCCTGGACTTTTGAGAGGTAACGTCAGGGGTCGTTACCGGAGGGGCTGCAAGGGGAAATGCTCCGGTTGCTCAGCGTGGCTTGACGGCTGGCTGAATGTTGCCCCGCGCCTGACCGGCCCGTTTCAGCTGCAGGCGCGGTGCGTTTCGGCTGCCGGCGCGGCGCGGATGTGCGGCTGCCGGACTAACGGACCACCACCTTCCGGCCATTGACGATGTTGACACCCTTTTGCGGCTTGGCGAGGGCACGGCCCCAGAGGTCGTACACGCGGACCGGGGCGGCGGCTGACTGCAAGGAGGAGAGGGAGGTGGAGAGCTGGAAACTGCCGTGGACATCCACGTCGTGGTCGGGCATGGTTGCGGGCAGCCCGGTCCATCCGGTGAAGTCGTAGCCGGCCTTCACGGGGTCGGCCTCCGGAGTGAGTTCCGTGCCGTAGGCCAGTTCGTAGCTTATATAGTATTCGTTGTCGACGTAGTACGTCAGCAGGTGGTAGTTGATGTCGAACACAGCGGTGTAGGTCACGTCGTGCGCCGGCACCGTGGCATCCGGACTGGGGCTCCAGTAGCTGAAGGTGTAGCCCGTCATGACGGGGTCTTCGGGCAGCACGATGGGCGTGCCGTAGTACTGCGTGGTGGTGTGTTCCGTGCCGTCGACCACGAAGGTCACGCGGTAAGTGTTCCGGGCATTGACCAGGAAGGGTTCGCTGGGATAGCCCACGGTTTGCTGCGAGGCGAAGCTGAGGGTTTCGGTCACGTCGGCCACGCGGCCTGTGGCGGTTTCCTTCACCTTGAAGCTGATGGTTTCGCCTTCGGCCACGTTGCTCCTGACGCGCAGGTACAGATAGTCGTGTCCGCCGCTTGACTTGGCCTCGGCTATGCCCCGGCACTCGCCGTTGCAGAATGCGCCGATTTGGTAGCCTGTGGCGTCGGCCACGCCCTGTCCGTCGATGGTCTGCAGGCCGATGTACACCGTCATGTCATATTGGAATGCGTATGGATTGAAGTCCCAGCCCGCTTCTTCCGCTCCGGCCTGGGTGGCGAAGGCCATGAAGATGAGCAGCCACTGTAAAAACCTTGGTTTCATATCGTTTGAGGGTTTGTGATGGCCAAGGGCGAGTGCCCTTGGCCATGGTTGTTTATTTTACGATGAATTTCTGTCCGTCGATGATGTACACGCCGCGTTCCAGCTTCAGGATGTCGGCGAGCGTGGCGTCGGGATTGACGAGCACGCCGTCGATGCTGTACACCTTCATGTTGCGTGCGCCGAGGTTGCCTGCGCCGTCAATGCCGGTGGTTTCGGCAATGGTGAGGGTGTAGGGTGCCCTGCGGCTGCCCACCACTTCGGGACTGAAGGTGAGGTGTTCCTTGGCAAGGTACGTGCCGCCGTTGGCGGTGTGTTTCACGACGAAGGTGATGTCGGTGGCCTCGTCGCCGTAGACGGTCAGGTAGTGCTTGCCGCTGATGCACCGGCTTTCGCCCCGGCACTCGTTGCCGGCGAATGCGTAGATGCAGTACTGCTCGTTGTCAGCCTCTGCGTCGGCTGCCTGCACGCTGGCAATCACGTTCATGGTGGAGGGATATTTGTGGACATCCACGGAGGTGTCGGGCGCGTCGGCCTCGGGAGCGGCCACACGGGCTGCAGCGGTCTGGCTGCCGGCTGTGAAGTCGTAGGCGAGGTCCTTGTCGGTGGCCGACTTGTAGATGTAACCCAGTCCGGGAGTGAGGGTGCTGAGCGTTCCCTCCCACACTCCATCGTAAAATTCGGAGAATCCGTATTGCGAAGTCATCACGTCGCCTTCGGAAGCGTCGGCCAGGACATCATTGATGTTCCTTTCCTCGGCAAACGGGTAGGAAATCCAGTTCCAGCCGGTGTGGAGGCCGATGGGCGCTTGCTGCAGGTTGTGCAGGTGACCCTTGAATGACTTCAGGGTGCCCAGGGATGCTTCCATCTTGTAGGCTTGTCCGGCGCGGAGGGAGTCGATGCCGCCTGTCATGCCGTAGAGCGGGTCGTTGATGACCTCGTCAAACTGGCTGACGATGCGCGTTACGTGGCCCAGGAAGTGGCCGGCAGCCACAGGCTCTGCCACATAGCTGGAAACCCAGTTCCAGCCTCTTGAGATCTGCATGGTCTGGAGGAAGAGGTCGCGGCGGAACACGGCTTGGATGTCCTTGGCCTCGTCGACAGTGACGGAGAGTTCCGGCTCGGAGGAAACGGGCTGTCCGTTGACGTTCCATGCCTCGAACACGTAATCCTCGTCGGCATTGGCGATGACGGTGAGCACGTCGCCGTAAGCGTAAACGCCGGATGCCGCGCCGCTGACACTGCCGCCTTCTTCATTGCCGCTGACCGTTACGGGGAAGGTCTTCAGTGAATAGTTGGCCACGATGTCCATGTCTTCGAGTGCGGTGTATGCCAGTACGGCATCGGTCGAAACGGTTTCGCCGTTGACGGTCCAGTGCTTGAACTCGTAGCCGTTGGCAGCGTTGGCCGACAGCGTGAAGTCGGAGCCGTAGGCCACGGTCTGACGGGTCTGCTGCGAAGCCTCGGAGGCTGCGGCTGCATGGCCGTTCAGCTCGACGGTACCTGCCAGGGCGGGATTGGAGGAGATGTTGAGCACGACGCGGCTGTCGCGGAACATGGTCCAGCTCACTTGCTTGAATTGCTTTCCGTAATGGCCGTCGGTGTCCTTCACGTCGTCCGTGTACACCGTGAGCACGAAGTGGCCGTTCTCGACGGTAGCGTTGATGTTGGTGAAGTCGAGTGTGAAGGTCTTGTTGTCCTCGGTGCTGATGCCGATGCTGCTGATATCCTGCTTCACGCCCTGCACTGTCAGCCAGAGGTCGTCGGTGGTGAAGGTGGCGGGGTCGATGTACTTGTTGAACATCACGTTGAGCCTCTGCAGCGGCTCGCTTGCCACCGTTCCTTCCTGCGGTACGTTTTCGATGGAGGCTACTTCGAGGGTGAGCTCGGGCGTGGCTTCGAAGGTGAGCAGGTAGGATTCCTGGGCGCCGCCGGCGAGATTGTCGGCAAAGTGTATCCGGTTTTCATACAGCGGGTCGCGTCCGTCGCGCAGCGTGCGGTCGGTCTGCCAGAAGTTGCGCAGCGGCATTTCCTTGCCGTCGCTCTGACGGATGACTGACTTCAGGGTGGCTCTGCCGTAGGTGGGGTCGGCCACGCTGCCGTAGTTCCACCCGGCTCCTGCTGTCGAGATGGTCAGCCTGTAGCCTGTGGCGGAAACCTGCCCGATGGCTGCCTTGTTCACCGTGGCGACGGTTTCGACGGTGCCGTCGGTGAGGTAGAGCATGTCGGGGGTGTCGTCGGCATCGGTCATGTCGTTGGTCATGAAGCCCACGAGGCGTTCATTGCCGCTTTCCACTTCGAGGCTGCGGATGAGTTCGTGGATGCTCACCTCGTTGAGGAGGCTCAGGTCGGGGTTGCCGTAGCTGCTCAGGTGGGTGGCCTCGACGTTGTACGTCGTGAAGTGGCCGAGCAGGGAGCTCTTGATCCACCACTGGGCGTAGGCCGTGCCCTGTGCGGGTATGTTGCCGAGTTCCGTGGCCACGGTTCCGCCGAGTGCCAGCGTCTTGTCGGTGCCGTTGAGCTGGCTGCTGACGAGTTCAAAGTCAATCAGCAGTCCCTTCTCGTTGTCGATGATCTTGGGCTGCTCGGTGTACATCCTCACGTTGGCAGCGTCGCCGTTGCCGACGTTGTGGATGAGGAGTGCGAACTCAGCCTCTTCGCTCGGTTCGACAGCGGTGGTCAGGGGGTCGTCACCCATCACGTCGCGCTGCATGAAGTAGGTGAGGTCGAGGTTGGGCGCGGGCTTGACGGTGAGGGTGACGGGCATCAGCTCGCGCGTCACGCTGACACCGGTGAAGGGGTCGGTGTACGAGAGGGTGCCTCCGAAGGAGTACGGCTTCTCAACCGTGGGTGCTGCATACTTGGTGGGGATGAAGAGTATCGTTGCCACACCGGTCTGCTGCGGGTTGAGGGTCCATCCGCCGTCAAGGTCCAGCTGTCCGTCAAAGCCGCTGAGCTTTTCGGGGCTGATCTGGAACTCACGGCTTGTGGCCAGCGTGCCGTATTGGTCCTTCACGGTGAGGTTGAGCTTCACGTCGGTCATCGCGTTCTCGTTGTTGCCGTTGAACACGGTCAGCGTGCCACGGAATGCCTGGCGCGTCATCACCATCTGCTGCGAGAACTGGAGGGTGACGGAGGCGCAGACGGCGGAGCGGTTCTCGTCCAACTTGGCCTTGCAGTCATTGTAGGCCGCCATGTACATGTCGGTTGTCGAGCTGTAGCCCATGGCCGCGCTCTGTTCTTCAGCACTCACGATATCCTGGACAAAGGCGTTGAGCCTTTCAGCGTCAATGCGGTTGTCGGATGCCACGCCGTCGGCGTAGAACTTGGTGGTGTTGTTCAGGCGTTCGATGAACTGTACCAGGCCCTGTGTGGAGATGCCTGTGGGACGCAGACTTGCATACCGGTTGTAGTCAATCAGTTCCGAGGGGTCTTCGCTCAGCGTCATGAGGAAGGTTTCCAGTTCGGCATTGTCAGTGACATTGAACCATTCTTCCGAGCCGAAGTACTCCAGAAGATAGCCCTTGAAGGCAACGAGTTCTTTGAGAGGAATGGCTGCTTTCGTGCGGAACTCTGTGATGTAGGAAGGCTCTGCCGATACTCTGGAAGCTCCGGCTGCACTTGTCGAACTGCCTCCCAGGTCACACGGTTCGGTGAGCGAGATGAGGCAGCCGATGCCGTTGGAGATAATACCGATGGGGCCGGGAACACAACCTACGGCACCTGTCACGCATCCGGCCCAAGTGCGCCAGCCGCGTTGGCCGGTGCTCAGGTTCCAGGCACATGAGCCCAAACCGGTGGCACAGCCCAGATAGGGAACAAAGCCTACCGCGCAGAGCGCCAACTTCTGGGCAAACTGGCTCTGACAGGGCTCGCAACCATTGTCTTCGGAGGTAGAAACGTGGGAGCTGCCCGACGATGAACCGAAATAGGCTCCGCCGACACCGCCGCCAGGGCCGTAGCCCGGGCCGATGGGTGCACCACCGCCGTAGCTTTCGCTCGGACCGGTCCAAGTGGAGGTTTCCTGAGGCTTGCATTGGCCAAGCTGCAAGGAAACGGCATATCTGTGCCACTTGCGGTCGGCTCCGCAATCCCAATAGTAAATCGTTCCGACCTGGGTGACGCAAGGAACGTCTCCGTCGGGCACACCGGATATGCGGGTAACCTTCACGGGTATCTCCTTGCTCTCCTGCGGAGCCAGGTCGAAGTCTGTGTCGTCAGTCAAAGGCTCTATGGTCAGTCCGCCGCAGGTGGGCAGTTCAAGTTTCACATCCTTTGCCGGGATAAGTCCCTTGTTGGTCAGCCTGGCACGGAATATGAGCGATTCGCCCTCGCGCAGCGACTTGGCATCAATGCTCTGCGGGATATTCAGTTCCACTACGGGCACGGGCACGTTGGTCTCGTACGTCACCGTCGTGACGATGGAGTATTCGTCCTCCACGGTCGTTTCCTCCACCCTCCAGTCAACGGTGATGGCTTCGATGCTCAGGTTGACGACGGTCACGTTGTCCAGGCCGGGGTCAACCATCAGGTTGTTGCGGTAGGAGTTGTGGCCGGGTGCGGTAACGCTGACGGTATAGTAACCCTCGGGCAGTTCGACGCGGTACTTGCCGTCGTCGCCTGTCGTGCCGGAAGCGACGGCCGCTCCTGTGGTAGGATGCGTAACGGTCACTGATGCTCCGGCCAGGTGCGGATTGCCGGCGGCGTAGTAAGTGTTCTCATCGCAAACGTCGATGACCATCATGCCGGTCGACTCAGATACCGGCTCGATGTAGAACGGCAAGGACATGCCCTGACCGTTGGCGCAGTTCAAGCCAATCGTGCCGGACACGGGCACGTTGAGCTGCATACTCTCCGTGGGGGTGAGGCGGAGGATGACGGAGGTGGACTCGCCGCTTTCGAGCGAAGCCATCTCACGCGGGGTGACGGTCGTCATCCACGAGGGCAGTTCCAGGGTAATCTTGCCCGTTGCGCCCTGACCTACGTTGGTAATGGTGAAAGGATAGTCGCGCGAGCCGCCCTTGACCATTGTCGTGTTGATGCGGGCGATGTCGGCCTTGAGCTGTCCCTGCTTGTTGCGGCAGTAATAGTAGATAGTGGTGCGCAGCGACACGCCTTCGGCCGACTTGACGAGCACCTCGATGAGCTGCCACTCGTTGCCTTCGCTCACGGCGGTGGCATCGATGGCAAAGTTCACGTTGAACACGGAGTTGGCTCCGGCTGCGGACGGGCAGTTTACCGTGACGTGGCAGTTGGCCGGTGCGGAAACCACCTCAGCCGTTAGGCCGGTCAGCGCAAGGTTGCCCGGGTTGGAAATCTCGTAGCTTCCGTTATAGGTGTCGCCCAGCAGGGCCTGGCAAACGGGAGCCGTCGAAGCGTTGTACTTGATGCCGTAATAGTCAAAGCCCGCCATTTCCGTGCGCAGTCCTTCCTGCGGATAGCAAGCGCCGAGGACGAAGTGTCCCATCTGGCCCGGGTACGGTTCGTACTGTGCGGAGAAGTTGCCGGCGGCATCCGTCCGGGTGCTCATCACGTGCCTGTAGTTGTCGTTGATGACATAGAGTTCCACCGCCTTGTCGGCCACGTCAGTGCCGGTGATGCGTCCGGAGATGAGTGCCTTCTCGCCCGGGTTGTAAACGGCCTTGTCGGTGGTTACGCTGACGGAGTAAGGCGAAACAGTCCGTACGCTGATCATGCGTGAGCTGTTGTTCGACGTGTTGATTTCAGCCACGCCGTTGCCGTCGTTCGCCACAGCATAGACGTTGTAGGTGCCGATGGCCGAGGGCAGTGTGATTTCGCGAGTCAGCACCACGGTGCCGCCTGCCGGCAAGCTGTTCTGGAGATACAGCGTGGCGACGGGAGAAGAAGAGTTGCTGATGTAAATGCCCACTTTGGTGAGTTCCGGAAGCTCATAGCTGCCGGTATTGGCAAGGGTGGCCTCGACCGTCACGGAGCCTCCGGCCTCCACCTCGTCGGCTGACAGCCTCAGGTCCGTTATCTGCGCGTCGGGGAGCGTCTGGTCGCTCACGGCAAACCAGATGTTGCCTTTGGCAAAGCCTTCGGCGCGAACATCCATCACGGCGGTAAAGCCGTCGCCCGTCGTGTCGTTGCCCTTCGACCTAACCGTGAACGAGGCCGTCGCTTCGCCGGCGGGAATGGTCACTGTGGCGGGATATTCCAGGTCAGCGTCGTGGTCGCTGCTGATGCTCACGGTGAGCGCGTTGGCCGTGTCCGTGTTGCGCTTCACCTGGATGGTCATCTCTCCGCCCTCCTTCAGTACGGACGAGGAGGAAGTCAGCGTCAGCGTGGGGCCGTCGTTGTCGTACACCGTCAGGGGTACGGTCACCACGCCGCCCGACGTGCCGTTGCTGGCGTTGCAGCTGCACGATGCAATCCACACTGCTGCGGTGATGTGGTAAGTGCGTTCGCCCTCGACCGTCGCGTTGTCGATGGGGCCGAGGTTCACCTTGATTTCCTCCACGCCCTTCTCGAACGTCACCGTCTGCCGGCCATAGTAGATGCCGCCTTCCGAGTCGTCCGACAGCTTCACCGTCACCACCTTGTTGGTATTGTCCGTGCGTCTCAGCGTGGCGGTGACGGAGAGCGGGCCTGCCGCTTCGGAAACCGCCGTCGGCGAGATGGCCATTTGCAGTGTGGGCACATCGTTGTCCACCAGCACCACGTCGGCCGTTGCCGGGTTATGCTCAGCTGCCGAGGCGGTGAACGTCACCACCTCCTCCACGGCCGGCACCTCGTCGTCGACGGCCTCGACCGTCACCTCCACGCTGGTCCGTCCGGCCGGGATGACGATGGAGGCCGGTATGCGGAAGCGTGAAGTCTGGTTGCAGGTCAGTTTCACCTCGATGTCGTGGCTGGCCGCGCGCTGCGTGCTCACCGTCAGGCGCAGGCTACCACCCTCCGTCACCTCCTCCGCGCCGGCCGTGAGGCTGAGCGAGGGATACGTGTCGTCCTCGAGGGTGATGGTAGATGCGATGACGGGATAGCCGTCTCCTCGAATGGAAAAGTTGGTTACGGAGTCATTGTCCAGTGCGGCGTTGGGCGTCACCTGCGCATAGAAATACACGCTCGCGTTGCCCCGTTCGATGGTCACGGACTGCGGTAGGGCCACGCGTCCGTCCGAGCTGAGGTCAAGGTCGAAAGTCCCGGCGTTCGCCGTGCTGCCGCTGCGTGTCAGCTGGAAGCGTACGTTCCCCGCTGAAGCCTCGGCCACGTGGGCCGCTGCGGGTGAGAGGGAGAGGATCTTTTCCACCGCTACGGTGCGGTTGGACTCTGCCGAGTTGTTGCCCAGCAGCCACGACGGTTCGCCCGCGTTGCTGTTGGGAGAGAGTTTCACCATCACCCGGCAGTTGCCGTCCAGTCCCAGCACGTTGGGCACGTTCAGCTCGGCGTTGCGGCTGACGGTGCCTTCGGCGGCCAGCGTAGCGTCGTGGTACGTTGTGCCCAGGAGTTTGGCCGTGCCGTTGTCATTCTGGAGGAAAATCTGTTCGCTCCATCCGGCCGTGGTAGGTTGTCCCCCCACGTTCGTCACCGTCCAGCTGACGTGCAGTGTCCCGCCGGGCGTGAGCGTTTCCTCGGTGGCGGCCACCTGTCCCACCGCCAAGTCGGGCGATGTGGCGATAGTCACCTTTCCTGCGTTGAATCCCGTGGCCAGGTTCGCGCCGTCGCGTGCGCCGATGACCACGTCGGTCAGCGTCAGCGGCAGTTCGCTGCCCTCGTCGAGGGAACTTGCCGCCGTGAGCGAAACGGACATCAGTTTGCCCGTTCGTCCCTTGATGGCCTTGTTCTGTGCGGAGAACACCATGGCCATGTAGCGGTTGGCACCGATGCTCCTGAAGGTGACGGAGTGGCCGTCGGAGCGTTCGGTGAGCGATGCCGATGCCGTGTTAATCGTAATGCCGTCGGGCACGGTGAGGGTAAACTGCACCGCCACCACATCCGCCGTATTGTCCAGGTTGATGGGCAGGCTGATGGTTTTCCCTTTGGCCACAGAGACATCCGGAATGGAAATCGTGTTCTGCTGTCCCCATGCCGCGAAGGTGGCGGAGAGCAGCCAACATAGTAAGGTTAAAAGATGCCTGTATTTCATGGTTCAATTACTTTTTGTAGATTTTCTGACTTTTGCCGTTTCTCCTGATGATCTGTACGCCGCTTTCCGGGCGGTTCATCCTGTAGCCGGCTATGCTGTAGATTTCCGCGCCTTCCAGTTCCTGGTCGCGTGCGTCGCTGATGCCGGTTGTCACACCGTTGCCCAAGCCGACGGAAATGGCCTGTGCCTGAGCGTCGGAGAGCGATGCCGACTGCAAGGAGATGCGGGAGTATTCGCCGATGACCACCTCCTCCAGGCACGGCAGTGTCACGCCGTCAAGCGAGTAGGCCACGACATTGCCGCCCGCAGTGGCTTGCTGCATACCGAGCGCGTCGAGGTTCCACCGGATGTCGCCCTCGGCCTTGATGGAGAGGGAAGCCACGGGTATGCGCGAGTGGAGGATAATCTGTCCGTTTCTGAGGGACAGGGTGGCCTCAGCCGGTTCGTCGGACGCTGCGCCGGCCACCCGTTGGGGAGCCTCCGAGGGCTGCTCCGGTGCGGCGTCGAGCAGGAGGTTCACGGTGCAGACCACATCCTGCACGTTGATCAGCTCGTCGCGGTACGTGTTGGCGGCGGTGAAGTTGAACGGATAGTTGCGGTAAGTGCCGAAGGCATAGAGGATGGTGGCCTGCAGGTCGGTGGCATCCACGCCGTTCACGAAGTTCGCGTCGCCCGGGTTGAACGAGAGGCGTATGCGGAAGCGGCTGCCGTCCGTGGTATCGTCGTCAATCATGTTCAGCACGTTCAGCGTGTCGCCGTTTTCGCCGTAGTAGGCATTCTGTGCCGAAACGTAAGGGATGGAAATCTGCTCGCCGTCAATCCGCAGCTGCATGGCCCAATCGTCCGAGGTGTACTTGTCGAAGGTTTCCAGGTCGGCCTTGGTGCAAAGCAGGTTGAAGGCGTTCTTGTAGCTGCGTGTGCTGTGGTCATACAGCAGGATGGAAGGCACGGTGGTGGCCATGTCGTCGAGCGCGAGGTCGGACAGGTTGAGTTCCACCACGCGGTCCATGTCCTGGTGCGAGAGGTCCACCTGCGTAACCGTGGCGGGCAGTGCGGGATAGAGGTCCTCGAACTTGTTGTGCGAGAGGTTGAGCGAGGTCAGCGTGGGGATGGCATATCCCAGCACGCCTGCATTTCCGCTGAGCCGGTTGTGGCTGAGGTTCAGCACCTTCAGGCTGCTGAAAGCCTGCGGCAGCTGTGCCTTCAGGGCGGCCACGACGGTCGGGAGGTCGCCCGAGAGGTTGTTGCCCGAAAGGTCAATCACCTCCAGTCGCGAGAAGGCGGCCAGGGCTGCGGCAAAGAGTCCGGAGAGCGACTGGTCCTTGAGCGTCACGCCCGTCAGGTGGCCCTCCTTGATGGTCAGTCCGACAAAGGTGCTCACCATCTTGATTCCCTGCGTGAGGTCCCAGGGCAGCGTCACGCCCATCTGCTGGAGTTCGGCATAGAGCGCGGTCAGCGCCTGCCATTCGGCTTCGTCAAAGCGGTAGATGGTGAACGAGCCCACCAGTTCCGTGGGTCGGCCATAGTACAGTTCGCCGTCGGCGATGGTCATGTAAATGTCGTAGGTGCCTGCCTCCACCGGGGCTTGGCTCACGGCGGATCCGCCGCGCAGCTGGTAGGTGAAGGTCACGGTGCCCACCCCGTGCTGCACGTTGGCCGTGGCCGCGTGTGCGTTGCCGTCGTAGGAGACGTCCACATCGGGCAGCATGACGGTAAATTCAGCGTCGGAAAGCGGTGCCTTGTCCACGATGAAGGAGCGGCTCAGCGAAGAAGTATAGTTGCCCCTACCCGTGACGGTCAGCGTGGCCGTGCCGGGCAGGATGTTGTCCGTGTAGGCCGCCGTGAAGTCAGTGCCCTCCACCAGCGCGTTGTACGGCGCGTGGGTGAAGGACCATCCGGGCCGGTGTTCCTGCCCGTTGTAGACCACGTAGTCCGTGTCCAGTTCCAGTTCGCCGGCCAGCGGTGCGGGGTTGATGCGGAAGGTGCAGGGCTTGCGTCCGATGGTATGGGGGAACACGCCCTCGACATTGAACGATGCCGTGCCGGCATTCACGTTGTTGAGATAGCCGTCGGTGGTCACCTGAAGGCCCTCCACGTCGGTGCATTCCACCTCTTGGACGATGGCCTGGCCGCAGTACGTGGTGTCGGCGGTGTAGGCATAGTCGTGGAAGGAAACGTCGATGTATTCGATGGAGGGCAGCAGGGTGGTGTTGCCCACATTGTCGCGGGTGCGGAAGCGGATGACGTGCTTTTCGCGGCTGGTGTCGAACATGGCCACGATGCTGTCGTTGAAGGCGCTGCCCGAGGGCATCATGTCGGTCATGGCAATCCATTCCTCGCTGTCCTCCACGGCATATTCAATCATGCCGTCCAGCCCGGCGGGACTTTCGTACGTGCCTTCGAGCGTCAGCTTGTGGGGCCGGCTCAGGTCGTTCCAGCCTTCGGGGTCGTCGGGGGTCACCTCGAACGATGAGTTGGGCTCCAGGTTCACCTCGCCCACACCGATGAGGAAGGAGTAGACCATGGTGGCACCGGCGGGTATGGTACGGTTTTTCCAGCACCATCCCATGCCGCTGTCGTACGAGCCGTTTTCCTCCATATAATTGTAGCCCGAAGTATAGTTGCCCACCATGTTGTAAGCGTCGGAGTTCAGGTAGTAACGACCGAACCAGAAGTCGTTGACGCTCGTCACGCCGGCCAGTCCGGCACCGAAGAGCACGCACAGCTGTGCGCCGTTGCCGTCGCGCATGGTCAGTCCGTAGGTGCTGCCCGTGGTGTCGGTGCGGCGCGTTATGGGTGCGCGGTCGTTGTTGCCAATCATCACGTCGGCATGGACGCCCATGTTCAGCGTCACGTCCTGCGTGTTGGTGTTGATCACAGTGTAGCATATCCGGGCCAGTTCGCCCTGCTGCTCGATGGTGGGCACGCAGGTCACGCCGCTCACGGTCGTGCCGTTCAGGCAGTCCACGCGCGTGGCGGAGCCGCCGTCCACCTGCATGGCCAGCTTGTAGCCATAATCGGCGAAGGTGGACCCGTAGTACTGTCCGCCGAAGTCGCCCACGATGTCAATCGCATCGTAGTTCTGGCGGTAGTAGAGCCGCGTGTCGCCCACCTGCGAGTAGCCGTAGGGGACACTGTAACTGATGGAACGCGCCACGGCGTTCTTGGGTTTCACTTGTGCCAGGGCAGGCATGGACGTGACTGCCCCCAGGACACATAGCAGCAAGTATGTACATCGCCGGATGTGGATGTACCTTGCGAGTTTGGGGAATGATGACTGTTTCATGCGTTGACGTTGAATTGCGAAGTGATGATTTACAGCCCTTCTGGTTTATACATTGTTTGTTTGATTGGTGACGGGGTGGGGAAGTGCTGCACGAAGTCTGTGGTGACGCGCAGCTGAAGGAGGGTATCAGGTGTACGGTTCTTGCCGTGGCCTGCGGTCTGCCGGCCGGCGCGGGGCGGGCATCAGGAACGGGCGGGAGGCTTGGTGATTTGTTTGTCTGTGAGTATGAGCCGCTTGGGTAAGCGGGAAGTATCAGATAGGTGTGAGTTCTGTAGGTGGCGAAGGTCGCCTTGACCGCCGGCCATACGCCGGAAGCTACGTGGGCAAATGTGAAAAGAAAAATTGGAAAAATCAAAGGATGGTTTATTTTTTTTATCACAAAACCGTAATTTTTTTACTTTGTGGACTTTCCGGGTGTCAATTCGTTGTTTTCGGGACGGTTTTGCCACGGGCCGGACCTGTCCGACAGACGGCTTGTGACGGCGGATGCCGCTGCCTGCCGCCCCTCGTGGCATCCGTTCCGCACGGGGCTTAGACGCCTCTTTCACAAGTCCCGGACTTGTTTTTTCTAAGCCTGGACTTGTTTTTTCTAAGCCCGGACTTGTGAACCGCAAGTCCGGGACTTGGGGGTGATGCCTTGCTGAGGAGGCACGGCGACGGCGGAAACGGCGGCAACGGACTGTCCGTTTTCGCGGATGGACACGGACATTCTGTGCCATTTGTCCTGAAGCGGTCATAAAAAAACGCAAAAGGTTTCTGCCGTTTTCGTTTTTGCCTAACTTTGCTTCGCGAAGCAAAAAGCGGAGCAAAAACCAATAGAACAGAAAACTACCGGAATATGCCATACTTCCATATCCATCGCGCGCTGCGCGCCCTGAGGTGCGGCCTCTGGCTGCTCACGGGGATGCTGCCCCTCAGTTCGGCGGCACAGGAAACGGACAGCATCGCGCTGCCGGCCGACACGGCGGTGTGCTCCGCAGTGGCCGACACGGCGGCAGCGGAGGGGAAGCACGGGGTGGTGCAGCGCGTGCTGGACTATTTCCGCAAGTCGAACAAGCCGCGCGAGGACGGCAAGGTGGACTTCGGCTTCCTGCCGGGGCCGCACTATTCGTCCACGGCGGGGCTGGGCCTCGGCATCCTGGGCACGGCCACTTACACCACCGATGCGGCCGACCCCGCACTGCCGCGCTCGAACGCGTCGCTCTTTGCCGACATGACGACGGGCGGCTTCTTCCTGGTGGGGCTGAGGGGTAACCACATTTTTCCGCAAGAGCGGTACCGGATGGACTACAAGCTGACGGTCTCGACCTTCAGCACGACGTTCTGGGGTATCGGCTACGGACAGGCAGACAACGACGCGAACGAAACGGACTACCGCCGCAACCGCATCATCGCCATGGCACGGTTCATGTTCAACATCGCACCCAAGACTTTCCTCGGGCCGCTGGTAAACTACAACTATTTCCAGGCACGGGGCATCGAGGAGGACGGCGAATGGCTATGGCAGGGACAGCCCAGGACCATCCGCACGTACACAGCCGGAGTGTCCCTGACGTACGACTCGCGCGACTTCATGCTGAACGCCCGAAGGGGCATTTTCTTCCAGCTGGACCAGACGTTCTCACCCCGCTGCTTCGGCAACGGCGACCACGGGTTCTCCACCACGGAACTGGCGCTGAGCGGCTACCGCGAGGTGTGGAAAAACGGGGTGCTGGCCGCCGAACTGCACGGCAAGTTCAACTACGGACACACGCCCTGGCCCTTGCTGGCGGAGGTGGGCGACAACCACCGTATGCGCGGCTACTACGAGGGGCGTTACCGCGACCAAAACCTCGTGGAGGGGCAGGTGGAGCTGCGCCAGCACATCAAGGGACGCAGCGGCGTGGTTCTCTGGCTCGCGGCGGCCAATGCCTTTCCCGACTTTGACAGCATGAGGTGGAAACACACGCTGCCCAACGCGGGAGTGGGCTACCGCTGGGAGTTCAAAAAGGGCATCAACGTGCGCATCGACTACGGCTTCACGCGCAACGGCGGCGGGGTTATCTTCAACATCAACGAGGCTTTCTGAACACATATCCAAAAACAAGACTATGATAAAACTATTCTGCAATCTCTGCCATCTTCATGCGCCGCAGGTCCTGAGCCGGGTGGCGCTGACCCTCCTCCTTGCGGCTGTCTCACTTTCCGCCGCCGCCATCCCTTACTCGCCGGAATACCTGCAAAGCGCGGGCGAGGGGAGGGTGCAATATCTCTCGAACGGCGACTTTGAGTCATGGAGCACGAAGGTCATCAAGGAGAGCCGCATCCTGGGCGGCAAGACCGTCAACCTGATGAACCTGGGCGGGCCGTGGGGCTCGTCGAACGTGTGGGCCAAGGTGTCGGGGGTGACGAAGACGAACGTCAGCGTTTACCGCGAAGCCCACGCCGGCCACGGCTCGTGCGTGAAACTTTATACGCACATCGTTGAGGCCAAGGTGTTGGGAATCATCAATATCAAGGTGCTCGCAGCCGGCTCCATCTTCCTGGGCAACACCATCCAGCCTATACGCGACACGAAAAACCCGATGGCCAAACTCAACGCGGGACAACCTTTCACGGGCAGGCCGAAGGCGCTGGTGTTCGACTACAAGACGCACATCGTGGCCGGCGACCGCATCCGCCAGAACGGCATCACGAAGGGTTCCACGGTGAAGGGGCAGGACATGGCTGACTGTGTGCTCTACCTGCAGAAACGGTGGGAGGACGCGCAGGGAAACATCTACGCGAAGCGCGTGGGGACCATGGTTCACCGCTGGAGCAAAAGCACGGACTGGCAGCACAACGCGCGCTTTACCATCCACTACGGCGACATACGGGGCGAGAAGTTCTACAGCTCGGCCTGGGCACTGACCTCGGGCGACAAGACCAAGTATGCCCGCAACTCGAAGGGTAACATGGTGCCGGTGAAGGAGGTGGGATGGGCCGCCGCCGACGAAACGCCCACCCACATCGTGCTGCAGTTCGACTCGAGCCACGGTGGCGCATACGTGGGTTCGGTGGGCAACACGCTGTGGGTGGACAACGTCCGCCTGGCGTACTGACCCCCGGACTTGCTCGCTTGACATGACGGGATTGGCCGGAGGGAAGAAATCAACAACAACGCACAATGGATAAAGGACAAATCATATTATACCAAACGCCCGATGGTGAATCGAAGATAGAGGTCAGGCTGGAGAACGACACCGTGTGGCTCTCGGCAGTCCAAATAGCGGAACTTTTTCAGAGAAACAAATCTACCATATCCAGACATATAAAGAATGTGT
>CAMBHR010000057.1:0-16449 GCA_945867195.1 uncultured bacterium | reverse complement strand
TTACCAAGTGGTGGACGAAAATGGCAAGGTTACTCCTCCTTATTCGCAGGTATTCATGAAGATTGCGCAATATTCGGGAGAACTGTCGCTAAAATCACTCTTATACTGGTATGATGATGAAATGGAAGTCCAAACTTTGCCGATAACATCGGGCGTGCAGGTACTGGACGCCTCGGCTTTGCTTGAAGGCTTGCATACGTTGCATTATCAAGTGGTGTGTAACGATGGTTCGCTGACACCCGCTTATTCTTCCATTTTCTTGCGAATGAACAAAGACCAAAACAGTACTGCGGTCAAAGAGCTGCGTTATTGGTTTGACGAAGAAACGCAAGCCAATGTCGTAGAGGCCGTTTCTGGTGTGCAGGTATTGGATGCCTCTGCTCTGCTTGAAGGATTACACACCCTGCACTATCAAGTGGTGGACGAGGCTGGCAATGCAGGGTCGCCTTGTTCTTCTGTATTCCTGAAGATGGATACGGAGCAGTCTGTGGCTCAGCGGCAGCGTTATTGGTTTGACGATGCCCCGACTACCTTGCACGAAGCTCCCGTAACGAGCGGTGTGCAACTGCTTGACGTAGACGGACTGCTCACAGGACTACACACGCTGCATTATCAACTGGTGGACGAACAAGGACGACTATCTTCTCCGCACTCTTCGGTATTCATCAAGCTTGCTGAGCATGTGTTGCCCAGCGGAGAGAACGCCATCACCGACTATATGTATTGGATGAATGACTATTCGCAGGACAATGTAAAGGTTACCCTGCCTCAGCCCGCTTCGCCCTACCATCTCCAGGCTTTGCTTCCCACTATCAAAGCTCCCATCCGCTCCACTTCCTTCCAGTTTGAAGTGACGGACGGCCAGCCCACGGTCTATGCAAAGAACGACATCCACGTCCGCTTCTTTGATGCGGCAGGCTACTGGGCGGATGATTCCCGTTCGTTTATTGACTACAGTGTGAGCGAAGCCTTAGATAACATCGCCGAGCTGCAGACCACGCAAACCTTTGAACGCCCGGCGGAGAACGGCATCAAATGGTTTGTGTTTGAAGCGCAGTATGGCGACTCCATCGCGCTGAAGAGTAACCAGGCCACGAGCATTCAAGTGTTCGATGCCACCGGTAAGGAACTTTATGCCGCTTCGGGCAGTACCTCTGTGAACTATGGAGGATGTCATTTGAAAGCAGACGGCACGTACTATGTGGCAGTTCACGACGTGACGGGTTCGGGTAGCCAACTCACTTTGCAGACACTGCGGATTGATAAGTTTGCCGTGTTCGACTTTACTCCCAACAAGTTAGCCTCTGCCGGATATACGTTGATGTATTTCGATGGCAACGGTATGGACTTTGTGAAGAAAGTGGAACTTACCAATGGCGACATAACATTGGAAGCTGATACCTTGCTTGCTTCTACACAAAACCTGCTTGCGCGCTTCCATCTGCAAGAAAACTATGACAACAGTAAACTCTTTACACTCAAGGTTTTCTTTGATAAGGAAGATACGGGAGAACAGAAGACGCTCACCTTTGACAATGCAGTGGTGCTCGAAGCTGTAGACAACAAGCCCCAAATGACGGTTGAGATTACCAGTGAACGCCGGGTGGCTGATCCTTATCCCATCAAGGTCGTGGTTAAGAATGAGGGTAATATGCCGCAGTATGGCATTCCTTTGAACGTAGCCTTTGACAATGTGGAGAAGTTTGATGACCTCGCATTTGTGGATTTCGATTTGATTCTTTCAGACGAACTCTACGAAAGCCGCGACTTCTTCACCTATACCGACAATCTTGTAGGCACAGGTAAGAAAGGTTACTATATGCCCTTGCTTATACCCTACATCGGTCCGTATGAAGAGCGTACCTTCACCTTTGGTGTGCGTACGCAAATACCTCATGCCAAGTTTAACTTCTATGCTTGGACCGGCGACCCGTGGTATGACGCAACGATGGATATTGGTGTTGTCTCACAAGCAGTGGCAAGAGCTCCGCAGGCACGTTGCGAACAGTCAAACATTCACCGGGTCTATGACCTCTTTGGCCTGATAGATAATGTGGCAAGCTTATTGAATTTATCGCTTTCGCCTGCTACCCCTGTTCGTATGGCTGTAGGTACAGGAGAAGCCATAGCAGGAATACAGCAAGGTTTGTCTCGTACGGTAGAAGATGCCACGTTTGATGCTTACGGCATTGACCCGAGTGAACGAGATCAGTATCGCTTCCAGTACCGCTACTGTGTAAGATGTCCGCGTGATATTTGGGAAGATGCAAGTCCTTTACAAGCTCCCGCACGGGTGGCTTCGGCTACAATCAACAGTACAACCGGTAGTTCAAGTTGGGAACCGATTGATGATTATGCTTCATCGGATTGTCCGAAACCCGACCCACATCTCGTGGATGTCTACATTCCCGGCGACCCGAACGAAATGACGGGGTACTCTGCACCCTCAGGCAGTCGACACATGAGTGACGAAGTCAAGACTATAGGCTACGACATCGAGTTTGAGAACGACCCCGAGATTGCCAACTCGGCGGCACACTGCATCGTAATCGAGAACCAGCTCGACCCGACGAAGTTTGATCTCAAGACCTTCACGCCCAAGGACATCACGCTGTCGGGCAAGAAGGTGGAACTCAATGGCAGCAAGTCGTTCGTCCAGACCTTGGACCTGCGGCCTGAGATTGACGCGATAGCAGAACTGCAGTGTGCCTATAACGTACAGACCGGTCTCATCCGTTGGACATTCACCTCACTTGACCCGATGAGCATGGAACCCACCGACGATATCATGCAAGGCGTGCTGCCCGTCAACTACGACGGCACTTCGGGCATCGGCAACGTGACCTACACGGTCGACCTGCTGAAGACCTTCCCCGACGGCACGGAAATCTCCAACAAGGCTTCCATCATATTCGACAACAACGATGCGATAGAGACCCCCGTCTGGACAAATACCATCGATGCCGTTTGCCCCGAAGGCAGAGTGACGGGAGCAGTGCTGACCAATGACAGCACGGCCACCATCCGCTGCGAAGGAAGCGACGAACGCTCGGGCGTGTGGAAGTACGAGGTATATGTGCAGTACGGCAGCGGCGAGTTGTGGGAGAAGGTGGGCGAGTGCCCGGCCGACTCCGCCGAAGTCAGCTTCCGCGTGTACGACGGCATGGACTATGGCTTCTGCGCCTTGGCGGTCGACTCCGCCGGTAACGTGGAGGTGAAGGAAATGGCACGCGAAGCCTCCCTGGGCACGTACCTCAACGGCGATGCCAATGCGGACGGCACGGTGGACATCGAAGACGTGGTGAACGCCATGCGTTACTTCCTCGGGAAGACGGATGTCATCTACCTGAAGGCGGCGGACATCACCGGCGACGGACAGATAGACATCGAGGACGTGGTGGGCATAGGCCGGATATTCCTCACGCAACCCTCCACGGCAGCGAAATCCCCCATCAAACGACAACGACTTAGAGAATCATTGCAACCATGAACAGAAAAAAGTTTTTCCTATTCCTGCTGCTCGCGTCCTTGGTGGCGCGGGCACAGGCCCAGACCGAAACGCTCCGTGTGTGGGGCCATGACTTCGCGATGACGGCTGACGGCACTACCGTGACGCACCTGACCGTTTCGGAGAACGACGTGGTGAACTACACGGGTTTCAGCCTTTCCATCGTGGTGCCCAAGGGCATCCATATCGCCCAGGTCCGCTCGGGCCGCGAGTACGTGGACGACATCTCGCTCAATGTGGACCGCGCCACGACGACCCACACCATCGCCTGCAACATGCCGCAGGACGATCTGATCAAGGTGATATCCTATTCCACGCTGAACCAGGACTACTATCCCGACGACCTCGACGGCAATCCGGTGGATGAAATCTTCACCATCGGCCTCATTGCCGACCCGACGATGCTGAACGGGGAGTATGAGGTGAGGATAGTGGACTGCAAGTTCGCCTTTGCAGAAGGCGGTGCGTCGCAGCCTCAGGAGCCTGTGGTGATGAAGATGACGGTGCAGGGCGGCGTGGACGGCCAGCGTATAGACTGCACGCTGGGCGAGGACGGCGTGGGCACGCTGTGCCTGCCTTTCGCTGCGCAGCTGCCGGAAAATATGCAGGCGTTCACCTGTGTGGACGTGGTCGGTTCCCAGGTGGTGACGGAGATGCAGACCTCCATCCCGGCCTACACGCCGCTGCTCGTTACAGGCCAGCCGGGCACGTACAGCTTCACGGGGCTGTCCGAGGGTGGAGTAACGAGCTGTACGGGCGGCCTGCTCACCGGTGTGATGCAGGACACGGAAGTGAGCGAGGGGTATGTGCTGCAGAAGCAGGACGCGGTGGCCTTCTACCGCATCGACCCTTCACGCCCCGTCACGGTGCCAGCCTACAAGTGCTACCTTAACTACGGCGGCACGGAGCGTGCCCTCGGGTTGGAGGGCGTGTTCACCGCGTTGAAGGAGGCCGCTTCCGGCAGCCGCGAGGCCGACACGCTTTACGACCTGAACGGCCGACGCGTCAAGCAGCCCAGTGCGCCGGGTGTATATATCCGAGGCAAGCAGAAAATCATTGCTCCCCGGGGCAAATGACAGTAAATCATCGGCTGCGCCCGGCAGGGCGGGAGCTTTCGATAACGATCTATAGAATTCTATAGCTATCTATCCTCTCTCTTCGGGCGCAGCCAATCAACAATCACCAAAAGAAAGACCTTTTATCATGCAAAAAAAGAAATACCAGCATCCTGTAGCAAGCAGCATGAGCCTTCGTACGGAAGGCGTGATAGCCGTTTCTTTAGGCAACGGCAGTGCCGACCCCGACAAGCCCGTGATGGCTCCTCCCTTTGAGGACGATGACGAGCTGGACGAAGGCCCCATAAACTATTGGAGCTAATTTATCATACGAAAGCAGCCGCCTGATAGAGGTGGCTGCTTTCGTATGCTTGGTAGCTTTCTATAGCAACCAGTTGTTGCCAGTTTCTTGGAAAGCTTTACGCGACTACCTGTCCATTATTCATTGTGTTTTCCCTTTTTGAGCCAATCCATTGGTTCAAGAACCGTTCCATGGCGCGATAGAAGTCGAAACGGTTTTCCTGGTTGTGGAAGCCGTGTCCTTCGTTGTCCTTTACCATATATTCCACTTCCACGCCCTTTTGGCGCAAGGCTTCCACCATCTGGTCGCTTTCGGCTTTGTTCACCCTCGGGTCGTTAGCTCCTTGCGCAATGAAGAGCGGCACGCGGATGTTCTCGGCGTGGAGTGCGGGCGAGGTGGCCGCCAGCTGTTCGCGGTCGTTTTCCGGATGTCCCACCTGTTCGTACATCATTTCCAACATCGGTCGCCAGTAAGGCGGTATGGTCTGCATGAAGGTGAACAGATTGCTCACGCCTACGTAGTCGATGCCGCAGGCGTAGAGGTCGGGTGTGAAGCACAAGCCCGCCAACGTGGCGTATCCGCCGTAACTTCCGCCATAAATGGCAATGCGGTCCGGGTCGGCAATGCCTTTGCTGATAAGCCATTTCACGCCGTCGGTGATGTCGTCCTGCATACGCAGTCCCCACTGCTTGTAGCTTGCTTCAAGAAAGGCGCGGCCATAACCCGTGGAGCCGCGATAGTTCATTTGGAACACAGCATAGCCCCGATTGGCCAGAAACTGTGTTTCGGAGCTGAATCCCCAGGTGTCCCGCGCCCAAGGCCCGCCATGCGGATTGACTATCACGGGGAGTGCTCTCGCCTCATCGGGTTTCAGCCCGTGGGGCAGGGTAAGGTAGGCTTCGATGTGCAGCCCGTCGCGGGTGGTGTAACATACGGGAAACATCTCGTTCATGCTTTCCTCTTTGAGCCAGGGAGCGAGGTCGGCCATGTGCGTCAGCTTGTCGGAAAGGGCGTTGTACAACCAGTAGGCTCCGCGCGTTCTGTCGCTGCCAACGAAAACCAGGTAATTTTCTTCGGCCTTGTCGGTGTCGGCAATGCCTGTTCTTTTCCCGGGGAAATGGGCTTGTATGCGTTCACGCAGTTGTTTCTCCTCTTCGTCAAAGTAGTGGCGCACAGGATTCTTGTGGCCTGTGCAGTAAGTGCTTAGCAGTTTTTTCTTTCGGCGGGAGTAGCTTATGCTCTCCACATCGTATTTTTCATTCTCGTACAGCAATTCCAGTTCCTCACACGTGGCTGGGTTCATGCGCACCAGCACCATTTTGTCGCGTCCCAGATTGGTGGCGGCGTAGACCTCGCGGTTATCTGGCGTAAACTCCATGAAACTTACCACATCCTTAAAGTTTGTGGTCAGCACGGCACGGAAAGGTTCCTCTTCCGTATCGCGGTAAAGCAACTGTGTGTTCACACCGTCTACGATAGCCACCGCCGCACGGAGTTTGCCGTCGTGGTCAGTCATCCAGCCCTGGTAGTTACCGGGATTTTCCGCCAGCATGGTCAGTTCTCCTGTTAGCAGATTGAGGCGGTAGGGGTCGAAGACCTCGGGGTTGCGCTTGTTCAGTCCTACGAGCATAAAGCCCGGTTGCTCTTCAAGGTCGTCGATGATGGTGGCTCGCACATCTGGAAAAGGAGTGTAGGCCCGCATGTCCGTACCGTCCAGTTTTACCCCATAGAGGTGGTAGTTTTCGTCTCCCGCCGTGTCTTTGGCAAAGACCAATCGCTCGTTGTCAGCCCACAGGTATCCGCTGATGCTCCGTTGGGTTTCGGAGGTCAGGCGTACAGCTTCGCTTTCAGTCGCATCGATGGAACGCACGAAGAGATTCAGCCGATTGTGCCAAGGTGCCATAAAAGCGATATGTCGCGCATCAGGAGAGAGTTGGAATCCAGTACGCTCAGAAATGCGGAAGAAGTCTTCCAGCGGGATGATAGGTTTTTTCTGCATGATAGATGATTATGTCTGTGGCAGTTTGGAAAGTTACAAGTAAGAAAATTATGGGGCGGGATTCTCAATTGGTTAGAGAGTAAGACTTGTCATAGAAAATATGCAAAAGCCAACAGCTAAACTTTGACTTTTGCAGGTTGTTTACTGAGCAGTGATTAGAGTTTCAGTATTTCCTCTTCGCTGAGTCCTGTTGCATTTTGGATATCAGTTGATGTAAGTCCCATAGATTTTAGTTTACGTGCCGTTTCTTTGATGCCTTCCAAAATACCTTCAGCACGTCCCTTTGCATGGCCTTGTTCCAGACCTTGCTCCAGACCTTGCTCCAAACCTTGTTGCAAGCCTTCAGCACGGCCTTGCTGCAACCCTTGCTGCAACCCTTGCTGCAACCCTTGCTGTAAACCTTGCTGTATTCCTTGCTGAAGCCCTTGCTGCATTCCTTCCTCCAATCCTCTTTTCAGCGCGCTGCCGTAGTACGTCTTTTCCGTACTGATGATGTCCCAGAACTTCTCGTAGCCAAGCAACTGTTCTTCGGTATAGGCCGAGCGTTCCACCACGGACAGAGCCTTGCTGATGTCCGGGTTGCCGAGCAAGTCGGAGGAAACCTCGCGGGTGGAATTTTGCACCTCTGTCAGGTAACGGAGCCAGAGCACGTGCATTTTCTTCTGGCTGAAGGTCTGGGGAGTGAACTTGGGAAGTTCCACGAACACAAGGTGCAGGCCGTCGATTACCTTTTCGGAATACATCTCGTGAACCATGCGGTAATAATGGTAGTATTCCGGTATGTCCTTTTCAAACACGTCATTGACGATGTTCAGCGAATACACCGGTTCCAGCATCGTATAGTTCTCGCCCTTTTTCAGTTGTCTGACGTATGCTTTGGCAGAATTGAACATCACCCTTTGCAGGAACTCAGGCGACCACACCATCTGCATCTCCACGATGAACTGCCGTCCCCGGTTGTCGCGGCACCTCACGTCCACGATGCTGTTCTTGCGCAACGGATTTTCCGGCACCATTTCCGGTTGCAGGTACGTAACGGATTCTATCAACTCGTCGTCATTCTTAAATGGCAGGAGCGCATTGAGGAAACTGATCACCAGATCGGGATGTTCGCCGAACACCCTCTTGAAGGTCAGGTCGGCTTTAGGGTCAAGATAATATGTTGACATAACAGGAGAACATTTTCAGTTTATAAACAAAGAAGTTGTCTGATAAAGGATCATACTATCCAAAAGCAATTTAACTTTTCAGTCAAAATATGTGTGCAAAGATAGTGCAAGGCGAGTGCAAAGGAAAATGAAAAGCCTTATGATTTTCAATTTATCTTTGCCGAGCCACCGCCTATTTAATCCTATTTTATCCAAAGTTAGTTGTACAAGCCAGCGACTAGTGCTCACAAATCCAGGACTATTTTTTCCTAATCGCCGACTTGTGAAACGTAGTCCGCCACTTGTTCATGAAGATCCAGTCAGAGCAAAGTGCAATTTCCTCGCCAGCCGCACGTTGGTGTCAAACGGCATAATGAGTTGGGGAAATCCTTCTACATCCCCATTATTCTTAATATTGCACTTACTTGTTGACTCTATATCTTCCTGAGGGCAAGAATAGTGGGGGCGTATTGGGATTTTTGCCGATTTCTCTCTACTTTTGCAGGGGTTAAACTATAAACTAATACCCCATCAACTAAAAACTACAACCTCATATGCCTTTAGTATCCCCCTCCTTGTTGTCGGCCGACTTCGGCCATTTGAGTCGTGACGTGAAAATGCTGAACGAGAGCTGTTGCGACTGGTTCCATTTGGACGTGATGGACGGCGTGTTTGTTCCCAACATCTCCTTCGGTTTCCCCGTGATGCAGGCCATGGCCAAAGAAGCCGCGAAACCGCTCGATGTTCACCTGATGATTGTGCAGCCGGAGAAGTTTGTCAAGGAAGTGAAAGCCTTGGGAGCCAAGGTGATGAATGTACACTACGAGGCCTGTACGCACCTGCACCGCGTGGTGCAGCAAATCAAGGCTGAGGGCATGATGGCCGGGGTGACGCTCAATCCGCACACACCGGTGAACGTGCTGGAGGAAATCATCGGGGAACTGGATCTCGTGATGCTCATGTCGGTCAATCCCGGCTTCGGCGGACAGCGTTTCATCGAGCATTCGGTGGACAAGACGCGTCGGCTGCGCGAGTTGGTGGATCGTACGGGGTCGCACGCCCTGATTGAGATTGACGGTGGCGTGAACCGCGAAACGGGTGCGCGGCTCGTGGAGGCCGGAGCCGACGTGCTGGTGGCTGGTTCAGCCGTGTTCAAGGCTGCCGATCCCAAGGCCGAGATAGAAGCCCTGAAAAACCTTTAAACTCACGTTCATCTAATGAATAATGAATGAGGCAATGAATATTTTTTATAATGAATAATTAAGCCTGCGGCCATGAAGTCGGCGGCACTGCATCGTCCTGTATGTCTGTCGTAGACCTCATTATTCATTCTTCATTTTACAATTATACATAGCCCATGCAGCTCCAGCCCTTATTGACCGAACAGAAATTGTTCCGTTTGCTCCAAACCATCCGTCAAAGCCGCCAAATCGTTGTCTGTGCCCATCGCGGTCCCGATGGCGATGCCGTAGGCTCCTCGTTGGCCTTGGCCGACTACCTTCAGTCGCTGGGCAAGCAAGTGCGTGTGGTGCTGCCCAATCCCTTCCCCGACTTCCTGCGTTGGCTCCCCGGCAGCCACACCGTGCAGTTTTACCAGCACCACGAGAGTCAGGCCACGGCACTCTTGGCCCGGGCCGACTTGGTGTTCTGCCTTGACTTCAGCCAGCCCGGCCGTTTGCAGGAGATGCAGCACGCCGTGATGGCCTCGAAGGCCGAGCGCGTCGTGATAGACCATCACCTGGATCCCGACCTTGCCATGGCTTCACAGGTGTATTCCTTTCCGTCGCTCTGCTCCACGTGCGAAGCCGTGTTCCGCATCCTCGTGCAGCTGGGTGCTTTCGACCAGATGAGCAAAGCCGCCGCCAGCTGCCTTTACGCCGGGATGATGACCGATACCGGCGGCTTCACCTACAACTCCACCCGGCCTGAAATCTACGAAATCATTTCCATGCTCCTCACCAAGGGCATTGACAAAGACAAAATCTACCGCAACGTGTTCCACGTGTATTCGCAGGACAGGTTGCGCCTCATGGGATACATCCTCTACGAAAAGCTGCGGTTCTATGCCGGTGGCAAAGCGGCTCTCTTCACCCTGACCCGTGAGGAGATGCAACGCTTCCATTTCATCCGGGGCGATGCCGAAGGTTTGGTCAACCTGCCTTTGCAGGTGAAGGGGATGCGGCTGAGCATCTCGCTGCGCGAGGACACGGAGCGTGATGTGGTGCGCGTTTCGTTGCGGTCGGTGGACGATTTCCCGTGCAACCTTATGGCCGAGGAGTTTTTCAACGGCGGCGGTCACCTGAACGCTTCGGGCGGCGAACTCCCTTTCCCCCTCTCCGCCGCTGTCGAGACCGTGGAGCGTGCCATCGAGGCTTACGCCTCCCGACTGTAAGATGTCGCCCGGCTGTAATGGCATGGGGCATCACCTTCAGTACACGGTGCGCCCGGTGATGCCTGATTGACTGACCTCCTCATAATCATCTCTTGCCATGAACCGATTCTTTCTCTTCCTGTTATTGATGGTGTCCATGTTCCCCCTGTCGGAAACAGTGACTGCCGGTGAGTGTGGTATCCAGGCCGGAGCGGAAGCCCCCGTCGCAACAGACACCTTGCGTTTGCTCTCCATCGGCAACAGTTACAGTCTGGATGCCACCCTCTGTTTGCCCCAGCTGCTCAACGATGCGGGGGTGAGCAACCGGCAGTTCGTCATTTACTGTGCGATGAAGGGCGGGGCATCGCTCGAATATTGGCGCAATCATCTGAAGAACCGACAAAAGGTGGAATATCTTTACCACATGGGAGGTCAGTTGAAGTTGCCGGAGCGTGACTGGACACTGGAAGAACTGCTCGGGCAACGGTGGGACATCATCGTCTTGCAGCAGGCATCGAAGCAGTCGGACAATTATGCCCACTACACACCTTATATAGAAGAACTGCTGGAGGCCATTTACCGGCTTTGCCCAAACAAGGAGGTGCGCGTGGCCTGGCACATGACGTGGTCGCATGCCGTGTTTTTTGATTGCCCACCTTATCACAAAAACGGTTGGGAGAATATTGCCGCTGCCACGCGACGGCTGTGCGATGCGCACAACCTCCCGCTGCTTATCCCCTCCGGCACCGCCATACAGAATATGCGTAGCCTATACCCGAACGATATAATGGCTTTCACACGCGACGGTACACATATCGTTTACGGCATGGGGCGTTACATTCTGGCCCTGACTTGGTACGAAACCTTGTGCCAGCCCGTGTTCGGAGTCTCGCTGTTGAACGTGCCACCTTCTCAAAAAGTATGTGACATCAATGCTGGCGAAACGCCCTATTATCCTATCAACTCCGCCAATTATCCGATAGCCCATTTTTGCGTGTGGCAGGCCATCCACAACCCATACGGTCTGGTTCCTGCCTTGCGGGGCAAATTCCTTGACAACTTGCTGCGCTGTCCCGGCAGCCTCCCCACCGTCCCCATGTACGACCTCTCGGGTCGTCCGGTGAAAGGGAAGCCGGGAAAAGGCGTATATATTTTAGGAGAAAAGAAAGTGTTGTTCTGAGGTAGTGCCTATGTTTAGAGTTGAAAGTTTATGAGTTTAGGGTTTATAAGATTACCTGATGCGGCGATGTTCTCCGCCGTTCCAAGAGCAATTGTATCAACCATAAACTCATAAACTTTAGGCTCTAAACTTATAAACTGTAGACTTTAAAACTATAGACTTTTAAACTCACAAACTCTTTGACTCACTTCACATCCACCTTCTTCAAGTACTCCTCAAATTGCTGGCGCGTGCCGTTGAACACATTGATGTCCACCTCCCCCTTGATGCCGTTCACCCGTCCGTAGGGAGTCAGTTGCCAATGAAGCAAACGCACGTAAGGCTTATAGGCACCGTAGCGCGCCACCCAAACATCGTGGGAGCGCAGGGCCGCCGGGGCATTGACGAGGTGGTTGTTGACAAACTGCTGGCCCACATAGAGCACCGGCTTACGGCCACAAGCCTGTTCCACCCTGCGCATCCACACCATGACCTCGCGAAACATCTTCGCTTCGCCACCCATCTGCGCAATCTGTTTTTCTGTAGGCTCCAGGTCCAGCACGGGCGGCAGGTCTGAACGCAGACCGGTGGCTTTTTTCAGGAAAAACTTTGCCTGTTCTTCACCTGTGCTGCCAGGCGCAAAGAAATGGTAACTCCCTGTGGCAATGCCGTGACGGCGTGCCTGCCGGGCATCGGCAGCATAGTAGCGGTTCACCACGCTGCGCCCCTCCGTGGCCTTGATGTAGATGAACGAAACGGGATAGTCCACCTTACCTTCCACCCTGCGCCCCGGCCCCAGCCCCGTGATGCGCAACTTCTTCCAATCAATGGCGTACCGCTTGCGGCCTATCTCGTGCTGGTAGCGCGAGATGTCGATGCCGTAGACGCGGTCTGGGGTGTAGACCATCCGTTCACCCTTGAAACGCCCATTGTCCCACCATCCGCAGCGGAGTAGCGTGTTCCCCTTGAGCGCGAAGCCGTGGCCCTCCCTTCGTCCGTCCTTCCATTCTCCCTGATAGTATTCCCCGTCGTTTCGCCACAACGCCCCTTGTCCCTCCGCTTCCAGCTTGTTGCTGAAATACCCCCGGTAGCGTCCCAGCGAGTCCGTGCGGATGCCGAAGGCCAGGGTGTCAGCCTGCCAGATACCCTCAAAGCGCGTGCCGTCCGGGCGCAGCAACACGCCCCAGCCTTCGCGCACTGCAGCGGAGGCGGAAGCACCGATGCGCATCAGCCCCTCGTACATACAGCTGTCGGAAAGCTGCCGGCGCACACAGCGTAGGCCATCCCGCCTTGCATCCGCCGGGCTGGGGATATGCGAGCCCGGGGTGTGTTCCGAAGCATCATCAGTTAGCCGGCGGATGAGGGCTTTCCCATTTCTCCACCACCACACGGGCCAGGTACTTTCCTCGGCCAATAGCCGCGCCACCTCGCCAGAGCCGGTGCGCTGCCCCCCTTGCTGCACGCCGCACAGGTTGCCCGAAGGATTGACCCAAACTCCACCCTCTGAACAGGGGAAGAGGGTCGCCCCGCGCTCCAACTTCTCCGCCTGCACCGAACGGGTCAGCCCGCCATAGTCGTTGAGCGCAAAGAGCTTGGCTTTGTAAGCGTATGCCCCGAAACGGTAAACGGAGAAGCGCGCGGCCTCGCGCGGCAGTGCGCCGTGGCTGAGGCGGAGCAAGAGCAAACCATCGCGGCGGCGCACTACGGCGGCAGGATAGGCCGTCGTATCGTTCGTCCAAACCCGCACCGTGGCGTGCAGCAGTGCCGGTGCGAGCGTGTGCTCCAGGGCTTGGTGCAGGCATTGGTGCAGCGAGTCCGTTTGGCGGAACTGTTGCCGCGTCTGTTCGCGAAAGTCCATCACCTCGTTGTAGCCATCGTCCGCCACACTGTGCATTTCGGCATATTCGTCCAAAGCAGCCAGCTCTTGGCGCATCCTTTTCAGCTGCCGCTCCAGCACGCTGTCAGCCGTTTCCAACCGCTGGCGGGTTGCATGAGCCGGCAGCGTGTCGGGGGCGCACCCCATCAGCTTGTCTGTGGTGACCACGTGCCCTTCGTCGGAAACAAATGCCCCGGACTGCTCCTCGCTGTGCGCCACATCCTCCGCCCGGAACGCCGCCACGTGTACACTGTCGTCCGGCACGCTGAGGTAGAGCGTATCTTTCGGTCCGAGAGGGAGGGCATAGGTGCTTTCGGCTGATATGCGGCACACTGCCGACAGTTGTGAGGCCGTGCTGCCAGGCACGAACTGCCAGAGGAGCAGCGATACCGCCATGAGGATGACGGCAAGGAGAAGAGCAAACAGGAATTTCCGTTTCATGATCAGGCAATGCGGTTGTTTTCAGACATGGTGAGATGTGGGGCGATGAACGCAGAACGCAGACTGCGCGCCTTGTTGGCCGACAAAGTTATTATTTTTGCTAATTATAATAGAAGATACATACTCTCTTAAACCAGAAAGTTTGCAAATATGCTTTTGGGGCAGCCGAAACGGCTTTTTCCTTGGCATACTTTCAAACTTTCCTTGGTTTTTTGCGAACACAGGAACTCGCCAAATTTTGTTGAATAGGCATTTTTGGACGATTAGGCACATTTTTTCATCGTTATTTCTGCACATTTTGCATCGGAATGATGTGTTTCTCCCATTTGTCCTCTATTATTCCTTTTTCACGCGTATGGAGAGCCCTTCGTCCAATTGTTCCTCTCAAAAACAAACACGCTTCAGGTACAGTCTGGATCAAATCAGCCACAGCTTGACAATGAAGATCCAAGCTATGCGCTCTCATTGCACGGCCCTGAACTTCAACCGGACACCCATAGTTATATACGTATTTTCGACTCCGAAAAAATGGTTCAATCTTTCAGGGATAACAATTTTGTTATGAAAACCAAATATTTTCGGTATGAAGGTTTGGATTCTCAATCCTTCATATAAGTTCAAATTTCTTTGACACTTTACATAAGATTGACTGCGGTTCGGCAGAAGAAGAGCTTGTTTTAGTCTGCCCTTTGGCTAAGGGAAGAGGGCGCGATGCAGGAGTGAATGACTTCCGTTTCAGTCGTTCATAACTGAAACGACTGGAAATCAGTGGTAAACGGTGGAAAATGAAGGTTTGAACGATTTTTTTCAAAGGATAAATTACGTATATATATAATAGGTGCATGAAGGAGGATTGTGGGGTTTGTCACCCTTCATTCCCTTCCTGCTCCCAGTTCAGGGCGGCATGGCGTACCATGCCCAAAGTCCTGGACTTATGCCTTACAAGTCCAGGACTTGTTTTTACAACTCGCCGATTAGAAAAAACTAATCCGGGACTTGTGAACAACGGCGTGTGGAGGCCACCGCCCAACGGACAAACGGATGAGGACGAACGGAAAACAATCGAAAAATCCGAAGAAAGTGAATTTTTTTGTCGCAAATATTTGGCGGAGAAGAAAATTGTCGTACTTTTGCACTCGCAAACGGGAAACAACGACACCCGATAGCGCAAATGGCGCGATAGCTCAGCTGGTTAGAGCGCATGATTCATAATCATGAGGTCGACAGTTCAAGCCTGTCTCGCGCTACTTCAAGCAGTGGAAACTCAGTTTTCCGCTGCTTTTTTTGATGCGAGGTGTTTCAGTGGATGGTTCCCGAAGGTAGAGGTGCCGGAGAGCAGATGTTCGGGAAGTTTCGTGGCCATTCACGACCATCCTGTCAAGTGACAGCAGAAATTGAATTGCAGTTTTGCAAAATGTGTAAAAACAATAAGGGAAGAGGGCTATGCAAGGGAAATTTATTACTACTTTTGCATCATCCATCAGACACTGCCGGCCACGGCGACGGCGGTGACGAAAGTGACTTGAAACAGCATGACTGCGCAGCGACAAACTAATGTGCGAACCAGTCAGTTACACATTGAACAGATTGTGGGTAACGAAACTTTTTTCAAAATTGACATTGACGCCATCCTGGACGCGAAGGCAGGAAGCAAAGCCCGGTGGGTGCCGGGGATGCTCCGTTCGTGGCTCAAACGCATCGCCCATCAGGACGAGGTGAACGGTTTCCTGGAAAGTGCGGGAACGAAACAGGGCGTGCCTTGGCTGGATGCCGTGATGGAGTTCCTGGACGTGAAGCTTGACATCCATGGGCTGGAAAACCTGCCGGACGATGCCGACGGACGGCGTTTTACCTTCGTGAGCAACCACCCCCTGGGCGGCCCGGACGGCATCGCCATCGGCCAGGTGCTGGGGCATCGCTACGACGGACGCATACGCTATCTGGTCAACGATTTGCTGATGAACCTCCACGGACTGGCTCCCCTGTGTGTGCCCATCAACAAGACGGGGCGGCAGGGTAGGGACTTTCCCCGTTTAGTGGAAGCGGCGTTCGGCAGCGACAACCACATCATCATGTTTCCGGCAGGTCTGTGTTCGCGGCGTCAGCACGGCGCGATACGCGATTTGCCCTGGAACAAGACTTTTATAACCAAAAGCGTGGAAACGCAGCGCGACGTGGTGCCTATCCACTTCGGCGGTCAGAATTCAGACCGTTTCTACCGTTTGGCCAATATTGGCAAGAGACTCGGATTGAAGTTCAACATTGCCATGCTCTTCCTGGCCGATGAAACCTTCCTGAACCGTCATAAGACTTTCAGCCTGCATATCGGCAAACCCATTCCCTGGCAAACTTTCGACCACAGCAGGAAACCGGCCGAGTGGGCCGCTTGGGTGCAGGATTGCGTGTACAAACTGCCATAATCCCCTCCCTTTGTTTCGTCAAACCAAACAGCTCGGGGAAAAGCTTTTGTGAAAGCAAGGGTTTAGCCTGCTAATGGGGGGGGGGGGGGGGGGGCGGCGCCGGGGGGGGGGGGGGGGGGGGGGAGGAGGGGGGGGGGGGGGGGGGGGGGGGGGGAGGAGAGAGGGGGGGGG
>CAMBHR010000056.1:0-16533 GCA_945867195.1 uncultured bacterium | reverse complement strand
ATAGGATTCAAACCTATAACCTTCTGATCCGTAGTCAGATGCTCTATTCAGTTGAGCTAAGGAGCCGGGGCTGCGGGATTGTTCCCATTTTGCGAGTGCAAAAGTAGGTGGTTTGGCGGAGATGGCCAAGGGACAGGGCTGTTTTTTTCAAAAAAAATGGTGATGGGGATGTTTTTTGGGATAGTAGACGGACGGAAACGGCATGGAACGGGGATGGGTATGGGATGGGTATGACTGGCGGAAGAGGGGGCGCGTTTCTGTTCAGCGGATGCGTGGTGGGTGTTTGCGCCCGAAGAAGAAGCCGGCGTAGATGTTGAGGTAGTTGACGGAGTTGGTGAGGGAGAGGCGGTCTTTGCGGTACATGTAGAGGTGGCTGATGAGGGAGGCTCCGGCGAACCAGTGGCCGTTGTTCCACACGAGGCCGGCGCGCGAGGTGCAGTCGAAGGCGAGGTTCTTGATGTCCATGAGGACTTCGGTGCCGGTGAGCTTCTCACCTTTGGCCTTGCGCACGCCGACGGAAGGCATGACGGAGATGCCGAGGAGCCAGCGGGGGGCGAAGACCCAATTGTAGGCGTAGCCGGCACTGGCGTAGTAGTAGTTGTAGCTGATGTCGGAAAACTTGAGTTCTTCGATGATGCTGCCTGCGGCATCGGGACCGGTGAGGGCTGGGGGGAGCTTGGTGTAGTCGAAGCGTACGTATTGCTTGCTGAATCCGAGGCCGAGCATGAGGGAGCCGCAGCTTTTGCGCTGGACGGTGCTCTGGTTGTAGGCAGCGGGATAGGAGAAGTGGCGGTGGTTGGCGACGTAGTAGGCGCTGAGGGAGAGGGTGTTGGCTTCAAGGCCGGTGAAGGGCTGGCCGCTGACGGAACGGGGTTCTACGCCATCGAAGCCGGTGGCGCGGCGCAGGCGGAAGTCGCCGGCGTTGCGGAGGTAGACGAGGTCGCAGCCGAGCATGGAACTGTAGAGGCTGAGGTTGAGCTCAGAGGACTGGCCGGCGCGGCGGGGGTGGCTGACGTCGAAGGTGTAGCCGAGGAATATCCACCGCCAGCCAAGGAAAGGGCCGAGTTTGACGCTGGGTTCGGGCTTGGCGGAGATGGTCTGGGTGAGGCCTTCTTCGGAGGTGCCGGAGAGTCTGTAGATTTGGTAATAGTTGGTGTTCTGCGCCATGGCGGTGAAGTTGTAGCGGTTAGGCGCGATATAGGTGGTGTCGTAGTCGTCGAAGCTCTTGATGAAGCGGTAGAGGAGGCTGCCGGTGTGTTTCACCTTTTGCCGAAAAGGTTTCTTGGATTGCCGGGTTGGCGGTATGCTGTCGGCCATCATGTAGGCGCACACGCTCTCTCCCTGCGGCAAAACGGTGCTTGCAGCAGAAACCTGCATGCTGTCGGCAAAGGATGCAGAAAGCGCAGCTATGATGACGGGAAGAAGGAATAAGCGCTTGATAACCGGAAAACAGATTGTTAACAGTAAGAGTGAGAGAGAATGAAATAGTTATAGTTTCCCGAGTATGCGGTCGACGACCCAGTTGACGGGTGTGGCGCTGACGCAGTCGCACCGGCAGATGGCTTTGCCCTGGAGGTGCTGCACGACGAGGGTGATGAGGGGGAGCTGGACGTAGGGTGGATTGGGGACGGTGAACTCCTGCCGTCCGTCCTGGTTCTGGAGTCGGATGGGCTGGTAGGTGAAGACGGAGAAGGAGAGGGAGCCTTTGTCGCCGACGATGTCGATGCGGTCTTCCTTGGCGGATTCGTGGGCCACGAAGCACCAGGAACCTGACCCGGGGAGGCCGTTGTCGAACTTGAAACAGGCGCTGACAGAGTCTTCCGTTCGGTAGAGGCCGCCCCGGTTGGCGAACATGCCTTCGGCTTCGACGACGGGGCCGAACATTTCCTGCAGCAGATCTATCTGGTGGGGCGCAAGGTCGTAGAAGTAGCCGCCGCCGGCTATGTCGGGCTGAACGCGCCAGGGGAGGTTGGTCTGGTTGTAGTCGAGGTCGCGCGGGGGTACGGCGAAGCGTATCTGTACGTTGACGACCTTGCCTACGGATCCTTCCTGCACGAGCTGCTTTACTTTCTGGAAATAGGGGAGGCAGCGGCGGTAGTAGGCGACGAAGCAGGGCATGCCGGTTTTCTCGGCTATGCGGTTGATGCGGCAACAGTCTTCGTAGTTGGAGGCCATGGGCTTTTCGACGTAGACGGCCTTGCCGCTTTTCATGGCCATGATGGCGTAGGTGGCGTGGGTGGAGGGGGGCGTGGCGATGTAGACGGCGTTGACCTCGGGGTCGTCAAGCAGTGCCTGGGGATCGGTGTACCAGCGTTTCACGCCGTGCCGCCGTGCATAGGACTCGGCCTTGTCGGCGCGGCGGCTCATCACGGCGACGATGCGTGAGCCGGGCACGAGGTTGAAGGCAGGGCCGCTTTTCTTCTCGGTCACTTCACCGCAACCGATAAAGCCCCAGTTGACGTTTTCCATTTTTCTCAGTATAGATTGCGGGTTGGATTTTTGATTACGGATTTCTCTGATTTCCTGAATCTAAAACCACTTTCCAAAAGCAGAAACATCAGAACTGTCAGATAAACCCGTAATCAAATCCGTAAATCAATAATCCTTTATCAAATCAGAATTCCTGCCAGCTGCGTATTTCGAGTTCGTCGAGGCTGACGGTGCAGAAGGCGTAGATGAAGGCGGAGGCGAGACGGGCGTTGGTGATGAGCGGCACATTGAGGTCAATGGCGGCACGGCGGATTTTGTAGCCGTTAGTCAGTTCGCCCGTAGAGAGATTCTTGGGCACATTCACCACCATGTCTATTTCCTTGTTGTGCAGCATGTCCAGTGCCTGGGGCTGGAGGGGTGCCTCACTGGGCCAGTGGACCATGGTATTGGCGATACCGTTCTCGGTGAGGTAACGGCTGGTGCCGGGGGTGGCGAAGAGGCAGTAGCCGTGTTCGCGGAGCATGGCGGCGGCTTTGAGCATTTCGGCTTTCTGCTTTCCGTCGCCGGTGGAGAGGAGGATGTTCTTCCGGGGGATGCGGTGACCGACGGAGAGCATGGCCTTGAGCAAGGCGGTGCGCGAGTCTTCGCCCAAACAGCCTACTTCGCCGGTAGAGGCCATGTCAACTCCGAGCACGGGGTCGGCCTTCTGGAGGCGGTTGAAGGAGAACTGGGAGGCTTTGATGCCCACGTAGTCAAGGTCGAAGAGGCTCTTGGCGGGACGCTCCACGGGCAGGCCGAGCATGATGCGCGTGGCCAGTTCGATGAGGTTGATTTTCAGCACCTTGCTCACGAAGGGGAAGGAGCGGGAGGCGCGGAGGTTGCACTCAATGACCTTGATGTCGTTCTCACGGGCCAGGTACTGGATATTGAAGGGTCCGGAGATGTGGAGTTCCTTGGCTATCTGCTTGGAGATTTTCTTGATGCGCCGGGCGGTTTCGACATAGAGTTTCTGTGGGGGGAACTGGATGGTGGCGTCGCCGGAGTGGACACCGGCGAACTCGATGTGTTCGGAGATGGCGTAGGCGATGATTTCGCCGTCCTTGGCGACAGCATCCATTTCGACTTCCTTGGCGTGCTGGAGGAAACGGCTGACGACGACGGGGTGCTTTTTAGACACATTGGCAGCCAGCTTGAGGAAGCGTTCGAGTTCGTCCTGGTTAGAACATACGTTCATGGCGGCACCGGAGAGGACGTAGGAGGGGCGCACGAGCACGGGGAAACCCACGCGGGAGATAAATTCCTGAATGTCGTCCATGGAGGTCAGCGCGCTCCATTCGGGCTGATCCACGCCGATGCGGCCCAGCATGGCGGAGAATTTCTCGCGGTCCTCGGCGTTGTCGATAAATTTGGCTTGGGTGCCGAGGAGGTTGACGTGTTCGGCATCGAGCCGCATGGCGAGGTTGTTGGGTATCTGGCCGCCGGTGGAAACGATGACGCCGTAGGGGGACTCGAGGTCGAGGATGTCCATGACGCGCTCGAAGGTGAGTTCGTCGAAGTAGAGGCGGTCGCACATGTCGTAGTCGGTCGACACCGTTTCGGGATTGTAGTTGATCATGACGGAACGGTAGCCTTCCTTACGGATGGTGTTGAGTGCCTGCACGCCGCACCAGTCGAATTCGACCGAGGAACCGATGCGGTAGGCTCCGGAGCCGAGCACGACGACGGAACGCTTGTCGTGCTCGAAGGGGATGTCGTGAGCCACGCCGCTGTAGGTGAGGTAGAGGTAGTTGGTCTGTGCGGGATATTCGGCCGCCAGGGTGTCTATTTGCTTCACGTAGGGCACGATGCCAAGCTGCTTGCGGCGTGCTCGCACAGCCATGATAGCCTTTTCGATGTCCATCTCTTGTTCCATGCCGACAGCGCGGGCTATCTGGAAGTCGGTGAAGCCTTGTACCTTGGCGCGGCGGAGCAATTCGTTGTCAAGCACATTGATGGAAGTGCAGGCATGCAGCTCGCGGTCGGTGAGGTGAATTTTGTAGAGCTTCTGCAGGAACCAGCGGTCTATCTTGGTGAGGGCGTGAATCTGGTCGATGGTGTAGCCGGCAGCGAAGGCTTTTTCGATGACGAAGATGCGCTTGTCGGTGGGCTCGCGCAGGGCGGCATTGACGTCGTCAATCTTGAGTTCCCTGTTGTCCACGAAGCCGTGCATACCCTGCCCTATCATGCGGAGGCCTTTCTGGATGACTTCCTCGAAGGTGCGCCCTATGGCCATGACCTCGCCCACAGACTTCATGGAGGAGCCGAGCTCGCGGTCCACGCCACGGAACTTGCCGAGGTCCCAGCGGGGTATTTTGCAGACGACGTAGTCGAGGGCGGGCTCAAAGAAGGCGGAGGTGGTTTTCGTCACGGAGTTCTTGAGGTCGAAGAGGCCGTAGCCCAAGCCGAGCTTGGCAGCGACGAAGGCGAGGGGGTAGCCGGTGGCCTTGGAGGCGAGGGCGGAGGAGCGGGACAGGCGGGCGTTGACTTCGATGACACGGTAGTCTTCGCTCTGGGGGTCGAAGGCGTACTGTACGTTGCACTCGCCGACGATGCCAACGTGGCGCACGATGCGGATGGAGAGTTCGCGCAGCTTGTGATACTCGGAGTTAGTCAGCGTCTGCGAGGGAGCAATAACGATGCTCTCGCCGGTGTGGATGCCCAGCGGGTCGAAATTTTCCATGTTGCAGACGGTGATGCAGTTGTCGAAACGGTCGCGCACCACTTCGTACTCCACCTCTTTCCAGCCCTTGAGGCTTTTCTCCACGAGTACCTGGGGCGAGAAGGAGAAGGCTTTTTCGGCCAGCTTGTCCAGCTCCTCTTCGTTGTCGCAGAAGCCGGAGCCGAGTCCGCCGAGGGCGTAGGCAGCACGCAGGATGACGGGGTAGCCCAGTGCGGCGGCCGCCTTGCGTGCCTGCTCTATGTTTTCGCAGGCTTCGCTGCTGATGGTCTTAACGTTGATTTCGTTGAGTTTTTCCACGAAGAGCTCGCGGTCCTCGGTGTCCATGATGGCCTGGACGGGGGTGCCAAGCACCTGGAGGTCGTATTTTTCGAGAATGCCCTGGCGGTAAAGGTCCACACCGCAGTTAAGCGCGGTCTGTCCGCCGAAGGCGAGCATGATGCCGTCGGGTTGCTCCTTCTGGATGACGCGTTCGACGAAATAAGGGGTGACGGGCAGGAAATAGATGCGGTCGGCCACGCCTTCGGAAGTCTGCACCGTGGCGATATTGGGGTTAATGAGGATGGTTTCTATGCCTTCTTCCTTCAGGGCTTTCAGGGCTTGGGATCCTGAATAGTCGAACTCGCCGGCTTCGCCAATCTTCAGCGCGCCGGATCCGAGCAGGAGGACTTTCTTTATGGGCTTCATATCTTGCGGATGTTTTGTTGCGTAAATGGGTTCAGAGAACAATTATTCATTATAGGGGTGTTCTATAAATTAGGTTTTAAAGAATACCCCTATAAAATATTCACGAACTCGTCGAAAAGGAATTCGGTGTCGACGGGTCCGGAGCAGGCTTCGGGGTGGAACTGTGCGGAGAACCAGGGGTTGGTCTTGTGGCGCACGCCTTCGTTGGAGCCGTCGTTCATGTTGATGAAATAAGGTTCCCAGTCGGCGGGCAGGGTGCGGCTGTCCACAGCGTAGCCATGGTTCTGGGAAGTGACGAAGCAGCGGTTGGTGCCGACCATGCGCACAGGCTGGTTGTGGCTGCGGTGGCCGTACTTGAGCTTGTAGATGGAGGCGCCGGCGGCTTTGGAAAGGAGCTGGTTTCCCATGCAGATGCCCATGCAGGGGCGCACCTTGGGATCGGCGAGGAACTTGCGGATGTTTTCCACAGCCTCGACGCAGGTGTCGGGGTCTCCGGGGCCGTTGGCCAGGAAGAGGCCGTCGAATTCCAAGGCGTTAAAGTCGTAGTTCCAGGGCACGCGGATAACTTCCACACCGCGACGGAGCAGGCAGCGGATGATGTTGTTCTTCACGCCGCAGTCCACGAGCACGACTTTCTTGAGGCCCTTGCCTTCGTTGTAACGCACGATTTCCTTACACGAAACGCGCGCCACGTAGTTCACGCCTTCGTACTGCGCCGTGGGCACGTTGTCGGGCTCGTCGTCGAAGAGGATTTTTCCCATCATCACCCCATGCTCGCGCAACACCTTGGTGAGTTCGCGGGTGTCTATTCCCGTGATGCCGGGCACTTTCTCGCGTTTCAGCCAGTCGCCCAGACTCTCGGCGGCGTTCCAGTGGCTGTATTGTTCGCTGTAGTCGCTCACGATGATGGCTGAGGCGTAGATGCGGTCGCTTTCCATGAAGGTGGCCAAGCCGTCGGCTTCCACGGTGAAGGGGGGCACGCCGTAGTTGCCCACCAGGGGATAGGTGAGTGTCATCAGCTGGCCGGCATACGAGGGGTCGGTCAGGCTTTCGGGATAGCCCATCATGGCTGTATTGAACACCACCTCGCCTGCCACGGGTGCTTCGTAACCGAAGCTTTCTCCGTGGAATTGGGTGCGATCGTCCAAAATAAGTGTTACTTTACGCATAGGTCGTCTATTGGGATGATTAGATATTTATATGTTGTTATGGCAGTCAGGCAACAGTATGCAAACATGCCTACTTGCTACCACGTGCCTTTAGGCATTTCTGTGCTAAGCTTGGCATTCCGGTTTGAAATACTTTTCTATATAATTAATGTATGCCTCGTTGACCCGTTTGTTGCCGCCGGGTGTGGGGTAATGGCCGGAGAAATACCAGTCGCCAGGCGAATGGGGGCAGGCTCTGTGCAGCCCTTCGAGGCTTTGGAACACGATGTGGATTTCCGTGTGAACCCCTTCGGGACGCAACATCCGGGCCATCTTTTCCGAAATATCCTCGCTGGTGAAGGGTTCGTACACCTCGCGAACGTAGTTAATCACCTCCTCCTTCGGCAGCATTTCCTGTGCCTTGCATTTTTCGTAGATTTCCATCAGGCGCGCCTCCATGCCCCGATCGCGGTGCAGGGCGATGGCTGCCCTGAAAGCGATGAACTCGTCCATATTGGCCATGTCGATGCCGTAGTAGTCGGGGTAACGCACCTGCGGCGAGGAGCTGACCACGACGATGCGTCGCGGATGGAGGCGGTCCATGATGCGGATGATGCTTTCGCGCAGGGTGGTGCCGCGCACGATGCTGTCATCAATGACCACGAGGTTGTCCACACCGGGACGCACGGAACCGTAGGTGATGTCGTAGACGTGGGCGGCGAGGTCGTTGCGCGAGTTGCCCTCGGCGATGAAGGTGCGCATCTTGATGTCTTTCCACGCCACTTTCTCCGAACGGATGCGGCGCGAAAGGATGCGCTCCAGGTTGTCTGGCGTGAGGTTGCCTCCGAGCTTCGCTATCTCGTCGGCTTTCTGCGCGTTGAGGTATTCGTTGAAGCCTTGGAGCATTCCGTAGTAGGCTGCCTCGGCGGTGTTGGGAATGTAGCCCAGCACGGTGTTGTCCACCTCGCCGCCCACGGCCTTGAGGATAGGCTCCACCAAGGAGCGGCCCAGCTCCTTGCGCTCGCGGTAGATGTCCATGTCGGAGCCACGGCTGAAGTAGACGCGCTCAAAGGAGCAGGCGGCGTAGTTCTTGGCTTCAAGCACCTGCTCGGTGCGCATCCCACCCTTCTGGTTCATGAAGAGTCCCTGTCCGGGCTGGAGTTCGTGGACAGTGTCGGCCTCCACGTCGAGCGCGGTCTGTATCACGGGGCGTTCGGAGGCCACGACGAGGATCTCGTCGTCCTTGTACCAAAAGGCGGGACGTATGCCCCACGGGTCGCGCAGGGTGAAGAGTTCGCCAGAGCCTGTCACGCCGCAGAGCACGTAGCCGCCATCCCACACAGGGGCGGACAGTTTCAGGACGTTGCACAGGTTGATGTGCTCTTCGATGTAGCGCGTGATGCCGGTGTTTTCCAGCCCCAGCCGCAGTGCCTCGGCGAAGCACCGCTCACTCTCACGGTCAAGGCGGTGGCCCAGCTGCTCGAGGAGGATGTACGTGTCAGACACCATGCGCGGATGCTGCCCTTTCACGGCTATCTCGTCGAAAATCTCCATGACGTTGGTCATGTTGAAATTAGCGCAGATGCAGAGGTTCTTGGCCCGCCAGTTGTTTCTCCTGAGAAAGGGATGGACATACGAAAGGCCACTCTTGCCGGTAGTGGAGTACCGGAGGTGGCCCATATATATTTCGCCCGCAAAGGGCACATGACGTTCGGCAAAATCCGCATCGTGCAGCTGTTCTTCCGAGAACCCTGCAAATTGTCGGTGTACGTTGCCGAAGATTTCCTGGATGGCACCGCCTCCCAGCCCGCGTTCGCGGAACATGAATTCTTCGCCCGGCGCGGCTTGCATCTTCACGCAGGCCAGCCCCGCACCTTCCTGTCCTCGGTTGTGCTGCTTTTCCATCAGCAAGTACAGCTTGTTCAAGCCATACATCCATGTACCGTATTTTTTCTCGTAGTAGCTGAGCGGTTTGAGCAGGCGTACCATGGCGACGCCGCATTCATGTTTGAGAGGTTCCATTTGCAGTGTAAGAAATAAGGAGAGCGGCAGGCGCGACCGTCATTGCCGAGCCGCAGCCTGAGTTCGCGAAGCAAAGTCAGTGCAAGGCGAGCGCAAGGGATGGAAAGCCGGAGGGTTTACAGCCATTGCCAAGCCGCAGCCTGAGTTCGCGAAGCAAAGCCAGTGCAAGGCGAGCGCAACGGATGGAAAGCCGGAGGGTTTACAGCCATTGCCGAGCCGCAGCCTGAGTTCGCGAAGCAAAGTCAGTGCAAGGCGAGCGCAACGGATGGAAAACCGGAGGGTTTACAGCCATTGCCGAGCCGCAGCCTGAGTTCGCGAAGCAAAGTTAATGCAAACGCGCCGCAAGAAAAAGGAAAAGATAAAAGAAATTCTGCAAAGTTTGAAATTCATTAACGCTTGCACACCACGTACATGGATTTAGGGACTTCAGGAAGCCCCTCGGAAAGCCGCCCGGCACAGCAGCAAAGGACCGCCGTTTACATCTTCTTTAACAAAAGGCCGACGACCGGTCGTTTTTAACGCGCCACCCGTATGGCGATTTCATTACAAATCCCTACTTTTGCAGCATTCGGCACGGAGAAGCGGATTAAAGGGGTATTCCTTAAAACCTAATTTATGGAACACCCTTGACAACTCCCCATTTTCTTCCATTTTCCCTGCCCTTCTTCGACATAAGATTACCGACCAATGAAGAAACCTTTATTTATAGCCAGCCCCTGCGCGACAGTATCGGCCACATTGCCGGAAACGGTGGCCCATGAGCCGGTGCAGCTCAACCTACAAGACCACCGGTCCTTATGGCCGGCCTAACAGCATCACAGCTCCGGACTGACAGCCCGGAGCTTGTATAAGTATGGAAATGATAAAAAACACCTTACTGTTATTCCTCTTGGGCTATCTGTTTTACCTACCTGCGCTGGCCGCAGGCTGCAAAGCACCCTCCGAGCGGTGCGATTCGGACATCGTAAACTATCTGCACGAAGAATTCGGAGTGAAATTCACGTCGAACAACCGCGTCACGGTGTTCAAAACGGGCCAGGAGAAGTTCGATGACCTCTTTCCCGCCATCAGGGCGGCACGCAAAAGCATCCACCTGGAATACTTCAACTTCCGCAACGACTCCATCTCGAAAAGGCTCTTCACCCTGCTGGTTGAAAAAGCGGCTGAAGGGGTCGAAGTCAGGGCTTTGTTCGACGGCTTCGGCAACAGCTCGAACAACCGCCCGTTGCGCCCCGCCCACCTTGACAGTCTGAGGGCACGAGGGGTGGAAATCTATGAATACGACCGCGTGCGCTTTCCCTGGGTGAACCACGTGATGCACCGCGACCACCGCAAAATCGTGGTGATTGACGGCGAAGTGGCCTACACGGGGGGCATGAACGTGGCGGACTATTACATCACGGGAAAACCGGAGTTCGGTGAATGGCGCGACCTGCACGTACGAGTGGAAGGCGACGCCGTGGGAAACCTGCAAAAGGTGTTCCTGGACTTCTGGAACAATGTTACCGGACAGGACATCAAAGGACCGCAATATTATCCGGGCACACGCGACGCACGGAAGAACTTCGGTATGCTGAAACAGGACACGACGGCCACGGCGGGACAGAAGACGGTGGGGGTGGTGAACCGCGACCCGTACGAAACGCCGCGCATCATCCACGACACGTTTGTCCATGCCATCAACCACGCCGAAAAGCAAATCCTGATTATCAACCCTTACTTCACCCTGTGCCGGCACGTGAAACGGGCTTTGAAAAAGGCGGCCCGACGGGGGGTGGACGTGCAGGTGATGGTATCGGCCAAGAGTGACATTCCCATCACGCCGCGCATCGTGGAGTACAACGTACACAAACTGATGAAGCAGGGAGTGGACGTTTACTTCTTCGAGGGCGGATTTCACCACAGCAAAATCATGATGGTGGACAGCCTTTACTCCTTCATCGGCTCGGCAAACCTAAACAGCCGGAGCCTGTCGTTCGACTACGAATGCAACTTGCTGGTGGCGGACGCTTGTACCACGCAGGAGCTGAAAGAGATTTTCTGTCACGACCGCGACACACGGTGCTTCAAACTCACTCCAGAAATCTGGAAGCAATGGGGACGGTGGAAAAAGTTCAAGGGTTGGTTCTTCCATTTCCTCATGCCTTTTGTCAAATGCGACAAGAAGGAGGAGGCGGAGCCGGACCTTGAAAATTTCTACACGCATCCGGACCCGTTGATGCGGGGATGATGCGAGACTGATACCCCACTACCCCACCCCCTTGTTTCTCTCCCACGACAAAACTTTTCCTACATCATGCGCAACACGCAGTTTTCCATAGTCAAGGCCCTGGCCATCATGCTCGTGGTGCTCTCGCACGCGGGCATCAGCGGATGGCTGTTCAACTTTGTTTTCATTTTCCATGTGCCTGTGTTCTTCCTTTGCGCCGGCTATTTCTTCAACACGCGCTACCTCGCGGACGAACACACCTTCGTGGTGCGCCGGCTGAAAGGGCTGTACCTGCCGTTCCTGCGCTGGAGCGTGTTTTTCCTGGTTGTCCATAACCTACTGTTCCACTGCGGATTGCTGAGCGAGCAGTTCGGCAATGCCGAAGGGGGCGTGACGCACCCCTTCACGCTCCATCAGTTCAGCCAACACCTGTGGAGCATCGTGGTGAACATGTCGGGCTACGACCAATTCCTGGGCGGCACGTTCTGGTTCTTCCGCGCCCTGCTCCTTTCGAGCCTGGCGTTCCTCGTGTTGTTCAAACTGCTGCAACGCTCGGAGATGTTCCGGGATTTCAAGCACACGGGATGGGCAGTGCTGGTGATCGGCTTGCTGCTGACCACGTGGAAGGTGGCCGACGGACTGGTGCTGACGGGGGTGGCGCAAGGGGGCTACCGCGAACTCATGGGCCTGAGCTTCATGGCGTGCGGCTTTCTCATCAAGGAATACGGCGTGGTGGAAAAACTGACGTGGCGCGTGGCGGCTCCCGCCGCTGCCGTGCTGCTGCTGGCTTCGATATTTTTCCCCTCCAGCATGGCGTGGAACCCTTCGTTCGGTGAGTTCGCTTCGCTGCCCCTGCCTGCCGTGGCCGGCTTCCTGCTGCTGGTTTACCTGGCCGGCTTCGTTGACAAGAAAGAGGGTTTCATGAAACGCAGCCTGGTGTATGTGGGTGAACGTACGCTGTACGTTTTCGCCTTCCACCTGCTGGCGTTCAAGGTGGTCAGTGCCATCAAGGTGGCCTGCTACGGTCTGCCGTGGGAGGCGGTGGGCAGCCACCCGATTGTCCACCAGCAGTCGGGCGGAGTGCTCTGGCCGGTGCTTTACCTGCTCTCCGGCTTGGGACTGCCGCTGCTCTGGATGGTGGGCTACCGGCGCGTGGCTTCGCGCATCACGCTGACGGAACGCCAGCTCTGGGACTGGGGTATGCAGGCCGTGCAGTTTGTTTGCCGCATGGTGGTGCTCATCGGACGCGGCGTGGTGATGCTCCTGGTTCGCACGGCACGCGGCATTTGGCAAGGCATCAAAGACATCCTGGAAGCCTCGAGCACGAAAGACGAATAGTGGCGGTCCGGCGGTAATTTGATGTATCGGCGGTACTGTTTCGGCGGCTCTCCCCATTGCCCCATTGCTGTCCCCGGCTATGTCCCTTTACGCCTATCCTGTTTTTTCATCTATCCTGCCCTTCCACTGAAGGAGATAACATAACGCCACCACCGGAGGAGTGCTGCTCTGAGCTGCTCCTCCGGTGGTGGTGGTGTTGATGGGAAAAAGGGGGTTCAACGCCCTTTGCTGTAAACGATTTCGTAGAAACAAGGATAGACATTGGCCGAAGCGTTGGCCTGCCCCTGTGAACTGGGCACGATGAGCCGCACACGCGCCAACCGGGCATCGGGTGCATCAGACCGCCCGATATGGATGAAGGTGAGAGGGATGAGCCAGCCAGAAGGAACGGCGGTGGAATTGTAGGACTGGTACATCACGCCTTGGTCGCGGGTGAAGGTGGCGGAAAAACTTCCCAAGGTGTTGGTACACGACATGACATCGTAGTTCAACTCGTAGTAAGAGGGGAAATTGATGGTCTGGATGGTGTCGGTGGAGATGTTGTATTCCACGTGACGGGTGACGATGCGCATGGTCTCGCCATCGACCAACTTACTGCCCGTGCCTTTGTCTACAATCTGCATGTAGACTTTCTTCTGGTCGAAATAGACGTATTCGTTTTTGGAAACATCGGTGGTGCTGTCGTTCCGGTAAAATTCATTTTCGGAAATGACCTTGATGTTGCCGGGGATGTTGAGGATGTATTCTCCGGAGTCGTTGTCCTTTATCTGCACGCCCGAAGAAAGGAATGCCTTGATTTGTCTGTCCTCCCGCTTGCGCATATCTGCATAGGTTTCGTCATCATCGCACGAGGGGCATACTGCGGCCAAGGCCATCAGCAGCATAAAGGGTAAAAACAGCTTGGATTTCATTATCGTTGTTTGTTTGTATTCGGGTGCAAAGATAGCTTGAGGCAAGTGAAGAACGAAGAGCAAGGTCAAAAGATTTGCCATTCTTCTGCTCAACCAGCCTGATTTGCCCCCAAAAAAGAACTAAGAAGCAGCGATGCGCACATTGCATTCTGCACGCATCGCTGCCATAAGGTGTTCCGTGTTGTGCTTCACGCCGGAAGCTGTCGGGACGAGGGTTAAGCGTCAAAATCGGGGGTGATGAGCTTGTAGCCCTTGCCGTGGATGTTGATAATCTCTACCGACGGGTCGTCCTTCAGGTGCTTGCGCAACTTGGTGATGTAAACGTCCATCGAACGGGCGTTGAAATAATTGTCGTCAATCCAGATGGTTTTGAGGGCAAAGTCGCGCTGGAGGATTTCGTTGGCATGGGCGCAGAGGAGGCTCAGCAGTTCGCTTTCCTTCGTGGTGAGCTTGGTCTGCATATCGCCGCGCGAAAGGATTTGCTTCTGCGTGTCAAAGTTGAAAGAGCCGATTTTGTAATGTGTGCGGTGGCGGTTCTTCTTGCCACGCACGCGGCGCAAGATGGCTTCGATACGGAAGGTGAGTTCTTCCATGGAGAAGGGCTTCGTCAAGTAGTCATCAGCACCGATGCGGAAGCCTTCCAGGATGTCTTCCTTGAGGGTCTTGGCCGTGAGGAAGATGATGGGGGTGTCCTCATTGATTTGCCGGATGTCGCGTGCCAGGCTGAAACCGTCCTTCTTCGGCATCATGACATCGAGCACGCAGAGATCGTACTTGTTCTGGGTGTAAGCCCGATAGCCGGCCTCGCCGTCAGGGCAGAGTTCGGTGTCGTAGCCTTTGGCCTGCAAGTATTCGCGGAGCAACATGCCCAGGTTTTCGTCATCTTCGCAAAGGAGGATCTTCATTTTTTCTTCAGGAGTAATCATAGCGGTAGGTATTTAATTGTGGATAGATTGACTGTGGTTGGCTACGGAAGCGGGTTGCTCTATCAAAGGCAGCGTGATGACAAACCGCGTGCCCTTTCCGTATTCGCTCTCGGCGTGGATGGTGCCGCCCAGTGCCTTGATGATGCTGTGGACGTAGGCCAGCCCGAGACCAAATCCTTTCACATCGTGGCGGTTGCCGGTGTGGACGCGGTAGAATTTCTCAAAGATTTTCTTCAGGTCGTCACGGCGGATGCCAATGCCGTTGTCGGCAATGCTCAGGATGAATTTGCCGTGGTCGTTACGCGTCTGTACGCCCAGTTCCAAATCCCTGTCGGGCGATTTGTACTTCACGGCATTGTCGAGAAGGTTGAAGATGACGTTGGTGAAGTGCATCTCGTCCACGAAGATGCTGGCATTCTGGGCTCCGAGATCGGCATGGATGGAACCGCCCGAAGCCTCCACTTTGAGGCGGAAGGTGTTGACGGTGTCCTGCACAATCATGTTGGCATCCAGCTCCTTGGGCTTGAACGTGGCGGCCTTGCGGTCGAACATGGACATTTGCAGCACTTTCTCCACCTGGAAACGCAACCGCTTGGTCTCGTCGATGATGATGCCAGAGATGTGGTTGAACATGGCCTCGCTCTTGCCTACGGCGGGGTCGCGCAACATCTGCGCCGCCAAGGATATGGTGGAGATGGGGGTCTTGAATTCATGCGTCATGTTGTTGATGAAATCATTCTTTATCTCCGTGAGCCGCTTCTGGCGGAAGATGGTGTAAATGGTGAAGATGAACACGACCAACAAGACGAGGGTAAAGATGATGGCCGGTATCATGAAGCGCACACTGGCGAAGATGTATTTCCGCATCTCGGGGAAGTGGATGTAGAGCAGGCCCATCTGGTTGGAAGGGTCGTTGGGGAAGAGCACCTGCCGGTAGGAATGCGTGTCGCCCTCGTTGCTGAAGTCGGAACACCGGTAGACTTCGCGGCCATCAGTGGTGGTGATGTAGAAATGGTAATCGATGTTGATACCATTGCTGCGCAACTCGGAACGCAGGTTGCTGTCCAGCAGGCGGAAGTCGATCCGCTCGTTCAAAGGTTTGCCGCTGGAACGATGGAGCAGGGAGTAAACCACCTCATTGAGCAATAGCCGCTGATGCAGATAGCGTTCCCTGACGGAGTCGCGCATCGTGGTGTCCACTGCATTGGCATTCAGGTTGTTGAGGAAAAGCCCTTTGGGCACATTGGACGGTATGCTGACGTGGGTGGTAGGCTCCGAGGCGGCAACTGCCGGATGCTGCACAGCCTGTCCTTGGCCTGTGCTGTCGGGCTGCCCTACCCTCAATTCGGCCTCCAGTCCACGTTGGGTCTCGCTCAGCTCCAAATTGCGCGCAGCCTGGTACAGGCTTCGCGAAACCGACTCGTCAAACTGTTCCTTGCGCATATTCAGTACTTCCTCGAAGTACTTGGTCTGCAAGATGAGGAGTGCCAGAAACGACACGCCCATGACGACAGCTATAATCCAAATGGTTGACTTTTTCATACCCCAAATGTATGGGCATTCATTTTTCCTGTGCTAAAAATGATTGGTTTTTTAGCGTAAAATCCTAAAAGATTAACGAAACACCATGTCTATAATTGATAAATTCACAACTCCAAAGGGAGAAGGAATAGCCTTTTTTATAAAGTGTTCCATAAATTCACTGAAGTTTCGGATGTGAAAAGACGATGGGTATAAGGTTATGAGATCATGTACAGCCGCTCCCATAAGTACGGGCGTTGCACTCTCACAAGTCCGGGACTTGTTTTGTCTAATCAAGGACTTGTTTTGTCTAATCAAGGACTTGTGCGAAACAGTCGGCGACTTGTGAAGGGTACATCTCGCAGTGCCCGGCCGAGCAGGCAAAGTGAATCATTCACGCTGAAAAAGCCCTAATATGTACCGGGAAGATGCCTTTTACGCGCGCACGTATATACAGTTATTATTTCCCCAAAAAACATTCACGCCTTCACACGGAGCATGTTCCCTCCTGATTTTCAACGGGTTTGAGTGTGAAGGCTTGGATTTCAAAGCATTCACACAGACTGTTCCATGGTAAGCGTATCCGCGATGCCGCCTTGTACACAATCATTCATCCCTCTACCTT
>CAMBHR010000055.1:0-16573 GCA_945867195.1 uncultured bacterium | reverse complement strand
TCCTTTATTTTAGTTACTCCTTACCCGGAAATCTATTAGTTTTTATAGAGGAAAGGTATACACTTTTTCGCTTGCGCCACCCAATACCACCCAATTAATAAATGTAACTCGCTCTAAATTGGACTTTGATTGAAAATCAAGAAGTTGGGCGTTTGCCTATATTATATAGGTAACAATATGGAAACGAGCGGACTTCTGCTCGTTTCTGTATTTTGCAATATGCAAAGAACGCCTCAATTCGGGGACAAAGATACGATATTTTTTTAAATATCCAATGATTTACAAGAGGAATTTTATGGAAATTAGAACTTTTTGCGTAAAATTTCTGTTTGACGTGTAGACTATGTTGTAAATATTCAAGCTTTACTTTAGAAAATGATTTTATGATAGCTGATTCTGAAAATTTTACATTCTTTCTTTGTCCTCTTCATTAGAAAATTCCTTATCATGCCGAATTGCGCGTTTTGCGCCTACTGAGAAATTAAACGTTACACTGACAAAAAACTTTCGTGAAAGAAAATCAAATTCTGAATGGTGCTCAAAATCGCCATTTCTAAAGATTTGCTTGTTCTTTCCCCTACAATTAAGCAAGTCTTTTACGCCAAAATTAACATTCACCCTATCCTTACAGCAATTGTAATCGCCCTCAACATCTACACCCACGTAATCTGTCTTCTGGATAAGGAAAAGTTGCTTGTAATGTCTGACATAACGTAGGTTTGATATCGCTGTAAGTTGTTTTGATAACCTGATGCGATTATAACTGGACAGAACTACACCAAAGTCGTTGACACAATTGGCACTATTCTGGTACCAACTCTGACTTAACTCTACATTGTTTCTGCAATTCCAAATTCCCCATGTGAAAGGTATGCCCATGTACATCGTCAACCTCTTCGTTGTGCCGTTGTTCCTTAACATGTAGCGAGTTTGATACTCTCCAATCTGCTCATATATCTCATTGATTTTCCTGTCGATGAAGAGAGCAGACAAAGAGAATATATATTTAGATTTCAGCATGAATTGTAAGCCTGCGTTGTATAGCAACTCACCTTTTAAATCAGGATTACCTTCTTTGTAAGAGGTCTCTGACAGATGAAAAACGAACGGATTCACCATTTGATACAACGGACGATTGATTGATTGTGTATAACTCAGCGATAAAGAATTGCCCTCTCCCATTTCTCTGCTCACAAAGAAAGAAGGGAAGAGAATATTATCATTTCTTTTGGTATACAATTGATTCTTCACACGTTGCCTTGTTTCCCATTCTGTGTATTCATTACGCAATCCCACTTGAACTTCCCATAACGGTGATGTATACTTATACATTCCGTATACAGCTAATCGTTTTTCTAAATATTTGAAATCGTCTCTTTGGTCTATATCTTCAGACAACACTCCTGCCAAGGTCGTGTTTCCAAGATTCAATCTGCTATTGTATCCGATGCCAGCATAGACATACTTGGCACCGAAGGCAAACTGATGAAGTTTTAAAGACTTGGTGAAACCTACCTGTGCGCTATAAATATCCATACTCTCTAAAGAGGGTTGCGACTTGGAAATGATGCTGTCCGAGCCAATGCCTAAAGTATATAGGTTCTCGTATTCATACAAATCATGCTCTCTTTTTCCTGCATAATCAGCTATAACGTTCAACTTGCTACCCAATGAGTCTACAGTCCATTCATAGTTTAAGGTAACGTTGTTGGCGTTGTCCTTTAATGAGTATGGGGCAAAGGTCTTTATATTTGTTGGATAATTGCTCTTGTCCGTAATCGTAGAATTTAACCAACAAGCATTGGAGTAGTCTTTTGAGTAGCTTCCCGACCACTCGACACCCAAATATTGTTTGTGAGAGATATTGAAGTCAAGACCAAACTTTGGCATATAGTAATGCCCTTTATCATTGCTTCTCGAATTGCTGCCAACAGTTAGGTCTCGTTCATAGTCATTTTCATAGGTTACACTTTTACTTTCCGACTGTCCAAAAGCCATATTGGCATAAAGGGCGAGTTTACCCCATGAATACGTCAATCCAGTAAATTCAGAGTATGAATTTCTGCTTTTCCGCTCATAATCGCTGCCCACATAACCAGAAAGTCCATATTCATGCTTCTTCTGTCGATTGACAACAAGAATTGCAGTACCACCTTCTGCATCATACTCAGCCGTTGCTCGAGGTAATATTTCCAAACTCTTGATGTCATTTCCATGCAAAGAAGACAAGTATCTTTTCAGTTGAACACCACTCAGGTTCACCACTTTTCCGTTTTCATATATTTTGACACCATTTCCCATGACGCTGATGCCTCCCTCACCATCATAATCGACATCAGGAATCAAGTCCAAAATACTAGAAAGAGAGCGTGACTTCAGTAATTTATTATGTTCTACACTTACAATCATCCTGTCGGCTTTATGCTGAACCAAAGGTCTTTCTGCCATGACGGTTACATCGGAAAGTTTGATAGTGTCCTGCATTGAGGCATGTTTACCTTGCGCAAAGCTCATTAACGTGCTTTGCACAAGGTAAAAACAAAGAATATATAAATACTTTTTCATAGGCATTTAGGGCAATTAACATCTGGATAATCCCAATGTTTTTCACCATATTTTCTTACAATATCCCTATAACATACTTGTTTCGGAATTCTACATATTTCGTAATCTTTACAAGTCTTACATGGACTTTTTTCAGAAATGTCAGATTGTTTTAGATATTCTATGTAACTCGCTGATTAACATTGCGCACCATCTAATGGCGAACAAAAGTGATGAAGTCAGGAAATGGTAGGCAACCTCATCTTTATCCCCTCCCTTCGGTTCTTACCCTCCACAAGTCCTGGACTATTTTTTTCTACTCGCCGACTTGTTTTTTCTACTCGCCGACTTGTGAAACCTACTCGCCGAGTTGTATATCCCGGATGCCGGGTTGTGAAGGCTTGGACGGTGAAGCATTCACGGGGGTGACAAATGGGTGACAGCTTCCATTCTGCACGCGCACGTATATACTATATTTATCCCCCCAAAAAACGTTCACCCGTTCACAGAACCTACGTTTCTGGCTGATTTCCATACGTTCCAGGCGTGAAGGCTTGGGGTGATGAAGCCTTCACAAGGTGTCACACTGTTCACAGCCGGGAAGGGTCTGGCCGGGGGGGGCTGTGAACACTTGAAAATCCAAACCTTCACACGCTTTTACTATGAAAATCAACGGGAAACTGGCGGTTTGTGAAGGGGTGAACGCTTTTTCCGGGTTTAATTTGCGTATAGGCTTTGTGCACTTCCGAAGGTTGAATCGCCGGGTTCATCTCTTTCGTCTGGTATGGTTGGTTCAGTCGAAGGAGAAATAGGGTTCGAGGCGGCGGAAGTCGTCTGCCGTGAATTCCGGGTACAGCCGCAGTTCGCGCCACGAGCGGAGCGGGCCGTACTTGCGGATGTGGTTCACAATGGCTTTGGTCTGTTCGTAGCTGAGATAGGGATGGCGCACCAGCTGCTTGAAAGTGGCGCGGTTGAGGCGGATGCGGCGCGGCGGCACACTGTCGGCGGTGAACCAACGCGACAGGCCGGGGGGCATATCGTCCAGCTCTTCCAGCTGGGCGGTGCTGACGAAGCCGCCCAGACGCTCGCGGTATGCGGTAATGCGGCGCGCCTTGTAGCTGCCTATGCCCGGAATGCCCTTCAGCTGCGTGGTGTCGGCGGTGTTGAGGGGGAGGCGTGTGCCTTCGGCATATTTCTCCTGACGGGGCAGGGCGGGACGGTCGTCGGAAGGATACGCTGCGGGCAAACGGTGGGATGCAGGATAGTGGGGTACGGCATCGGAGGGCCGGATGCGGATGTAGGGGCGCAGCCGCTCGAAGTCGGCCTGCGACAGGCCGTAGAGGCGGCTGAGGTCGTCGGGCGAACGCCACACGCCTCCCTTGCGGCGGTATTTCAGCAGGTTGGACACTTGCCAGGGCCGCATACCGAGCTTGCTGAGGGTAAGGGAGTCGGCGTGGTTGGGGTCGAAGGGGAATAGCCGGGCGGAGCGGCTGGCAGCCATGCTGCCCGGGTGGCTGCGTAGGGAGTCGGCCTCTTCGACCGATAGCTGGAATTGCCTGAAAGCCTCGGCCTGGCCAGCCTCAACAGGAGGCAGGCTCTCGCGGTCGATGTACCACAGGAAGGCCGCGCCGCCCGCCGTCAGCAGCAGCAACACCAACGATACCACGGCCAGAAATCGCCGTTCTTCATTCGTCCAATGCAACATAGGTTTGTCGTGCTATGGGGGTGGGCAATGCGAGGTCAGGGTTGTGCCGTGCCTGCTATGCCGTATTCGTGCCACCACCAGTATGTTTCGCCATACGAACGCCTAAGCAGGTTGGGACGGCTTGCATCGTCGGGCAGCTTGGCCTCCATGTCGGCGTAGTCGCGGAGGTTGGCCTCGATGGCACTGTCGTGGTACATCACGGCGGGTTGGGTGTGTTGCCGCGCGTAGTAGACCATGGCTTGGGCATAGAATGTGGGCAGGGCGGCGTTGGCGGTGGCCTGTGGATAGAACCGGGCGGCCTCTTGAGCAAAACGGTCCAGGTGGCGGTCCAGGAGCAGGGCGCAGAGGTAATAGTCGATGGCCGGTACGGGACGGAACTGCGCCGCGTTGTTCGCTCCTTTCTTCGCTTTCCGGACCTTGTCAGCCCGTAGGGCGCAACGCCGCAGATAATCTGTGGCTTTTTCGCCGCGCTGTGGGCGGCAGCCTAACAGCCGGGTCAGGCTGTCGGCCGGCAGCAGCAGCCGTTGGCGTTCGTCGTCGGGCAGCAGCAGGTTGTCACTGCCGCCTGCGGGCACCGGCTGTTGCAGTAGCTTGTCGCCCAGTCCCTTGGGGTGGTGTGTGGCAAGGAGGTAGCACCGCATGGCGAAGAGCCGGGGCGAGGCGGCCAGATCCACTTCGCCGATGTGGTAAGCTTCTTCCGGATGGTCGCTGCGCAACGCCTGTGCCGTGCGGAGCTCGAAATGCTCCACGTCGCTCACCGCCGTGCCGGCTCCGACGTACAGGCATAGCACCAACAGTTCGATGGCACGTGGCATGAACTTCTGCCACAGGGTGCGCTCCGGTCCCCGAAGCCGCAGCAGCCGCAGGTTGTACTGCCTGTCGGCCAGCACCATACCCACTGCCACGATGAGCAGGCCCGCCTGCCACAGTGCCGAAGCGAAGGGCAGGCTCAGGCCGGCGGCTGCCAGCCATCCCGTGGCCACGCAGGCTGCCGTGGGGCCGAGGCGGCGCGGAGGGAACAGTTTCCGTATGCCGCTTATCAGCCCGAAGCATAGCAGGGTCAGCAGCAGGGATATCCATACCGGGGAAAGGCTGACGGGATGGTTCATGATGCAGGCGGCTGCATAGGCCACGGCATCGTATTGGGCAAAGGCGAAATGGAGGAATAGGAATACGAGGAAGACAAATATGAACATGGGCTTCGGGTGCTGTGAACCTGGTTACGGCAGGCGGCTTGCTGGTGTTGGCTACCGGTGCCGGCAACTGCCGTGCTGGTTGGAGGATGGGGGTAGGGGGTAGGAAAAAAGAAAGAGCCTAAGTGTTTATACGTCATGGAGCGCACGACAAATACAAACCTTTAAGCTCTTGTTTAGTGTTGGGATAAATGGGCCTTCAGCTGTTTCTTTGCTTATTTGGCCGGTGCTGCAGGTGCTGCCGGTGCTGCAGGAGCTGCGGGTGCAACCGGAGCAGCAGGTGCGGCGGTGGTGACTACGCTGTCCTTGTCTGTGGCGCGGGGAGCGAAGAAGATGGTGGCTACAGCCAGGACAACCAGCGTGCCGGCCAATGTCCATGTGGCTTTTTCAACCACATCGGTAGTCTTTCTTACACCCATGATCTGGTTGGATGCAGCAAAATTCGAGGCAAGTCCGCCGCCTTTGGACTCTTGGATGAGTACGACGAATGTGAGCAAGATAGCCACGATGACTGCCAAAACTACGAGTACTGAATACATGTTGTTTTATTGTTTTTGATGATTTTTATTGATTATCAGTTTTTGCAAGAAGCGGATTTGGTCTGCAAAGTAAGCACTTTTTTTCGGATTATTCATGCTCACCTTGCGCATTATTTCAAGTGCTTTTTCATAACGCTGCTGCCGGATGTAGATTTTGGCGAGCGTCATGGTGAGAAATCCCTCTTCGCCGGTTTCCTCCGTATTGTCGTTTTCGGCTGGCAGCTCGGGGGTGAATTCGGGCGTTTCCTGTAGTTGTATGCGTTCGGGTTTGTGTTCGATGAAGTCGTTTATCAGTGCTTCGCTGCGTGCGTTGGTCTGTGTGCCTTCGGGCTCCGCATCTTCCATTTGCAGGAGGAAAGCCGCGTAGTCCGTTGTGGCATCTGCGGCGGTGAGTTTGCGCCTGGTGGGTTGCTGGTTGGTTTCCTGTGCCGTGCGGAGGAAGTCGTCAATGAGCGACTCCGTGCGGTTGCCCTGCGGCGTTGCGGGTTCTTCGTCGCGGCAGAGGGGGGTGGGCTGTATGGTATAGTTGCTTTCCTCCACCATCTTGAAGAGCACGCGGCGGTCAGGCAGGAAAAGAGCCGCCTTGCGCAGTTCTTCGCCGAAGAGCGGGTCGTGCAGCAGGAACAGGTTGCGCAGGAACAGCAGTCGTGCGGCCTGGAAATAGGGGTATTTGGCCACCCATTCGCGCAGGCTGTGCAGGGTTTCTTTGTTGAGCCCGTCGGGACGGGCTATCAGTTCGGCTAATTCCATATGCCTGGGGTTTGTTCGGAGGTTAGGGGTGAGGTGAGAAGGAGGGGACGGTGCGGGCCGTCGGTGCGGCAGGGGTAGCGGTGGTTACCAGTCGGCCACGGTGGCGTTGAAAATCTGGTCGCAAAGGTCCTTTATCATTTCCGTCACGAGGGTTTCCTGCACGGCGGTCAGCTGCTGGCTCGAGTCGTACTGCGTGGTGGCGGAGAACTGTTTTTCCCAACTCTCGTTGGTCTTGCTGTTGGTGAAGCGGATGTTCACCGTCATCTTCAGCTGCACCTGCGAGGAGTAGCCATCAGCCGAGATGGCCTTGTTGAACTGGTCGTAGCCGGTTATTTCGCCGGCTATGTGGAGGTCGCCGCCCCGTTTCACCAGTTTCAGGCGCGTCTGGTTGGCATATTGGTCCTGGAGTTTGGTGTTGAACATCGCCTCCATGGGAGCCCATCCGTAGGGGGCGCGGTTGGCCACCTTGTCGATTTGGATGGTCTTTATCAGGTCGTAGTTGATGCTGGTGCCTGTGAATTGGTATTTCACGCTGCACGCCGTGAGCAAGGCCAGCAAGAGCATCGCCAACAGCGATTGCCAGAGATGTTTCATAGGGCGTTTTTCTGAGGGGGTGTTTTGAAAATGCGTTGTTTGCCGGTGGAAAACGAGGGTTTCCGCTTAGTCCAAACCATATTCTTTGATTTTGCGGTAGAGCGTACGTTCCGAGATGCCCAACTCGTCGGCGGCGGCTTTCCTGCGCCCGTTGTGTACCATCAGGGCTTTCTTGATCATTTCGCGTTCCAGTTCGTCGAGCGAGAGCGATGGTTTCCCGGTTTCGGGCTTTGTGGGGATTTCTTCCCTGTGGGTGGTGGGCGGCAGGTCTTCGTCCTTCACTTCCTCGGCTTCCCAGTAAGGCTCTTCGGCTTGTTCTTCGTTTCTCAGCTTCACGGCGGGATGAGCTGCCACCATCAGCCCGGCGGGTTCTTCCGGGTGTTGCTGTTCGCGTACGATGCGTTTCAGTTCCGACACGTCGCGGCGCAGGTCGAAGAGGATTTGGTAGAGTATCTCCCTCTCGTTTTCAAAGCTGTGTTCCTCCCGTTTGTGTTCCATGGTCATGAGTTGCGTGTGGTGTGCTTCGACGGGCAGGTAGTGTGCCAGCATTTCGGGCGTGATGCTTCTTTCCTCCGCCGTGACGCTCATGTTCTCGGCCACGTTCTTCAGTTGTCGCACATTGCCGGGCCAGGAGTAGGCCAGGAGCATCCGTTCGGCCTCTTCAGTGAGCCTTACGGGCGGCATCTTGTATTTCCCGCTCATGTCGAGGGCGAATTTGCGGAACAGCAGTGCTGCGTCGTTGCCCCTTTCGCGCAGGGCGGGCACGGCAATGGAGATGGTGTTGAGGCGGTAGAAGAGGTCTTCGCGGAACTTGCCTTCGGCGATGGCTTTCTCCATGTTGACATTGGTGGCCGCCACGATGCGCACGTCCGTTTTGCGCACTTCGCTGGAACCCACGCGGATGTATTCGCCCGTTTCGAGCACACGGAGCAGGCGGGCCTGTGTCTGCAAGGGCAGTTCGCCCACCTCGTCGAGGAACAAGGTGCCGCCGTTGGCAGCGGCGAAGTAGCCTTCGCGTTGCTCCACGGCTCCGGTGAAGGCTCCTTTTTCGTGGCCGAAAAGTTCGGAGTCGATGGTGCCTTCAGGGATGGCACCGCAGTTCACGGCGAAATATTTCTTGTTTTTCCTCAGGCTATGGTCGTGGATGATGCGGGGAAACACTTCCTTGCCCACACCGTTTTCGCCCATGACGAGCACGGACAAATCGACGGGGGCTATCTTGAGCGCGATTTCCAGGGCGCGGTTCAGTGCCTCGCAGTTTCCTACAATGTCATACCGCTGTTTGATGCGTTGGATGGTGGATTGTTCCATGAGTGAACAGATAAAACGGCTACAAATATAGGCAATCTTGATGGTTCTCGGGAAAATGCGTTGTAGATTTTGGCTGAAGACTCTTTCTGGGAGGGGTGTCCTGACGGGTGTGTATGGAAAAAGGACAAGCCTGTATCAGCCTGTCCTTTGGAGTCGTATCATGTTCCCTGAGGTGTCGGAAAGGTTCGCGGTGCGGTGTGTTTCGCCCGAATGCTTGCGGCCTTTCGATGGCTATCCTACAGCTCGGTACTGGGAAGGTGTTTGGCCCGTGTGGGCCTTGAAGAAACGTACAAAGTGCTGCGGATAGTCAAAGCCCAGCCGCAGGCCTACCTGGCTGATGCTCAGCGAGGGGTCGTTGAGCAGTTGCTTGGCTGCGGCCAGTAGATGGTCGGCTATGAAATCCTTGGCGGTCCTGCCCGTTTCCACTCTCACCAGATTGCCGAAATAGCCGTTGGAAAGACAACATCGCTCGGCAAAGTAGCCTACGGTGGGCAGGCCTTCGCTCTGCGCCTTGGTGGCGATATATTCCTTGAGCAAAGTCTCGAACTTTTTCACCACTTCGTGGTTGATTTCTTCGCGCGTGACAAACTGGCGGTCGTAGAAGCGCAGGCAATAGTTGAGGAGCAGCTCGATGTTCGACACCACAAGGGCACGGCTGTGCTTGTCGATGGAGCGGTGAAGTTCCTGCGCAATCATGCCGAGCACGCCACGGAAAATGTCTATTTCACCGGTTGACAGGTGGAGTGCCTCGTTGCTTGCATAGGAGAAAAACTCGTATTGGCCGATGCTCCGTCCCAGGGAGGTGCGGGCCAGCAGGTCGGGATGGAACACAAGGGCTGTCCATCGCGGTACGGTGACGCCGGGCATCGGCTGCACGTGGATGGTCTGGCCTGGCGCGAAGCTCGTGACGGTCATCTCGTCGAAGTCATAGGGTGTCCGGCCGTACGACAGCTTGCAGCCTTTGTTCTCTTTCAGGAAGAGGGCATAAAGGCCGTAGTGGATGAGGCTCTCTTCCGGCATACGGGGCTGGTCGTGGCGCACCACGCTCACGAGCGGATGAAGCGTCTCAAAGCCGTATATTTCGTTGAACTGCTGAACGGAGTCTAAGTGGATTTCCTTCATTGTTTGCAAATGGATTGTTTCGTCGGCCAAGGTGGGGAGGCTCTCTTGGGAACAGCTCATGGGCAGCAGATGGGTTGACAGTATCGGTTTCTTATGCTCATGGCGTTTGTCCGTTGGCTTTCCGCTGCAAATTTGCCTCTGAAACTTGGAATGGCAGTTACCCGAATAGCGGCAATGATTACCCGTTTTGTGGATTTTGCCTTTGGTCGGCAAGCGGAATGAAGGGCTTGCCGAGCGGGATGATAGGGTTGTGTCAGGGGAGTTCGTCGCCACGGATACCCAAAGCTGACATGACGGAGTAAGCAAGGATTTGGTGCTGGAAACCACGTCCCGATTGGGGTTCCATGGAGAAGAGGGTGATGTCCTTGTTCTTGACTCCAGCGCAAATGGATTTTAACTGGCCGGCGTTTTCTGACATATCGTGTACCACCATGAGGCGGCGGACGGTGTCGGATTGTGCCAGCATATTCATGGACTGGAGGAAGAACTCTTTGGCTGACACAATTTTCTCAACCGGAAACGCGAAGAGCCTGAAATTGCCGATGTGGTCTATGAAAGGCAGATTGTTCAAGTCTTCTTTAAAGCGGAGCTTCGGAGCTTCGTCATGGTGTTTCGTGAGCCGGAAGAATTGCAGGTGTTCTTTTTCTTTGCTGTGAAGGAAATGCACCTGCACTTCGTTCGTGCCCGGTTCAAGGCCTCCGTCGAGCGCGATGCAGTTTATCCAGTGGCAAAGGTCGGCCTTAGGCAGTCGCCGTTCGAGCATTCGTTCAAAGTTGACGGTGAAGTCGAACGCCACGTTGTCCAGGAAATCGGCATCCACCAGGATGACGTTGGGAGCCCAGGCTGTGGAGAATTTATCGTTGGTAGTCTTCATACAAAAGGAAATTCATCGTCATCATATAATCCGCCGGTGAAATCGTCGATGGCACGGCGGTCCTTTTTGGTGGGTCGTCCGGTACCTCGGGCGCGGTTGACAAATCCGCTGATACGGCTCATTTCAAGGAGTTCGTACTGTTCGGGTGCGGTGATGTTGTCAAAGATTTCAGGCAGCATTTTGGCTCCCACGCGCTTCTCGATGGCTTGTTTCACGCGGAAGGTGTAGGTGACGGGCGGTTTTCTGACACCGATTTCGTCGCCCTCCTTGATCATGCGTGCCGGTTTGGCCAGTGCGCCGTTGATGGTGATGCGTCCGTTCTTGCAGGCGTCAGTGGCAAGCGTGCGTGTCTTGTAAATACGTGCGGCCCAGAGCCATTTGTCCAAACGTGCTTCCATGCGGATGTTATTTGTTGTTGAATTGGTTCATGGCTATTCCGATGCCGGCCAGGGCAAATGTCTTCACAGCTTCGCAGGCAAGCTGGAGGCGTTCGTCCATTTGTTGCAGATCCTCCTCCCCGAATTCGCCCAGCACGTAGTCAATCTGACCGCCCTTGGGGAAGTCGTTGCCGATGCCGAAACGGAGGCGTGCATATTGTTGTGTGCCGAGCACGGAGGTGATATGGCGCAGCCCGTTGTGGCCCGCTTCGCTTCCGCCGGGCTTCAGCCGGAGTTTGCCGAAGGGCAGCGCCAAATCGTCCACCACCACGAGCAAGCGTTCCAGCGGGATGTTTTTCTCCTTCATCCAGTAGCGGACGGCATTGCCTGAGAGGTTCATGTAAGTGGAAGGTTTGAGCAGGGTGAGCGTTTGGTTTTTCACTTTGACCGTGGCCACAAAGCCATAACGCCTGTCCTCGAATGCAACATTGGCCGCTCCGGCAAGAGCGTCCACGACTCTGAAACCTATGTTGTGTCTGGTGCGGGCATATTCGTCGCCGATGTTGCCCAGACCCACAATCAAGTAGTTCATGCGGCTTGAAACGGATTACGTCTGTTATGGAAATACGAAAGGGAAAGCATACAAGCAGGCCTGTTTGCTTCCCCTTTATGAGATAAGTTACTTTGAAATGTTGTATGTAACCGTTTACTTGCCTTCCTTGGCAGCTGCTGCGGCAGCACCCATGGCGGCACGGGTCATCTTCACGGTGCAGACGATAACCTCCTTGGGAGTTACCATTTCGAGTCCTTCGTAGCTCAACTGGCCGGCCTTGATGCTCTTGCCGAGTTGGAGAGAAGTAACGTCCACTTCGAGCTTTTCGGGGATGATGTCGTACTTGGCGCGAACTTGCAGCTTGCGGACCATCATGACCAAGCGGCCACCAGCGCGAACACCTTCTGCCAAGCCTTTGGCAACAACGGGTACACCCATTACGATGGGCTTCTCGGCATGTACTTCAAAGAAGTCCACGTGGAGCACGTTGTCCTTTACGGGGTGGAACTGTACTTCCTTGATGATGCCCTTGTGGTCAACGCCATCGATGGTGATGTCTACCAAATAAATGTGGGGAGTAAAGATGAGTTTGTTGATTTCTTTTTCGGAAACAACGAAGTGGGTGGCAACGGGCTTGCCGTTTTCGTCCTTCTGCTCTCCATAGAGAACGCAGGGAACCAATTCGTTTTTACGAACTTCCTTGGTGGCCTTCTTGCCGAGTGCGGTACGCACGGTGCCGCTGATTGCAATTTGCTTCATTTGTCAGGTTGTAAATAAAAATGTGTTACTCTAAATTAAGTCTTTCACCACTTCGCGCTTCTTCGTGCAAAAATTGAAAAAGAAGAAGAGGCTCAAAACTAAAAAACTTAATTCGCCATCACACGCGGAGGCTTCAGAAAGCCTGCGCCGGGACAAATCGGGTGCAAAAGTACACTTATTTTTATAAATTCACGATTTGTGGCGTTTTTTTCTAAAGGAAAACAATAGGAAAAGGCTGAAAATGTTTGACTTTCGGTCTATAAGTCCGTTTTACCAGCTTAGCGTTTTCAGATTCTGTTCCAGTTGCTTCACACTGCCGGCCCCTATCAGCACGGAGGTAACCCCATTTTGCTTCAATACCCATTGCAGCGCCATTTCCGCCAGCGTCATGCCTTGGGCTTGTGCTTCATCGTTCCACCTCCGGAGTTGTTGCAGCAGATCGGGCGTGAGCATTTCCGGTTTCAGGAACCGTCCTTCCGCCATGCGGCTGTCGGCCGGGATATGGTGGAGGTAACGGTCCGTGAGCAGTCCTTGGGCCAAGGGTGAGAAGGAAATAAAACCCATGCCCGCCTCTTGGCAGAAGGGCAGGATGCCTTCGGTCAGCGGGGCGTGGTCAAGCATATTGAGGCGGCCCTGGTAGATGAGTGGCGGGCAGCCTTGCCTCGTGAGGTATTCCACTGCCCGGCGTGTGGCTTCGAGCGGCCAACGCGAAATGCCCACATAGAGAGCCTTGCCCTGCTTCACGGTGTCGGCCAACGCCTGCAGCGTTTCCTCCAAGGGCGTTTCGGGGTCGTAACGATGACTGTAGAAAAGGTCCACGTAGTCCAGCTTCATGCGTTGCAGGCTCTGGTCGAGGCTGGCCATGAGGCTCTTGCGCGACCCCCAGTTGCCGTAAGGGCCGGGCCACATTTCGTATCCCGCTTTCGTGCTGATGAAAAGCTCGTCGCGGTAGGGTGCGAAGTCAAGCTCCAGCAAGCGTGCCAAAGTCCGCTCCGCACTGCCCGGAGGCGGCCCGTAGTTGTTGGCCAGGTCGAAGTGCGTGATGCCGTGGTCGAAGGCGTAACGGGCAATGGCGCGGCAGTTGTCAAAGTCATCGCCTTCGCCGAAGTGGTGCCAAAAGCCGAGGCTGACTTTGGGCAACATCACTCCGCTGCGTCCCGAACGGGCATACAGCATCCCGCCTTCGTAGCGGTTGGCGGCAGCTTTGTAAGTATCCATTTTGCTCCAGAAAAAAGATTAGCGGAAGGAATCAGTGAGGAGCTTAATCTCTATGGCCGGAGAGATGCGCTCATATAATATATTGTACACGGCATCAAGGATAGGCATGTTCACGTGGTACAGGCGGTTGATGTCCTTCATACATTTCGTGGCATAGTAACCCTCGGCAATCATCTCCATTTCGATTTGTGCCGATTTCACGCTGTAGCCCTTGCCGATCATGGCGCCGAACACGCGGTTGCGCGAAAAGTTGGAGTAGCCCGTCACCAAAAGGTCGCCCAGGTAGACCGAGTCGTACACCTGCCGGTCAATCGGATAGACCGCTCTCAGGAAGCGGTTGGTTTCCTGCACGGCGTTGGCCATGAGCACACTTTGGAAATTGTCGCCGTATTTCAGACCGTTGCAGATGCCTGCCGCGATGGCATATACGTTTTTTAGTACCGAGGCGTATTCAATGCCGATAACGTCGCACGAGGTTTTCGTCTTTACATATCCCGAGGCGATGGTTTCGGCCAGTGCCTGCGCCTTCTCCGTGTCGGCGCATCCCACGGTGAGGTAAGTCAGTCGCGAGAGCGCCACCTCTTCAGCGTGGCTGGGGCCGCCCAGCACGGCGAGGTTCTCGTCAGGCACGTTGTACACCTGGCGGAAGTATTCCGAGCACACGAGGTTCTCGTCGGGCACGATGCCTTTGATAGCCGTCACGATGAGTCTGTCGTGGAGCTTCACCTTCAGCTTCTTCAGGTGGTTCTTGAGATAAGGCGAGGGCGTGACAAACACCAGGGTGCGGCAGTTTCGTGCCACCTCGTTGATGTCGGCTGTAAAGGTGATGCGGTCCGTGTCGAACCTCACGCTGGTGAGATACCCCGGGTTGTGTCCTTGTCGTTTGAACTCTTCGATGGCATCAGGGCGGCGCATATACCAATAGATGTGCTCCACCTTTTCGAGGAGCATTTTGGCAATGGCTGTGGCCCAGCTTCCGCTGCCCAGCACGGCTATGTTTCCTAAATCGTACATGATGCGCTTTCTAAGGTTGCAAGGTCTGAGGTGAGGGAGGTGATAAAGACACGTTTGTCCGGGAAGAAAGGGCGGGGGCAAACCCTATCTTTATAACCTGTTCCCTTCACGTCTCATAGTCTGATACAAAGAGCAATCTCACACGTTCCATCCTTCGATGTCCTGCACGGAAGGTTTGGTGATGTCCAGTTTGTATTTCTTGATGATTTCGCCCAGTTGTTGTTGGACTTTCTGCGGGTTCACCTCCTTCAGGTCGCTCACCAGATAGTAACCCGCCTTTTGCAGCAGGGGCACCAGTTCTTCGGGGATGCCGGCTTCCACATATTTCGCCGCAGCATCGCGCGGAGCTTTCTTTTCCGGGCGCATTTGCGGGAACAGCAGCACCTCCTGGATTTGCGTCTGCCCCGTGATGAGCATCACCAGACGGTCGATGCCGATGCCGATGCCCGAGGTGGGCGGCATGCCGTATTGCAGTGCGCGGAGGAAGTCCTGGTCGATGAACATCGCCTCGTCGTCGCCCTTTTCCGACAGGCGGAGCTGCTCCTGGAAGCGTTCTTCCTGGTCGATGGGGTCGTTCAGCTCCGAGTAAGCGTTGGCCAGTTCCTTGCCGTTCACCATCAGTTCGAAGCGTTCAGTCAGTCCCGGCTTCGAGCGGTGCTTCTTCGTCAGGGGCGACATCTCCACGGGATAGTCTGTGATGAAAGTGGGCTGGATGTACGTTCCTTCGCAGAATTGGCCGAAGATTTCGTCGATGAGTTTGCCTTTGCCCATCGTTTCGTCGGTTTCCACTTCCAGTTTCTGGCAGATATCCCTGATTTCATCCTCGGTTTTCCCGTTGAGGTCATAGCCCGTCTTCTCCTGTATGGCTTCGAGGATGGGCAGGCGGCGGAAGGGAGCTTTGAAGCTGATCACCTGTCCGTCGACCACCGCTTCCGGCTTGCCGTTCACCGTGGTGCAGATATGTTCCAGCAGTTTTTCGGTAAACTCCATCATCCAGTTGTAATCCTTGTACTGCACATACAGTTCCATGCAGGTAAATTCCGGGTTGTGGCTGCGGTCCATACCCTCGTTGCGGAAGTTCTTGCCGATTTCGTAGACACCCTCGAAACCGCCCACGATGAGGCGTTTCAGGTAAAGCTCTGTGGCGATGCGCAGGTAGAGGTCCACATCGAGCGAGTTATGGTGCGTGATGAAGGGGCGGGCACTGGCACCTCCGGGGATGGGCTGGAGGATGGGCGTTTCCACTTCCGTGTAGCCGGCAGCGTCAAAGAACTGGCGCATGGCTTTGATCACCTGGCTTCGCTTGAGGAAAATCTCCTTCACGCCGGGATTGACCAGCAGGTCAACGTAGCGTTGGCGGTAGCGCAGTTCCGGGTCGTTGAAGGCATCGTAGGTCACGCCGTCCTTCTCCTTCACCACGGGCAGCGGCCGCAGGCTTTTTGAGAGGAGCACCAGCTCCCTGGCGTGAACGGATATTTCGCCTGTCTGAGTGCGGAACACATAGCCTTTCACGCCGATGAAGTCGCCCAGGTCGAGCAGTTTTTTGAAGAAAGAGTTATAGAGCGTTTTGTCCTCAGTGGGGCAGATGTCATCGCGGGTGACGTACACTTGGATGCGTCCTTTGGCATCCATCAGTTCGGCGAAGCTGGCTTTGCCCATCACGCGTCGTCCCATCAGTCGGCCGGCTATGCACACCTCGCGCCGGGGTGCGTTCTCGTCGTCGGAGAATTCTGCTTTGATGTCATCGCTCCAGGCGTTGACGGGATAGGCTGCTGCGGGATAAGGTTCGATGCCCATTTTGCGCAGTTCCTCCAAGGAATTGCGTCGTTGTATTTCTTGTTCGCTGAGTTCTAAGATATTCATCTTTGTTAAGAGTTGTTTTTTTGCGAAGCAAAGGTAGTGCTTTTTCTTTAAGGCCGTAAGGATATGCGTTTTTTTCTTGGAATATCTTGACGGGATCCCCACTATACTTTCAAGATAGAAGTGCAATTTTAGAGGCTGTGTCGTAAATAACAGTTTT
>CAMBHR010000054.1:0-16630 GCA_945867195.1 uncultured bacterium | reverse complement strand
TGTAAATAAAAATCTGCGCTTTTTCTTTCCATTGCCTTCGCCTTGCACTATCTTTTCATAAGTTAGGCTGCGGCTCAGCAATGTAAATAAAAATCTGCGCTTTTTCTTTCCATTGCCTTCGCCTTGCACTATCTTTGTCCGCGCAAACCAAAGAAGAAACTGTAATGAATAATCCGTTAAAAGGAGTAATCGGATGGGTACTGGCATCCTTCCGATGGATAGGACGAGGTTTTCGCGCCTGTTGGCGTTGGTATCGCGGACAGTACGCAGGCCGTCCATGGTGGTATAAGATATTCACTTTCTTGTGGTCTTTCTTAGCCTTTATTGCTTTTTATATTTTTGCCGTTGTTTTCAATCTGTTCTGGCTGTTCGGCAAATCACCTTCCATCAACGACATCATCCATCCCAAGACGGCGGCTGCGTCCGAAATCTACAGTGCCGACGGGAAAGTGTTGGGCAAGTTCTTCAACGAGAACCGCTCGCCCGTACCTTACGACTCCATCAGTCCCGTCTTCTTTCAGGCTCTCATCTCCACGGAGGACGAGCGTTTCTACCAGCATCACGGCATTGATTACCAAGGCTTGTTTGCTGCCGCCAAGGATGCCGCGCAGGGTAGGGCGCGCGGTGCTTCCACCATCACCCAGCAACTGGTGAAGAATATGTTCCGGGTGCGTACGCATTATTCTACGGGCCTGTTGGGCCAAATACCCGGTGTGGGTATCCTCGTGATGAAGAGTAAGGAGATGATTATCGCCACCGAAATAGAAATGCTTTGCAACAAGCAGGAAATTCTCGAGATGTATGCCAATACGGTGGACTTCGGCTCGAACGCATTCGGTATCAAGACAGCTGCCAAAACTTATTTCAATACCACCCCCAAAGAACTTAAAACGGAGGAGGCCGCCGTATTGGTGGGGCTGCTCAAAGCCACATCGGCATATAATCCGCGCATCAATCCCAAAAACTCCATGAAACGCCGCAATGTGGTGCTGAATAATATGTACACGCACCGCAAACAATTGAAGGAGCGTTTCGGACAAGTGTACGTAGCGGACAAACAAACCCTTAACCAACTACAGGAACAGCCCATCCAGCTCAACTTCAACGTGGAAAGTGCCTACGACGGCAAAGCCTTGTATTTCCGCGATGCCGTGAAGGACTATATCGACGAGAAGTGTCCGGAGCTGGATGTCTACTCCGACGGCCTGAAGATTTACACCACGCTCGACTCCCGTATGCAGGAATACGCTGAGAAAGCCGTACGCGAACAGATGAAGAAGGTGCAGCAGAACTTCGACCGCCATTGGCGCGGCTTGGGCGACCCTTGGCGCGACGAGAAGGGACAGCTCATTCCCGGCTTCATCGAAGACAAACTCCGCAAGACGGATGCCTATAAAATGTTACAGGCACGGTTCCCGAACAATCCCGATTCCGTGGAATATTATCTCAACAAGCCGCACAAGGTCAAGCTCTTCAGTTACGACGGCGAGAAAGAGGAGTTCATGTCCACTGTCGACTCGTTGCGTTACATGGTCAAATTTATGCACACCGGCTTTGTGGCCATGGAACCCGAAACCGGCTATGTAAAGGCATACGTGGGCGACATTGATTTCAAGACCTGGAAGTACGACAAGGTGAAATCCATGCGCCAGCCAGGCTCTACCTTCAAACTCTTCGTGTATGCCACGGCCATGAAGCAGGGACTCACCCCTTCGGACGCACGTAAGGACGAATACATCCGTATGGAGGTGTACGACAAGAGGAAGAACGAAACCACCGTTTGGCAACCCCATAATGCCAATGGCCATTTCACTAATGCCAACATCCCCCTGCGTTCCGCTTTTGCCCAGAGTATCAACACCATTGCCGTCAAATTGGGACAGGAAGTGGGCATTCCCAATGTCATCCAGACCGCTCACGACATGGGTATCAAGTCGCCGCTTGACGACATACCCTCCCTGCCGCTTGGTGCCAGCGATGTCAACCTCTTCGAGCTGGTCAGCGCGTACGGCACGGTGGCCAACGGCGGTGTTCACGTGGAACCGGTGTTGGTGACCAAGATTGTTGATGCCGAAGGCAATGTGGTGTTTGAGGCCAAGCACGAAGAAATGCGTGCATTGCCGCAAAAGGCCGCTTTCTATATGCAGAAACTGCTCGAAGCAGGTGTATGTGATGGCGGCGGCACTTCGCAGACGCTGAGGGCCGGAATGTATCTGGGGCCGTTCTTTGCCCATCTGGATATGGGTGGCAAGACGGGAACTTCCAACAACCATTCCGATGCCTGGTTCGTAGGTGTCACCCCCAGCTTGGTGGGCGGTGCCTGGGTGGGCGGCGAATACCGCAGCATCCACTTCCGCACCGGGGCTTTGGGGCAGGGCAGCCGTACGGCACTCCCCGTCGTGGCGCAGTTTATGCGCAGCGTGATGGACGATCCGCAGTTGCGCACCAAATACCTGCACAAGTACGGTATGCCGCCCGAGGATGTGGATGTCAGCACGTGGCAGGCTACTTACGTGCCGCGTGAGGAAGAGCCTGATTCGCTGGCTGGCGACTCCTTGGGGCTGGAAGAAGGTGTGGTGGACGATGACCTTATGGGAGGTGAAGGCCATCCCGCAGCCGGAGGCGAGAATGCCGAGGCCACGCCTGCCGAACCCGTTGCCGCGCCGCAACACAACAATGAAGCGGGCAAGACGGACAACCTCTTTGAATAGTCTGCCACGGCCTGACCGGAAGCGGGGATGATTCCGGTACTCCCTGCGGAGTAACGCTTAAAATCCGGTAGTTCAGTGGGCTGGTCACTGGGCGCGTACGGCAGGCTTCGGAGTAAATACAGCAAGTCCCGGACTGTTTTCTACAGCTTGAAGTGTAGGTGAAACAGTCCGGGACTTGTCGTGTCCGGTTCTTCCGTCAGGTCAGTTCTGGCCGGGTAAGCCGGTTGGGGAATTTTTCCTTGGTCTCTTGGGGGTGGGGTTCATCACCTTCCTCTTGGCACATTCGATGCTGGGAGGCAAGCCGGGCGGCAGGAGTAGCAGCGTTTCGTGGAGTTCAGCCAGCAGTTCGGGATACGGCCTGGCCATCCGTGCCGCCAATTTAATCATGAGGGAGCGGCAGCTGTCGTGCTGTGCACCGTCGGTAATGCCTTGCAGGCAGTAATCGAAGAGGTCAGCCCTTTGCATTGTCGTTTCAGGTGCCAAATCATAGAGCAGCGAGAGCAGCAGGCCGGGGCGGAAGGGCAGTGTGCCGCTGAGGATTTTGTCGGTAAAGGCATCGCCAAACGGCAACACGAACTCCTGTTTGTCTGCCGGGCTGAGGTGCGTCAGCACCCACGCTGCATACATGGCTTTGCGCGCTTCGGTGGTTTCGTCCAGCACCAGACGGCACAGCATCGTGATGCCTTCCCCGTCGTGCGCCGTGGCTTCCACCACCTTGCGCACCCGGGCCATTGACATACGGCCTTCAAGCCATTGCATCCATTCCATACAAAAACGAATTACCGTGCCGTGATATGGAAACACGACTGTTTCACTTCGTACTTCACGTAGCAGGTGCCCATCAGCCGCTGGTCCTCCAGCACTTCCGCCAGGATGGATTTGAACACCGTCACCCAGCGCACCTCGTCCGTGCCGTCGTCGTTGATTTGCAGGAAGCGGTTGTAGGAAATGTCGAACGTCGTGCCGTACTGGTGGCAGCTGTTTTCCGATGCGTTGCGGTTCACGTTGCGCAGGCGGCGTACGTCCTCCTTGGTTCGGAGCACGGAGGTGACAATCAGCTTGTGCGGTTCGTAGCCCTTGGTTACCAACGAGTCGTTAAAGGCCCGTGCAATCTCGCTCAGCAGTGTGGCGGCTCGGGGCACGAGGTAGGGGATGGATTGGCGCAGCGGTTGGATGGAATAGAAAGGGTTGTCGCCCACGAACACCAGTTCCTTCATTCGGTGCTGCGCCTCGTCGCGGTTTTCGATGTGGGAGATTCCCAGCCTTCTGGCCGTGGCTAACTGCACATCGTTCAGGTCGGGAAAAGACTCCTCAAAGCGTCTGACGCTCGTCACACGGTTCTTCACCGGTTTGCCGTCCGGCTTCAGCAGCGTCAGTTTGGCTCGCGGTCGCAGCAGCAGGCTGTCCACGTAGTGGGCTTGCAATTCTATGCTGTCAGGTTCGTGGGGCGTGGCGGCGGCTTCCGGTTGTACTTTGGTCGTTTCGATGATGCGGTGCAGAGTGAGGTCGGGATTGACGCATTTGGCAATGCCAAGTGCAGTGACGATGAGGACAAAAGTCAGAAGAAAATAGCCTCGGTAGGCGGTGGCCTTATGTTTCATGAGTGGTTGCAGGGAGATTGTTGGGGGTTAAAAGCGCACAAAAGTAAGGATTTTTCATATTCTTTCAAGGGGATTGCTTACTTTTGCGAGGCAAAACAACTGATAGCCTCCATCGTTTTTTTAATACCTTCAGCATTTTCAATGATTGAAAAGCATTTTATTCTCGAAGAAGCCGATCCCGTACTTTTTTATGGCGCGAACAATTGCAATATCAAGATGTTGCGTGCCCTTTGTCCCAAGTTGCGCATCATGGCGCGCGACAATGTGGTCCGCGTGGTGGGTGGCGAGGAAGAGATGGCCGAGTTTGAGGAAGTCATGCAGCAGCTTGAAAAGCATTGTGCCAAGTACAACCGCCTGAGCGAGGAAGACTTGCTCAACATCGTCAAGAAGCGGACCATGTCCGGCGATTCGGGCGAGGGAGTCATCGTTTACAGCACAGGGGGCAAGCCCATCACGCCGCGCAGTGAGAACCAGTTCCGCTTGGTCGAAGCTTATTCCTCCTGCGACATGATTTTCGCCGTCGGCCCCGCCGGTTCCGGCAAGACGTACACCGCCATCGCGCTGGCGGTCAGGGCTTTGAAGAACAAGGAGGTGAAGAAAATCATCCTCAGCCGCCCCGCCGTGGAAGCCGGTGAGAAGCTCGGTTTTCTGCCTGGCGACATGAAGGACAAAATCGACCCCTATCTCCAGCCTCTCTACGATGCCTTGCAGGACATGATACCGGCAGCCAAGTTGCAGGAGTACATGTCTACCAACGTCATACAGATTGCGCCGCTGGCTTTCATGCGAGGACGTACGCTCAACGATGCCGTGGTCATTCTCGACGAGGCGCAGAACACCACTACGGCGCAAATCAAGATGTTCCTCACCCGCATGGGGTGGAACACGAAGATGATCATCACTGGCGACCGCACGCAGGTGGACCTTCCGGCTTCGCAGCGCAGCGGCCTGACGGAGGCGCAGCGCATCCTGCGGGGCATTCCCGGCATTGCCTTTATCGAAATGAACGAGCACGACATCATCCGCCACAAGCTCGTGACCCGCATCGTCGAAGCCTATGCCCGTGAAGAAGAACAGAAGAGGCAACGTCACGGTGAGCCGGCGGATGCTTGAAAGGGGTGAAACGACGTAGATATCAATGTGTCGTCATTTCTATCGCGGCCATCCCGTAGCAGGTTTTATCCTTCTTATTATCCCCAAAAAACTCAACTAATATATAATCTCATGTCTGCATTAACACAAACAGCGTTCAACTTTCCCGGACAGCAGGGAGTGTATCACGGCAAAGTACGTGATGTCTATCATCTTGGCGACCGCTTGGTCATGGTGGCCACCGACCGCATTTCCGCTTTCGATGTCATCCTTCCCGAAGGCATTCCTTTCAAGGGACAGGTGCTCAATCAGATTGCGGCCCAGTTCCTTGATGCCACAGCCGACATTTGTCCCAACTGGAAATTGGCCACTCCCGACCCCATGGTCACTGTCGGTTTGCTTTGCGAGGGTTTTCCCGTCGAGATGATTGTGCGCGGTTACCTTTGCGGCAGTGCCTGGCGTGCCTACAAGAGCGGTGTGCGCGAAATTTGCGGTGTCAAGCTCCCCGAGGGCATGAAGGAGAACGAAAAGTTCCCCACGCCCATCATCACGCCTACCACCAAGGCCGAGATTGGCGAGCACGACGAGGACATTTCCAAGGAAGAAATCCTGGCACGTGGGTTGGCTACGCCCGAGGAGTATGCCCTGTTGGAAAAGTACACCCTGGCTCTCTTTGCCCGGGGCACTGAAATTGCCGCCAAGCGCGGTCTGATCTTGGTGGACACCAAGTACGAGTTCGGCAAGCACAACGGGGAAATTTACCTCATGGACGAAATCCATACCCCCGACTCCTCGCGCTATTTCTATGCCGAGGGTTACGAGGAACGACTGGCCAAGGGCGAACCGCAGAAGCAGTTGTCGAAGGAGTTCGTGCGCGAGTGGCTGCTCAACAACGGTTTTCAGGTGCATGGTGCCGCCGACCAGCCCATTCCCGAAATGACACCCGAGGTAGTCAAGAGCATTTCCGACCGCTACATCGAATTGTACGAACACATCACCGGTACGCCCTTCGTTCCCGCTCCCGCCGACAACGTATTGGCACGCATCGAGCAGAACGTGACGGCCTATCTGGCACAGTAAACCCTGCCGACCGCCCCGCAGGCGGATGACAAGTTCCCATAAGTTTCCCCGCAGCAAGCCATTCCGGCCTCCTGCGGGGAAACTCGTTTTGCGCCCTGTTGAAAGGGAGTGCTGAAAATCAGGCCGTGCCCGATTTTTCCTGCCTCAGAAGTCCACACAAGCGCGCTCGGCGATGTGTTGCATCAGTGCTGAGGCCACGGCCTTGTGGGCCGGATGTACGCTGTACGCCTTCACGTCGTCCAGCGTGTCGAAGCGCGAGGTGAGACAGATGTCCCACTGTTCCGCCGGATTGAGGTTGAGACCCACCTTCACCTCGCGGATGAAAGGGATGACGGCAGGCAGTGCTTCGATGCCCGCCTTGAACTGCGCCGCCGCTTCGGTGCGCAGCGCATCGGGCACGTCGGCCCGGAATTTGAACATGACGATATGTTGTACCATCACACACATTATTAGGGGTTTGACAAAGAGTTTCGCAGTATAAAGTCCGTGATTTGCCGCAGGGCCTCCGCGTCCATCTTCCCTTCTTTCAGGTAGTCTGCGGGGCTGGCCATTTCCGGCAGTTCACGCAGCAGGTGGTCCAGTTTCGGCAGGAACACACAGTGTACCTGGGTTCGGCCAGCCAGTGCCTTCTCCCACAGTTTCAGGTCAGCTTCCGTCACTTGGTAATCGTGGCTGCCTTGCAGAAACAGCATCGGCATGTCCTTGAGCTGCCGGGCCGTGGCCGTTGGGTTGTAAGTCTGCTGGAAATCCACATACTCTTTGGGCAGTGCAGCCATCATCTGCCGGGCCGTGGCTTCCGCCTGCGTCTGAGCTGTGGCCTCGTCAGCCCCTTGTTTCCGGGCTATGTAGACGAGCTGCTCCATCAGTGCGTCGTGGAACGGACGCGCCAGTGCCGCCCAGCCGATGATGCCCGCCAGGGGCGTGTCCGCCTTCTCCGCAATGCGCGGTACCAACGTGCCGCCCAGACTATGGCCTATCACAAACAGCCGCTGCTTGTCCACCTGCGGCAGCAGGGCTGTCTGGCGCAGTGCCTGAACCGCATCGTCCACCACCTCCGTGTCGTACGTCAGCACGCCGCCCGACACTTCCGCCGTCCGCGCCCCGTACACCTTGGTGCGCTTGTCGTAACGTACCACGGCGATGCCATGAGCCGCCAGCGCGTGTGCCAGTTCGCTGAATGGCTTGTTCGGTCCCAGCGTCTCGTCGCGGTCCTGCGGTCCGCTGCCTTGTACCAGCACTACCGCCGGCACTGGTTTCGTGAGGTCTTTGGGCAAGGTCAGCGTGCCTGGCAGTTCAATCCCGCCGTGCTTCACCGTGAAATCCTCCTCCGTGAAATTCTCCTCCGCGCCCGCCCGGGCAGGCGTGGCGGGCTGTGTGGCTGTGGCCGGTGCTGGTGTGAAGGTCAGTCCCGCCAGCAGTAGCTCGTCGTCCAGCACCACGTTCATCTGCAGCGGCAGCCGTTCGAAGCGCAGCACGCTTTGGCAAACGTGCAACCCCTGCCGTTCCGTCAGCGACCAGGCTTCCTGCTTTTCCAGCTGTCCTGCCTGCGTCAGCAGTTGTTTCCAAATCGCCTGCACCATAGCAGCCGAAAGTTGGGCTTTCACTTGTGGCGTGGCGTGCGCCAACACACTGTCCGCCTGACCGGTTTTGAGCCATTCCAGGTGTCGTTGCGCCATTTCGGTAAAGCGGTCAGCGTTCGCTGCCATACTTCCGCACCACAGCATGAGTAGGCAAAGAATCTTTTTCATAAGTCGTAATGTTATCTGTCAGGTTATTCATTCCATGCTCCGCAATGCGGACACCGTCCCTTTTGGGGAATCGACCGCCGGCACATTCCGCAGAGTAGGTGCGAGGGCTTGTGGCGGTAGTATCGGCGGATGGCCCATACCCAATAAGCCACCAGCAGCGCGTAGCCTATATAATAAGGTGTGGTCAGGGTAAACACCAAATAGAGCACCACGCACACCGCGCCCAGCGAGCTGAGAAATGCCAGCCGGTCGCCCAAGTCCGGTTGTCGGCGCAGCTCGTCAACCACCGCTACTGCCACGATCAGGATGGTCCATACCGATGCGATGAACAGTGCCAGGATGAGTGGCAATTGTGGCTCGAAGGGGTTGAGCGTCGGGTGGTAGTAAAATTCCACCCATGTATCCGGCACGAACCGTTGCATACTTCCGTACAACGCCGCCGAGCCGCTGACGCACAGGCAGAGCAGGGTGGGGTAGAAGCTGGGGATGTCGTGGAAGTGAACCAGACGGTAGTGCTTGTGGCGGAAGTATTGGATGAGGCCGAACAGGGATGCCAGTGCCAATACGCAGATGACCATCACCGAGCGCGTACCCGAGAAGTAGTAGATGAACTTCGAGATGGGGTCATCGGGCACCACGCGGGCGAGCAGTTCCGACTCGTGGATCCAGCCCTGCGTCAGTTGGTCGCGCGCCACCTTCACCCATACAGAGTCGGTGGAATCGCTCGGCACATAGATCACCTGTGCCACCACCAGCTTGTCGCTCTTTTTCAGCTGTACCGTGTCGAAAAGCTGGTGGTCGTATTCGGCCATATCGTTCTGGCTTGGCGGAGCCACGAGTGCCAGCGAGTCAGTAGACTGGAAGTTGTAGCCTGTCCAGTAGTGGTGGGCGATGTAGAAGTTCACCGAATCAACGGCTCCTTCGCCCGTTACCGTCCAATGGTCCTGCTTGTTCGGGTGCGAATAGTAGCAGGCGGTCAGCAGGAAGGTAGCCAGTAACAGCGGGAGCAAGGAATGAAGATGGCGCATGGTGTACATTGTTGAGTGAGCGTGGGGAATGTGATACGTCTTTTACCTATTTGTTTTTCAGCACCTGCATCTCGCAGCGTTGGCAGTCGAAACGCAGCGGGAAGGTGCGTCCGTCGGGCAGCCGCAGTGCGAGCGGTCCGGGAGTGGAGCGGTCCTTTTTCAGGCAGATGCCCAGGGCGTGGCGAATGCAGTGGCGGCAGGTCATCAGTACCGCCTCGCCTTGCGGCTCTTTCAGTTCAAACGCCGGGGCCAGTTCTGTCGCGCCGTGCGATTGGTAGAAGGCGCGCGCCTGGTCGTTGGCCACGTTGGCGTTGTAGCCGAGTCGTTGAGGTGTCAGGCGGCGCAGCAAATCCTCGTTGCGCTTGCCCGGGCGGTCTGTCTGGTACGCCAGCCTGTGGTCGCGCAGCAGGGCATCGCACACCTGCCGCCGCCAGTCGGCCAGCACCGAGGCCGGAATGAAGCGTTCGCCCTGCGTCAGCACCTCCACCTCCTGTGCCGTCCAGCACGTGCCGCCCAGTTTCGTCAGCTGCCTCACGATGGCCTCGCGCTGGTTCGTGCGTGCCGCCTCGTGCGGATAAACAAAGCCGAGCGTCACGTGGCAACCCGTTTCGTCGGCCATGTCGATGGCATAGCCCTGCGGTGTTTCGCGTAGCGTGAGGCGAGCCGCCAAAGTCCGCTCCGCCGTGGGGCGCGTCAGTTGTTGCCCGAAATCAAAGTCCAGGCTGCGGTGGAGAACCGTGCCCGGTCGCAACGGGGGCATTTTGGCCGGGAACACCTGCCGGCCTTCCACGCGGTTCACGCGGAAACCTTCCAGCCGTCCCTCGCGGTCCACAAAGCACAGCCCGTCGCCGGCTACCAAGGGCGGCGTGGCGGGAGAGAGCGGTTCAAACACGAAACGCTGGCGCTCCGTCCGTTTCACCCACCCCACCTGCGGCCCTGTGGCCTTGGGCGAGTGGAAGGCGTGTATCGGCTTTGGCGTGCGGCCTTGGAGGAAATAGTCGGTAAATCCCCGGTTGAAGCTGCGCTGTACGTCCGGCTGGAAAGCGAGGCGCGACTTTCCTTGCGAGGCACGTACGTATTCGTCTGCGCGCCGCTTCAGAATTTCGTCAATCCGTTGCCTGTACCACGCCGTGACGTTCTTCACATATCCTGCATCCTTCAGCCGTCCTTCAATCTTGAACGACCGTACCCCCGCATCCATCATTTCCTCCAGCTGTTCCGTGCGGTTCATGTCGCGCAGCGACAGCAGGTGACGGTCTGCCACCAGCGTGCGTCCCTGTCCGTCCACCAGGTCGAAGGCCAAGCGGCAGAACTGTGCACAGCAGCCCCGGTTGGCCGAGCGCCCGAAGCAATGTTGCGACGCATAGCAACGTCCGCTGTAGCTCACGCAGAGCGCGCCGTGTACAAACGCCTCGATGGGCACTTTCACCGCCGTGGCCATGTCGCGGATTTGCTGGAGCGACATTTCGCGCGCTACCACGATTTGCCGGAATCCCGCCGCTTCCAGCCACTGCGCCTTTTCCGGCGTGCAGTTGTCCATCTGCGTGGAGGCGTGCAGCGCAATGGGCGGCAGGTGCAGCTCCAACAGTGCCAAATCCTGCACAATGAGCGCGTCCACCCCGGCGCGGTAGAGCTGCCACACCAAACGCTCCGCCTCGGCCAGTTCCTCGTTCCACAGGATGGTGTTGAGCGTCACGTACACACGGGCGTTGAACAGATGGGCGTACTGGCACAGCGCGGCAATGTCCTCCACGCTGTTGCCGGCTGCCGAGCGTGCCCCGAAGTCGGGGCCGCCTATGTACACGGCATCGGCTCCGTGGCGGATGGCTTCCATGCCGCAGGTCAGGTCGCGGGCCGGGGAGAGAAGTTCGATGGTTTGCATGATGGTAGGGGATATGAGGAAATAGGTAAAAAGGGGGAGAGGGAAAAACTCGGGCAGAAGGAAGGTGGAAAGGTCAGCGCGAGTGGCTAGACAAGGCGCGTAGTGCCAACGCTCGGGCCTCCTGTCGCGCCGGTTTGCCCGTTTCGGTCAGCGGCAATGCGGCCAGCCGGAGAAAATGGCGGGGTTGCGCATGACGGTCCAGCTTTTCGCGGCAGCGCACGGCGAGTTCCTCTTCCATGTCCTGAGGAGCAGTGTAGAGCAGCGTGACTGCTTCGCCTAATCGGGCATCGGGCACCGCCGTAATCTGCAATGGCACGGGCAGGTCCGCCAGTTGGCTTTCCAATTCCTCAATGGACAGTTTCAGCCCGCCGGAACAGATCACGTTGTCGCGCCGTCCCAGGATGCGGAAAGAACCATCGGGCAGCAGTTCCGCGAGGTCGTTGGTTGTGAGCCGGTCCGGATGGATGTGGGGTGCGTAAATCTGTAACGTACCCTCTTGGGAAAGCGACACCTCCACGCCCGGCAGGGGGCGGTAGGCATCGGTTGCCTGCGGGCCGTTGAGCCGGCGTAGTGCAATGTGCGAGAGCGTTTCCGTCATGCCGTAGGTGCTCCACACCGGGTGCGGAAACGTGCGCAACTCCCGTTCCAGTGCAGCCGGGATGGCTCCTCCGCCCAATATCAGGCAGTGGGTGCGGCGCAGCAGTGAACGCTCATGGGGCACACGCAGACTTTCGTAAGCCTGCATCGGCGTGAGGGCGGCAAAGTCCGGGGCATCATGCAGTCCGGCGAAGGGATGCAACCCGGGAGTCACGGGCACGAGATGAAGCTGTCCCACCAAGGCGCGCACCACCACCATCTGGCCGGCTATGTAGCGCAGCGGCATGGCCAGCAGGGCCGTTTGCCCCTCCCGAAGCCCGAGTGCCGCGATGGTGGCCTGCGCACTGTGGCGCATCCGCTGCTTCTCCACCTTCATGGGGCGGGGGCGGCCTGTGCTGCCCGAGGTGTGAACCGTCAGGGTGGGATATGGGGCGTTCCATCTCGCCTGGAAATCCGCCAGCTCCTGCCGGAACTCCCGCTGCCGTTCGTCGCCGTACCACAGTGTGTCGCCCTGCAGCTGCAAGGGTATGCCCTCGTAGTTGCGCACAAAGAGGCGGCCCGTTCCCAAGCCCTGCGGCAGGGGCGAATTGCCGTCGGTAGCGGCACACCATTGCGCAATGGCATTCAGTCCCACGTTGCTCTCCAACGCCGAGGTAGCCCAGAAGCTCGTGCCGCGCCGGCGCGCCAGCTCCATCCATTCCTCCGCACCAGAAAACGCCCCGTGGAGCGAGGGCTTCAGGATGATGTATTGTGGACGTATGGTGTCGAGCAACGCCTCCTTGTCCTCTCGGCGGTTCACGCCGATGAGTTCCTCGTCAAGCGCGATGGGCAGGGGCGTGGCAGCACAGAGGCGCGCCATTTCCGGCCATTGACCTTGGCGGATGGGCTGTTCGATGCTGTGGATGTCGTAGCGGGCCAGGCAGTCGAGCACGCGCGGAGCCTCGGCCGGTGTGAAACCGCCGTTGGCATCGACCCGAAGCTCCACCGTCCGGGCATCGTAACGGCGGCGCAGACTGCGGATGAGTGCCAGTTCGCTGTCGAAGTCGATAGCTCCGATTTTCAGTTTCACGCAAGCAAAGCCTTCGGCCAACTTCTCCTCCATGCGGCGGCACATCTCCTCATAGTTTCCCATCCATACGAGGCCGTTTATGCGCAGGCTGCGCCGGCCCTCCGTGAAGGGAGAGGGGAAAAGCAGGCGGTAGTCACCGCGCAACGAACCCCGGGCCGAGCGGAAAGCCGTTTCCAGTCCGAACAGCATGGAAGGACAGGGGCGCAATGCCTCCGCATCGAGCCGCTGCGAGCGTTCCACCTCGCGGCATACCGACCGTAGCCGTTCTTCATAGTCGGGCGTGAAGTCGCAGCTGAGGTCGGGCAGCGGGGCGCACTCGCCCAACCCCGTGAAACGGAGGCCGGGCTGGGCGGACGTGAGCAGGATGTACCACACGCGGCGTTCGGTGTAGACACCGCGCGAGGTGCCGGCGGGCTGCTTGAAACGGAGGGTGCGCGGCAGCACGCGCAGACGGAAGGGAGGAAGTGGCATAGAGCGGTGGTTATAAAGGAATGAGTAGCTGACATTGCGGGAAATGGGCGGACTGCTGCTGATACGGAGGTTCTCCAAGCCATACCTGACTATGTCATGGCCAGTCGGGCAAAATCTCTCTGAGGAGTTGGCGTTTCCAGACAAGGATTTGGCGTTTCTGTCAGGCGATTTGTCAGTGTTTCCCTATAAGGGTACAACTGTTTCCCTATAAGGGTACAACTGTTTCCCTGCAAGGGTACAACTGTTTCCCTGTAAGGGTACACCGAGAACTCGGCCAAATAAAATTAGTGGAAGCACGTTGGAAACGCACCGTCCGGCCTTAGAAACGCGGATGGCCGTTTCCGAAAAGTGGAAGTGACCGGATGCAGGCCGTGCCCATACGGCTGGACATCAGGTCAGGGAAGTTTAGGATATTTACTGAAGTCCGGCTTGCGCTTTTCGAGGAAGGCACGGCCGCCCTCCTGCGCTTCGTCGAGCATATAGTAGAGCATGGTGGCGTCGCCAGCCAGTTCTTGAATGCCTGCCTGACCGTCGAGCTCGGCGTTGAGCCCCGCCTTGATCATGCGCAGGGCCAGCGGCGAGCGTTCCATCATGACCTGTGCCCATTCCACGACCTCGTCTTCCAACCGGTCGAACGGAACAACCTTGTTGACCATGCCCATCCGCTCGGCCTCGGCAGCGGAGTACTGGCGGCAGAGAAACCAAATTTCGCGTGCCTTCTTCTGCCCCACGATGCGGGCCAGGTACGACGCGCCGAAGCCGGCATCGAACGAACCCACCTTGGGACCGGTCTGGCCGAAGATGGCATTTTCCGAAGCTATCGTGAGGTCGCACATGAGGTGGAGCACATGGCCGCCACCGATGGCGTAGCCGTTGACCATGGCGATGACGGGCTTGGGAAGCGAACGGATTTGTTTCTGCACGTCGAGCACGTTGAGACGGGGCACTCCGTCGCCACCGACATAGCCGCCCCGGCCTTTCACGTGCATGTCGCCGCCGGAACAAAATGCCTTGTCGCCGGCACCGGTGAGCACCACAACGCAGATTTCCTGAGCTTCGCGGCAGTAACGCAGGGCATCGGAAATTTCCGCCACCGTGAGCGGCGTGAAGGCGTTGCGGTAGCGTGGGCGGTTGATGGTGATGCGGGCAATGCCCTCGAAGTAGTCGAACAGGATTTCCTGATAGGTTTTAAGGGATTTCCATTCTCTCATAGCAGATATTCTTTTTTTAGATTGATGCGTTAAGGAAAATTTCGAGCAGTCCGGCGCGCCCATCCTCCTGCAGCCATTGCCGCATGACCGCTTCGAGCGCATCGTCAGCACGCGCCGAAAGGTAATCGATGTGGAACGTACGGGCGATGCCCTCTGCCGAGTACGATTGGCCGCCCGCAGCAATATATTCCGGCAGGGCAGGGGAGGCCTCGAGACCGGGAAGGCGGTGGAAAATGCCGCCGCCGTGGTTGTTGAGCAGCAGGATGCGAAGGTTGGAAGGCAGGCACGTGTTCCACAGGGCGTTGGCATCGTAGAAAAAACTGAGGTCGCCGATGACGGCAATGCTCAATCCCCACATTTCCAGGGCATAGCCCACCGCTGTCGACAGGCTGCCTTCAATGCCGTTCGTACCCCGGTTGCACAGGATGGGGAATTGTCCCGACGAGAATACCTGTGCAGCGGCGCGCACCGCCGTACTGTTGGCCAGGTGGAGCGTGAAACCGGCTGTGTGGCCTTGCAGCACGTGGCGCAATGTGAGCAGAACGCCTGCCGGTGTGTGGGGTTCGGGAGGCACCGCCGCGCGGACTTGCTGCTCAAAGTACTGCCTTGCCCGTTCCACGCCCTGATGTCGCGAGGGCAGCTCGGCGGCCAGTTGACGCAGCGCGGGTTGCGGAGAACACGCTATGTTGTATGTCAAGTGGCAGAATGTGTCGATTAGTTCGCGGTCCTGACCGATGCGCATCACGCGGCAGTCTGCCGTGCGTAGCAGTTGCTTGAAACGCTTGTGGACAAAGTTGCCACCCATGTGGATGACCACGTCGGGCAGGAGATCCGGGCGGTCAGCAGGCAGGGCATCGAACACGTTCATCCGCTGCGAACCTGGCACATCGGAGAGTATTTCGGGCAACACCAAGAGTTGGCCGTTGCGGTGGATCTGCTCCACCTCGGCACGCAGGTCGCCACCATCATATTGCCCCATAATGAGTGCTGGCAGACGGGCCTCGGCTATAAGTCGCACCCCATCGTCGGGCAAAGGACGGGAGGTGGCGGGACAGTGGCAGACGACGGTGCGTTCGGTGGGCAACTCCGGCGTAGTGAAGCGGAACATGGGCTCGGCAATGGGCACATTGAGGTGCGCCGGACCGCCGCCGTGTTGGTGCAGGGAGCACAGGGCTTCGTTGATGAGGCGATTGTTGGCCCAATGCAGCTCCTCGGTGTGCGGTTCCGAGAGTCCGCAGGTGGGGCAGTAGGGTTGCAGCGCGCCACACTGCGGGAGCGTCTGACCGTCGTACTGCCCGATCCATTGGGCGGGACGGTCGGCCGAGATGACCAGCAGGGGCAGGTGGCGATAGCTGGCTTCGGCCACCGCCGGGAGGGTGGCCAAAAGGGCCGAGCCGGAGGTGACACACACTGCGGCGGGCTGTTCCGTGGCCAACACGATGCCAAGTGCCACGAATGCCGCGCTGCGCTCGTCGGTGGCGGGGTAGAGCGTGAAGCCCGCCTCGCGGAAATTGTGGAGCAACGTGGCATTGCGCGAGCCGGGACAGGCCACGATACGGGTCAGGCCGTGGCTGAGCAGTAAGGCCGTGAGCTGGTTTACTTGGGGTATGTCGCAATACATGAGCAGATTTCTTGTTTTGGGGTATGAGAAGTAAGATTATGAGGTTATAATCGAGGTGATGAGGGATAAGGTTATGAGGTTAAAAGATTACTATTTGAGCGAGCGATGTTCAAGCGTTACAACTGTAACTAAATAACCTTATAACCCCATAACCTGATAACCGAGTTACGCAGTATCTTTACATAAGATTGACTTTGTCTTCCTCCTTCGCACCTTAGCGTAGTCTAAGCAAGCTTGGCTCTGCTCTCGCTGACACAACCTTTATAACCCTTAATTCCACAATATTAATACTTTTCTTTTTTTAATACCTGAGCAACAAAAAGTTACCCAGGATTTTGTTATGTCGGATTTTTTACCTATCTTAGTATTGTAAATCAAAATACGTATCAAACCCGACAGACATGGTAAAGGTAGCAATAAAATCTGAGAAACTTATTCCTTTTGGAGGATTTTTTCAATAATGGAGCAATTTGACTCCAAAATTTGACTCTAAACTCTCATCTGTAATCGACTCAACCC
>CAMBHR010000053.1:0-17216 GCA_945867195.1 uncultured bacterium | reverse complement strand
CATAACTTCGCTGACCATCCCCGCGTCTGTGACTTCGATTGGCGGCTCGGCCTTCGAAGGCTGCAGCGGCATAACCTCGCTGACCATCCCCGACTCAGTGACTTCGATTGGCGGCTGGGCCTTCAATGGTTGCAGCGGTATAACTTCGCTGACCATCCCCGACTCAGTGACTTCGATTGGCAACTGGGCCTTCTGTGGCTGCAGCGGCATAACTTCGCTGACTATCCCCGACTCAGTGACTGCGATTGGCGAAGGTGCCTTCTGTGACTGCAGCGGCATAACTTTGCTGACCATCCCCGACTCAGTGACTTCGATTGGCGAAGACGCTTTCCGTGACTGCAGCGGCATAACCTCGCTGACCATCCCCGACTCGGTGACTTCGATTGGCGACAGAGCCTTCCGTGACTGCAGCGGCATAACCTCGCTGACCATCCCCGACTCGGTGACTTCGATTGGCTATGGTGCCTTCAGTGGCTGCAGCGCACTCACTGAGATAAAGAGCTTTGCCCAAGTGCCACCAACGTGCGATAATTGTGCATTTGACGATATTAACAAAGAGGAGTGCATACTCTATGTTCCTAAAGGACGGATTTATGCTTACAAACAAGCCGTAGGATGGAAGGATTTTGTTTGTATAAAGGAAATGTAACAGGCGAGCAGCATTTATGGCGATTGCTACCAGCTACCATCTCACATGTGGAGCACTTGGACGCTGTCCGACCCAATCTTATTGTATTTTCAGCATACAAACTCTGGCATTAAGCCGAGGCACTCAAAAGTCTGCGTCAAAAAATCCTTAGTGGTTGCTTTTCAACGTATAGGAGGTGCAGCTGAATGTGGGTATAAAAGTCGGTAAAGGATTGACAATCATTTGCCAGGCTGGTATGGTAATAAAGAGTTTTTTTGAATGCGTTCATCCGCTTTGCCAAGGAACACAACCGGCTCACGTTCCTCGTCACGCGTATAGGTTGCGGTATAGCAGGATTTCGCGATGAGGAGATTGCCCCACTTTTTACGGATGCCATTGATGTGTCAAATATCATCCTTCCGAAGGAGTTCGTTGAAAGCATTTCCCCTCGATAGCGACTATGATGTGATAGATATAGGGTTACGATAGCCTCTCTTATTACATAAAGAACCAAAGAGCCAACGATATGAAAATCAAGAACCTGTTCTTAGCCCTATATGACCAGCTGACCCGCCGGAGAGCTTGGAGAAACATCCTCGTGACGCACAACGCCTTCGGCATTTTCAGCCGATACAGCCATACGGCACGCGGAAGCGGCAAGCCCAAGATGTCGTACCCCACGAAAGCCGTCGCTTTGAAGGCTGCCCGGGCAATGAGCGAAAAGCACGGTGTGCATTTCTCGGTCTATAAATGCGCATGGTGCGACGGGTGGCATGTCGGAAAGAATGCCCAAAACAAGGTCAGCCAAGAGAACAAGCCAAAGGCGGCCAGCCTTTCATTTGTCAACAAGCCCAATGCACTGTATGAAGCATTGAAGCGATACCCCATTGTCGACCTCGCCCCCGTCTATGACAAAGGCGTGAGAGGCAGGACCATGTCGGGACATGGCAGCAACTGGCTGTTGGAAAAGGTACGTGATGCCGGTGTAAGGGTCATCATCGACCTCCGCACGGCTGACCATACCGACCGCTACGACCGCAATGTGGCAGAGGCCGGCCTGGAATACCACAATCTGCCCATCGACAGCAAGAACACGGACGTGCACCAGATCATCCGCTCGCTTCCGCTGCTGTTCAAGTTGATGGACAAGGGCGGCTTCTATATGGCCTGCGCCATGGGCAGACACCGCACAGACATTGCCATCGCCCTTTACTATGTGATGCACCCCTCCGTGCCGTTCGACGAAGTGCCGGAGATGAAGGGACACCGCAATGTAGAGAAAAAGCAATTCCGCTGCGACGACATTGCCGCCAGGCTGGGCAGCATCATCAAGGCAATCACCCCCGACGAGCTTGCCATGCTGGGACTGCCCGCAGACTATGAGGCCGAGTTCCTCAGACGCAAGAAGCATTTGTTTGATACAAACCGAATCTTCACAGATCCAGAAACACATAAAACACAATTATGAAAAAAGTAATCATCCTGTTGATGGGGGCAATCTTGGTCTCCTGTTCTGACCAACAAATGGCAGAGAGTCTTGCAGCGGCGAAAGACGCTGAAATGCCCACAGAGAATGCCAACGGCACCGCAGACATCCGTGCACTCGTTGAAAGAGCACGCTGGGGTGACGGCCAGGCCTATCTGAAACTGGCCGACTGCTACAGAGACGGCATCGGCGTGAAAAAGGATTTTCTCGGAATGGTGGCCATGATGGAACAAGCACAAGCCCGTGGTGCCATTCATGACGAAAAGGAGTACATCACACAAATCCCTGATTCCAACGACCTCAAAGACCTCTACTACCTGTTGGAAAAGTGCGATAAGCCACAGGGAGAAGAGAAAGACAATGCCATGGCACAACTGGCAGCAAACGACAGTCCCGACGCATCCGCTTGGTTAGGTTTTATGTGTGTGCAAAGCGGCGACTCCATTCGTGGCCTGGAACTCATAACGGATGCCTCCGAACGTGGAAGCAGTTTGGGCACATTGCTGAACGCCTTTCTGTACTATCGGGGGAATAACCGGCCCGACAAGGCGAAGCTGGAACAGTTTGCCGCGAAAACCCCGATGGTGTACAAGATGCTCGGCCAGCTCAGTCGTAGACCGGACGAAAACGGCAAGATTGATGAAAGGGAAGTCGCCTACTATTACCTGAAGGCCGACGAACACGCATTGCTCTCCCGCTGGGAAGCCCGGTGGTTGCTCAATTATCATGAAGATGTCGGCATTCCCGGGCTGACAGACGAGGATGTCGAGAGATTGCAAGCATTCGCCCGTTACCCTGATGAAATCGATGAAGCCATAGTGGATTCAACGTACGTGGACAGCATACAATAAGCCCCTTAAGTTACGGAGGGCACCGGAAGGTTGGGGCAGACAACCCCTCAGGAAGATGTCACGGTGCATTTCACCGTTCACCGCCCCAACACTTCGCTCTTCTCTATACGCATTTTTTCATCCGAAAAAAACATTCACTCTTTCACACGGAGCGTGTTTCCGACTGATTTTCAGCGGTTTGAAGTGTGAACGATTGGATTTTCAAACCTTCACGGCGCAGGGAGACGTTCATGCAGCTTTCGTCCTGGTTTTTCAGACGGTTTGCCGGTGTGAAAGTTTGCTCTTTCCGCCCTCCACAAGTATTCACCGCCAGTGTGAACTCTTTGAAATCCAATCATTCACACCTTAGCCCCTTGAAAATCAGAAGGAAACACGCTCCGTGTGAAAGGGTGAATGCTTTTTGAGAAAATAATTACCGTATAATATATGCGCGTGCGAAGATGGCATTTTCAGCATGATTTTTCCCGCTTCGCCTGCCCAGCCGGTCACTGCGTGAAGTTCTCTTCACAAGTCCGGGACTTGTTCGAACAACTCCTTGAGTAGGCAAAACAAGTCCAGGACTTGTGGGAAACAAATCCACGACTTGTGGGAGAGGCAGCTCATAACCTCCAGAACTTGCATTCACTACCTTTTCACATCCTTCACCTCAGTGCCGTAAAATAGCGATAAATCTATAGGAAACGCATATATTTGCAACTGGAATTTTCCCCAAAAATACTGTTTGAACAGCATATTTATGAAAAAGACAATATTCCCCAAAGATTTTGCAGGCTACTATCCCCCTGGCATTCGTCCATGTCCGATGTATGTAGATGTAGCAAACAGGATTTACGAGAGGATTCAAGGGCTGTCCACCAGATTGCCGGGTGCGGATGAATTGAGGAAGGAAATTGCCATCAACGTGGCAATTTACTACGAAGACAAGATGTCCAAGCTGGGACTGTGGAACGCGTTCGTCAGCCTGCACATGGATGCCTACCATCGTCCGCTGCCTTTCTACGAAGTTGACGGCGTACTGGAAGACGAAGATGTGAACGCCCAAGAGGTGGAATTGCTGGTATGGATTGTCATGTCCAGAAATTTTGATGACCAATTTATCAACCCTCTGGCAATGGATAAGTACACGGCCAAGATCATCATGGATGTGCTGACAGAGGACGATGAGATTGAGGTCAACGACGGATTATACGACTTCGTCTATCGTGACGGCCAAGCGGACGACTACTTCAAACTGAAACGTGTGCTCCTATGGCTGAGGAAATCCTATCTGCTCTGCTCTCCCCTGACAGAAGCTGAATTTGACGATTTGGCTGAAGGCTGGCGTTCAACCCATTTCAACAAAAGGGAAACTCAGTACTACTCGGAAACCACGTTCGCCATGACAACGGAAATCGGCCCGATAGCCCTCCTCCCTCATTGGTGGCTGGCAGAGATGTACCATAACAATGGGATGTTTGAGGCATCACAGAGGCTCAAGAACCTGCAGTACCGTACACAGGATATCTTTAAGGTGGTGGCTGCCGACACGGACTACGCAGTACTGAAAGACTCAAAAGCCGAGGAATACAAGCTGCAAAACGTATATCCTGACTTATTCCGAAAAGGCCGGTATGTATCGACAGCCTTGGTGAAGTACGGAAACTGCGACTGGGAAATCAATGGGTATATAGCCAATGCCGACTTGGAACAGTACAACTTCAGGTGTGAGCGTAACAAAGAACTCCAAGTGTCGTATGAGCGAGTTTTCCCGATGTATATGGAAAAGACTGACGGGAAACGTCTGGCATTCTTTGAAAACGCAAGGCAACGTAAGGACTGGCTGAAGAAGGTCGCTCCGGGAATTGACATCGAAGAAATTAGCGGACAGTTGCCATCTGGCCCCCAAGTAGCTTTCATATCAAAGAAAGCAGGCATCATATTCGCCCCCGGCATGACACATGCCATCAAGTGTGCGTACAACCCGTTCTACCGGAAATGTGACGCGGACACTATGCAGCAAGAAACCGTCAACGCACTGTGCGATACCGAGGCCATGCACCCAGAATTGCTCCAATATCTCCTTGAAAACGAGATGCTGCAAGACGGAGACATCAGCTCTCTCCATCACTCTGAAACAGGCAACAGAATTTTTACGCGCAACATTGACTTCATTGCGCGTAATCACCGCAGACAATACTATCACGACCACGATTATTGAAACCGAGTGGAGCTATAGGGGGCTGCAATTCAGGTTCTAAGCATATTGCTGTCCGGTAAAAGTCCAAGAATGCCGATAACCATTGAAATCTCAGCAAGTTAAGCCTCCAGGGCGCAGCCTGACGGCCTTGATTACCGGACAGCAATAATCACATAAAGCGCACTTGGATCAGGATGTTTGCCTGAACCAAGTGCGCTGAAGTTTTGCCGTTGTTCCGTCCGCTTGAAAGCCGGATGCGGAGCGTGGACGCAGCAGGGGGTGCCGACGCAAGGGGCGGCTGGCGGTGGGCTTACTCGTCGAGCTTGCGGTAGCGGATGCGCTGCGGTGCTTCGAGGCCTAAGCGTTTGGCCTTGTGGGCCTCGTATTCGGTATAGGAACCTTCGTAGAAATACACCTGTCCGTTGCCCTCAAAGGCGAGGATGTGGGTGCAGATGCGGTCAAGGAACCAACGGTCGTGGCTGATGACGACAGCGCAGCCGGCAAAGGCTTCGAGACCTTCCTCCAGGGCGCGAAGGGTGTTGACGTCGATGTCGTTGGTGGGCTCGTCGAGCAGGAGCACGTTGCCTTCCTGCTTCAGGGCCAAGGCCAGTTGCAGGCGGTTGCGCTCACCACCGGAAAGCACGCCGCACTTCTTCTCCTGGTCGGCTCCGGAGAAGTTGAAGCGGCTCAGGTAGGCACGGGCGTTGATGTCGCGTCCGCCCATCCGCATCAGTTCGCTGCCGCCCGAAATGACTTGGTAGACGGTCTTCTCGGGGTCGATGTCCTTGTGTTGCTGGTCAACGTAGGCCAGCTTCACGGTTTCGCCGCAAGTGAAAGTGCCGGCATCGGGGGTGTCGAGGCCCATAATGAGGCGGAAAAGGGTGGTCTTTCCCACACCGTTGGGGCCGATCACGCCAATGATGCCGTTGGGCGGAAGCGTGAAGTTGAGGTCGGAATAGAGCACCTTGTCGCCAAAGGATTTGGCCACGTGCTGGGCTTCGATGACCTTCGCCCCGAGGCGCGGACCGTTGGGGATGAAGATTTCCAAGTGCTGCTCCCGTTCCTTCTGGTCCTCGTTGAGGAGTTTGTCGTAGGAGTTGAGACGGGCCTTTCCCTTGGCCTGACGCGCCTTGGGTGCCATGCGCACCCACTCCAACTCGCGCTGCAGGGTCTTGCGCCGCTTGCTGGCCACTTTCTCTTCCTGCTCCATGCGTTTGGTCTTCTGGTCGAGCCAGGAGGAGTAGTTGCCTTTCCAGGGTATGCCCTCGCCACGATCCAGCTCCAGGATCCAGCCGGCCACGTCGTCGAGGAAGTAGCGGTCGTGGGTGACGGCGATGACGGTGCCCTCGTATTGGTTCAGGTGCTGTTCGAGCCAGTCGATGCTCTCAGCGTCGAGGTGGTTGGTAGGTTCGTCGAGCAGCAGCACGTCGGGCTTTTGGAGCAACAGGCGGCAGAGTGCCACGCGGCGACGCTCACCTCCCGAGAGGTGTTCGGCCTTCTGGTCGGCTGGCGGCAGGCGGAGGGCATCCATGGCGCGCTCTAAGCGGCTGTCGAGGTTCCACGCGTCGGTGGCATCGAGGATGTCCTGCAACTCTCCCTGACGGGCAAAGAGCTCGTTCATCTTGTCCTCGTTCTCGTAGTACTCGGGCAAGCCGAACTTCTGGTTTATCTCTTCATATTCGGCCAGGGCGTCGACCACGTTCTGCACCCCTTCCTGCACGATTTCCTTGACGGTCTTGTTGTCGTCGAGGTGCGGGTCCTGAGGCAGGTAGCCCACGGTGTAGCCGGGGGAGAATACCACCTGCCCCTGATAGTCGGTGTCGAGCCCGGCAATGATTTTCATCAGGGTGGACTTTCCCGCGCCGTTCAAACCGATGATGCCGATTTTGGCACCGTAGAAGAAGCTCAGATAGATGTCCTTGAGCACTTGCTTGTTGGTCTGCTTGATGGTCTTGGACAAGCCGACCATGGAGAATATGATTTTCTTGTCGTCAACTGTAGCCATGTCGGATTATTTCTTTTTAAGCGTGATGAGGGTATTGCCTTCCTTGTCTTTGAGGAACATCATGTTGTCCTTGATTTCCGAAGCCGCCACCTTGCCGAGGCTTTCCATGAACGGGGTTTCATACTGGTCGTCCTGACACAGCATCCGGGTCATGCCGAGGGGGCCGATTTCGGCTTTCCCTTTCAGGAACTGTGCGGCATCAAGCCGGCCGGTGAGGCGGTTGCAGCCGGTAAATCCGTAAAGGAGGTTTTCGTTGATGTCGAAACCGAGATAGGGCGTTTGCTTGGAGGGCACTATTTCGGTGCCGTTCAGGTTCACTACGTTCCACTCGCCGGAAAGCTGGTAGGCCGAACGGTGGGAGGCACACGATGCGAGGAGGAGCATGGCAGCCGGAAGGAGATGTTTGGTTTGCAGCATGTCTTTGCAGAAAAAAGATGGGCTAATTGGCATTCCAAGTCTAATTAGCCCATCTGGTATACTATGAAAAAAAGATTAGAATTTATATCCCAGGGTCAGCATGAAGTTGTGGCGGTTGAGGTCCACCTTCTGGCCTTGCAGGCGGTTGGTCACGCCGTTGGCATCGGGCACATGGAAGGCGTAGACATCGGCCTCCTGCTGTTGGTACTGGTAGGCGAGGTCGGCATAGAAGTGCTTGGACCTAAAGCCCAGGCCTGCCGTCACGCGGTTGATGCTTCCGAGGTTCACATAGTCGGTGTTGGTGCTGTAGGCATACGACGGGCTGTCAGTGAACTGGTTGAGGAAGGCATCCTTCTTGAACGGGGAGGAAACATAGTTGTAGCCCACACGTCCGAACACGCCCGGGGCGAGTCTCAGCTCGGCACCGACACGGAAGGTATGGACGGCCTGCGTCCAATCGTCGATTTCCTTGCCCAACGCCTTGTCCTTGGTGGAGGAGCTGTAATAGCTGTCGTACCAATAGTCATCGTAGTCAGGGTAGCGCATCTGTGCGCCCTGCGTGCCGCTGAACTCATATTCCGCATCCAAGGCCAGCACGCCGGCCACGGTGGTGGCCATACTGAGGTTGAACTTCCACGGCGTATAGATGCGGTAGTCGAAGTTGCCCACTTCGGCATCGGCCTCCGTGCGGTCGTACTCCTGTCCGTTCTCGGCGATGTAGCCGTAGGGCGAGTTCATATAGAGATAGGAGTGCTGCGTCAGGTTGAAGAAGGTGGGGGTGCTGACGGAGAAGCCCAGACGGAAGGGCGACTCTTCGATGGGACGAAGAATGACACCGAGCTTCACGTCCACGCCCACGCCGGTCAGTGACTCGGCATTGAGCATACCGTAATAATCCGTATTGTTGTCGGCATCGTAAAGTACTTCGCCATACTCCGTGCGGCTGTGGATGTCCACGTTGTAGGCTCCCACGGTCAAGCCGGCATAGACCTGGTCCTGCCAGTTCATCGAGAGGTTGAAATCGAACTGCTGTACCCCACCCCACTGGGCGCGGCGATAGTCGTAGCTGTCGGCAAAGCTGGGTTCGTAGCCGGTCAACTGGCCGTTTTCGTCGTAAATCGGCGCAATCATCTGCGCGTCATAGCCCACCACGGTCAAGGGGGTGGTTTTGCGGTAGTCGTCCGATTCGGACGAGAGGTCGAGCCAGTTGCCGTTCAGGTCCATGGCCAGATCCATCATCTGCCATGACTGCGACATGCCACCTTGCAGGCCGATATTGTTGAGCCCGATAAAATTCTTCAGGTTGCGCTTTTTCTGGTAGTTGAAACCGATGTTCACGAAGCGCACGTCGCTGTTCAGCTTACAGGCGTAAACAAAGCCGGCCTGGTCGAACGAGGCGCGCACCTTATTGATTTCGCCAAACTCGCGACCGTTGGGCTGTGAGGTGGTGCTTCCGGTGAAGGCCACGTCGCTGCGGCGATACATACCGATGGCAGCGGGGTTCGTACCCATGGTGGAAAGGTCGGCACCGAGGGCATTCATGGCACCACCCATGCCCACGAAGCGTGCCGTTCCGTTCAGGTCGCTGCCCGAGAGCATTTCCACTTTGTAGATGTCCTGCGCCTGCATACTGCCGCACAGGGTCAGCGCGGCCAAAGCCGCCAGATATTTTTGTTTCATTGCTTAGTGCTTTTTATGAAAGGAAGAAAGCCGGTGGGAACGGGAAGCAAGCGCGCTGCCTCATTCCCATCGGCTGATGATGTGCTGAACAATGAGATGGTCCGCTTACCTGCGACCGCCGCTGCGTCCGCCTCCGCCACCGAAGCTGCGGCCTCCGCCGCCCGTTGCTCCGCCGCCGAAGCTGCTGCGGGAAGGACTGCTGAACGAGGAGGAGGAACGCTGGCTGCCCGAACTGCGGTTGGAACTGCGTTCGGAAGAGCTGCGGTTGGTACGCTTGCTGTCAGTGTTGCCAAAAGAGCGCGAGGGGCGCGATGTGGACTGTTCCTTGCGCTGCGTGTTCGTTGAGCGGTTGACGGAACCTGAGGGCTGCGATGTCCGGGTGTTGCCGAAGGAACGCGAGGGGCGGTTGGTCGTGCCACCGAGCGTAGTGCGCTGCGTAGTGCCGCGTCCGGAAGTGCCCCATGCGGAAGAAGGCCGTGAAGCGCTGCCCCTGCCGCCATAGGCCACGCTGCCGTTGTTACCGCGCCGTCCGCCGTAAGCAATGTAGCCGCCTCGCGGGCCGCGTTCGGCATTGGACGGATACCAGTAATGGTGGTGATGGTGCCATCCCGGGCCGCCCCACCAGGGGTCGTACCAGGCCCATGAGGGTCCCCAGCCCCAACCCCAGCTATAATAGGGCCGCCAGCCATACCAGCTGCCCCAACCGTACCAGCCGCTCCAGCCCCAGCTCCAGCTCCACGGCGAGTAGTAACCGTAGTACCAGGGATCGTAGCACAGGTCATAGTAGTCGAGGTAATAAGGGCTGCTCACGTACACACCGGGACGGGGCGACCAGAAGCGCACGATGCGTGAGGTGTAAGAAGCGTCCTCGTAGCCGTCGCTGAAACCGTCGGAGTAGCCCTGGTCGTAGCAACTGCTGTCCTTCACCGTGTCACTGCACTCACCCTTGTAGCGTTTGCCGCGCCGGTTGTATTCGTCCACGTCCCAACCGTTGTTTCCACGGTTTTCGGCCCAGTTGCTTTCGGAAAAGTTTTCTTCTTCAGTAATCGGGGTGTACGTGGAACGGTTCTCGGGGCTCCGTTGTTCTTGCTGTACTGTCTTATTCTTTGATGACGGAACGAAATATATGTCGTCATCCTGTGCGTATGTGCCGAGAGTGGCCAGACACGCAACCAATAACAATAGCGACTTTTTCATAATTGTTCCTTTTGTTGGGTTTAAGAGAAATTGGGTTATCCCTCCTAACCTCTGTTATTTGTCATGTGCAAATATATAGACTTTCCTCCCTCGTCCTCCTCTTTTTGCCGTGCAAAATGGATGACAGAGGGCTTCTTTTGAGGTTTATTAGCAGTTTAATTGTTTTTTTACTATCCCAAAGCGAAATAGCGGCTTTGCGGATGGCTGAACAGCAGGCCACACACGGAACTTTGGGGGTACATGGCACCGTTTTCGGTGAGGCGGATGCCCAGACGGTCGAAGTCGAGGAGCGAGGCCACCTTGAAAATCTGCTGTTGGTCGGGCAGCGAGGGATAGCCCACGGCGGGCCTGATGCCTTGGTAAGCCGCCCGGGCCAAATCGGCCAGCGAAAGCTGCTCATCGGGCGCATAGCCCCACAGACGGCGGCGCACTTCGCGGTGCAGCCATTCGGCACCAGCCTCGGCCAGACGGTCGCACACGCTCTGCAACATCAGGGCGTGATAGTCGTCGCCGGCGGCTTTCGCGCGCTCCACCTCAGCCACCAACTGCGGCGGCAGGGTCACGGCGAACGCCCCCAAGTGGTCGCGCTGGGGGAGAGGAGCCACGAAGTCGCAGAGCGACAGCAGAGGCTCGCCGGGCGCCGCCGCACTGCGTTGGCGCGGAGTGGGTATCTCCACCTCCCCGCCGTCCTTCAGCAGGACCACGCTGTGGTCTGTGGCATAGGCGGGATAGAATGCCACCTGACCGCACAACGTGTGGCGTGTCTGCAAGTCGTCGAGCAAGGCTTCGGCCTCGTGTTGCAAAGCCTCGGCCTCGGGCGTGCCGCGATTCACGCGCCACAGGTTGAAGAAGTATATCCAGTTGATGAGTTCTCTTACCTCGCCCAGGGGGATGTCGGTCAGCGTGCGACAACCGGTAAACGAGGGTGCGGGCAGCGTTTCGTTGTCCCAGTCAATGTGCAGCCGCCGGGCTGTTCCGGATGTGGCAGACGGGCCGCCGTCTTCGTTCTCCTGCCTGCGGTCGGCAGTTTGCTTGCGCCGGTGCTCCGCCACAAGCTGTTCCTGCCGCCGGCGGTTTTCGGCAATCAGTTCCTCGCGCCCCTCGCCTTTCAGCTGTAGGGCCAGCACGGGATTTTGCGCCGCGTCCTTCACGTGGAACACGGGGCCGTCGTAGAGCGGCGCGATTTTCAACGCCGTATGGAGGTCCGAGGTCGTGGCACCGCCGATAAAGAGCGGCACGCGCAGTCCGGCCTGCTGCATGGCCTGCGCCGTATGGCACATTTCGTCGAGCGAGGGGGTGATCAGGCCGCTCAGAGCCACGAACTCGGCATCGTGTTCACGCACCGCCTCCACGATTTTCTCTGCCGGCACCATCACGCCCAAGTCCACCACGTCGAAATTGTTGCAACCGAGCACCACGGCCACGATGTTCTTGCCGATGTCGTGAACATCGCCCTTCACAGTGGCCACCACGTAGCAGCCGTTGCCGGCCTTGTCGGTCTGTTTCTGCTGTTCGAGGAAGGGTTGCAGGAAAGCCACGGCCTTCTTCATGGTACGGGCTGACTTCACCACCTGCGGGAGGAACATTTTCCCTTCGCCGAAGAGGTCGCCCACCAGTTGCATACCGCGCATGAGCGGCCCTTCGATGATGTGGCCCGGCGCGTCGTAGGCGGCCAGGGCCTCGGTGAGGTCGTCGGCCAAGTGCTCGTCGTCGCCCGTACGCAGGGCGTTCATCAGCCGCTGTTCGAGGGGCACCAGCCTGCGGTCGGCCTGCGGCGCATCGGCTGCGGCGGCCAATGCGGGTTCTTCGTCGTTGCGGGCACGTTCCATGAGGCGTTCGGCGGCATCGTCGCGGCGGCAGAGCACCACGTCCTCGATGTCTTCGAGCAGATCGGCGGGTATGTCGTGATACATCACCTTGGAGGCCGGGTTGACGATGCCCATGTCCATGCCTTGGGCAATGGCGTGGTAGAGGAACACGGCGTGCATGGCTTCGCGCAGGTAGTTGTGCCCCCGGAAGGCGAAGGAGAGATTGCTCACGCCGCCGCTGACGTGTACGCCGGGCAGATGCTGGCGGATATAGCCCGTGGCGCGGATAAAGTCGAGGGCGTAGCGGTCGTGTTCCTTCATGCCTGTGGCCACGGTGAGTATATTGGGGTCGAAGATAATGTCGCAAGGCTTCACACCGGCCTTTTCGGTGAGGAGCCGGTAGGCGCGTTCGCACACGGCCACCTTGCGTTCATACGTGGTGGCCTGTCCCTCCTCGTCGAAGGCCATCACCACCATGGCCGCACCGTATTGGCTGATGATGCGGGCGCGCTGCACGAAGCGTTCCTCGCCCTCTTTGAGCGAGATGGAGTTGACCACGGCCTTTCCCTGCACGCACTTCAGCGCGGCCTCGATGACCTCGAAACGGGAGGAGTCTATCATCCACGGCAGGCGGGCCACTTCGGGGTCGGAGGCCATGAGGCGGAGGAAATGGGTCATCTCGGCCTCGGTGTCCAGAAGACCGTCGTCCATGTTGATGTCGAGCATCATGGCCCCGTCGCGCACCTGCTTACGGGCTATGGCCAGTGCCTCGTCGTATTGTTTTTCCTTGATGAGCCGCAGGAATTTGCGGCTGCCGGCCACGTTGCAGCGTTCGCCCACGTTGACAAAGGTGCCCGGCAGCGGACTGAAAGCGTCGAGACCAGCGAGCCAGCCGGCCCGGGGCTGTGTGTCGGCGGTGGGCAACGGGCGTGCTTGGCGACCCTCTGCCATACGGGCTATGGCGCGTATGTGGTCGGGCGTAGAACCGCAGCATCCGCCGATGATGTTCACAGAACAGTCGTCCACAAAGCCTTGCATCGCCTGTGCCATACGCTCGGGCGTTTCGGAGTAGCGGCCTTCCTCGTCGGGCAGTCCGGCGTTGGGGTGTGCACTGACGCGGCAGGGTGCCTTAGCCGCCAGCTCGCGCAGGTAGGGACGCATATCGGCCGCACCGAAGGAGCAGTTGAGCCCCACGCTGAAGAGGTCGGAACAGTGGGCCACGGAGGTAAGGAAGGCATCGAGCGTCTGGCCGGACAGCGTTCGGCCTGAAGCATCGGCAATGGTGGCACTGAGCATCACGGGGATGCGTCGGCCCGCTTTCCCGGCGGCACGTGCGGCAGCCTGCAGGGCGGCCTTGGCGTTGAGGGTGTCGAAGATGGTTTCGATGAGGAAGAGGTCCACACCGCCTTCGGCCAGGGCATCCATCTGCTCGGTATAGGCTTCGAGCAACTCATCGTAGGTGATGGCGCGGAAGGCGGGGTTTTCCACATCGGGCGACATGGAGAGGGTCTTGTTGGTCGGCCCCACGGAACCGGCCACATAGCGTGGCTTTTGGGGCGTGAGGGCGGTCATGCGGTCGGCCTCCTCGCGTGCCAGACGGGCTGCCTCGCGGTTGATGCGGGCCACATATTCCTCGGTGTGGTAGTCGGCCTGCGAAATGCGCTGTGCGTTGAACGTGTTGGTTTCTATCAGGTCGGCCCCGGCCTCCAAATAGGCGCGGTGGATGGCCTGGAGCACATCGGGACGGGTCAAGGCAAGCACGTCGTTGTTGCCTTGCAGCCTGACGGGCCAGTCGGGGAACAGGTCGCCCCGGAAGTCGGCCTCGCCGAGCCTCTGGCGTTGCAGCATGGTGCCCATGGCACCGTCCAAGATGATAAGTTTATCTGTGTCGGGAAACATGATTCAGGAAAATATGCAGTAGCGGTGGGGGTGCCGCATTCCGGACGCCGCGCCTTTTGGGAAACTTAATACACGGCGCGGGCAATCTGCTCGATGCTGGCCGCTGCATTCATGGAGTAGAAATGGATGCTGGGAACGCCGTGCTCCTTCAGCTCGCGTGCCTGGGCTATGCCCCACTCCACGCCGAGGGCCTTCACGTCGTCGTTCGTCCGGCAGCGGTTCAGCTCGGCAGCCAGATCAGTGGGGAAGTCGATGTGGAAAGTTTTAGGCAACATGGAGCGATGGTTGAGCGTGGTGAGGGGTTTCAGTCCGGGAATGACGGGCACGGTGATGCCGGCCCGGCGCACACGTTCCACAAAGTCGAAATACTTGGTGTTGTCGAAGAACATTTGGGTGACGATGTACTGTGCCCCGGCCTCAACCTTGGCCTTGAGGTATGCCAGGTCAGTATCAAGGTTCATGGCCTCCTCGTGCTTTTCGGGATAACCCGCCACGCCGTAGGTGAAGGGGGTGGCCAACGGCTCGCACTGCGTACCGTCAATGAGTTGTCCTTCGTTGAAGAGGTTGACCTGCCGGCAGAGTTCGTCGGCGTGAGCGTGGCCGCCGGGAGTGGGCACGAACCGGTTCTCGCCGCGCGCCCGGTCGCCCCGGAGCACGATGAGGTCGGTAATGTCGAGGAAGGAAAGGTCGACGAGCTGGCATTCTATCTCGCTGCGGGTGAATCCGCTGCAAATCACGTGGGGAACGGCCGGCACCCCATAGCGTCCCTTCAGGGCTGCGGCGATGGCCACCGTGCCGGGACGGCTCCTCACGTTGAGCCGCTCGAACATACCGCCCTCCACCTCATGGTAGATGGTTTCGGTGCGGTGGGTGGTGATGTTGATGTAAGCAGGATTGAAGGGCATCAAGCGGTCGATGGTGCGGTACACGCTCTCGATGCTCTTGCCCCGCAAAGGCGGCAACACCTCGAACGAAAAGGCCGTGGGGTGTGCCGATTGAAGGAATTGGGCTACTGACATTAGTAAGAGAATAGTTCGGTGTTGGATTATTTAATCTTAATTTCGTCGCCTGCACGGAAGTGGTAGTTCTTGCCGATGGGGTTCATTTTACAGAGCGAACTGAGCCGTACGCCGTAACGCTGGCTGATGGTGTACAGACTCTCTCCTTCTTCCATCACGTGGTAACGGCGTTTCATCGAGCGGTCGGCCTTTTTGCGTTTTTTGCCGAGATAAACGATGTCGCCCTCACGCAGGCGATAGTCTTCCGGCACGTCGTTGTACTGCCGGAGCTTTTTTTCCTTGGTGTTCATCGCGCGTGCCAGCGAGGTATAGGTATCACCGCTCCGTGCCACGATGTAATATTGTCCGTTACAGCGTCTGACGGTATGTGTGCCGGCCTTTTCCTGCCATTTCCGCTGTTCTTCCTCCTGCCGCGTCTGGTGCTTGCGCCCGGGAGCGTGGTCGTAACGGTCCAAGCGGTATTTCTCGATTAGTTCGATGAGGGAGTTGGCATAAGTGGGACTGGTGGCATATCCGGCCTGCTTCAGGCCGCGCGCCCAGCCTTTGTAGTCAGTCCGTTTGAGTTCAAAGAGAAAAGCGTAGCGGCGACCGTTGCGCAGGAATTTGGAGTGGTCTTCATAGCTTTCGGCTGCGTTGCCATAGACGCGGAATTTTTCGTTCGGTGCGTCGTCGGTCATGAGCATATACGGGCCGCTCCATACCCCTCCGCACTTGATGCCGAAATGATTATTGCCCTTGGTAGCCAGCCGGCTGGTTCCAGCCGCGCTTTCCAGCAGTCCTTGTGCCAGGGTGATACTGGCCGGCACGCCGTAGCGGTGCATCTGGTCCACGGCCATACTGCTGTATTGCCCGATGTAGCGTTCGTAGAGCGACGACTGAGCCTTCAGCACCCCGGGCAGCATAGCTATATATATAATAAGGAGTAATTTTCGCACCATTTTTTCCTTCTTTTGGGGTACAAAGATAGTGCAAGGCGAGAGAAGAATAAAAGCAAAACGATAGTTTTGGTTTTTTCTTCCGAGCCGCAGCCTATCTTCGCGAAGCAAAGTAGTGCAAGGCGAGTGCAGAGCAAAAAGGAAAGCCGCAGGATTTACTTTTTCTATTCCGAGCCGCAGCCTATCTTTCTTCGATATCGCTATATGGTGACAACGTGTACTACAACAGACAACTTCATTATTGACTGCTAACAGCAGACAACAACTATCAACTGGCACATTGCCCCGATTAGGCTATCAATGTATCTGTCCCCTCTGAATAATAATGGTGTTCATCTGATTCTTGACATCATGTCATTAAACTCATTTAGCTTGAGTACATTAACTTGAGGAAATGATATATGTTTCAACACTTTAAAATGAGAATCCTCTGTCACGATATAATTCGCATTTGCCACAATGGCGCAATCCACAAACTTGTTATCATCAGGGTCTTTTTCAATTAATCCCCACCGAAAATGTGCTTCTAATTTTACTGTATTTGGAGCACGCAGTATTATCTCACAGATTAATTTGGCGATATGAGATGTTGTCTTTGCAGCCAAAATCTCCTCATATTCCTCCATAATATCATTAGTGACACAGATTCGATATGAGCCACTAATAAAGTCTAACCACAAATCGTAAAACTGGCTCCTTCTGGATATTATTTGTATAAGACAATTTGTATCGAGAACGATGTCCATAACTTCTCACTTATATGGTGTTCTAATATGCTCATGGAGAAGCGTTTCCAACACCTTATCATCCAAAGTACCATTGTCCCAAAGGACATCAAGTTCTCTTTGAAGACGTTCATTGAGGAAGGTTACCAATAACTTCTTCAGTTCTGTCAAATCTTCATCATTACCCAAACATGACATTACGTTGAGTATCTCTCTTTGCGCCGGGTTCAATGCTGCTGTCTGCATAATATAAATCTTCTTATTAAATCAATACTGCAAAGTTATTATGATTTTTCTCGCCTTGCACATTTCTTCTCCAAAATCTTATATAACTCATTGAGCCCACTTTAAAAAGTAAGGCCTGTTTAAAATGTTTATATTTCACGATAA
>CAMBHR010000052.1:0-17700 GCA_945867195.1 uncultured bacterium | reverse complement strand
CAGATGAAGAGGTTGAGGTATTCGGCCAGGTAGTAGTAGCCGAAGTGCATACCCGAATACTCTGTGTGGTAACCGGCTGTCAGTTCGCTTTCGCACTCGGGCAAGTCGAACGGGCCACGGTTACACTCGGCATTGCCTGCCACTAAGTAGATGAGGAAGGCGATCACGGCGGGCACATGGCCGCGCACGATGTTCCAGCCGTTGACGTACTGGTCCTGGCAGATTTCGCTGAACGACATGGTGCCTGTGAGGCAAATCATGGCGAGCATGGTCAGGCCGATGCTGAGCTCGTAGCTGATAATCTGCGCACCGCTACGCATGGCACCGATGAGCGAATACTTGTTGTTACTGCTCCATCCGGCCAGCAGGATACCTACTACGCCGATGGAAGAAATGGCCAGGAAGAAGAACACGCCGACATTGAAGTCGATGATGTGCGCGCCCTTGTTCCAGGGCAAGCAGCTGAAGGTGACCATCGAGGCTGTCACAACGAGGAAGGGGGCCAGGTTGTGCAGGAAGAGGTCACTCTGCCGCATACTGATAATCTCCTTGGTCAGCATCTTGAACACGTCGCTGAACACCTGGAGAAGTCCCCACTTACCCACACGCATCGGGCCAAGGCGGCACTGGAAGAATGCACAGACCTTGCGCTCCATGTAGATAAGGGCGATGGCAAACACGGCGTAGAGGGTGATGATGGCCAATGCCACGAGCACGCTTTCCGTCAGGATAGCGCCCCATTCGGCAAAGCCACATGTCCCTGTCAAGAAGCCATGTAGCCAATTGGATACTATTGAAAAATCAAACATGGTTATTTAGAGTTTATGAGTTTAGATGTTTAAATGTTTATCGGGTAAAGGCGGCTTGACCGACCTTGCACACCCATAAACTTTAAACTCTCCACTTTTCAACTTTATCATCTATCGGTCTACATCAGGAACAACATAGTCCACTGTACCGCCGATTGTAATCAAGTCTGCCAACATATTTCCTCGGCAAACGGTGTCCATCACGGCCACGAGGGGCAGACCCGTCGAGCGGTAGTGTAGACGGTAAGGGCTCTTGTCGCCCTTGCTCTCTATCAATACGCCAAAACGGCCACGCGAGCCTTCCACTTCGCTGTAGAAAGTGCCGGCGGGCAGCTTGATGATGGGCTTCATCTTTTCCTGGAAGTTGCCTTCGGGAATGTTGTCGATGAGCTGCTCAATGATATTCAAGCTTTCGAGGATTTCGTCGAGACGGATCATGTAGCGGGCAAAGGAGTCGCCTTCCGTGCGAACCACTTCGTTGAACTGCACGCGGTCGTAAGCTGCGTAGGGACGGAGCTTGCGGAGGTCGTTGTGCCAACCCGAGGCACGGCCCGTACCACCCGTACAGCCGAAGGAGATGACTTGCTCCTTGGTGAGCACACCCACGCCCTTCGAGCGGTTCTGGAAGATGACGTTGCCCGTGAAAATGTCGTGATACTCTTGGATGTTCTTCCGCATATAGGGGATGAACTCCTTCACGCGCTTCACAAAGTTCGGGTGGATGTCAGCCATCACACCGCCAATCGTGTTGTAGTTCAGGATGAGGCGGCCGCCACACGTTTCCTCGAAGATGTCAAGGATTTTCTCACGGTCGCGGAAACCGTAGAGGAAGGCCGTCGTGGCACCGAGGTCCTGGCAGAGACAGCTGAAGAAAAGGATGTGCGAGTCGATACGCTGCAGTTCGTCCATAATCGTACGGATCACCTGCACGCGGTCGCTCACCTCCACGCCCATGGCCTGCTCGATACACATACAGAGCGCGTGGCGGTTCTGCATTGCGCCGAGGTAGTCAAGGCGGTCCGTCAGTGCCAGCGTCTGCGGGTAAGTCATCTGTTCGCTGATTTTCTCCACACCACGGTGAATGTAGCCCAGGTGCGGGTCGATCTTGCTGATGCGTTCACCCTCCAAGGACACACGGAAGTGAAGCACACCGTGGGTCGAGGGGTGTTGCGGACCGATGTTCACCACATAGTCGTCCTTATCCCAAATGCGGTGTTCCACCTTTTCCACATGGCCGTCCTCACCGAGGCGGTACTCCGTGGTGAAGTCGCTCAGTGGTTCGTTCGTCATGCGGAGCGGGTTGTTCTCCTCCGTGGCGTCGTCCTTGCGGAAGGGGAAGCCCACCCAGTCCTCGCGCATGAACAAGCGGCGCATGTCGGGGTGGTTCGTGAAGATGATGCCGTAGAAGTCATACACTTCACGCTCGTACGTGTGGGCAATGTCCCATAAGTCGCAAACGGAAGGCAACATAGGTTTCTCCCTGTCGGGACACACGCATTTCACGCAAGCCTGCTTGCCGTTGGTGGTGTTTTCCAGTTGGTAAACCACCCCCAGTCCTTCCTCCATCCAGTCTTCACCGGTGAGGTTCAGCAGGAAGTCCATGCCCTCCTTGTCGTGCAGGCGTACCATTTCGGCGCGCAGGGCAGCCGGTTCCACTACGGTGGGTTTCAGCTCGTTCACTGCAGGTTTGGCAGGAGCGGCGGGCTTGGCAGCCGCAGCGGGCCGGGGAGCGGCCGCAGCGGGTTTGGCAGCTGCCTGCGGGGCGGCTGCCGTAGGTTTCAATTCTTCGCTCATGCCAATTCCTCCTCTTTAAATATTTCTTCACCCTTGCGTTCGGCTTCTACCTTGTAAGGGTCTTTTTCTTTGCGGTTCGTTGTGCCGAAGAAGTTCTCCACCTTCACGATGCGCTGGAGCTGCATCATGCCGTAGAGGAACGATTCGGGACGCGGCGGACAGCCGGGCACGTAGACGTCGACGGGGATAATCTTGTCCACACCGTTGAGCACGTGGTACGACTTCGTGAACGGGCCGCCCGATACCGAGCAACCGCCGATGGCCACCACGTACTTCGGGTCGGCCATCTGGTCGTAGAGGCGGCGGAGCACCGGAGCCATCTTCGTGGTAATCGTACCGCATACCAGGATGACGTCGGCCTGACGGGGACTGTTGCGCGTTACTTCAAAACCGAAGCGGGCAATGTCGTAGCGTGCGGCGCACACGGCCATAAATTCGATGCCGCAGCAGCTGGTGGCGAAGGTCAGCGGCCAAAGCGAGTTGGAGCGTCCCCAGTCGATGAGGTCGTCCAGCTTGCGCACAATCACGTTGGCACCGCCGGCATTCAACTCTTCTACGAGTTTCTCGTAGGTTTCATTGTCCTTGAATTCCTCGTAAGGAATAGACTTGATTTTCGCTCTTTTCATTGCCATTTCAACGCTCCTTTCCTCCAGGCATAGGCCAGGCCCAGAACTAAAATGAACAAGAAGAAGAGCACGCTGATCAGGCCTGCAGGACCCAATGAGCGCATCACGACGGCCCAGGGGAAGAGGAACATCGTTTCAACGTCGAACATCAAAAAGAGAATGGCGAAGAGGTAGTAACCGATGCGGAACTGCATCCAGGAGCGTCCGCGCGTCGGAATACCACATTCGTAAGCCTCCTCCTTCTGAGCGTTGTAGCTGCGCGGCGAAATCAGTTTGGCCAAAATCGTCACCACGCCTACGAACGCCAACCCTGTCAGCAAAGCAGTGACAAATAAGGTAAAGTTCATAGCTCTTAAATGTTATTGTTAGTAATAATATGAATACTCTCAAAGCGGAAAAGAAACGGCCCAACATCAACAAGTGAAGCTCGGGAAAAGGAAAACGAAAAATCCGCCGAGTGAGGCATAGGGCCACCCCAACCGACGGACACAAAAAAACCGCGAGACAGCTCGCTTGCTGTTCGCTTTTGATAGTTTTTTACCAGTTGCACACCCGGCGGATGTGCTCACATAGCAGCCCTTGTTCACGTTGTTTCGTTTTTTTCCGCTGGCAAAGTTAGTTCAATCTCTACATTTATTAGAAAAAATGTACCTTTTTTTTAGTTGGTAGCCTGGGGTCGGTGTTGCCGGTTCGTGTCAATGGTCTGAGTGGTACGATTCACGCATTTTGCTTTCTTATATATACGTCATTTATTCCCGGAAAAAAAGGTTCATTCCTTCACACAATGCTTCCAATTGCCTGAAAATCAGTGCTTCTGGTTGTGAACACTTGGTACTTTCAAGCCTTCACACCCTTCACCTCATGGGGTATCGGCGGGGGTGCCAGACGTGAAGGGTGTGAAGGCTTGGAAATCCCAAGTGTTCACACCGAAATGCCTGGAAATCAGTCATAAATGGCGTTGTGTGAAGGGGTGAACACTTTTTCGGGGGGGGAATTACGTATATAGAGTGGGGGTGTGAAGTCTTGGTAAGGTTGTTTCTAAAGAGTTTTTTACTTGGATTTGCTCCGGTGACGTTTACAACCCGGTCGTTGCCGATTGGGGTTACAAGTCCGGGACTTGTTTTTACAACTCGGGGATTAGGAAAAAATAGTCCTGGACTTGTAAACGCAAATCCCAGTCTTGTCAAAGCAAGCCTCAGCTTTGTCGAAGCTGCTCGCCGACTTGTTGGGGATTTGTCGTTTAGATGGTAAGGTAAATTCCGCTTCGTGTCCAGGTTCTCAGGCCCGGTGGCGGAAAGTCGGGGGATGGTGAACGCCCTGGATGCAAACGACCACATCAAAACCTTGTCCGCAGTGATGCGCCAAGGCGTTGATGTGGTCGTAGGGGTTGGAATGGCTTGTGCAGTGAAGGCAGGCTTCACAATGCGAAGCCGGGCTTCAGTGACAGGGTGTGTGGCTTATTTCACGAGGTCGAGCGTGTCGGAGGCGATGAGGAGTTCCTCGTCGGTCGGCACGACCACCACTTTCACGCGACTGTCGGGGGTGGAGATGATTTCCTCTTCGCCGAAGTTCTTGCGGTTCTTCTCCTGATCCACCTTCACGCCGAGGAATTCGAGGCCGTCGGTCGAAGCCTTGCGCACGTCCCACTGGTGTTCACCCACACCGGCTGTGAAGACAATCACGTCTACACCACCCATGGCGGCGGCGTAGGCACCGATGTACTTCTTGATGCGGTAGTCATAAAGTTCCATGGCCAGACGGGCACGTTCGTTGCCTTCAGCAATGGCACTTTCCACTTCGCGGATGTCGCTCGAAACGCCGCTGATGCCGAGCACGCCGCTCTTCTTGTTCAGCACGTCGCTCATCTCGTCGGGGGTGAAACCTTCCTTCTGCATGATGCTCAGCACGGCAGAGGGGTCAACATCGCCGGAGCGTGTGCCCATCATGAGGCCTTCGAGCGGGGTGAGTCCCATCGAAGTATCCACACATTTGCCCTTTTTCACAGCCGTGATGGAGGCACCGTTGCCGATGTGGCAGGTGATGATGTTCACCTCTTCGGGCTTCACGCCGAGCACTTCGCAGACGCGGGCCGTCACGAAGCGGTGGCTCGTGCCGTGGGCACCCCAGCGGCGGATGTTGTGCTTCTCGTAGTATTCGTAGGGCACGGCATACATATAGGCGTGAGCCGGCATCGTCTGGTGGAAGGCGGTGTCGAAGACGAACACCTGCGGCAGGTTGGGCAGCATCTGCTTCACAGCCACATAGCCTTTCAGGTGGGCTTCGGAGTGGAGCGGTGCGAGTTCCATGTACTGTTTCCACTCTTCGAGCATCTCGTCGGTTACGACCATGCTCTTCGTGAAGCGTCCGCCGGCCACGATGCGGTGGCCTGCGGCACTGATTTCGTCAAGACTCTTGATGGCACCGTATTCAGCATTGAGCAGGGTGTCGAACATGAGTTTGATGCCCTCTGTGTGGGTGGGGCAGGCCGACTCGATGATTTTCGTTTCGCCGTTGATTTTCGTCTTGAGGAATGATCCTTCGAGACCGATTTTTTCGATACCGCCGGCAGCGAGGACGCTCTTGCTGTCCATTTCGTAGAGTTTGTACTTGATGGAAGAGCTACCGCAGTTGATTACTAAAATCTTCATTATTTCTGTGTCGTGTAAATCGTGGAAAATGGGTTGAGGGTAACAGTTGTGCTTAGTCCAGCTCCTTGGCTGCGATGGCCTGGTTGGCGGTGATGGCAATCATCTTGTAGACATCGTCGATGGAGCAGCCGCGTGAGAGGTCGTTGACGGGGCGTGCGATACCCTGAAGGATGGGACCTACTGCCGTGGCGTGGCCCAGACGCTGCACGAGCTTGTAACCGATGTTGCCCACTTCGAGCGAGGGGACAACCAGCACGTTGGCCTTGCCCGCGATGGGACTGCCGGGAGCCTTCGAGTTACCTACAGAGGGCACGAGGGCGGCATCGGCCTGGAGTTCGCCGTCGATGAGGAGGCTGGGGTCCATTTCCTTGGCTATGTGGAAGGCTTCGACCACCTTGTCCACCACTTCGTGCTTGGCCGAACCCTTCGTGGAGAAGCTCAGCATGGCCACGCGCGGTTCGATGCCGGCTACAGCCTTGGCCGTGCGTGCCGTGCAGACGGCAATCTGGGCCAGTTGGTTGGCATCGGGTACGGGAGTAACGGCCACGTCACCCATGACAAGCACGCCGTTGTCGCCACACTCGGGGGCGTGGGTGAGGAGCAGCATGGCACCGCTCACGCAGGTGATACCCGGGGAGGTCTTGATGATCTGGAGCGCGGGGCGGAGCACGTCGCCCGTGGTGTTGCGCGCACCGGCCAGCTGTCCGTCAGCATCGCCGCTTTTGATGATCATGCAGCCGAAGTAGAGCGGATCGAGCACCTTCTTGCGTGCCTCTTCGATGGTCATGCCCTTCTTTTTGCGGAGTTCGCAGAGCATCTGGGCATACTCTTCGGCCTTCTCGCTCGTGGCGGGGTCGATGATGGTGGCGCGGTGGATGTTACCGAGGCCCCACTTTTTGGCGAGCGTTTCGATTTCTTCCACATTGCCGAGGAGGATGAGGTCAGCCACCTCGTCGGTGAGGATTTGGTTCGCTGCCTTCAGCGTGCGTTCTTCTGTTCCTTCGGGCAGCACAATGCGTTGCTTATTCGCCTTGGCGCGGGCAACGAGTTGTTCAATGAGTTCCATTATGTTTAGGGTGAAAATGGGGCTGTGGGGCTTGGCGTTTTTGTAAAGCGAAAAGCGTGGGAAGCTCCGCCGTCCCTTGGGTTAAGAGATTTCGGGGAATGAAAGCGGCTGTTAATAGATGGCTATAGGTTTTTATAGTTATCTATAGTTGTCTATAGTAATCTATAGTTATCTATAGCTCCCTATAATTATCAAGCGTGAACATAGGTGCCGATAGACTCGCCGCTGAGCACCTTGCCGAGGTTGCCCACCACGTCCATGTTGAAAACATAGATGGGCAGGTTGTTTTCGCGGCACATGGCCGTGGCGGTGATGTCCATGACGCGCAGCCCACGGGCGAGCACTTCGTCGTAAGTGATTTCGTCGAATTTCGTGGCCGTCGGGTCCTTCTCCGGGTCAGCCGTGTAGACACCGTCCACGCGCGTGCCTTTCAGCATCACGTCAGCTTCGATTTCGATGCCCCGGAGCGACGAACCCGTATCGGTGGTGAAGTAGGGGTTGCCCGTGCCGCAGCTGATGATGGCCACTTCGCCGCGTTCCATGGCCTCGATGGCTTTCCACTTGCTGTAGAGTTCGCCGATGGGTTCCATGCGGATGGCCGTGAGCACGTGGCTCTTCACGCCGATGGCACCGAGTGCCGAGCTGAGCGCGAGCGAGTTGATGACCGTGGCGCACATGCCCATTTGGTCGCCCTTCACGCGGTCGAAGCCCTTGCCGGCTCCGCTGAGGCCACGGAAGATGTTGCCTCCGCCGATGACGATGCTGATTTGCACGCCCATCTCCAAGGCTGCCTTGATTTGTTGGGCATACTCGTTGAGGCGTTTCACGTCGATGCCGTAACCTTGTTCGCCCATGAGGCTTTCGCCGCTGAGCTTAAGCAATATGCGTTTGAATTTTGCCATAGTTGTTTGTCAATAAACGTACGTAGAGTGCCGCAAATGTAATGATTTATTTGGAGTTGTTGGGAAACTTATGTAATTGTTTACGAAATAGCAGGGCTTGGACTGCACCCCGGCAACCCAAGTAGAGCAGGAAGGCCGTCCAGAGTAGCGGGTTGGTGAGAGGGAACGGGAGGATGACGGCAAAAAACAGCAGGGTGGCGGCTGCCATGCTGCCCAGCATGGCCCGGGTGGCGGTGGTGCCGATGAAAAGGCCGTCGAATAGGAAGGCCGCCATGCTGACGAAGGGGATGGCTGTCACCCAGGGCAGGAAGCGCGCGGCTGTTTCTACCACCGTGGTGTCGTTCGTCAGCAGCCGCAGGAAGGCAGTGCCGCCTGCGGCATAGGCCAGCGTGAAACCTGCCGCAAGGACAATGCCGTAACGGAAGAGGCGGCGCGTCAGGCGGACAAACTCCCCGCGTTCATTGGCTCCCAAACAATGCCCTCCCAAGGCTTCGCCGGCATAGGCAAAGCCGTCCATTACATAGCTGAACCACACGAAAAACTGCATGAGCAGCGTGTTCGCCGCCAAGGTCAGCTCGCCTTGAGAGGCACCGGAAGATGTGAACGCCGTGGTGACGCAGATGAGGCAGAAAGTGCGCAGGAATATATCGCTGTTGACACGGAAAAAGTGGGTGAAAGCCTGCAGCTTGAACCAGTGGGAGGGTAGGGTGGAGGGGCGGCTGCGGCGGTATTGACTCCTATATATATATAAGGCCATGCCGAGCGCGGTGTATTGTGCCAGCAGGGTGCCCCATGCCACCCCTTCCACTTTGAGATGAAACAGGCAGACGAAGGTCAGACTGGCCACGATGTTCACCACATTCTGCACCAGGGCTATCAGCATCGGCACTTTCGCCTGCTGCATGCCCAGAAACCAACCGTTGAAGCTGTAAAGCATCAGTACCGCCGGCGCGCCCCAAATCAGGATGCGGAAGTATTGTGCCGCCAACGCTTCCACCTGCTCCGAACCGTCGATGAGCGCGAAGGCCAGGCGTTCCAGCGGTAGCTGGCACACGATGAGCAGAAGGGCCAGCACGGCGGCCATGCTCAGCGAGCGGAACAGCGTGAAGTGCGTTTCCGCCCCTTGGCCTGCGCCGTGGGCTTGGGCGGTGAGGCCGCCCGTTCCCATGCGCAGGAAACCGAACAACCAGTACGCCATGTTGAAGATGAGGCTGCCTATAGCTATGGCACCGATGTAGGATGCCGCGCCGAGATGCCCGACGATGGCAGTGTCCACCAAGGACAAAAGGGGGACGGTGATGTTGGAGATGATGCTGGGTAGTGCGATGCGCAGGATGTTGTTCAAAGCCAAACGGGGAATTTGAATTGGGTGATGAAAATGGGTAGATATCCTCTGAACTCTATGGCTCAGGAAGAAACGCCACTTCTTTGAAGGCATAACTGCTCATGCTGCCGTCGGTGCGTTGCAGCCGGATGATGCCCTGTGGGGAAATGTTGTCAATGCGGGCCATGAAACAGCCTTCCGCATCGCGGTAAGGATGGTAACCTTCCGCGCGGAACAGCTGGCGCATATACTCTGCGTGCAACGCTTCGGCCCCGCCTTGCTGCAAAGCGCGGTAGTGGTGCTCAAAGCGTTGGAGTATTTCCGTCAGCAACGCCTCGCGGTCTACGGTATGTCCCACAATCTGCCGCAGCGAAACGGGGTTGGGCGCATCGCTCCGGAACACGGTCTGGTTCACGTTGAGTCCCACGCCCGAAATCGTGTTGGCTATGTGCGGGCCGCACAAATCGTGTTCCAGCAGCATTCCGCCCAGCTTCCGCTGCTGCCAATAGATGTCGTTCGGCCATTTCACGCAGATGTCCGCCGTCAGTTCAGAGGCCGCTCCCGCCACCGCTAATGCCGAGGCTTCCGAGAGCGCAAATTGCCGGTTGGCCGGGAGGAAGGTGGGGTGGAACACCATGCCGAACAGCAGATTCTGTCCCTTTTCCGCCTCCCACACCGTGCCCTTCTGCCCGTGGCCCGCCGTTTGGAAATCCGTGGTGAGCAAGGCAAATTCCCGGGGCAGCTGTTGCCAACGTGGCTGGCGCAGTTGGCGCATCGTCGTGTCCGTCTGGTCCAAGTGTTCGGCGTGCCAGTTATCGGGTAGGTGGAGTGCGAAGGGCGGCATATTCGGCTTGGATTTTCTTGGGGAGTTTTTTCAGCACTTCGTCCAACGAGTGGTCAATGAGTTGCAGTATCAGTTCGTCGGGCACGTCGGTGTCAAAATGTATTTCGTTCCAATACTTCTTGTTCCAGTGAAACGCCCCTGCGATGCCGGCATACCGGTCGCGCAGGTTCAGTGCATAGTCTGGGTCGCACTTCAGCACCACGAGATTGGGCTTCTCCAGGTCAATATAGGCATAAATCTTGTTGTAAATCCGGAAGAGCACCCCTTCAGGGCCGAAGGCGGAATCTTCCGTGGCCAAAGGCTGGCTCAGGCAATAATTCCTGATGGTTTCGATATTCATGGTTGCAATATGGGGTTATGAGGCCGGCAGGTCAGAAAGACCAATGGTTTTCCGGCTTTCTGAACACCCTCTTGTAATGGGTGATTTCAAAAGGCCGCTCCGTGCCCACCACCGTGATGAGGTCGAAGCGGTAAGGTTGTTCTTGTAGGCCATGGTCGGCAAGGAACATCCGGGCGGCAGCTTGCAGGTTGCGTTGTTGGTGGGGCGTAACGGCAAACTGGGCAGGCATGAAGTCCTCGTTGCTGCGTGTCTTCACTTCCACAAAGACAATTTCGCCCCAGTATTCCGCCACGATGTCCAATTCCAGGTGGCCCGCCCTCCAGTTGCGTGCCAGAATATGGTAGCTGTGGTGCAGCAGGTGGAGCACGGCCTCATATTCGCCCCGGTTACCCAGTTCCTTACGCTCGGTCATCGTCTTTTGTTCTTGAAAAACTGTTTCATCAGTGCGGCGCATTCCTCCTCCAGCACCCCTGCCGTCACTTGGGTCTTGGGGTGCAGGGCGTTCGGGGAAAATGCCGAGTAGCCGCGTTTGGGGTCGGCTGCGCCGTACACCACACGGCCCGTCTGTGCCCAGCCCAACGCCCCGGCACACATTACGCACGGTTCCACCGTCACGTAAAGCGTACACGTGTCCAGGTATTTCCCGCCCAGCGCATCTGCGGCAGCCGTGATGGCCTGCATTTCCGCGTGCGCCGTCACGTCGTTCAGCGTTTCGGTCAGGTTGTGGGCGCGGGCAATGATGCGGTCGCGGCATACCACGACCGCCCCCACGGGCACTTCGTCCTTATCGTAAGCCATGCGGGCCTGTTCCAGCGCACGGCGCATATAATCTTCGTCATTCATGATTTTGATTGGTTGGTTGCGCAGCGCGCAGTTGATGAGATTATTTCTAAGGTTATAATGTTATTCCGGTGTATTCCGCCTTTCAGACAGTTACTTTATAACCTCATAAGCTAACCCCTCATAGCCTTAAAACTGAAGCAAGCTATTTTATTAGTTTCAGCGCCACCCGTCCGCGTTCCTCGTCAATGTCGAGCACGCGCACCATCACCTGTTGCTGGATGTGAACCACCTCCGCCGGGTCCTTCACGTAATGGTCCGCCAGTTGCGAGATATGTACCAGGCCCTTGACTTTGATGCCCATATCCACAAAGCAGCCGAACTTCGTGATGTTCGTCACCACGCCGGGCACCTCCATCCCCTCGCGCAGGTCGTCGAGGGAGTGCAGATTGTCAGCAAAGCTGAACACCTTCGCCTTGCCACGCGGGTCGCGTCCCGGTTTCGCCAGTTCCTCCATGATGTCCGTCAGCGTGGGCAGTCCCACCTCCGCCGTGCAATACCGTTTCAGGTCGATGCCCTGGCGCGTTTCAGGCGAGGAAATGAGCTTCTGTACATCACAGCCTGCATCGTGCGCCATCTGTTCCACCAAGGCGTAGCGTTCCGGGTGGACCGCCGTGTTGTCCAACGGGTTCAAGGCCTGCGGAATGCGCAGGAAACCCGCACACTGCTCGAAAGCCTTCGCCCCCAGCCGGGGCACCCGCAGCAGCTCCTTGCGCGAGGCGAACGGACCGTGCTGCGCGCGGTAGTCCACGATGTTCTGCGCCAACACCGGACCCAAGCCCGACACGTAGGTGAGCAAATGTTTCGAGGCCGTGTTCAGGTTCACGCCCACCGTGTTCACACAGCTCTCCACCGTCTGGTCCAGGCTCTTTTTTAGTGCCCCTTGGTCCACGTCGTGCTGGTACTGCCCCACGCCGATGGCCTTCGGGTCAATCTTCACCAACTCCGCCAACGGATCGGCTAACCGGCGGGCAATGCTCACCGCACCGCGCACCGTCACGTCGTAGTCGGGAAATTCCTCGCGGGCCAATTTCGATGCCGAGTAAACCGACGCACCGTCTTCGCTCACCAAGAACACCTCCGTCTGCTTCAGGTGCAGGCCCTTCACCAACTCCTCCGTTTCGCGGCCCGCCGTACCGTTGCCGATGGCGATGGCCTCGATTTTGTACTGTTCCACCAACGAAGCCAGTTTGAAGCCGGCCCGGGCATATTGTTGCTGGGGCGGATGCGGATAGATGGTTTCGTTGTGCAGCAAATTGCCCTGCGCGTCCAGGCACACCACCTTGCAGCCCGTGCGGAAACCCGGGTCGATGCCCATGATGCGGCACTGCCCCAGAGGCGGTGCCAGCAGCAGTTGCCGCAGGTTGTTGGCAAACACCCCGATGGCCTCCTCGTCCGCCTTGTTCTTGCTTGCTCCCGCAAATTCCGTTTCGATGCCCGGGCGCAGCAGCCGTTTGTAAGCATCCGCAGCCGCCAGTTCCACCTGCCGGTTCGTGGCAGAGCCGGGCCGCAGGTAAGGGCGTTCCACCCGCCGTACACAGTCCTCCTCGTCCTGAGGGGCAATGCTCACGCGCAGAAAGCCCTCCGCCTCGCCCCGGCGCATGGCCAACAGGCGGTGGGAGGTGCAACGGCGCAGCGGTTCGCTCCACTCGAAGTAGTCGCGGTATTTCCCCGCTTCGGCCTCTTTGGCCTTCACCACTTTCGACTGTATCATGCCCGTGCGTTCAAACGACAGACGCACCGTTTGCCGCGTGCGTTCGTCCTCGTTCATCCGTTCGGCCACGATGTCGCGTGCTCCCTGCAACGCCTCCTCCACATTCTTCACCTCCCCTTTCACGAACCTCTCTGCCAGCACCTCGGGAGCCGTGCGCGTGGCCGATAGCAACAGGTCAGCCAAGGGTTCCAGTCCCTTTTTGCGGGCAGCTTCCGCCCGTGTTTTCCGTTTCGGCTTGAAGGGTAGGTAGAGGTCCTCCAGCAGTGTGGCATCCCAGCAGGTTTCGATGCGTCGGCGCAGATCGTCGGTCAGTTTTCCCTGCTCTCCGATGGTCTGGAGTATGTATTCGCGGCGGTGAACCAGTTCCTGCAAGCGGTCGTAGGCAGTCTTCACCTGTGCCACTTGTACCTCGTTCAGTCCGCCGGTGGCCTCCTTGCGGTAGCGGCTGATAAAGGGGATGGTGGCTCCCGCGTCGAGCAGTTGAATGGTGCCCGCCACCTGCTTCTCGCGCAGGTTCAGTTGTCGGGCAATGATTTCGGAAAGGGTCATATATTATGATTTAATGTACAATGAATAATGTACAATTTATAATTAGGGCCGCGTCTATGGGGCGGAGGTTCTGCATCATCCTGTACGCTGGTCGTAGACCTCATTATACATTGTACATGATAACTACGCTGCCGCAAAGGTAGGTCTTTTTTCATCTCGCACCTTTTCCCGGCCTCCGTTTTCGCAGGTTTGCCGTTTCCAAGTCCGGGATTGCTGTTTCTGATGCCGGCTTTTTCAGTGTACCCGAAGCGGGGTACACTGAAAATCGGCGTTAGAAAATTTGTACAAGGCACACTAAAACGCCTGAGTCTGCGTTATGATAATGTATAAAGTACAATGAGTATGAAGTTTGTAGTTTAAAGTTTTTAATATTGCTCCCTGAGAGGATGATTACAGTGCTTCAAAGCGACCTTATAAGCTTCGAACTATGAGCTTTCTGCTTCATGGTCGTCAGACCTGATTATACATTAAATCATTAACTCCCCCGCCTATGGACGATTTTACACGTATATCCCCTTCGCCTCGTCGCGAAACACTGGCTTTTATCCGGGCTTTTGCCCGCTTCTATTCCCCACAGCAACACAACGAGGCGGATGCCCGGCGGTGTGCCGCTTTGGCTGTCTGCCTGACGGAAACGCCCGGAACGGACTGGTGGCCGGGCACGGGTCATGCTTAAAAATATTGACTGCCATGACACGCCTCTCGTACTTTTGCCCTAATTTCGCAGGCAAAATCAACCAAACCACTTGACCAAATGAAGAAAATATTGCTTTTAGGTTCGGGCGAACTGGGCAAGGAATTTGTCATTGCCGCCCAACGCTTAGGTCAACACGTCATTGCGTGCGATTCCTATGCCGGAGCGCCTGCCATGCAGGTGGCCGACGAATGCGAAGTGTTTTCCATGCTCGACGGCGATGCCCTCGAACGCGTGGTGAACAAGCACCAACCCGACATCATCGTGCCCGAGATTGAGGCCATCCGCACCGAAAGGCTCTACGACTTTGAGCAGCGAGGCATACAAGTAACCCCCTCCGCACGGGCCGTCAACTTCACCATGAACCGCAAGGCCATTCGCGACCTTGCCGCCAAAGATCTCGGACTCAAAACGGCACGCTATTTCTACGCCCGCTCCTACGAGGAACTGCAGCAGCACGCACAGGAAATTGGTTTCCCTTGTGTGGTCAAACCCTTGATGTCCTCTTCTGGCAAGGGCCAGTCGCTGGTCAAAACCGCCGATGACCTGCCCCACGCCTGGGAGTATGCCATGGATGGCAGCCGGGGCGACATCGAGGAGGTGATTATCGAAGAGTTTGTACGCTTCGACAGCGAAATCACCCTGCTCACCGTGACACAGCAACACGGCCCCACGCTTTTCTGCCCGCCCATCGGCCACGTGCAGAAAGGTGGCGACTACCGTGAGAGTTTCCAATCTGCCCACATCGCTCCCGAACACTTGGCGGAGGCACAGCGCATGGCCGACAAGGTGACGCGTGCCCTTACCGGTGCCGGCATCTGGGGCGTGGAATTTTTCCTGAGCCACGAGAAAGGCGTGTATTTCTCCGAACTCTCGCCGCGTCCGCACGATACGGGGATGGTGACGCTGGCCGGCACGCAGAACTTCAACGAGTTCGAGTTGCATCTGCGCGCCGTGTTGGGACTTCCCATCCCGTGCATCAAGCAGTTGCGCATCGGTGCCAGTGCCGTCATCCTCTCGCCCATAGCCAGTGAACAGCCGCCGCAGTATCGCGGACTGGAGCTGACCTGCGAGGAGGATGCCGACTTCCGCATCTTCGGCAAACCCACCACCCGCGTCAACCGCCGCATGGGTGTGGTGGTGTGCAACGGTCCGCTGGATGCCGACCTCGATGCCGTGCGCGATAAGGCCAAGCGACTGGCCTCTTATGTAGAGGTGTATTGATTAGTTCTTCGTTGGCGTAGCCGGGCAGTATGCTTTCCCTGCTACGCCAATATTTTTTTGCTTTTTATTTGGCTTGTCACTCACCTTGCACTACCTTTTTATAAGGTAGGCTGCGGTTCGGTCAATCCAAATTAAAAAAGTTCTTTTTTATTTGGCTTGTCTCTCACCTTGCACTACCTTTTCATAAGGTAGGCTGCGGTTCGGTCAATCCAAATTAAAAAAGTTCTTTTTTATTTGGCTTGTCTCTCACCTTGCACTACCTTTGCCCCCGTCGCAAGTAATGGCATAAACGTGTAAATACTTCGCGGAAACACGTTGGTTTGCCATATTCTGACACAAATTGAACTCATTTTTTTTAAAACTAATTAAACCTATCATTAATCCCGCGAAACTGTAAGAAGCTTATTATTTCCCACGCTCAGCCGCAGTGCCTTTCGTACTTGTTGACTGAGGTGGAGACATACATCTTGGACTTTGTCCTTGTTTCTCGACACTTGAAAATCGCCAAAATTTCACCAAAGAGAACAAGCTGACGAATGTTCACGTCCATCTATGGGCGTGAACTGTTCGTGCTTTTCTTTTGGTAAGGCGTTTGGCGATGCCTCAAGTGCGGAAAAGTTACCCGAACAGTTCCGCCCATTTTTTTATCGCCATGAAGAAACTTCTTCTTACTTTCGTCGCGCTGGTATGCGCAACAGTGAGCTATGCACAGCAGCAGTTGGTAGCCACACTGACCCACGGAGATGAAATCACCATGTTTTACGGAACTTACGCTTACCGCGACGCGATGACCGCCGCTGTAGACGGAGATGTCATCAACCTTTCGGGCGGCGGTTTCCAGGCTGCTACCATCAACAAGGCCGTGTCTATTCGCGGCGCGGGCGTGGAGGCAAACCAACCTACATTTATAGTGGGCAACTTTAATATCAATATCCCAGCAGAAAGCACAGAGCGCTTGACCATGGAAGGGTTGAGGATTTCAAACGATATTACGCTTCAGGGAACTTTAAAAAATGCCTATTTCTTCAAGAACTATATCGAATCAGTCCGTGGTTCTTCAGGTGCAAATGTTAAGAATGTCATGTTTGTGAACTGTAAGGTTTTGAAATGTCGTAATGACTACAGTAGTTATGTGGCTTCATACCAATTTTTGAATAGCTACGTAGCTGATTTTGACAATAACTCAAATATCAGTAGTGTAACAGCCTGCTTCCTGAATTGTGTGATAAATAATGGTTATCGCGCAGACTTCATTTACCACAGTACCTTACTGAATTGCATATTGGTAAATAATTATACTAATAGTTGGTATTCTCTACCTTCCTCCTCTTCTGCCACTAATTGCTTGGCAATATCAGCTAGGGTCGGCAATGCTTTTAGCGATGTTCAAGCCAGTCTGAACAACAAGAGCATCACAGATTTTGCAGTATTCACCGATTCAGACTATATGAAAGACCTCACAGATGAAGCCAAGGCCACTTATTTCGGCACGGATGGAACACCCGTGGGCATGTATGGCGGACCGCTGCCTTTCAGTTTTACCCCGACCTATCCTCAAATCACCAAGATGAATGTGGCCAGCAAGACTACGGCAGATGGAAAGTTGAGCGTGGATATTGAGGTGAGTTCAGCTCAGTAATGCCTCACAGAACTTAAACGAATTCCTCTATGCGAAGATTCTATTTATTCATCCTCTTGTTGTGCCTGTACGGAAAGGGTGTGGGGCAAACGGTGGATGAGATACTTTCGTACCTTCCGCCCATAACTCGGGCGGAAAGGATACATTATTGGTTTGACGAGGATGTTGGCACCCTGTCTGAATTGTCGCAGATGGAAGGGGCGCAGGCAATAGATGTCTCGGGACTGATAGATGGCATGCACACCCTACATTGCCAAATAGAGGACAACTTGGGCGCAGTAGCTTCTCCACAGTCCATAGTGTTCTTAAAATTCACCAAAGAGTCAATGGTGGGTGGGGTAGGCCAGTTGCAATATTGGTTCGACGACAATCAGACTCCTACATCCGTATCCAGTACTTCGGGCATCCAACTGCTGGATGTCAGTTCGTTGCTTGATGGCCTGCACACCGTTCATTACCAAGTGGTGGACGAAAATGGCAAGGTTACTCCTCCTTATTCGCAGGTATTCTTAAAATTCACCAAAGCCTCCATGGCGGGCGGGGTTGGCCAGTTGCAATATTGGTTCGACGACAATCAGACTCCTACTTCCGTATCCAGTACTTCGGGCATCCAACTGCTGGATGTCAGCGCATTGCTTGATGGCCTGCACACCGTTCATTACCAAGTGGTGGACGAAAATGGCAAGG
>CAMBHR010000051.1:0-18124 GCA_945867195.1 uncultured bacterium | reverse complement strand
ACTGTGGATCTTTCAGAAAGATGCAATACCGACCTCCTTGCTGTTTATACTTGCATAGGCATAGGATAAGATGGCCATCCAAGGCTTTGCTATGCCAGTCATAGCTGTTGGCACAGTCCTTACATCGATAGACGATGGCCGGCAAAGAGAATTTGGGTTTCGGACTTGCCGGAGTACCCCGGCTGGGAGTACAGGAGTATTCCGCCGGGAGTACTGGAGTATTCCGCCGGGAGTACTGGAGTATTCTGCCGGGAGTACCGGAGTATTCCGCCGGGAGTGCCGGAGTATTCCGCCGGGAGTGCCGGAACATTTCGGCGAGTTGCGGAAAATAGGGCCGGTGATGCTGCGGTTTGGGCCGCCCATGGCATGGCCTGCACAGGACGGATCGGTGCGCGCAGAAGTGGCCAATGCGGACTTTTCGGAATTTTTCAACAGATTTGCATAAGTTATTCGAGAAAATTTGATAAGTTTGCAACGATTTCGTTAAGCCAAAAGACCAAAGAGAGCTTGCTCACTTTGGCTTGGCGAGAAATCGCACTTTTAAAAACGATATTATTAAGCAGGTGTCCACAATCTGTTCATATAATCAGCCGGATACCGGTTTGTTGCAACCTGATTTATCAGAACAACTTTTACCCGTACCCTCTCCCCCGGCGCAAATGACGCAAACGGGTTTCGTGGCATCTGCTTAGGATTTTTAACCCGGACATCATGGCAAAGGAAGACCAACAACTGCTTTTTGATTTTGAGGAAGCTCCCCCGTATGCAGAACTTCAGGAACCGAACGATTTCGTTAAGCCAGATGAGCAAAGCCAAACTTGTTTGGACTCTGCCACGGCCGAAGACAGCACGATAATGAACGATATTTTACCACAGGACCGGCAGGCCGAAACGGAAACACCCGAAGAGGGCAAGGAGAATGCCATGCTGTGGAAGATAGAGCATTGGCTGCGCCACTGCGTTGTTTACCAACTTCCGGGGCGTTATGCGTTGCGCTCCTATGTGTTGAAATGTTTCTTTCTCAAAGGAATAAGCATTGAGCAAATCCATGCTACCTTAGGCGAACAGGGACTGCAGCAGGTGACGAAAGAACGCATCAGGATGATTGTCCATGCCATAGCAGAGGAAATGCGCACCCCTACCCTGCGGCCCAAATATATCTGCTGCATGCGGTGGGACCGCAGTCGCGGCACTTTGCTCACGGACTATGCGGCTCAGGCTCCGGGAGAAGTGGTGACCGACCCTGCCATGGCACGAAACCCCAGGCTGAATGCCATCGCCCTCATGCTCAACCGCAAAGTGGTGGGCGGCGACACTACCCTGCCTTGGATCAAGGAGAACCCGATACTGCTGGACTACAACATCGAGAAACGCTCGTTCAACGCGCACTACCAAGCGGTGTTCTATCTCTTGCAAAAGGAGGTGCGCCCCATCTCCATGGAACAAATCCTGCAGCAACTGCCTGCCACGAAACACCTGGAGGGAATGGAAACGGACAGTGCCCTGGTAAGCCTCATCCTCAGCCACCGGGAGGTGTTTGAAACGACAGTTGACGGCCTTTTCCAACTGAAACACCAATTCCTGAACGACACGCAACAGTTTGCTCGCATCATCTTTGAACACAAGGACCTGACAACAAACGAAATAGCCCAAATCTACCGCTCGCTGGGCGGAACGGGAAAAAGCCTCTGCGTGAACACTGCCAGCCGGCACTATTCTTGGTGTGTGCCCATCGGGAAGAGCAAATGGGTTTACCGCCCTGACGGCGACAGACCTTCCTCACCGTCGGAAATCATACGACTCTACTGTCAGGAACACGTGGAGTTCACCTCTGATGATGTCAACAAGCATCTCGCCTCCATGGGCATCCACCTCAACCCTGCTTCCGTGAGATGCTACGTGATGCTGCACTGCCTGCGAAAAAAAGACGACAAGAACCTCTTCAGACTGGAAACGCACATCCGGCCCGAAGAGATGAGCCAATGGTACCAACGGCGCAAACAGCACGTCATGGAACGCCCCCCCAAACCTTGGGTGAAGGAAATGGAAATGCAGCTGTGCAAAATCTTGCAGGAAGCACCGGCACACCGCCTCACCAAACGCAAAGCGCTGGCCAACTGTATGTACATCTTCGAACGGGAGGGTATCAACAAGGCCAATTTCTACAAATACCTCAAGAGCCTGCCTCTCATCGAATGCGGTGAAGACGAAACGGGCATTGCCTACATTCAGCTGAAGGAAACACCGGAAGCATAAAACCCTGCTTATGTCCGACGGAAACTACAACCGCAACCTGTTGCCTTACAAACCGTATGAAAGCGGACTGAGGGCCGGACGCGCACAAATGCGCGAAAAGGCGCTCAAAGCGTTCACCGCCTGGCTCGAAGGCCAAGGCTATGACATGGAAAAACAAAAGCTCCACCTGCTTCAGTTCCGCGAATTGCTTGGTTTGTAATCTGTTTGCCGGCAACCCTGCAGCAGGTAGACTGCAAAAAAACAACGATCACTATCAAACGGTCATGGAAGAAACAACGGTGAAAGGAAAGGCCAAACGGATACCTTACGGCATGATGAACTTCGTGGCCGTAAGGGAGGACGACTGCTATTATGTGGACAAGACAAGGTTCATCCAAAAAGTGGAAGATGCCAACAAATTCTTCTTCTTCAACCGCCCGCGCCGCTTCGGCAAAAGCCTCACCCTCTCGATGCTGCGCCATTACTACGACATCAACGCGGCGGACAAGTTCGAACGGCTTTACGGCGACCTGTACATCGGGCAGCACCCTACGCCCAACCACAACAAATACCTCATCATCTACCTCAACTTTGCCGTCATCGATGCCGAGCAGGGGAATTACCGCAGATCAATGGACGCGCACTGCAACACGGCATTCAATTATTTCTGCGACGTGTATGAGCAGTACCTGCCCAAGGGAATAAAGGAGGGGATGAACCGGAAGAAGGGCTGCGTTGAACAATTGGACTATCTGCATGAGGAGTGTCTGAAAGCCGGACAGAAAATCTACCTTTTCATTGATGAGTACGACCACTTCACGAACAACATCCTCTCCGATGCCGCACGGCTGGACGAATACAAGAGCGAAACGCACGGGACGGGCTATCTCCGCACCTTCTTCGACACAATCAAGGCCGGGACGTATTCATCCATCGAGCGCGTCTTCGTGACCGGTGTCAGTCCCGTGACGCTCGACGACCTCACCAGCGGCTTCAACATCGGCACGAACTACTCACTGGCCTACGGCTTCAACGAAATGGTGGGCTTCACCGAAGAGGAGGTGCGGGCGATGCTCACCTACTACTCGCAGCACCATGAGTTCCACCACACCGTGGACGAGCTCATCGAAATCATGAAGCCCTACTACGACAACTATTGCTTCGCTGAGGAGGCCTATGGCGAAACCACCATGTACAACTCGAACATGGTGCTCTCTTTCCTTTATAAATATATAGACAACCGCTGCCGCATTCCCGGCAGGATGCTCGACGAGAACATCCGCGTGGACTACAACAAGCTGCGTATGCTCATCCGCAAGGACAAGGAGTTCGCCCACGACGCTTCCGTCATCCAGACGCTCGTATCGAAGGGCTTCGTGACGGGAGAGCTGAAGGAAGGCTTCCCGGCGGAGAACATTGCCGACAACGACAACTTCGTCAGCCTGCTCTACTATTTCGGACTGGTGACTATCGGGGGAACACACCGGGGGAAACCCAAGTTTGTCATCCCCAACGAGGTGGTGCGCGAGCAAATCTACAAGTACCTGCTCGACAACTACCACGACAATCATCTTGATGCCGACACTTACAGTCTCGGTCTGCTGGAGGAGAACATGGCATACGACGGCGACTTCAAACCTTTCTTCCGGTACATTGCCGACAGTATCCACACCTTCGCCTCGCAGCGCGACCGGCAGAAGGGTGAAGCCTTCGTGCATGGCTACACGCTGGCACTGACCAGCCAATGCCATTACTACCGCCCCATCTCCGAACTGGACAACCAGGGAGGCTATGCCGACATCTTCCTCCGCCCGCTCCACGAAATCTTCACCGACATGGAACACTCCTACATCGTCGAGCTGAAATACCTCAAGAGCCAGGCCACAGACGAACAGGTGGCGAAAGCCGTACAGCAGGCAAGCGAGCAGGTGTGCCGCTATGCCGACACGGTGAACGTGGGCGCACACATCGGACAGACCCGGCTCCACAAGGTCTACGTGGTGTACAAGGGCGTGGAGATGGTGGCCTGCGAGGAGGTGGCCTGTCATACTGATTAGCCTCTGGAAGATTTTCCTGAAGGAAAGAAAAGGCACACCGGAATACCGGCGGAAAGAAAACACCTAAACCACAAAAAGAAAAGACAAATCACTTTTCAAGGAAAAAGAAACCGACTACTCCCAAAAAAACATTACTTTTGCGCGCAATAAAAACATAATCCACATTGTATGACTGCTGATTTTATTGCCGACAAGATTGTAATGGACGGTCTTACGTACGACGACGTCCTTTTGGTTCCCGCTTATTCAGAAGTACTGCCGCGCGAGGTTTCACTCGCCACCAAGTTCTCGCGCAACATCGACCTGCAGATTCCGTTTGTCACCGCTGCCATGGACACGGTCACGGAGTCGCAAATGGCCATCGCCATTGCCCGTGAGGGGGGTATCGGTGTTATCCACAAGAACATGAGCATCGAGGAGCAAGCGCGCCAAGTGGCTATCGTGAAACGTGCCGAAAACGGCATGATTTACGACCCCATTACCATCAAGCGTTACAAGACGGTGCGCGATGCCCTGGAACTGATGCACGAGTACCATATCGGTGGTATTCCCGTGGTGGACGATGAGGGACGGCTCGTGGGAATAGTCACGAACCGCGACCTGCGCTTCGAACGCCATCCGGACAAACGCATCGATGAGGTGATGACAAAGGAGAACCTCGTGACCACCACCACGAAGACCGACCTGGATGCGGCGGCACAAATCCTGCAGGAGAACAAGATTGAGAAACTTCCCGTGGTGGACACCAAAGGTCACCTTGTGGGTCTCATCACCTATAAAGATATCACCAAGGCCAAGGACAAACCCATGGCCTGCAAGGATGCCAAAGGCCGTTTGCGCGTGGCAGCCGGAGTGGGCGTAACGGCCGACACCATGCAGCGTATGGAGGCACTCATCCAAGCCGGTGCCGATGCCATCGTGATTGACACCGCCCACGGACATTCCAAATCGGTCATCGAAAAGCTGAAAGAAGCCAAGGCCAATTTCACCGGTGTGGACATTGTCGTAGGTAATGTGGCTACGGGTGACGCTGCACGTATGCTGGCCGATGCGGGTGCCGACGCTGTGAAAGTGGGCATCGGCCCGGGTTCCATCTGCACCACACGTGTGGTGGCCGGTGTGGGCGTACCGCAGTTGTCTGCCGTATATGATGTGGCACAGGCACTCAAGGGTACAGGCATACCTCTCATTGCCGATGGCGGACTGCGCTATTCCGGCGACGTGGTAAAGGCTTTGGCCGCCGGTGGCTACAGCGTCATGATTGGTTCGCTGGTGGCCGGAACGGAAGAAAGCCCGGGCGAAACCATCATCTTCAACGGACGTAAGTTCAAGACTTACCGTGGCATGGGCTCTTTGGAGGCCATGGAGAACGGTTCCAAGGATCGCTACTTCCAAGGCGGCGTGAGCGACGTGAAGAAGCTGGTGCCCGAGGGCATTGCCGGACGAGTTCCTTACAAAGGTTCCGTGCAGGAAGTGATCTACCAGATGGTGGGCGGTCTGCGCTCGGGTATGGGCTACTGCGGTGCCCCGACCATTGAGCAGCTTCACAATGCCAAGTTCACCCGTATCACCGGAGCCGGCGTCCTCGAAAGCCACCCGCACGATATTACCATCACCAGCGAAGCTCCCAACTACAGCCGTCGCGGTGAATAACGACTGATTTTGCCATCCCGGCGGTTTCGATTGCCAACCTCGCAAGGCCATTGTGCGGCAGCATGATTTTTCATGCCTGTGCCCCCCCGGCGTACCAAACCCGGCAGATGACAGCCTTGCAAGGATTTGGACTTTTCCAGACATTACGAACCAATGAAAACATCATTTTTCCTTTCATCCTTTTTCGCCCTGGCCCTGAGTGCCGGGGCGCAATCGGCTACCGACCCGGTGCTCATGACCATCAACGGCAAGCCGGTAACGAAAGCCGAGTTTGAATATTCCTTCCACAAAAACGGCAATGTGGAAGGAGCCGTCGAGAAGAAAACGGTGGAAGAATACGTGCCGATGTTCATCAACTACAAGCTGAAAGTGGCCGCTGCCGAAAAGGCCGGGCTTGACACGCTGACGAGTTTCAAGAAGGAGTTTCACACTTACCGCGACATGCAGCTCACGCCGTATTTAGTGGACCAGCATTTCATTGACTCCATTGCACAGATGGTCTACGACAACACGGTGAAGAAGCTCGACGGCAAAGACTTGATTGAAACGGCCCACATCCTCATCCGCCTTGACCAAAAGGCCACCGATGCCCAAAAGGCCGCAGCGAAAGCCAAGGCCGACTCCGTTTACCAGGCCATCCTGGCAGGAGCCGACTTTGCCGAAATGGCCAAGCAACACTCGGGCGACCCCGGCAGTGCTGCCAAAGGTGGACAGCTCCCCTTGGCAGGCCCGGGAGCCTTTGTCAAGGAGTATGAAGAAGCGGCCTATGCCCTGAACAAGGGGGAGATGTCAGCACCGGTGCTCTCACCCTTCGGCTACCACATCATCAAAATGACGGACCGCAAGCCACTTGACCCGTTTGAGAAGGTGAAGCCTGAAATCATGACCATGCTGAAACGGCAGAACATCGAAGAGGCTTCGAGCCAGCACCGCATCAAGCAATTAGTGGATGCCTCGAACGGAAGACTTACACGCGAAGCCGTGCTCGACAGCGTGATGAACGCACACATTGGCGAAAACGCCGAGCTGCGTTACCTCATCCAGGAATACCACGACGGACTCCTGCTCTACGAAGTAAGCAAACGCCAAGTGTGGGATGTGGCGGCTGCCGACTCCGTGGGACTTGAAAAATGGTACAAGGCTCACAAGAAGCAATACGCTTGGGAACAACCGCGCTTCAAGGGTTTCGTGATGCACTGCAAAGATGCGAAACAGGCCAAGCTGGTAAAGAAAATGCTCAAGCAACACGCCGAAAGCGACTGGCGCAAGCAGCTGAAGCAGCAGTTTAACAAAGACTCGGTTACGGTGAGCATCAGCGGCCCCTACCTCTGCATGAAGGGCGAAAACCGCTACGTCGACGCGCTGGCCTTCAAGAACGGCAAAAAGGCAGAACCGCTGAAAGGCTATGCCGTAAGCGACGTGTATGGCAAAGTGATGAAGCAACCGAAATCGTATCTCGACGTGAAAGCGCAGGTGACCAACGACTACCAAAGCCAGATGGAAAAGGAATGGGTAGAAGCACTGCGCAAGGAATTCAGCTTTTCGGTTGACGAAGCCGTGCTGAAAACCGTAAAACCCTGAACCTCGGGGGAAGGCGGAGGGGGACAATCTGCCGGAAGGCTGAAAGCAAACATCTGCACCGGCAAGCGAACCGGTGCTCCAAAGCCGGCTCAGCCCGATCTTCAGCCTTCCGGCGTGATTCTCCACCAACCGCCGCCCCAGTGTGGCTCCCGCACTTGTCCGCCTGTCCTCCTTCTCCCCTACTCTCTAACTCTTACTTTCACCTCATGTATAGAAAAATCTATTTCGCCCTGTTGGCATTGCTCCCTTTTGCCTCCTTCGCGCAAAGGAACATGGTCGACGAAATCATCTGGGTGGTAGGCGAGGAGCCTATCCTGCTCTCCGATGTGGAAGAGGCCCGCATCACCGCCGAACAGCAAGGTTCACCCGTTGACAACCCTTACTGCACCATCCCCGAGATGTTGGCCATCAACAAGCTGTTCCTCCATCAGGCACAACTCGACAGCGTGGAGGTGAGCGAGGCTGATGTGATACAAATGGTGGACGAACAAATCAGCGAGTATATCCAGACCTACGGCTCACGCGAGGCCGTGGAGCAAATCATGCACGTGAAGCTGTCGCAACTCCGCGAGATGTGGAAGAAGCAAGCCCGCGAAAGCGAAATGATCAACCAGGTGAAGCAGTCCATCGCCGGCGATGTGAAAGTAACTCCGGCACAGGTGCGCGAGTATTATAAAGGAATGCCCGAAGACAGCCTGCCCTACATCCCCACGCAGGTAGAGGTGCAAATCATCACCTACACGCCCCAAGTGGCGCGTGCCGAAGTGGAACGTATCGAAGCCCGGCTCCGCGATTTTGCCCAACGCGTCAACAGCGGCGAAACGGAATTTGCCACCCTCGCCAAGTTCTACTCTCAGGACGGTTCGGCACGCAACGGCGGCGAGCTTGGTTACGCCGGGCGCAACCAATGGGTGCCGGAATTCGCCAACGTGGCCTTCAGCCTCAACGACCCGAAAAAGGTGTCCAAAATCGTGCGCACCGAGTTCGGCTTCCACATCCTGCAGCTCATCGACAAACGCGGCGACAAGGTGAACGTGCGCCACATCCTCCTCAAACCGGAAATCGACACCGAAGAACTGATACATGGCACGGCACGCCTCGACTCCATAGCCGACGACATCCGCGCCGGGAAGTTTACTTTTGAAGCTGCCGCACAAGCCCTGTCGGACGATAAGGACACGCGCAACAACTACGGCCTGATGGCCAACCACGCCAACCGCTCCATCACCTCACGCTTCGAGATGAAGGACCTGCCCGCCGACGTGGCCAAGGTGGTCGACACGCTGCAGGTGGGACAAATCTCCAAGGCTTTCACCATGATCAACGACAAGAGCCAGACCGTCTGTGCAGTAGTGCGTCTGAAGAACCGTATCGACGGCCACCGCGCCGGCCTTACGGAGGACTTCCAGACACTGCGCAACAACGTGGTGGACAAACGGCGGGAAGAGAAGATTGAGGAATGGCTGAAAAAGAAAATCAGCCAGACTTATATCCGCATCAGTCCCGAATGGCGCAACTGCGACTTCAGGTACGAAGGATGGGTGAAATAAAGGGCCCGCGCCGACCCTGCACATCAGGAATGCGATATCAAGCATTCTGCTCAAAGCGGTTTATCAAGGGTCCTGTCTTTGGTAAACCGCATTATTGTACGTCCGTAACCTTTGGCTTATGAAAAAATCACTCCTTTATATACTTTTGACAGCCCTGGCCTGCTGCTCCTGGGCCTTGCCCGGAATGCACGACCGGCAACGGCAGCCTTCACCCCAGAACGAACGCATCGTGCTGAAACACGCTGACGACCTCCGCTTCGACGAAAGGGAAATGGCGGGGGCACAACGCCTGAGCGGAAACGTGGTGCTGGCCCATGCCGGCATGGTGATGTACTGTGACAGTGCCGTGCTCTACGACCTGTCGCAAACATTCGATGCCTTCGGGAAAGTGCGCATCGTACAGGGCGACACGCTCACGCTGAAAGGAGACAAGCTGCATTACGACGGCGAAACGATGATTGCCGAGATGAGGCACAACGTGGTGATGACGCACCGGCAGCAAGTGCTGAAGACCGACAGCCTGAACTACGATCGGCTCTACAACGTAGGCTACTACTTCGATGGCGGAGAAATGGTCGACGGCGACAACAAGCTCAACTCCGACTGGGGCGAATACCATACCGACACACGGCAGGCACAATTCAACTACAACGTGGAGCTTGTCAACGACAAATTCCGCCTCCTCACGGACACCATGCACTACGACACGCGCACCAAATGGGCCGAAGTGGTGGGCGCATCGAACATCTACTCGGGAGCCGACCGCATCTACACGGAACATGGCTTCTACAATTCCGACACGGAACAGGTCAAACTGTTCGACAAGTCGAAAGCCTACGGCAAAGACCGCGTGATGCAGGGCGACACGGTGTACTACGACAAGAAGACGGGCATCATGGAGGCTTTCGGCAACGTGTCGTGCCTGGACGAAAAGAACAAAAACATCCTGACGGGGGAATATGCCTGGTACAACGAACTGACCGGCGAAGCCCTGGCCACTGACAAGGCACTGGCACGCGATTTTTCCCAAGGCACCGACACACTCTATGTCCACGCCGACACCTTGCGAATGTACACCTATAATATAGAGACCGACTCGGTGTACCGCAAACTGCACGGTTACCTCCACGCCCGCGCCTACCGCACGGATATGCAGGCCGTGGCAGACTCGCTGGTGTTCACCACACTCACCAACCAAGTGACCCTCTACCGCGACCCTATCGTGTGGAGCGACAACCGGCAAATCGTGGGCGAGGAAATCAATGTCTACCTGAACGATTCCACCATCGACTCGGTCTATGTTGACCGTCAGGCTTTGTTGGTGGAACAGCTCGACTCCGCCCACTTCAACCAAGTAGCAGCCCAGCAAATGCGCACCTATTTTGAAGAGGGGGAGATAAAGGAGAACCAGGCACTGGGCAACGTGATGGCGGTGAACTATCCGCTCGAGAAGGACAGCCTCATCCTTTACCAGAACTATATGGAAACGGCCAAGGCACGGATGTTCATGGAAAAGCGGAAGATGAAGCGCATCTGGACACCGGCCTCCCACTGCTACCTTTACCCCTTGGGAATGGCTCCGTCCGAACGCACCACCCTCCCGGGATTTGCCTGGTTTGACTACATCCGCCCCACCTCACCCGAAGACGTGTTCAACTGGCGCGGAAAGAAGGCGGGCACCGCCCTCAAACCTTCCATACGGCGCGAGGCACCGCTCCAGAACCTGTAACTCCCAAGCAGGTGAAGCATTCAGATTTTTCATGTCATGTAAGTGTTCACAATTGCCTATCCACACGTGTACACTATGGGAATGCAGTCACTTCCTTGTTTTTTGAGAAAGCATAGCGGGGGCTATATGACCGAAAAAAACAAGGAACCGGTTGCGCCCGGGAGCGTACTGATGACAGGAGCTGATGTCCTACCAATCATATAAACTGATTTCATGCACCTGCTTACCCCCCTGCCACCTCCACACTCCGAACCCCAAACCCGACCCTAACCTCCAAAGCATGTCAGACATCATACATTTGCTGCCCGACTCCGTGGCCAACCAAATAGCAGCCGGCGAAGTGATACAACGGCCCGCCTCCATCATCAAGGAACTGGTGGAAAACTCGCTCGATGCCGGAGCCACCCTCATACGCGTGGTGGTGGAAGATGCCGGCAAGTCGCTCGTTCAGGTCATCGACAACGGAAGCGGCATGAGTGCCACTGATGCCCGCTTGGCTTTCGAACGCCATGCCACCTCGAAAATCCAACAGGCTACGGACCTCTTCGCCCTGCGCACCATGGGCTTCAGAGGCGAAGCACTGGCCTCCATCGCTGCGGTGGCACAGGTGGAACTGCGCACCCGGAAACCCCAGGACGAGCTGGGCACCTGCATACGCATCGAAGGCTCGAAAGTCATGGAACAGGAAGCCGCCAACTGCCCCGCAGGAGCCAACTTCGCCGTGCGGAACCTCTTTTTCAACATACCGGCACGACGCAAATTCCTCAAATCCAACCAAACGGAACTGACCAATATCCTGACCGAACTGGAACGGGTGGCACTGGCCCACCCCGAAGTGGCTTTCACCCTCCATCAGGGTAACAACCTGATGCTCGACCTGCCCGCCGGAAACTTACGTCAACGCATCGTGGGCATCTTCGGCAAGCGCACCGACAACCAGCTCATCCCCGTGGAAGTTGAGACCACACTGGTGAAAATCAGCGGCTACGTGGGCATGCCCACTGCGGCCAAACGCAAAAACGCCCACCAGTACCTCTTTGCCAACGGACGCTTCATGCGTCACCCTTACTTCGCCAAAGCCATCCTCACTGCCTACGAGCGGCTGATACCCGAAGGACAGCAAGTGCCTTTCTTCCTCCACTTCCAAGTGGATCCCGCACGACTGGATGTGAACATCCATCCCACCAAAACGGAAATCAAGTTTGAAGACGACAACGCCATCTTCCAGATTCTCCTGGCCGCCGTGCGCGAGGCGTTGGGGAAATACGGAGCCGTGCCGACCATCGACTTCGACGTGGAAGGGAAACCGGAAATCCCCACCTTCGGTGAGGCGTGGCACGATGCCGCCGCACAGACCGCACCCCCGCAAATCCACATCAATCCTTCATACAATCCCTTCACCTCACACACTTCCAAGGAACGGGAACAACAGCCACACGAAACAAACGCATGGGGCGGCACCTCCTCCCGCAGCAACCTGCCGGAACAAAGGCACTGGCAGGAACTCTACGAGCAGGCCAGACAGAGCCAGTTGCTGGACAGCGAGACCAACAAGCCCTTGCCCGACGAGGACCGCGACACGACCGACGGCAACGCCCTCTACCAGCACCTGCCCGAAGCACAACAGCAGGAATGGGAAACAGGCACACAGCATAAGGACTTCCTGCAATTCCAAGGAAGGTTCATCGTCACGCCACTCAACTCCGGACTGGCCCTCATCGACCAGCACAAGGCGCACATCCGCATCCTTTACGAGCAATACCTGGCGCAACAGGAGGGAAAACAGGCTCCCTCCCAACGACTGCTGTTTCCGGAAATGCTGAATGTTTCACCCTCCGAAAACAGCGTCCTCGAGAACCTGCTGCCACAACTCCACAGCGTGGGTTTCGACATCTCGCCGCTGGGCACCGGCAGTTTCTCCATCCTGGCCACTCCCGCCGGCACCGAGGGCATAGCCCCCTCCTCACTGGTGGAAACCATCCTGCACGATGCCATCACGGGACAGGCCGACGCCGCAGGCACCATTGGCCACATCGTGGCCTTCGCACTGGCACGCAAAGTGGCCATGCCCATAGGCCAGGCCCTGGACACGGAGGAAATGGCCCGACTCGTGGAACAGCTCTTCACCTGCGCCACGCCCAACCTCACGCCCGACGGTATGCCCACGCTCATCGTCATCAAACCGGAAAAGATGTTCTGACACCACAGTCAGTCATTCCTATATACGCTTTTTTATCCGCAAAAAACATTCACACGTTCACATAAAGGTACTTTCCTTCTGATTTTCAAGCGTTTCGAGTGTGAAGAATTGGATTTTCAAACATTCACACCATGAGACATCGTTCATACCGCTTACGTCCTGATTTCGAGGCGGTTTTACGGTGAAAGGCTTGCTCTTTCCGCCCTTCACAAGCGTTCACCGTCCGTGTGAATGCTTTGAAATCCAAACCTTCAAACAAAAAATCACTGAAAACCAGACGGAAATACGCACCCTGTGAAGGAATGAACGATTTTTTGAGGGAACAAAAACAGTATATAAACGCGCGCGTAAAGCGCATTGCCCAGACCGATGGCAGCTTGTTCAGCATGACCAGTCCGCCTCGTTGCCCATGCCGGGCACTGCGTGAAGTCCTCTTCACCACTCGCTGACTTCTTCGCACAACTCGGCGAGTTGGTAAAACAACTCCTGGACTTGTGCGAACAAAGCCCGGACTTGTGGGAAGGTCATTCCATAACCTCCAAACCCTGAAAGTGAAGCGACCAAAATCTTATACCCCCAACTTCCCACATCCAAAAATTCTATAATTTTTCGTTGGCAAATGCGAAGCAGGCTGGGGTACCAGCAGTATCGCGCATGGCGGAAAATCCGTTTCCGGCATTCAACCTCACTCCCCCACTCCCTCCCATTCATTGTGCGCAGCCCCTCCCGGCAGTCGAAAAATGCCCATCCGGCAGCAACAATAAACAGCAGAAACGCACATGGACATGACATTATTGTGTTTGTCCCGAAAAAACTAAACTATTTAACGGTTTTTCTCCTTGAAAAAGTTGCACATTCCAAGCTATAATCTTTATCTTTGCCCCGTATTTTGGCCAGCGGTAGATACATACAAAACCAAAATCCACCAACAAGGCGCACGATACAACCACAAAAAGTACATAATCAATATTAATAGTTTAAATCATTCATTATGAAAAAAATCTTGTTCGTACTTGCCCTTGCAGGTCTTGGCACCTCTTCGGCAATGGCTCAGGAAGCAGAAATTCCTACCAGCAAGTACTCTGTAGTGACCAACTCCTTCTGGGACAACTGGTTTGCAGGTGGCGGTCTCAGCCTCGAAGCAGCCTACACTTCTCAGGAATCAGGTGTCAGCAAGATGCCCTTCAGCGACAAGCGCGGTACCATCGGTCTGAACGCTTTCGTTGGTAAGTGGGCTACCCCCAATGTCGGTTTCCGTGCCAAATTTGAAGGCATCTGGAGCCGTCAGACCAACACCGAAAAGAGCCACCCGCTCTACAACACGCTCAACAGCCACGTTGACGTATTGATCAACGCATCCAACCTCGTTTGCGGCTACAACGAAAACCGCGTATGGAACCTCATTCCTTATGTTGGTATCGGTGAAATCCACAACTTCGACAACGGCAATGACAACCTTTCTCTTCAGGCTGGTTTGCTCAACAACTTCCGCATCAACGACCGCCTGCAGTTCTTCGCCGACCTCAAAGTGATGGGTACCGACGGTGACTTCGACGGCGCTGCCAACGACAAATGGGTTTCTTACGGACAGACTCAGTTCCACCACTGGGACAAGAAGTTAGGCGTTGACCTCGGCTTGACCTACAACTTCAGCTGGCGCAAGGGTGGCAAGACCACCTGGGAGAAGGCTCCGGACGTAGAAGCCCTGATGGCCCTGAACAAGGAACAGATGGACGCTCTCAACCAGTCGCTCAAGGAACAGCAGGACGAAAACGCACAGCTCCGCAAGCTGTTGGCTTCCAAGACCGACTCGAAGGCTACCGTTGTTGAGAACACGAAGGAATTCGTCGGCACCGCTGCCAGCGTATTCTTCAACATCAACTCTGCCAAGGTGGCCAGCCGCAAGGATCTCGTTAACGTGAAGGAACTCGCTGAATACGCCAAGGCTAACAACACCAAGATCGTTGTTACGGGTTATGCCGACAGCAAGACTGGTTCTGCCGAATACAACCAGCAGCTCTCTCAGAAGCGTGCAGAAACCGTTGCCAACGAACTCGTTAAGATGGGCGTTAACCGCGACAACATCATCACCGAAGCTATGGGCGGCGTAGACAACCTCTCTCCGTTCTCTTACAACCGTCGCGCTACGGTCAAGATTCAGTAATCCGCTGACTCACAACCACAGCAAATATGCAAGGAGCCAATCGTCTGCGATTGGCTCCTTTTTTCGTGCCCTTCCGCCCACTTTGTCCGCCCCGACCCGGCGAAAAAGCGAAAAAAGTGGTGAAAATCAACGCCCGAACGCAGCATATCCCAAGTAAATAATTACCTTTGCGCCCGAGTTTTGAACAAGAACGCCCAAACACGTACGAGCAACCTCTCCAACCGGGCCGAGTTGCCCACCCCGCTCCACGATGCAAGGACGCTCAAAGTCAAAGCCACTATTTATTCACTTTATTACTAACTCATTAAATGGAGAATTTAAAAAACATTGCACCGCTTGCGGATTTTGACTGGAACGCATTCGAAAACGGCACTGCTGATTCCGCTCAGAGCCACGAAGAACAAGAACAGGCTTATGACAACACCCTGGGCCGCGTCAACGAAAACGAAGTGGTTGAAGGTACTGTCATCTCGATCGGCAAACGCGAAGTAGTCGTTAACATCGGCTACAAGAGCGACGGCATCATCCCCGTTAGCGAATTCCGTTACAATCCCGAACTGAAAGTCGGCGATACCGTTGAGGTGTACATCGAAAATCAGGAAGACAAGCGTGGCCAGCTTGTACTCTCACACAAGAAGGCTCGTGCAAGCAAGTCCTGGGAGCGTGTCAACGCTGCTCTCGAAAACAAGGAAGTCATCAAGGGTTACATCAAGTGCCGCACGAAGGGTGGTATGATTGTCGACATCTTCGGCATCGAAGCTTTCCTTCCCGGTTCGCAAATCGATGTCAAACCTATCCGCGACTACGATGTATTCGTTGGCAAAACGATGGAATTCCAAGTTGTCAAGATTAACCAGGAATACAAAAATGTTGTCGTATCTCACAAGGCACTCATCGAGGCTGAACTCGAAGCCCAGAAGCAGGAAATCATCTCCAAGCTCGAAAAGGGACAGGTTCTCGAAGGTACTGTCAAGAACATCACTTCTTACGGTGTGTTCATCGACCTCGGTGGCGTAGACGGTTTGATCCATATCACCGACCTCTCTTGGGGCCGCGTAAACGATCCCCACGAAATCGTACAGCTCGACCAAAAGCTCAATGTCGTTATCCTCGACTTCGATGAAGAGAAGAAGCGCATCGCCCTCGGTCTGAAGCAACTCACCGCTCATCCCTGGGATGCCCTCGACGAGAACCTCAAGGTGGGCGACAAAGTGAAAGGCAAAGTAGTCGTTATGGCCGACTACGGCGCATTCGTTGAAATCGCCCCCGGCGTGGAAGGTCTTATCCACGTGAGCGAAATGAGCTGGAGCCAGCACCTGCGCTCTGCCCAGGACTTCCTCAAGGTAGGCGACGAAGTGGAAGCCGTTATCCTTACCCTCGACCGTCAGGAACGCAAGATGTCGCTCGGCATCAAGCAGCTCAAGGACGATCCCTGGAAGGACATCGAAGTGAAATACCCCGTTGGTTCTCGCCACCACGCCAAGGTTCGCAACTTCACCAACTTCGGTGTATTCGTTGAACTTGAAGAAGGCGTTGACGGACTCATCCACATCTCTGACCTCTCCTGGACGAAGAAGGTGAAGCATCCCTCTGAATTCACGCAGATCGGTGCTGACATCGAAGTTGTCGTGCTCGAAATCGACAAGGACAACCGCCGCCTCTCCCTTGGCCACAAGCAACTCGAAGAAAATCCCTGGGATGTATTCGAAGGCGTGTTCACCGAAGGCAGCGTTCACGAAGGTACTATCGTGGAACTCATGGACAAGGGTGCCGTTGTTCAGCTCGAATATGGCGTTGAAGGCTTCGCTACGCCCAAGCACCTCCAGAAGGAGGACGGCTCGCACGCTAAGGAAGGCGAGAAGCTGGCTTTCAAGGTTATCGAGTTCAACAAGGACAGCAAGCGCATCATCCTCTCGCACAGCCGCACCTTCGAGGATGCACAACGTGCCGAGGCTCGCGCAGAACGTGCAAAGAACCGTCCCGCCAAGAACGCTAACCGCGCCAACAACGACGTTCCCACCATCCAGAACCAGGCCGCTACTACCTCGCTCGGTGAGAACGATGCCCTGGCAGCTCTCAAGGCCAAGATGGAAAAGGGTGAATAATCTCCCCTCACTCTAACCACTCTCATACACAAATCCCCCGAAAGGTGGCTTCGCGCTTCCTTTCGGGGGATTTTCTATTATTGACGAGCATCGCAGATATTGACTCTCTCAGCAAAAAGGAATTAGGTTAGCGCAACGAAAACTAATTACGCGATATTTGGTTTGGTCAAGTGCAGGATTTCATCACGTGTGAGCTGCTGGTCGGGGTGAAGGCGCAAATACTTTCTGCAAACAGCGTGCAGCTCTTTGAATGGACAACCAACCATCAAAACGGCATTCAGGACATGAAACTGGTGTACATCCTGCTGATACCAAAAGCAGGCGACTACTTGCTGCGCTTCAGCAAGGAAGGATATGTAGAAAAGACGGTTCCGTACAAGGTGAATAAGCTGAGAAAAAGTGAGAAGACAATGAAACATTCGCCTGTGCTACTCCGGGGCAAGCAGAAGGAAAGGACGCTCGGCGAACCTCCGGCTCGGACTGTCATATAAAAGGCTCAGAGAACGAAGAAAAACAGGCAAAACCGCACAATGGCATTGACAGAGCCAATATGACAAAAACCATCCGCGCATCAGAGAAGAGAAGAAGCAAACACGACTGGAATAAAAAAAGCCAAAGGCTGAAAGAAGCAAAGTCATCCCTTACTGTATCTGGGGTAAGCAGGAGCATTGCGCAGTAAAAAAAGAAAGTTTAGCAGTGAACAGTGCGCTGGAATGAAATTCCTCAAAAAAACAAGATTACCCCAAAAGCAAATCCCTCCCCCGGGACTGGCCCGGAGAAGGGAATGCGACTTGGTTTGAAAAAAGGGGGCGGCGACCTACTCTCCCGCTTGCGCAGTACCATCGGCGCG
>CAMBHR010000050.1:0-18282 GCA_945867195.1 uncultured bacterium | reverse complement strand
CAAAAGAGTTCTACAAACATTATTCGTAATATTGCACTTGCTTGTTGACTCTATAGTTGACTTCTAAGCGACACACCGCCTGCACTTTTCACACAAAAGAAATAAAATTGCAAAATATTGATGATAAATTTGTTTTTTACAAATATACCCTCTACATTTGCATTGTTATCCTAAAGGCAATCTTTTTACCTTAATGACTAATACCTATCGAAAACAGAAACAGGCGATATGCAGACGGCATATCGCCTTTATTCTTCAATCAGAAAAGGCTGTGGTCAAGCTTTAAAGAATGCGAAACTTTTATGGGGCAGTAGAAAATCAGTGGGGATATGCATAATGGCCCGCTATCATCCCTTCACAAAAGGAACTGACAGCATTCCTTTGAAGGGCTTTTTATAAATGAGGAGGCCGAGCAGGATGCTTCCTTTACTTCCTTTACTTTATCGTGTTACGAATGGTCTCAGAAAAAAGCGTGCTATGCGCCAGGCACCGCGTCCTCCCAGACGCGTGTAGAGATAGAGGAAGCTGACAAACGGGGAAAGGAAAACCGTTGTCTTCTTGTCAAAGGATTGGTGCATCCATGTCGCTAATTGGCCGGCTTCTGTGCCGGCTTTTTCATGTTTCAGCCGGCCGCGCAGGATGGCGCAACGGGCGGCCAATGCTGGCAGCAGTTGTGGGTGGGCGTTGAGCAACGTGCGGGCGGCTTCCAAGGCCGGAAGCAACAGATGCAGACGACCGCAAACGCCGCTTGATGTCAGGCTGTCGGGGTGTTGGTAAATGTGGTGGTAAGCCCGGCTCTTGAGCCAGCTGACCCGTGGTTGGTTCAGCAGGACGCGCAGCCCCAGTTCCCAATCGTTCCAGACGAACAACTGCTCGTTCCAGCCGCCAATCCGGCGCAGAAATTCGGTGCGGAAGCACATTCCTTGCGTGGTCAGCTGGGAGGCGAGTATCTGGTCGGCTGCCGAGGCGTTGTACATCACTTGGCGCACTTTGACGCGGCCATCGGGGAAGTGCATACGCGTCGCACAGGCCACGACATCGGTATCTGGTTTTTGGCGCAGCTTGTATAGGACGTTTTCAAGATAACAGGAGGACAACTCATCGTCAGAGTCGAAAAAGAATACCCATTCCGTTTCGACCAACTGCAGAGCGGCATTGCGGGCCGCAGCAGCACCCGGTTGGGAACAGGAAAGGTGTATGAATGGGTATGAGGGATGGGCGGCAGCGAAGCGCCGACAAAATTCTGCCGATCCGTCGGTGCTGTTGTTATCTACCAAATAGACGTAGCGGGGGCGGAGGGTGCTATTCAGCAGGCTCCGCAACGTGCGGGGCAAGTACTTGCGGCGGTTATGGTAGGGGATGATGAGTGAGAACATAGATGATTCCTTTCATGACTTCAAGACCGGCGGAGCATCGCTGTCTGATGGAAAGTCCCGGGGTGAAGCCTATAAATTTCAGTCCGCGCAGCGTTGCACCAATAGGACCGTGGATGATGCAAAGTACGCCGCCCTTGGCGCGTTGCACGGCGGGCGAGACGGCAAACTTGGTGCCCGTGGTGCCGGCTGCGGTGACGACCATTGAAAGCGGTTCGTAGCAGACCGTCAGTCCCCGTCGCGAAGCTTGGTGAACAAACACTTCCTCTTCGCCGCAGCCGAGCCATGCACCCAGTCCGAAGCGTTCATCGAACCGGGGCAGCGGGGCTGTGCGGCGCATGGATATTTCCCAGGATGAAACGAAGCTGCCGCGCGGACGGTGCTTGTATTCGTAGGGTTCGGGGGGGTAGGGGTGCAGGAAGTTGCCGTCGTAGTCGTGTGCCTGCATGAGCAGTATGTCGGCTTCGGGGTGGCGGCGGCGCGCCTTTTGCAGGTTGCGGATGTATTGGGGCGTGTAGCGGCAGTCGTCGTCAGCTATGACGAGCCATTCACCTCGGGCATGGGCCAGGGCATGGTTGCGGTTGCGCGAGAGTCCGGTGCCGGGCAGTTGTACTACCCGAACATCGGGACGGTGGCGCAGCTCTTCCGGTATATCCTGGGTAGCCGCTTCGCCGGTGATGGGCGTGGCACCAGTTTGCCAAGAAATCAGGTAGCCCAAGCCGTCCATGGGAGGCATCAATACTTCCGGCACGCGCCGGATGCCTTCGCCCAGGGTGCAGACAAGTATTTCGATTTCCATGACCAAACGGGAAAAGACTTAGCGACTTGTGCGTTTCATGTAACGGATGCCTTCCATCAAATGACGCATCATGGGCAGGAAATGGCAGTAGCCTTTGCGGGCACTCTGGAAGGCAAAGTGAAAGCAAATCCACCAGGCCCGTACGTTATAGCGGTAGTAAGCAATGGCACCACGGCTGCGCTGTACGCCGGCATCGACATAGACGAGCGATTTCTTCAGCATTGTGCTCGTTTCCACTATCTTCTCAGGAAAATAGTGCATGCTCAGGCCGGCTTGTAAAGCATCTTCCAGCCACACTTCCTCCTCGCCGCAGGTGAGGAACTGCGTGCCGAGTCCGAAACGCTCGTCGAAGCGGATGCGTCCTTGTACTTTGTGGCGGCGGCAGGCCATTTCCAAAGCCGAGATGGTGTAGTCGGTGGGCATAGCCAGCACTTCAAAATCACGGGTAGGGTAGTTCTTCAGCGGCTTGCCGGTATAGGTGGAGGCGCAGAAGAAGGCCACGTCAAGGTGCGGGTTTTCTTCAAATTTCCGGGTGATGATGCTCGGTGTCTCGGGCAACAGACGGGCATCGTCATCGGCATACATGATGATGTCGCCTGTGGCCTTGTCCAGCGCCAGGTTGCGGTTGGCCGACAATCCCTGTCCTTTGTATTTGTAGAGCGAGATGTCGGAGCGAGTGGTGAGGTTCTGGGGGATGAGTTCCAGATAGCGTTCGTCCGTATATTGGTAGGAGATGACATAGTGTACTCCCTCTTGCGGCGGAAGCAATACGTCCTGCACGCGAACTATGCCTTTGTTTAGCGAACAGATGAGAATATCGAGCGTCATGGAATGAGAATTTTGGTTGTCTGTTGATAGGTTTTTTTGTTTCCCCGTCAGGTGGGGAAGGCAGGAGCCGATTTTGTTCTCGGGGGTATTGTTATATCCGTGTGGAAAACCGCCTTTGAACCGGACCGTGCGTTTTTTATTCTCCCGGGAATTGGTTGACGGTCTGACAGATGAGATCCGTTTCTTCTGGCGTGAGTAGGGGGTGGATGGGGAGGCTGAGTTCTTCGCGCGCCCAGGTTTCTGCCCACGAGGGAGACGTTGGCTTTCGGTGGCTAAGGAAAGGCGCGAGAGCGGGTTGCCCGGAGAGCGTGAAGGGATAATGGATGAGCGTTTGGATGCCCCGTTCGGCCAAATGGCGCATCAAGGCATCGCGCTGCGGGCAACGCAAGGGGTAGATATGGAATACGCTCTGCGTGGTGTCTCCTCCGTAGGGCAGTGCCACAGCTTCAGAGCGGATGCCTTCAGCGTATGCCCTGGCCACGCGCCGCCGCTGCGCATTGTCAGCATCAAGACAGCGGAGCTTGATGCGCAACATGGCTGCCTGGAGTTCGTCGAGCCGGCTGTTGCTTCCCGGTGCTTCGTGGAAGTATTTGCGTTTGGCACCATAATTGGCCAACATACGCACCTGTCCGGCCAGTTCTGCATCATCGGTCACCACAGCGCCGCCATCGCCTAGTGCTCCAAGGTTCTTGCCGGGATAGAAGCTGAAGGCTGCGGCTTTACCCCAGGCTCCCACCTTACGACCCTCACAGCAGGCACCATGGGCTTGGGCCGCGTCTTCGAGCATGACAAGCCGGTGGCTATCAGCCCAGCGTGCGAGTTCGGCGGCACAGGAGCCACAGCCGTAAAGATGGACGGGCACCACGGCACGCGTTCGGGGGGTGAGCACTGTCTCCGCTGTTTCGGCGGTGAGGAGGGCGCGGCTGTCAACATCGGCCGCCACCGGCACAAGGCCGGCACGGACTACGGCTTCGGCTGTGGCGATGAAGGTCATGTCGGGCACAATCACTTCGCTCCCGGCAGGCCAGTCGTAGAGCCGGATCATGGCTTGAAGGGTGAGGGTGAGGGCATCCAGACCGTTGCCCACTCCCACACAATGGGCCACACCGAGATAAGCGGCAAACTCTTTCTCAAAGGCTTCCGTTTCGGGACCCAGCAGATAGTGTCCGCTGCGGATGACACGCAGAGCTGCTTCGGAAAGGGCCGGCTCGTAGGTGGCAGAGATTTGTTGGAGTGGGAGGTAGGGTATCATGGTTGTGCTGATGCTTGGGGGTGGGAAGAGGCTGAGGCGGTGAGGGGAAGGGTATAAAGGTCGTAGCAGACGGCGCGGGCACCGAAACCTTCTTTCTGGAAAATAAGTCCTTCGTTGAGATAGGTTCCGCCTTGTTCGGTGGAGATGCCGAAGTCGAGATACGTTGCTTCAGGCACATGGATTGAAATCCAGAAGGGCAGTTGGCTGAACAGCCAGTCGAGTGCCGAAAGGCGGCATCCTTCATCGCTCGCGGCAATGTACTGCACATGAGCTACGGTAGAGGTGATAAAGAGCAGGCAACCGGCAACGAGACGGCTGGGTTCGCTTGTCGGATGCTCCCTTGTGGTAAGATGAACCGTCAAGAGACGGATTTGCCGGGGAAAACGGCCGGAAAGTAACTGGAGCTCGGAAAGCGAATGCACGGGGTGGACGCCGTGACGCTCTTGTAAGACTGCTTGCAGCATCTGCCAGAACTCTGGCAGGTGAGTGGTGCCTTCTTCCATCCGGAGGTATTCCGTGCGAGAGGCTTTGCGTACTTTCCGCTGGCGCAGGGTGGAGAAGGGGTAGGGGTGCCGCAGGCTGATGGCTGACGACACGGTGCGTGCCGTGAGGCGGGCACCGAGGCGGAAGAGCCAGTAGAGGTCTTCTTCGGCAGGATAGGTGTGGTAGATGTAGGGCAGAGGCTTGTAAACCAGTTCTGTAAAGCCCTCAGCGGCGTAGTAGCTGATGCAACTTTGCATGATTTCTCCCACAAGGGCGGTGGTGGCGCGGGGCAGGAGCAACAGGCCGCCATAGGTCAGGCCGCCGTGGGACAGGATGCGCTGGGGGCACTGCGGGTCGATGCAGGCCGGCAACAGGGCGAGCGTCTGGCCATGGTTGTCAAAAACAAGCAAAGAGCGGTCGGCGAACCGTTCTTTGTGGTAGTCCATGTAGTCGCGCAGAAAAAGGAAAGAAGACTGGCGTGCCTGCCCTACGGCTTGATTCCACGCTTCTTTCCACACCGTGTCGTATTTCACCAAGTTGCACTGCATGACTTTGACGTTACAATAATGCTGCTTTCAATTCTTCGAGACTGCCCAAATACCCTTCCTTGTCGTAGTCGCCCGATGCCAGACAAAGGCAGACGGTGCCGGGAGCGAAGTCGGACAGTTCGCACCATACCATGGGAGGTATCAGCAGCCCCTTGTCGGGCGAGGAAAGCGTGGTGGTGAAACTTTCGCCGCATCCATTGTCAACTGTCACTTTCACGCTCCCGTTGATGCACACCAGGGCTTCGTGACACCGCCGGTGGGCATGGCAACCCCGCGTGGCGTGGTGGGGAACGCCGGTTATCCAAAACACCCGTTCCACTTGGAAGGGAAGTAATCCCGAGCGGTTCAAGCCGGCTACGGTCAGCGTGCCCCGTTCGTCGGGGAAGGATGGAAAAGTGATGGTTAATTGGTCGCAGTTGAAAGGTTTGGTCATGAAAAAGTGAATTAGCCTGCGTGCAAAAATATATATATTTCTTAAAAAGAGAAATAAATTGTCTGGTTAACAGCCTTTTGGATGTGGCAGCGTGGATAGATCGGGACGGGACGGAGCTGGCCGCTTACGCTGAAATGACTTGGCTTACGGGCAGGTCATGTGGCTCTGTGGGAATGCTGTCGACTACTTGGCAAGGGAAACAGATGCCTACCTTGCAAGTGTGGTGCAGGGCAGGATGGCTGAGGAAACGGTCATAGAAACCGCCGCCGCGTCCGAGCCGGTGGCCATGGCGGTCGAATGCCACGCCCGGCACGACGATGAGGTCGATGGCTGCATAGTCAGTGAAGTCTTCGCCCGCAGGCTCTTCTATATGGAAAGCCCCTTGGTGCATGGCCGACTCGGCTTCGTAGCAGCGCACCACAATCTCTTTTCCCTGAACGACGGGCAGCAGGATGTTCTTCCGTCCGGCCCAGCGCCGTATGAACGCGTGGGTGTCCACTTCGTCAGGCAGGGAGTGGAACAGCATGACGGTACGGGCTGTCTGGAAGCAAGGCTCTTGCTCCAGCTTGGCCAGCACCCTGACGGAGAGCGTTTCCTTCTCTTGGGGCGACAATTCGCCCACTTTTATCTTGATTTGCTTGCGCAGGTCTTTTTTGTTCTGCATGGAGAAGCGTGAAGGGATGTTCTGGATTTTGGTCGTGGAGAATAAAATAATTTATAGCAAGCCCGGCTGCTCCTTGCCGGACTGCTTCTTTTGCTCAATGGCGAAGGTGCGCTCCAACCATCCGGCACGGTTGTTGAGAGGCACCGGGGTATGGAAGGCTGCGAGCATCCAGCGGTTGCGGAATGCTGCCAAGGCTTGCTTTTTGCCCTTTTCTTTCTTCTCTACTAGAGGAAAGGCATTGCCCGACTCCAGCACTTCGGTAGCTTTCTGTACGGCTTGGTCAGATTGGTTGGCATAGGCCGCCGCTTCGTTCTCGTCCAACACGTCTGCCACGATGGCCGAGGAGATGTAGCTGTAGAGCAGTTTGTAGGAACGCTGTATCATCAGGTTCCTGCGCTTCAGCCCCGCTTTCGAGGCAAAGTTGACGAAGTCCTCCACCAGCCCTTTGCGTTTCAGCACCTTGACCAATGCCGGCAAATCCTCGCATTGGCTCAACTGCTTGCGATGTTTGTCCACGAAATTGTAGGCGTATTGGAAGATGAGTCCGTTGAAGTAAGCGTCTTTGAAGTAGGAGGTGATGCCGGTCGTGTCGCGGGCAATGAAAACGTCCGGCACGATGCCACCGCCGCCATAGACGGGGCGCCCTAAGCGTGTTTTGTACTCTGTGCCCGAGTTGCGGATGCTGTCAGCCGAGTAGTATTCGCCGTGTTCGGCCCTTAGCAACAAGTCCGCCTCGTACTCCTCTTCCTGTCCGGGCTTGTACGGCTTCTGCACGCAGCGGCCTGAGGGGGTGTAGTAACGGGCGGTGGTGAGTCGTATCATGGAACCGTCGGGAAACTCTACCGGCACTTGTACCAATCCCTTGCCGAAGGAGCGGCGGCCTATGATGGTGCCCCGGTCGTTGTCCTGTATGGCACCGGCAAAGATTTCGCTCGCTGAAGCCGAGGTCTCGTCCACCAGTACCACCAGCGGCATGGTCTGGTAAGTGCCTCTGCCGTCGGTGCGGTATTCCCGGCGTGGCGACTTGCGGCCTTCGGTGTAGACAATCAGGGCGTTCTTCGGCAGGAACTCGTTGGCTATCTGTATGGCTGTTTCCATGTAACCGCCGGGATTGCCGCGCAGGTCTATCATCAGTTTCTCGAAGCCTTGTGCCTGCAGGTTGGCCAGGGCGGCCAGAAACTCGGCATAGGTAGTGTCGCCGAAGCTGCTTATCCTGATGTAGCCGATGGTGGGCGTGACCATATAGGCTGCATCGACGGTGCGTACGGGCACTTCGCCGCGCAGGATGTTGAACTTTTGCAGCTTCGCTTTTCCTGCCCTTTTCACCTCGAGCCGGGCCTCCGTACCCTTAGGGCCTTTCAGGCGTTTCATCGTGCCGTCGTTGGTGATGGTATCGCCGATGTACGTTTCGCCGTTGATGCGCACGATGCGGTCGCCGGCAATCATTCCTACACTTTCTGCCGGTCCTCCCTTGATGACCTTCACCACGCGGATGGTGTCTTGGAAGATGGTGAACTGCACGCCGATGCCCGAGAAGCTGCCGCGCAGTTCCTGCGTGGAGGCTTCCACTTCTTCGGCCGGGATATAGGTGGAGTGGGGGTCAAGCTCTTTGAGCAGCTGGGGTAGCGAACGCTCCACCAACTGCGGAATGTTCACGGAGTCAACGTATTGGTCGTCAATCAGGTGAAACAGGTCCATCACCTTGTTGCTGGAATTGTTGATGATGGCCAGCCTGTTTCCGGAGAAGTGGTTGGCAAAAAAACTTCCGGTCAGGATGCCGGCCACCACGCCCAAGGAGATGAACAATGGTACAAAACTCTTATTTTGCGACATATTGTGAGGTTACTATCAGTGCAATATATAATATGGAGTGTTTGGCGCGCGGAAGTCATTCTTCCCGTTCGATATGCTCCACCTCAATGCCGGCCTTCTTCAAGAGGTCAATGCCGTCCGTCAGCCGGTAGTTCCGTGCGTAGACCACGCGGGCGATGCCGGCCTGGATAATCAGCTTGGCGCATTCAATGCAAGGCGCGTCGGTGACGTAGAGTGTGGCGCCGTCAGAGTTGTTGCCGGAGCGGGCAATTTTCGTGATGGCATTGGCTTCGGCGTGCAGCACGTAAGGCAGTGTCAGCCCATCCTCGCCCTCGCAAATGTTGGGGAAGCCGGAGGGCGTTCCGTTGTATCCGTCGCTGATAATCATGTTGCCTTTGACTATCAAGGCTCCCACTTGGCGGCGCGTGCAGTAAGAGTTTTCGGCCCAGATGCGTGCCATGCGCAGATAGCGGCTGTCTAATTGTGAGGCTTTGTCCATGAGTGTAGATGCTTGTGAGGGAAATGAGGCTGTTCTGTTTTGGGGAGGGGAGAGCATGCGGGCGAGGCTCAGCAGGACTGGGCTGGGCGTTCTTCCCGATTGGAGGTCAGCCCGTCGCGCTGGAGAAGGGCGTCGATGCGCGGCTCGCGTCCCCTGAAGCGCAGGTACAGTTCCATGGGGTGGACCGTGCCGCCGGGAGCGAGGATGCACGTTCTGAAGCGTCGTGCCGTCTCTTCGTTGAAGATGCCCTCTTCGCGGAACATGGCGAAGGCATCGGCATCCAGCACCTCGGCCCATTTGTAGCTGTAATATCCCGCAGCGTATCCGCCCGACATGATATGGCTGAACTGCACGGCCATGCAGGTGTCCTCCACCTGCGGCATCAGTCTCACGCTTTCCCACGCCTGTTCTTCAAAAGCCTTGACATCCTCGGGGAAAGGTTGTTGCAAGGTGTAGCAGGCCATGTCGAGCAGGCCGAAGCTGACCTGACGGATACACTGGTAGGCAGCCTGGAACGTGTGTGCCCGGCGGATGCGGTCAATGTATTCCTGCGGAAGTGGCTCTCCTGTCTGATAATGACGGGCAAAGGTATGCAGAAACTCCGGCTCGGTGGCATAATTCTCCATGAATTGGGAGGGAAGTTCTACAAAATCCCAGTAGACGGAGGTGCCGCTCAACGCTTCGTAATGCGTCATGGCAAAGATGCCGTGCAGCGCATGGCCGAACTCATGCAGGAAGGTTTCCACTTCGCCGAGGGAAAGCAGTGCCGGCGTGCCGGCGGCGGGCTTGGTGAAGTTGGTGGTGATGCTCACCACGGGGCGGAACGAGTTGGAGGCCGTCACGGCTTCATGGGTGGGCAGGTCGCAGTGTTCGCCACGGTAGTTGGTCATCCATGCTCCGCCCTGTTTGCCGCTGCGGGGGAAGAAATCAGTGAGGAGTACGGCCAGCAGCTGCCCGTCCTTGTCGCAGACGCGGTAGGCTGTCACGTCGGGGTGATATACCGGTATGGACTTGTCCTCCTCGAAGGTGATGCCGTATAGCCGGGTGGCCAGTCCGAATACCCCCTGCTTCACGCTGCCCAGCTCAAAATACGGGCGGAGCATGTCCGGGTCGTAGTCGAACAGTTCCTTTCGCAGCATTTGGCTGTAGTAGGCAAAGTCCCAGGGCATGAGCACGAAGTCCTTTCCTTCCAAGGCTTGCGCCTTTTCCGCTACGGCCCGCACTTCCTTCCGGGCCTCAGGCAGATAGCTGTCGGTCAGTTCGTGGAGCAGACCGTACACTTTTTCCGTCTTGCCAGCCATGCGCCGGCGCAGGGCGTAGGCGGCATAGTGGGGGTAACCCAGCAGTGCAGCCCGTTCACGGCGCAGGTTGACCAAGTCGCGCACCGTCTGGAAGTTGTTCTGCTCGTCCTGGTGCGTGCAGCGCGAGTGGTAAGCGCGGTACATCTTCTCGCGCAGGTCGCGCCGTGCGGCGTAGGTCATGAAAGGGATGAAACTGGGAGCGTGGAGCGTGAAAAGCCATCCTTCCATCCCCCGGTCGGCAGCTTCCTGGGCGGCAGTCTTGCGGTGCATTTCCGGGATGCCTGCCAGCTCCTGCTCGTCCGTCAGGTGCAGGGTGAAAGCGTTCGTATCCTTCAGCAAGTGGTTGGAAAAGCGGAGGGTGGCTGCTGAAAGTTCGCGTGATATTTCGCGAAACCGTTTTTTCCCCTCTTCGTCCAGCGTGGCACCGGAGCGTTCAAAGCCTTCGTATGTCTTTTCGAGCAACATCCGGTCCTCCGAAGTCAGGTCTGTCGGTGGATTGTCGAAGACCGCCTTGACGCGGGCAAACAGCTTCTCGTTCATCATGATGTTGTTGCCGTGTTCCGACAGCAGGGGAGCCATTTCTTCGGCCAGTTGGTCCAGGTCGTCGTTCGTTTCAGCGTCCAGCAAGTTGTACATCACGGTCGTGGCGCGAGCCAGTTCCCCTCCGGCGCGTTCCAGTGCCACGATGGTATTGTCAAAGGTGGGAGGTTCGTTGTTGTCGGTCAAGTACTTTACCTCTTCCATCTCCTTTTCCATACCCAGTTTGATGAGTTCGCGGAGGCGTTCGTGCGGTTCTTGGGGGCAAGCAGGCAGGTGAAATCCCTCTTTCAGTGCCAGTTGCCATTGGTTGTCGTCGAGTAGTTGTGAGGTAATGAAATCTTGTATCATGCTATGAGAGAGGTAATTGGGGTTAAAGGGAGGGCAAAAAATAGCTTCTCCCCTAAAGATCTTATGGCCGCTGGAACCTGATCCCGTTTGAACGGGTTCATTCGTTCAGCCATTGCAGCATTTTTTCTATTTCGGCAAATTTGTCGCCTTCGTTCAGGGCCAGGTACACCTTATATAATAGGGGAGCCCATCGCTTTTGCGCTTGCGGAGCCAGTTTGCGGTATGCTTCCAGATAAGTTTCCGCTTGACGGTAGAGTGATTGCTGTTGTTGTAAAGCCTTGCGGTATTTGTTGGTCGAAACGCCCAGCGGCAGTTCCACCTGTACAGCTTTCCCCACATAAGCCGCGCCGATATAGTAGTGAGCCTCGGCGTTTGTGCTGTCAGCCTGCAACAGATGCCGTCCCGTTGCGATGCAGTCGTCCAGCCGGGTCAGGTTCAGTTGGGCCATGCAGCGTGCTGCGAGTGCCGACACGTCAGCCGAGTCCCTTTCGAGCTGGATTTGTGCGATGTGCAGGACAGAAGCGAAGTCGTGCCGTGAAGCGTGGAGGTCGGCCAGGCGGGTAAAGAACAAAGTATGTTGCGGATATTCCGCCATGCCCTCTTGCAGCCAATGGCGGTATTTCGCCGTGTCGTTTTCGGCCTCGGCGGTATAGACCAGGCATTCCAGCAAAGTCGCCCTGGATGCGCTGTCCTTCAGTGCCTGTTCTTCGTATCTGTGTACTTCGGCGTAGTTCTTGCAGTTGAAGGCCGCCGTAAGGTACAGGCTCGACTGGATGACGGCCAGCCGGTTGGACAGTTGGGCAGCTTTGCCCGTTTCCGTTTGCGGCAAGTCGATGCAAGTGCGCAGGTAACTCATGGCCTCCGGGTATTTCTTCCGTTGGTAAAAGAAGATAGCTCCGGGATGTAAGTTGGGAAAATAGCGTTGCAGGTAACTGACAGATGATTTTTGCCATTTTGCCGGCGCGTTTTTCTCCTCCTGTCCCAGGCTGCACCTGATGGAGTCCAGCCGTGCGGCCTCTTGCACAATTTGTAGGGTGGTGTTGAAGAAAGCTATCGTGTCGTAGCTCCGTTTCAGGTAGAGTTTCGTGTTTTCACCATCGTTGAGGCCCTTGTAAGCCTCCATGCTGTACAGGCAAAGTTGGGCATCGTTTTTGTACAGCGAGTCCTGTCTGAGTTTGTTCACCTGATTTACCGCCTCTTTATAGTTCTTGGCTTTCAGTGCGGTCTTCACAGGTTTGAATGCCCGTTGCGCTACCATTGGCAGCGATATGATAAACAGAAGAGGAATAAATAATCTCAACACTGACGTTTAGTTTAGGTAGTTGGTGGAAGGTCTTGGCTTATTGGTTCAAGAGGTTTCAGGTTATGAGATTAGAAGGTTACGGTCGTTTTACTATCAGGTTATCAGGAAATAAAGTTACTGTCAGAACAGATATGAATTACGCCTCACAGTGAGTTACTTTATCACCTGATAACCAGATAACCTCATGACCTATAAGCTCATGATCTCATAGCCTGAAGCCGGACGATGTACTTATTGTCTGTTAGCTTCTTCCAGCAGTTGGTCCATTTCCTGTGCCTTTTCCTTCATTTCCAGGCTGGAGTAAACCATCTGCAAGGGCGAAGCCCACCGTTTCGCATCGTTGGGTGTCAGTTCGCGGAGGTGTTCCAGATAGGGGCGTGCCTTTTCGTAGTACTCCTTCACCGTGGCCAGCTCCTTGTCGTAGATAGCCTTTTCCTTCTTGTAGGCAGCTTCGCCCTTACCTTCGATGCGGCGGCTCGTACCGATGTACTTGAACTTGCCCGACTGGCGTTGGTCGTAGATGTCGTTGATGTAGCACGTGCCCATGTTGAACAGTGCTTCTTCAAAGTCGGGGTCGATGGCCAGAGCCTTGCCGAAGCTCTCGCGGGCCTGAGCATAGTCTGACTTCACGTTCAGCTCAATGGCACCCTTCATGAACCATGCCATCTTATCGTTCGGGTAGTCAGCCGTCAGCTTGTTGGCCAAGGTCGTAGCCTCGTCGATTTTCTTGTTCTGCATGTAGTAGTACATCAGGTTCTGCATGTACGAAGCCTTGCCCGTGCGTTGCGAAGCCTCCACCAGCGTGCGCTGCCAAGCGGCGGAGTCCTTCATTTCGCCGTAGGAATTGATTTTGATGAGGTATAGGTCGTGGATGCCCACCGTGTCCTTCAGAGCCTCGTCGCAGCAGGCGATCGCCTTGTCCCAGTTCTTCAGGTGATAGTTCTGCAGGGCCAGGTTAAAGCGTGCCGTGCTGTAAATCTTGGCACCGGCCTTGTAGATGGAGTCCACTTCGGCCGGCGTGAAGACAGCCGACTTGCTGGGCATCTCCACGAACTTCTGGAAGTAGTCCACACTCTCCTGCTTCTTGCCCATGGCATCCATGAACGCGCCGCAGTTGTAGTAGAGCGTCGTGAGGCCCAGGCTGCGCAGTTTGCAGTACTGGTCCACATACGGGTCGGCCTTCACCTTGCCCTTGGCGTTGGGCTTGTGGTTGTACGCTGCCGCAGCGTTGTAAAAGCCGATGATGTTGTCCACCCGTTGGCAGAACTGCAGCGTGTCAAAGGGCAGACCCTGCTGAGCGTTGTTCAGCACCACGTTGAACAGTTTGTCCTGCAACTGTCCGCTTTGCAGGTAGAGCAGGGCCAGCTTGTCGTTCTTCTGTTCCGCCTCGGCCTTGGCCGTTTCCTCCTTCAGGATTGTTTCGGCTTCGGCATACATGGCTTGAGCCTGTTCAAAGGCTTCGCTGTTGCGTTGTCCCATCAGGTTGTCGGCCTTTTGGATTTTGTCGTAGGCTTTCCATGAGCCCGGCTTGGAAGCAGGGGCTTGGGCGTTGCTCACGTTTGCGCAGAGGGCAAACAGAGCCAGACTGAATAAAAACTTTTTCATCATAGATAGGGTTGAAAGGTTGATTTTTCAGATAAGGGAATGATGCCGGTCCTCCGGTGCTCGTGTGCGGAAAGCGTGCCGTCTCGGCACCGCAGGAACCGGTCAGTGAATGCTGGGCTTAAACTTCTTCAGCAGGAGCATCGGGAGTTTCTTCGGTGGGAACTTCTTCGGTGGAAGTTTCAGGAGTTTCCGGAGTCATGCCGGAAACCTCATCAGGCGTTTCGGCGTTCAGTTCCTCTGCTTGTTCCTCCTCTTCCGTGGGCACCTGACAAACACTCGAGATTGTGTCGCCGCGTTTCTCCAGGTTGATGAGGCGGGAACCCTGCGTGGCGCGGCCCTGCACTCTCACGTCCTTCAGTCTCAGCCGCAGGGTAGTGCCGCTCATGTTGATTATCATCAGGTCCTCCTCGTCGGTCACCGCCTTGATGGCCACCACCTTGCCGGTTTTATCCGTGATGTCGAGTGTCTTCACGCCCTTGCCGCCACGGTTCGTCACGCGGTAGTCCGTCACGGCGGAGCGTTTTCCGAAGCCGTTTTCGCTGACTACCAGCACGGTTTCCTTTTCGGGGTCATTCACGCAAACCATGCCCACCACGCCGTCTTCCGGGTCGTTCTCTTCCAGACGGATAGCGCGTACGCCCGTAGCCGTACGTCCCATGGCACGCACCGTTTCCTCGTTGAAGCGGATGGCCCGTCCGTTGCGGTTGGCCACCACGATTTCGTCCGTGCCGTTCGTCAGTGCCACGCTCACCACGCGGTCGTCCTCACGAATGTTGATGGCGTTCACGCCGTTGGCGCGCGGACGGGAGTAGTCGGCCAGACAAGTCTTTTTCACCACGCCCTGATGCGTGCAGAATATCACGTAATGGCTTTGGCAGAAAGCCGGGTCGGCCAGACGGCGGATGTGCAGACAGGCGTTGACCGCATCGTCCGGTTCGATGTTCAACATATTCTGTATGGCGCGGCCCTTCGAGTTCTTCGTGCCTTCAGGAATTTCGTACACCTTGAGCCAGTAGCAGCGACCCTTGGCCGTGAAGAACAGCATGGTGTTGTGCATTGTGGCGTGGTAGATGTGTTCGATGAAGTCCGCATCGCGCGTGCTGGCACCCTTCGAGCCGATGCCGTGCTTCTTTTGTGCGCGGAATTCGGCCAGCTGCGTGCGTTTGATGTAGCCCAGATGCGAGATGGTGATCACCACCTCGTCGTCGGCATAGAAGTCCTCGGGGTTGAATTCGGTGGAGGAGAGGCAGATTTCCGTGCGGCGTTCGTCGCCGTATTTCTCTTTCACTTCCAGCAGTTCGTCCTTGATGACCTGACGGCAGACGGCATCGTCGGAGAGCACCTGCTCGAACCAGGCAATGCGCCGTTCGATTTCCTCGTATTCCTCATGCAGCTTTTCCTGCTGTATGTTCGTCAGTTGTGCCAGTCGCATATCCACGATGGCCTTGGCCTGCAGGTCGTCCAGTCCGAAGCGTTGCATCAACGCCTCCATGGCCGCTTGCGGGTTTCTTGATGCCCTGATGAGGCGCACCACCTCGTCGATGTTGTCCGAGGCGATGATGAGTCCTTCCAGGATGTGGGCGCGTTCGCGAGCCTTGCGCAGGTCATATTCCGTGCGGCGTATCACCACGTCGTGGCGGTGCTCCACGAAGCAGGCGATGCACTCCTTCAGTGTCAGTAGTTTCGGGCGGCCATGAACAAGGGCGATGCAGTTCACGGCAAAGGAGGTTTGCAGTGCCGTCATCTTGAAGAGCTTGTTGAGCACCACGTTGGCGTTGAAATCGCGCTTCACATCAATGACGATGCGCATACCGTCCTTGTCGCTCTCGTCGTTCACGTTCGATATGCCCTCGATGCGTTTTTCTGCGGCCAGCAGTCCGATGTATTTCACCAGTTCCTCCTTGTTCAGTCCGTAGGGCAGTTCGCGCACCACGATGGTGTCGTGCGTCGGTCCGGTTTCGATTTCCGTTTTGGCGCGCATCACGACCCTTCCGCGTCCGGTTTCGTAGGCCGCTTTCACGCCCTGCATGCCCATGATGTAGCCTCCGGTGGGGAAGTCGGGTGCTTTCACGTAGTGCATCAGCCCTTCGGTGTCGATGTCCGGATTGTCAATGAAGGCCACGCAGCCGTCAATCACTTCTCCCAGGTTGTGGGTGGGCACATTCGTGGCCATACCCACGGCAATGCCGCTGGCACCGTTCACCAGGAAGTTGGGGATGCGCGTAGGCATCACGGTGGGTTCGTCGAGCGTGTTGTCGAAGTTGCGGTCCATGTCCACCGTTTCCTTGTCGAGGTCCTGCATCATGGCTTCGCCCACCTGTGTGAGCCTGGCCTCTGTGTAACGCATGGCAGCGGCCGAGTCGCCGTCCATGGAGCCGAAGTTACCCTGTCCGTCCACCAGTGTGTAGCGCATGTTCCAGGGCTGGGCCATACGGACCAGTGCGCCGTAAACCGAGCTGTCGCCGTGCGGATGGTATTTACCGAGCACGTCGCCCACGATACGGGCCGACTTTCGGGTTGGTTTGTCGTGTGTGATGCCCAGGCCCATCATGCCGTAGAGGATGCGGCGGTGAACGGGTTTGAAACCGTCGCGCACGTCGGGCAGGGCGCGCGCCACAATGACTGACATCGAGTAGTCAATGTAGGAAGTCTTCATTTCCTCCTCGATGTTCACTTTGATAATTCTGTCTTCTTCTGCTATCATGCTATTAGGTTGTCAATCGGACAGAGTACGGCGTGGCAGGCTGGGGTGGGCGGTTGAAGCGTCCTGTCCGTCCTTGTCTGGGGCCTGTTGCTCTGTCGTTAAAACTTATGATGGAAATCTGCCGTATGGCAGGCGTGGTGAAGGGGCTGTAAGTGCCGCTCTACGCCTGACCGCTGCAAAAGTACGTCTTTTTGTGCTTTGCCCAAGTTTGAAAGTTCCAAAAAGTAATGACTCGGGGCGGCAAGAAGCCCGAAAAGGCCGTTTTTTTCGCTTCTGCGCGCTTGGAACCCCTTTTACCGACCCTCAAACGGCGACCCCCGCCAACGCCGCAGCGGTTGCCGGACCGCCTGTAATTGTTCCCAGTCCGAGTCTCGCCAAGGTATCCTAAGGAGGCTGTGTCGTAATTAAAGATTACGGCGCCCATAGCTGGAAGCAAGGAAAGTTTAGCCTGGAGGGCTATACGCCCGCGAAGATGGCGGCAGGAGCCGACGCGCCCAAGGCGCATTTCCCGTATTCTCCCACTATCTTTTTTGTGCTGCTTAAATGCTTCCTGCCCCTTCTTTTTGTTTGTATAATGTTTTACCCTATTTTTGCAACTGGTTAGAATGTGTAACTGCATTTTGACGGAATCGGTGGCGGACACGCATTCGTTCGTTTCCGGTTGCCACCTAAGAGAATGCAATGTCTTACCATAAAAAAATATTTCTTCGCCATGCTGTCGCAGTCCTAAAGCAAGCAGCATCGCCTCCACGAAACAGACACTTTACAACGCACGCACAAGCCTTCGCATCGTCTGCCCATCGCGCGGCGATAAGGCAAACGATTTTTAGACAGAGGCTTCAAGCCTCCCTATTGTTTAACACGGTGCGAGCCCGTTCTCATTGACTTAGGACTTTAGGCAAGCCAATGAATGATTGCACGCCTATTTTTTATTCTCATGAACAAAATCTTTTTACTCCTTACCCTTTTATGTCTTTCCCTTTCTGCCCGAGCTCATGACGCAGAGGTAGATGGAATCTTCTACAATCTGGATGCAACCAACAAGACGGCTACAGTCACTTTTAAGGGAGACGATCCTGCCGATGATGAATACTCCGGTGACGTAGTGATTCCTGAAACAGTTACTTATAATGGTATCACATATTCCGTCACGAGTTTGGGAGATATGTGCTTCTCTTATTGCGGCAGTTTGACCGCCATCACCATTCCCAACTCCGTCACGAGTTTGGGACTAGGCTGCTTCTATTTTTGCAGCAGTTTGACCGCCATCACCATTCCCAACTCCGTCACGAGTTTGGGAGATTACTGCTTCGCTAATTGCAGCAGTTTGACCTCCATCACCATTCCCAACTCCGTCACGAGTTTGGGAGGATGGTGCTTCGGCGATTGCAGCAGTTTGACCTCCATCACCATTCCCAACTCCGTCACGAGTTTGAGAGAATGGTGCTTCACTGGTTGCAGCAGTTTGACCTCCATCACCATTCCCAACTCCGTCACGGGTTTGGGAGATAGCTGCTTCTCGAGTTGCAGCAGTTTGACCTCCATCACCATTCCCAACTCCGTCAAGGGTTTGGGATTTGGCTGCTTCTCTTATTGCAGCAGTTTGACCTCCATCACCATTCCCAAATCCGTCACGAATTTGGGAAATGGCTGCTTCTCGAGTTGCAGCAGCATTGAACGCATGGTGGTGGATGCGGCTAATCCAATATATGATTCAAGAGAAGATTGCAATGCAATTATTCATACCTCTACCAATGAATTAGTAGCAGGATGCAAAAACAGCCAAATTC
>CAMBHR010000049.1:0-19431 GCA_945867195.1 uncultured bacterium | reverse complement strand
CGGTTCTTCTCCGCACGACTGAATTTTGATAATGGCATTGTACTAAAATTTGATGTTTTTTTGGTCAACCTATTTCAGTACAAGACAAACCACGGATTTGACTGCGTGGTTTACCCGCCTCGTTGACCAAGGCGGGCATGGCGTGAAGTGCTATTCAAAAGTAGCCGACTGTTTCTAACAACTCGGCGAGTAGACGACAACAAGTCCCGGACTATTTTTTCCTACTCGGCGATTAGAAAAAAATAGTCCGGGACTTGTTGTCAAGATATTGCCGACACTGCGAAACAGCCCATAACGACGTTTCACACATCGGCACAATAGGGTGGGGGAGGACGTTGCGGCCCACAGCCTCAGGCTAACGGATGTACTCACCCCAGTCGACGAGGCGCATATCGCCCTTGCGGCGATAGGTATCGTGCAGGGCAAAGGCGGCGGGCAGGAGATGGTAAGTGTGGCCACCCTGACGGGATGCCAGACGGAGATACTCGCGCAGGATGGGGCGGTAGTCTGGATGCGCAATGGCAATGAGGGCCTCGGCACGCTCCAAAGCCGACTTGTTGCGCAGGTCGGCCACGCCCTGCTCGGTGACGATGACATCGACATAATGCTCCGTGTGGTCCACATGGGAGCAGAAGGGCACGATGGAACTGATGCGTCCCTCCTTGGCCGTGGAACAACAGGTGAAGGTGGCGAGCATGGCATTGCAGGTGAAGTCGCACGAGCCGCCCACGCCGTTGAGCATCTGCGTACCGCCCACCTTGGTGGAATTGACGTGGCCGTAGATGTCAACCTCCACAGCGGTGTTGAGCGAACAGATGCCCAAGCGCGCAATGATTTCGGGACAGTTGGATATTTCGGAAGGACGTATCAGCAAACGTCCGCGATAGGCGTTGATGTCGGCATAAAGCCGCTGCAAATGTTCGGGACTGAGGGTCAGGGCTCCCGTAGAAGCCGCCACCACCCGGCCTTCGCTGAGCAGGCGCATGGCTTCTTCCTGGAACACCTCAGTATAGATGTAGAAGTCGGGCACTTCCTTACAACGCCCCAAAGCGCCCAGCACGGCATTGGCTCCACTGCCTACACCGCTTTGCAGGATGAGTTTCTGGGACCACAAGTGGCCGCGACGCATATTCCACACCAAGAAGTCGGCGGTATGGTGACCTATCTGCTCGGTGTCGGGGGTTGAGGGCGACATGGCGCGCGCCTCGTCGGGAAGGTTCGTGCGCACGATGCCACGGATGTGTTCGGGCTGCACCTCGATATAAGGGACTCCGATGACCTCGACGGGTTGCGTGATACGGATGGGTGCGCGGAACCAAGGGTCTTCTATCTCGTAAATGTCGTGCATCCCGATGATTCTTCCGGAATGCCACTCGTTCAACTCAATGAACACGCCTTTCTCGGCCAACCGGCAAATGGTGGGGGCGATACCCACGCCGGCTGTGAGGTAGATGCGTATCTTGCCACACACCTCCTGCACATCGCAAGCTTCGATAATGCCCCACGTGATGCGTCCTGTAAGCCCCTGCCGCAGGTGTGCGGCGTTGTCGGAGAGGTTAAGGTCGGTGTACCGTACGCGTCCGCTGTTGTATGCGCGACGCATTTCGGCATTGACACTGAAGGGCAGGCGGCGGTCAACGGCATCAGCTGCAGCAAGTTCGCCGTCGCAGCTGGCACCTATGGAGGCACCCGTTACAACGTCAACCTTGAACGGCCTGCCCGCCTCATGCTCTTGACGTGCCCGCCGCGCGAGTGCCGGCGTGATGACTTTCGGAGAACCGGCGGGGCCAAAACCTCCCACGGCCAGGAGGTCGCCATGACAAATCAGGGCGGCAGCTTCGGCTGCAGTAATTTCGGGAATGTTCATGGGCATTATACAATATAATATGGGTTTTCCTTTTCTTTACCGCGTGCAAAGATAGTGCAAGGCGAGAGCAGAGCAAAAAAGGAAAGCCCAAGGTTTCCTTTTTTCTGTGCCGAGCCGAAGCCTATCTTTTCATAAAATAGGCGGCGACTCGGCATAAAAAAAGGAAAATCCTACGGCTTTTCTTTTTGTCCTGCGCTCGCCTTGCACTATCTTTCCATAAAATAGGCGGCGGCTCGGCATGAAAAATGAAAATCCTACGGCTTTTCTTTTTGTCCTGCGCTCGCCTTGCACTATCTTTTCATAAAATAGGCGGCGGCTCGGCATGAAAAATGAAAATCCTACGGCTTTTCTTTTTGTCCTGCGCTCGCCTTGCACTATCTTTGCACGCACAAACGCCCTCATAGTTCAATGGATAGAACACCGCTCTCCTAAAGCAGTGATCTGAGTTCGATTCTCAGTGGGGGTACTTTCTTTATCGGGTTAAGTGTCAATCGTATCCACGAAGCCAAAGCCGGAAACGGCGCACGCTTGACACTTAACCCTTACTTTTCCTCTTTACTATGTCTACTCCCGAACTTACACCCATGATGAAGCAGTTCTACGACCTCAAGGCGAAGAACCCGGACGCACTGCTGCTCTTCAGGTGTGGCGACTTTTACGAAACCTACGCCGCCGATGCCGTCGTGGCAGCGCAGGTGCTGGGCATCACACTCACACGCAGAAATAACAAAGGACAGGCTTCCACCGAAATGGCAGGATTTCCCTACCATGCACTCGATACCTACCTGCCAAGGCTCATACGCGCCGGACACCGCGTGGCCATCTGCGACCAGCTCGAAGATCCCAAATTGACAAAGAAACTCGTGAAGCGAGGCATCACCGAACTGGTCACACCGGGCGTAGCCATGACGGACAATGTGCTGGCGGCCAAGGAGAACAACTTCTTAGCATCCGTCTATTTCGGAGCCAAGGCCGTGGGCATCTCCTTTCTCGATATCTCCACCGGCGAGTTTCTCGTGGCAGAGGGCACTGCCGAATATGCCGACAAGCTCCTCGCAGGATTTGCTCCCAAAGAGGTGCTCATACAGCACGGACTACGCGGACGCTTCGAGGGACTGTACGGCACAAAATACTTTATTTTTGAACTGGACGACTGGGCTTTTACCGCACAAACGGCACACGAACGCCTCACCCGCCACTTCCAGGTGCGCAACCTGAAAGGATTCGGCGTGGACCACCTCAAGGATGGCCTCATTGCCTCCGGAGCCATACTGTGCTACTTAGAGATGACGCAACACACGCAGACGGCGCACATCACTGCCCTGCGACGCATCGAGGAGGACCGTTACGTGCGCCTCGACCGCTTCACCACACGCAACCTCGAACTCACCGCGCCCATGGCTGAAGGGGGCACCTCGCTCCTTCAGGTCATCGACCGCACACTCACCCCCATGGGGGCACGTATGCTCCACCGGTGGGTCATCTTCCCCCTGCGTTCCGTGCAGCAAATCGAAGAGCGGCTCGACGGCGTGGAATGCTTCTTCAAGCACCCCGACTTCCGCGAACTCTGTGAGATGGAGCTGCCCAAAATCGGCGACATGGAACGCATTGTTTCCCGTGTGGCCGTCGGCAGGGTCAACCCGCGCGAACTGCAACAGCTGCGCGCCGCACTCGAAAGCACCGCGCTGCTCAAATATGCCTGCACACATGCCGAAAGCCGGGCCATCAAAGGGGTGGGGGAGAAGCTCGACGCTCTCACTGCCCTGCGCGACCGCATCCGCCGCACCCTGCAACCCGATCCGCCCCTGCTCGTGGGCAAAGGAGGCGTCATTGCCGATGGGGTGGACCCCGACCTGGACGAACTCCGACACATTTCTTCTTCGGGCAAGGATTACCTGCTCACCATCCAGCAACGCGAAATCGATGCCACGGGCATTCCCAGCCTGAAAATTGGGTTCAACAACGTGTTCGGCTACTACATCGAAGTGCGCAACACGTACAAGGACAAGGTGCCGCAGGAATGGGTGCGCAAGCAGACCCTCGCGCAGGCCGAACGCTACATCACACAGGAGCTCAAGGAGTACGAGGACAAGATACTCGGCGCGGAGGACCGCATCCTCGATCTCGAAGCTCGCCTCTTCCTTGAACTCGTACAAGAAGTGGCCCGCTTCGTCGCACCCCTCCAGGCTGATGCCTCAGCCCTCAGCCGGCTCGATGCCCTGCAAAGCCTCGCCGCCGTGGCCCGCGAGCGGCATTATGTTCGCCCTGTGGTGGACGAAGGCCTCACCCTCCAAATTCGCGGGGGTCGCCACCCGGTCATCGAAACCCTCATGCCCCCCGGCGAGGACTACACGCCCAACGATGTGGAACTGGACACCAAGAAACAGCAAATCATCATCGTCACCGGACCCAACATGGCGGGTAAAAGTGCCCTGCTCCGACAGACGGCACTCATCACCCTCTTGGCCCAAATCGGCTCCTTCGTGCCCGCCGAAGCCGCCCAAATCGGCGTGGTCGACAAAATATTCACCCGCGTCGGTGCCAGCGACAACATCTCGGTGGGGGAGAGCACTTTCATGGTGGAGATGACCGAAGCCGCCAACATCATGAACAACCTCACGGAGCGTTCGCTCGTGCTCTTCGACGAGCTGGGACGCGGCACTTCTACCTACGACGGCATATCCATCGCCTGGTCCATCGTGGAGCACATCCACGAAAATCCGCAGGCGCATGCCCGCACACTCTTCGCCACGCACTACCACGAACTCAACGAGATGGAGAAGCACTTTCCGCGCATCAAGAACTGGAACGTGTCCGTGCGTGAGGTGAACGGTAAGGTGGTCTTCCTGCGCAAGCTGCAACGCGGCGGCTCGGAGCACTCCTTCGGCATCCACGTGGCACGCCTCGCCGGCATGCCGCCCAGCATCGTGAAACGCGCCGAACAGATTTTGCAGGACCTGGAGTCCGCCGGTGCACAGGCCGGAGCCGCCAAACCACATGCCGGCAGCCACACCCGCACCGACCAAGGTGTGCAACTCAGTTTCTTCCAGCTTGACGATCCTGTGCTGACGCAAATACGCGACGAACTCCTCCATCTTGATGTCAACAACCTCACGCCATTGGAAGCACTGAACAAACTCAACGATATCAAACGTATCCTCAAAGGAGGAGAATGAATAATTTATGGGGATGCGCCGCTTCTTGACAAAAACTTGTACTATCTTTAGATAACATAGGGGGGGCGGCTCGGCAAAGAAACGAAAATCCTGCGGCTTTTCTTTGCTCGCGCCTTGCACAACTTTGCTTCGCCAAGATAGGCGGCGGCTCGGCAAAGAAACGAAAATCCTGCGGCTTTTCTTTTCTTTGCTCTCGCCTTGCACTATCTTTGCCCCCATTATGAGCATCACTCCTATCATTCGCCCCTTCTTCAAAGGACGCGTCCGCGCCATCGAACGCTATGCCGCACACGCTGAGGAAATCCAGCGCGAGGTGCTGCACAGTCTGCTGCGGCAGGCGGCGGACACGCAATGGGGACATCGCTACCAATATGCCTCGATACACAGCTACGAGGAGTTTGCGGCCAAAGTGCCGCTCAATTCTTACGAGGAACTGAAAGGCTACATTGACCAAATGCGCCACGGTGAATCGGACGTGCTCTGGCCCGGAAGGGTCAAGTGGTATGCCAAGTCGTCGGGCACCACGGCGGACAAGAGCAAGTTCATCCCTGTCAGTCCGCAGGGGCTGAAGGACACGCACTACGCCGGCGGAACGGATGCCGTGGCCTTGTATCTGCATAATAACCCGAAGAGCCGCATCTTCGACGGACGCGCGCTCATACTCGGCGGCTCACACGCCCCAAACTATAACCTGCCGGGATCGCTCGTAGGCGACCTCAGCGCCATCCTGATTGAAAACATCAACCCGCTGGTGAACGTGGTGCGCACGCCGCCCAAGCAGGTGGCATTGTTGGCGGACTTCGAGGAGAAGCGCGACCGCATCGCACGCATTGCCATGAAGCAGAAGGTGACGAATCTCTCGGGCGTACCGTCGTGGATGATGGCTGTGCTGACCCGCGTGCTGGAGTTCTCAGGCAAGGAGAGCATCGATCAGGTGTGGCCCCACTTGGAGGTGTTCTTCCACGGCGGGGTGGCATTCACGCCTTACCGCGAACAGTACCGCCGCCTGATACGCCACGAGGGCATGCACTATATGGAGACGTACAATGCCTCGGAGGGTTTCTTCGGACTGCAAAACGACCCGGCGGACCCGGCGATGCTGCTCATGCTGGACTACGGCGTGTTCTACGAGTTCATTCCCTTGGAGGAGTTGGACAAGCCCGAACCTTCGCTGCTGCCGCTGTGGGAGGTGGAAACAGGACGCAATTACGCCATGGTCATCTCTACTTCCTGCGGACTTTGGCGGTACATGATAGGCGACACGGTGCGCTTCACCTCTGTCCAACCCTACAAGTTCATCATCAGCGGACGCACGAAGAGCTTTATCAATGCTTTCGGCGAGGAGCTGATTGTGGACAATGCGGAAAAAGGACTGCAGGCGGCCTGCCGCGAAACGGATGCCGTGGTCAACGAGTACACCGCCGCCCCGGTGTTTATGGACGGTGAGGGTAAATGTCGCCACCAGTGGGTCATTGAGTTTGAAAAGGCTCCCGCCGACCTCGCCCGCTTTACCGAACTGCTCGACAAGGCTCTCCAAACGGTGAACTCGGACTATGAGGCGAAACGCTACAAGGATATCACGTTGCAGATGCCGGAAGTAATCGCAGCACGCAAGGGACTGTTCCACGACTGGCTGAAGAGCCGGGGAAAACTGGGCGGACAGCACAAGGTGCCGCGCCTCTGCAACAACCGCGAGGTGATAGACGAAGTGCTGAAGCTGCTGTGAGGGGATGAGGGATGAATTGAAAGTTTATAGTTGAGAGTTTATAGCTTATAAGGATAGTACTGAGCGAGTGATTATGCGCTTCATAGCAACCTCATAAATTCTTCAACCATAAACTTCCAAACTCTTCAACCATAAACTTTTAAACTCTAAACATCAAACCATATTGAAGATTTCCTTGAAACATTACCCCATACTCCTGCTTTGCCTTGTGCTGGCTTGGCTCGCTTCGTGCGCCAACCCGGGAAACGGACCCGATGGTGGACCCTACGACGAAACGCCCCCGAAAATCGTTTCCATGCAGCCGGCCATGGGGGCACGGCAGCAACAGGCGAAGAAGGTGACCATCACCTTCGATGAGCTGATCAAAGTGGAGAACGCGCAGGAGAAGGTGATTATCTCGCCGCCGCAAATCGAAATGCCGGAAATCAAGACTTCGGGCCGACACATCTCCATCGAACTGCTCGACTCGCTGAAGGAGAACACAACGTACACCATCGATTTCAGCGATGCCATCGTGGACAACAACGAGGGCAACCCCTTAGGCAATTTCACTTACTACTTCTCCACGGGACAAGAAGCCGATACGATGGAAGTATCGGGCTACGTATTGGCGGCGGAGAACCTGGAACCAGTGAAGGGTATCCTGGTGGGGCTCCACGCCAACATGGCGGACTCGGCATTTACGGCCTTGCCCTTCGACCGCGTGGCACGGACCGACGGTTCGGGCCACTTTGTCGTGAAAGGGGTGGCAAGGGGGAAATACCGCATTTACGCGCTGAAGGACATGGACGGCGATTTCCGCTACACGAAAGGTGAAATGCTGGCGTGGAACCGCGACACCATTGTGCCGACTTCCTTCCCCGACGTGCGGTTGGATACGCTTTGGGCGGACACCGTGCGGATTGATACCATCAAGACCGTGCCTTTCACGCATTACCTGCCCGACGACGTGGTGCTGCTTGCTTTCACAGAGAAGAACATGACACGCCAGCTGCTGAAAACGCAGCGCGAACCGGAGTGGTTCAAACTTTTCTTCACTGCACCCTCCACCCAGCTGCCCACGGTGCGCGGACTGAACTTCGACAGCAACGATGCTTTCCTCATGGAACACAACGCCAGTTGCGACACGCTAACTTACTGGCTGCGCGACTCGCTCCTCATCGAACAGGACACGCTGCGGTTGGAACTGACTTACGATGCCACGAACGACTCAGTGAGCGTTCCTTACCTGCAAACGGACACGCTGGAACTCATTCCGCGACTGAACGCGGAGAAACGAAAGAAGCTCCGCGAGGAGGAACTGGAGAAATGGCAAAAGAAGCTGGAGAAACGCCACAAGCGGGGCGACTTCACTCAGGAAACGCCGCCGGCCACACCGCTGAAGGTGGACTTTGACCGGACCACAACGCTGGCGCCTGACCAAAACATCCATTTCCGCCTGGAGGAGCCGGCACTGCACATGGACACCGCCGCCTTCCACCTGTTCCTGCAAGTGGACAGCACCTACAAGGAGGTGACCTGCCGCGTGGAGCGCGACACGCTCTCGCTGCTGAACTACACGCTGCGCGGGGCATGGCGGCCGGGGCAGCACTATGTGCTCAACGTGGACTCGGCCTGCATCCGGAGCCTGTCGGGCAAGGTGAACAATCCCTACGACACGAAATTCAGCATTTCCGGCCCAGAGAACTACGGCTCGCTCTTCCTCATCATCCCCGATGCCGACTCCACCGCTGTGGTACAGCTCATCTCTACGGGCGACAAGGTGAAGCGGCAACTGGCGGCTCCGAACGGACGGGCGGACTTCTTCTACCTTGACCCGGGTGAGGTGTATGTGCGCCTGTTCAACGACCGCAACGGTAATGGCCGCTGGGACGAAGGATGCTACGCCGAGGACCGGCAGGCAGAGGAGGTGTACTATTTTCCGCAGAAACTGACCATCCGCGCCAACTGGGACATCGAACAGACATGGCGGATCGGCGACACACCACGCTTCCGCCAGAAACCGCAGGAACTGGTGAAGCAGAAGGCCGACACGAAGAAAACACCCAAGAACCGCAACGCGGAACGCGAAAGGCAGAAACGGGGGTAAACGCTCCCCCTGACAACAGCCACTCCTCACTCCACCCACAAAATACTTTTCTAATCAACACGCTACAACCTGTCACAAGATGAAAACACTGAAAACCCTCGTTCTCCTCTGCTTCCTTCTCCTTGGCGGAGCGGAAGCCCAAGCCCAATGCTCTTCCAAAAACACTGCGTTCAAAAGCGGCGAAACGCTGATTTACGACCTTTACTTCAACTGGAAATTTGTCTGGATTAAAGTTGGCACCGCCTCGATGAACACCACGCAGACTACCTATGGCGGCGAGCCGGCCTTCCGCTCGTATCTTATCACGCGCGGCTCAAAGAAGGCGGACCGCATCTTCGTCATGCGTGACACACTGATGGCTTACACGGGGCTCGACCTCGTACCGAAATATTTCGTAAAAAAGGCTTTCGAGGGCGAAACGTACCGCAAGAACGAGGTGTGGTATTCTTACCCCTCGGGCAAATGTGCCGTGAAGATGCGTTACCAACGGAACAACAATGAGCCGAAATTCAGCAGCCACAGCAGCAAGTACTGCGCCTTCGACATGATCAGTATGCTCATGCGGGCACGCTCTTTCTCGGCCGAGGGAATGAAGGTGGGCCACCGCATCAACTTCCTTATGGCCGACGGACGCGACTGCGAGTGGAAAGCCATCATCTACCGGGGCAAGAAGAATTTCAAAATGGAAAACTCCAACACCACTTACCGCTGCCTCGTCTTTTCCTTCGTGGAGAAGGGGAAGGACGGCAAGGAAAAGGAAATCGTGACGTTCTACATCACGGACGACAAGAACCACCTGCCCGTGCGCCTGGACATGAACCTGAACTTCGGCACGGCGAAAGCATTCCTCACCGGAGCACGGGGACTGCGCAACCCGCAGGATGCGAAATTGAGATGATAGGATGAGTAAAAGGCTTATAGTAGTTTAAAGCTTATTAGAAATGAGTTGAAAGTTAATAGTTTAAAATTCATGAGGATAGTCACTAAGCGAGTGAATTTGCGCTACAAGGTGACCGTATAAACTCTCAACTATAAACTATAAACTATAAACTTTCAACTATAAACTCCTTTACATGCACCTGCTGATTGACTCCAAAATACCGTATATGCGCGGCCTCGCTGAAGAGCTGGGCACCGTAACATACAGGGACGGCGCAGCCATCGGACCCGATGATGTGCACGGGGTCGACGCGCTGATTGTGCGCACACGCACCCACTGCAACCGCGAACTCCTGGAGGGTTCGCGCGTTCAGTTTATAGCCACCGCAACGATAGGCTTCGACCACTTGGACACGGACTATTTGGCGGCAAAGGGCATAGACTGGTCCAACTGCCCGGGATGCAATGCCGGAAGCGTGGCGCAGTATGTGGAATGTGCCCTGCTGCTGCTCAGCGCACACGGTTGCTGGAATGGAGAGAAGTTCACGCGAGCTGAAGAGGCAGCTGGCGAACCAGACAAGGCGGTGTTCAACCGTCTGACGCTGGGCATCGTGGGCGCAGGCCATGTGGGCACTGCCGTGGAACGGATGGCACGCCGTCTGGGCTTCGGGCGCATCCTGCGTTGCGACCCGCCGCGTGCCGAAAGGGAGCCGCACGAAGCATTTCTCCCCTTGGAAGAAATGGCTCCCCAATGCGATATCATCAGTTTCCACACGCCGCTGACGCAAGCACCGATGCCATACCCCACGTACCATCTGGCCGATGCTCACCTCCTGTCGCTGCTGAAACCGGGGGCAGTGCTCTTCAACACGAGCCGGGGCGAGGTGGCCGACACGCAGGCCCTGAAAGCCGCCCTCAGCGAGGGAAGGCTGCACACGGCGGTCATCGACACGTGGGAGAACGAGCCGGACATTGACCGAGAACTGCTCGGCCTCGTGTTCCTCGGCACGCCGCACATTGCGGGCTACAGTGCCGATGGCAAGGCAGCTGGCACACGCATGGCCTTAGAGCACATCGTGCGCCACTTCGGACTCGACAGCCGTTGCTACGAACGGGTGACTCCTCCCGCCCTGCCGGCAGGTTACCGCTACTATCCCGAAAGTTCTGCGGCAAATATGAACTGTGAGGCCCTGCACCGATACGACCCCACACGCGACTTCCTCGCTCTGAAAGCACATCCTGAACTCTTTGAAAAACTGCGCGGCAACTATCCGCTGCGCAGAGAGAAATGAATAATTTATAATGTATAATTTACAATTTATAATTAGGCCTACGACTGACATACAGGACGAAGTAGAACCACTGGTACCAAGGCCGAAAACCTAATTATAAAATGATGAACGGCGTAGCCCCAATTATAAATTGTAAATTATAAATTTTATTCTCCTACATACAGCCATGACCACCGAAAGCAACCATAAAAAGTCAAAACTCGAAGGCCGCGTAACGCTGGCCGGCTCGCTCATCATCGTAGTGGCGTTGCTCGTCTACTTCCTGCCGCGCGAAACAAAGTTCGGGTACGAATACGAACAGGGCCGCCCGTGGCGTTACAACTCGCTCATCGCCACCTTCGACTTTCCCATCTACAAGACCCGCGCCGAAGTGGAGGAAGAGCGCGACAGTGCGCTGCGCCAGTTCATGCCCTTCTTCACGGAGGACAAAACGACGGGACAACGGCATATCAACGCCTTCCGCTCCGACTTCATGCACGGCGCGTTCAAGGAGGTTCCGTCCCGTTACCTGCACCACATCGAGCAGCAGCTCGCCGAGGTCTACCGCGCCGGTATCGTGGGGGCGGAACAGCTGTCGAAAATGGCTCAGGAGCTTACCCCAGGCATCCGCCTCGTGCAGGGAACGGAAGCCATCAGCCGTCCACTCGGCGAACTCTACTCCACGCGCTCGGCCTACGAGCAAATCATGCACGCCGACACGGTGCAGTTTCCGCGCGAGGTGATGGCGCGCTGCAACCTCAACAAATACCTCGAGCCGAACCTGCTCGTTGACAGCATGAAGACCACGGCGGCCCGCGAGGACGTGCTCGCCTCGGTATCGCCCGCCTCGGGTATGGTGCAGAGCGGCCAGCGCATCATCGACCGGGGTGAAATAATTTCGGCAGAACAGTACCAAATCCTCAAATCCTTTGAACACGAAACCCTGCGCCGCAACGACCCCTCAGAAGGTTTCTGGTGGATCATGGCCGGGCAGATAATCTTCGTTTCGTGCGTACTGGCGGCCTTCGCCCTCTACCTCCGGCTCTTCCGCCGCGACTACCTGCGCTCACCCCACAGCATCCTGCTTCTCACTACCCTCATCGCCATCTTCCCCATCATCACCTATCTGATGGTGGACCACAAGTTCTTCAACGTCTACATGGTGCCCTACGCCATGGTGCCCATCTTCATCCGCATCTTCATGGACTCCCGCACGGCCTTCATGGCCATGGTATGCTCCACGATACTCTCATCGTTCGCCCTGCACAGCAACTACGAGTTTCTAGTGGTACAGTTCGTGGCGGGCATGACGGCCATCAGCGCGCTCAAGGACCTGACGGAACGGTCACAGCTGCTGCGCGTGGTGCTGGAGATTTCGCTGGCCGGCATGCTGGTGATGCTGGGCTACGACCTGGCGCAGGGCATTGATCTGGAACACCTGGATCGCTCCTTATATATATATATAGGCGTGAACGGCGTGCTCCTGCTCTTTGCCTACCCGCTGATGTACATGATTGAGAAACTGTTCGGCTTCACCAGCAGCGTGACCCTTGTGGAGCTGTCGAACACAAACAACACCATCCTCCGGCGAATGTCGAAGGTGGCTCAGGGCACGTTTGTCCACTCCTTGCAGGTGGCCAACCTGGCGGCGGAAGTGGCGGACAAAATCGGCGCGAAACCGCAGCTTGTCAGAACAGGCGCACTCTACCACGACATAGGCAAAATGCTCAACCCGGCTTTCTTCACAGAGAACCAGACAGGCGTGAACCCGCACGACGAGCTGACGGAGGAGCGGTCGGCGGAGATTATCATCAGCCACGTGCGCGAAGGGCTGCGACTGGCCGAGAAATACCATTTGCCGAAGGTGATACGCGACTTCATCTCCACACACCACGGCACATCGATGGCCAAGTATTTCTACATCCAATGGAAAAACAAGCATGAAGGACAGGAACCCGACAGCGCGCTCTTCACATACCCGGGGCCGAACCCCTTCACCCGTGAACAGGCCATCCTGATGATGTGCGACGCGGTGGAGGCCAGCTCGCGCTCGCTCAAGGAGGTGACGGAGGAAAACCTGAAGGAACTGGTGAACCGCATTGTTGACGGACAGATGCAAGCAGGCTACTTCCGCGAATGTCCCATCACCTTCCGCGACATTGCCGAGGCCAAACGTGTGCTCGTGGAAAGCCTCAAAACCATCTACCACACGCGCATCGCCTATCCCGAACTCAACCCGAAACCCGCCGAACCAGAACCGTTTTCGCGGCGCGGCTACTTTTTCGGGAGGAAAAGCAGCCTGCACTGAACCGCCACCCCCAGCGGAGTGAAATACTAAAAAGTGGAAAAGAAAAAGCGGAAAGTCACCCATAAACCAGTGGGAAGCCACGTTTTTTCGCCAATAAACATTAGCAAAAGCAAATAAATTCTTCTACTTTTGCAGGGACAAAGCCCTTTTCCTCATTTATGGGGAAAAACGGCCACCTAACCTATCTTATACACTTCTAACAATCTACAATATCAACTTAATTCAAAATCAACTTTATGTGGTTAACTAATTCATCCATCGGACGGAAGGTAATCATGTCGGTAACCGGCATTGCGCTCATTCTGTTCCTCACGTTTCATGGTTGCATGAACCTGGTGGCTCTCTTCTCCGAAGAAGGTTACAACATGGTGTGCGAAATGCTTGGTGCCAACTGGTATGCTGTGGCTGCCACCTGCGGTCTGGCTGTGCTGGTTGCCCTGCACTTCATCTATGCCATCATCCTTACGCTGCAAAACCGTAAGGCGCGCGGTAACAACCGCTATGCTGTTACCAACAAGCCCGAAAAGGTGGAATGGGCTTCCCAGAACATGTTCGTGCTCGGCATTATCGTAGTGCTCGGCCTGCTGCTGCACCTCTACAACTTCTGGTACAACATGATGTTCGCCGAACTCGTGAACGACGGCATGCCCTTCGTGAACGAAGTGTCCAGCGCAAGCGACGGCTACGCCCTCATCGCCTACACCTTCAGCTGCCCCGTCTTCACGGTGCTCTACCTCGTGTGGTTCGCCGCCATCTGGTTCCACATGACCCACGGCTTCTGGAGCGCATTGCAGACCCTTGGCTGGAGCGGTAAGATCTGGTTCAACCGCTGGCGCGTCATCGGCAATGTTTACGTAACCGTGCTGATGCTCCTCTTTGCAGTAGTAGCCCTCAAGTTTGCTCTCTGCGGCGGATGCTGCGCAGCTGCCTGCTCTGCCTGCTAAGCCTACGGACGGAAACGACGGAACGGCAAACCCAACGCCCAAACCGCCTACACACCGCCCCTTTACTCCACACAACTAATAATCAAGAAAAATTATGGCTAACATAGATTCCAAAATCCCCGAAGGTCCTATTTCCGAAAAGTGGACCAACTATAAAGCTCACCAGAAGCTGGTGAACCCCGCCAACAAGCGTAAGCTCGACATCATCGTGGTCGGCACCGGCTTGGCAGGTGCTTCCGCAGCCGCTTCGCTCGGCGAAATGGGCTTCAAGGTGCTCAACTTCTGCATCCAAGACTCGCCCCGCCGCGCCCACTCCATCGCCGCACAGGGCGGTATCAACGCTGCCAAGAACTACCAGAACGACGGCGACTCCGTTTACCGCCTCTTCTACGACACCGTGAAAGGTGGCGACTACCGTGCCCGCGAAGCCAACGTGTACCGCCTTGCCGAAGTCAGCGCCAACATCATCGACCAGTGCGTAGCCCAAGGCGTTCCCTTCGCCCGTGAATACGGCGGTCTCCTGGCCAACCGTTCCTTCGGTGGTGTGCAGGTGAGCCGTACCTTCTATGCCAAAGGCCAGACGGGCCAGCAGCTCCTCCTCGGTGCCTACTCCGCCCTCATGTGCCAGGTAAACGCCGGCACCGTGAAGCTCTTCTGCCGCTATGAAATGCAGGATGTAGTCATCGTCGATGGCCGCGCTCGCGGTATCATAGCCCGCAACCTCGTGAACGGCAAGCTCGAACGCTTCGCTGCCCACGCTGTCGTACTCGCCACCGGTGGTTACGGCAACACCTACTTCCTCTCCACCAACGCCATGGGTTGCAACTGCTCCGCAGCCATCGCAGCCTACCGCAAGGGAGCCTACTTCGCCAACCCCGCCTACGTGCAGATCCACCCCACCTGTATCCCCGTTCACGGCGACAAGCAGTCGAAGCTCACCCTCATGTCCGAGTCGCTCCGCAACGACGGCCGCATCTGGGTGCCCAAGAAGAAAGAAGATGCCGTGAAGCTCCAGAAGGGTCAAATCAAGGGCAGCGACATCCCCGAAGAAGACCGCGACTACTACTTGGAGCGTCGTTATCCCGCCTTCGGTAACCTCGTTCCCCGCGACGTGGCCAGCCGCGCCGCCAAGGAACGCTGCGATGCCGGCTTCGGCGTGAACAACACCGGCCTCGCCGTATTCCTTGACTTCTCCGAAGCCATCAACCGCCTCGGCATCGACCAGGTTCTCCAGCGTTACGGCAACCTTTTCGACATGTATGAGGAAATCACCGATGTGAACCCCGGCGAACTCGCCCGCGAGGTAAACGGCGTGAAGTACTACAACCCGATGATGATCTACCCCGCCATCCACTACACCATGGGCGGCCTCTGGGTAGACTACGAACTCTCCACCAACATCCCCGGCCTCTTCGCCATCGGTGAGTGCAACTTCTCCGACCACGGTGCCAACCGTCTCGGTGCCTCCGCCCTCATGCAGGGTCTCGCCGACGGTTACTTCGTGCTCCCCTACACCATCCAGAACTACCTCAGCGACCAGATCACCGTTCCCCGCTTCTCGACCGACCTGCCCGAATTCAAGGCCACCGAAAAGGCCGTTCAGGACCGCATCAAGCACCTCATGGGCATCAAGGGCAAGAAGTCCGTGGACAGCATCCACAAGGAACTCGGCCACGTCATGTGGGAATACGTCGGCATGGCCCGCACGAAGGAAGGTCTGCAGACCGCTCTCGGCAAGCTTAAGGAAATCCGCAAAGAATTCGAGACCAACCTCTTCATCCCCGAACTGGAAGGTGTAAACATCGAGCTCGACAAGGCACTCCGCCTCAATGACTTCATCACCATGGGCCAGCTCATCGCCATCGACGCCCTCAACCGTGAAGAATCCTGCGGCGGCCACTTCCGCGAAGAACACCAGACGGAAGAAGGCGAAGCCAAGCGCGACGACAAGAACTGCTTCTACGTTAGCTGCTGGGAATACCAGGGCGAGGACAAGGATCCTGTGAAGTATCAGGAGCCCCTCAAGTACGAAGCTATTGAAGTTAAAACCCGTAACTATAAGAACTAATTAAGCCATGGCTAAGAATATATCATTCACCATCAAATACTGGAAGCAGAACGGACCTCAGGATGCGGGCCACTTCGATACGCGCGAAATGCACGACATCCCCGACGACACTTCCTTCCTCGAAATGCTCGACATCCTCAACGAGGAACTCATTGAAGAGGGCAAAGAACCTTTCGTCTTCGACCACGACTGCCGCGAAGGTATCTGCGGTATGTGCTCGCTCTACATCAACGGCACACCCCACGGCAAAACCGAAACGGGTGCCACCACCTGCCAGCTCTACATGCGCCGCTTCAACGACGGCGACGTCATCACCGTTGAACCCTGGCGTTCGGCCGCCTTCCCCGTTATCAAGGACTGCATGGTTGACCGCTCCGCCTTCGACAAGATACAGGCTGCCGGCGGTTACGTGACCGTACGCACCGGTGCTCCCCAGGATGCCAACGCCATCCTCATCCCCAAGCAGGACGCTGACGAGGCTATGGACTGCGCCACCTGCATCGGTTGCGGTGCCTGCGTAGCAGCTTGCAAGAACGGCTCCGCCATGCTCTTCGTGAGCTCCAAGGTGAGCCAGTTCGCCCTCCTGCCCCAGGGTCGTCCCGAGGCTGCCAAGCGTGCCAAGGCCATGGTAGCCAAGATGGACGAGCTCGGCTTCGGTAACTGCACCAACACCCGCGCCTGCGAGGCTGTCTGCCCGAAGAACGAATCTATCGCCAACATCGCCCGCCTCAACCGCGAATTTATCAAGGCTAAGCTCGCCGACTAATCCGCGCTGAACCATAAAGATTATCCCTCGCCGATGCAGATGTATCGGCGAGGGATTTTTGCGTCATTTTCCCGCTGCGTTCTGCGAAATGGCGTGGCACACGCGGCTCTTGTCTGATACCTACCCATACTAATCTGACATTTCTGGCACACCATACAGCAAAGATTATAAATTTGCCTCCGAATGCAGGCAAACATCTCCTACATTGACCGGGGCAAATATGGGTATTTACATCAATCGGGGCAACGGCAGCTTCCGCAGTGCCAGACGAAGTGACTATGTAGACAAATCAGCACTTATCTCGTTCATCAACGGAACCATCAACACGGAAAACAGGTTCACTTGTGTGAGGCGTGCCCGTCGCTTCGGCAAGTCCATGGCCGCCCGGATGCTGTATGCCTATTACGACAAGTCGAGCGACAGCCGCAAACTGTTTGAAAACCTTCAGGTGGCCGACCCAGCCAATGCCGCCAACCAGAACCCGGACACGGCATTTGAAACCCACCTGAACAAATACCCAACCCTCTACATTGACATCACCGACTTCACCTCCGAATACCACGACAACGACCAAATCATCCACATCCTCGTCAATAAAGTAAGGAAAGACATCCGAGCCGCCTATCCTGCCGTGGCGTTCCATCCCGACGACAGCCTGATGGACACCTTGCTGACCATTACGGAACAAACCGGCGAACAATTCATCCTAATTATCGACGAATGGGACGCACTCTGCCGCGAATTGACAGACAAGCCCCAACTGATGGAAGACTACGTAAGGCTGTTGCGCAGCTTGTTCAAGGCGGGAAACACAGACCGCGTCTTTGCAGCGGTCTACATGACCGGCATCCTGCCCATCAAGCAATACGGCACGCAGTCGGCGCTGAACAATTTCCAGCCATACTCCATGGTCAACCCCGACCCCATAGGCGGCTACTACGGGTTTACCGCCGATGAGGTAAGAACGCTCTGCGCTGCCCACGGAATGCCTTATTCCGAAATGGAGAAATGGTACGACGGCTACGACATGGGAGCGGCAGGACACATATTCAACCCCACCTCCGTCATGCTCGCCCTCAGAAAGCACCGCTTCGACAATTACTGGTCTCAAACCTCCTCCTTCGAGTCTATCCGCAACTACATCAACATGGACTTCGACGGAGTGAAACAGACCATCGAAAACCTGCTGATAGACAACGAGGAACAGGTGCCGGTGCTCAACTACGGCAACGACCGGAACGCATTGGAAAGCCGCGATGAACTGTTTGCCTTGCTCACGCACTACGGCTACTTTGACTACAACCTCAACCATCAAACGCTGCGCATCCCCAACCAGGAAGTGCGCGCCGAACTGCTGCAAGTGGTCAAGACCGGCAACCGCCCCGAACTGGTACAACTCATCAAACAGTCGGACCAGCTGCTGGAAGCCACGCTGTCCATGGACGAAGCGTATGTAGCCCAGGCATTGGACACGCTGCACAGCCAGTACACCTCCCCCCGGTTCTACAACAACGAGCAGTCGCTGCGCGCACTCGTGCGCTACGCCTACATCGGAGCAACAGGCAGTTTCGTCCCCATGGAAGAACTGCCAAGCGGCAAAGACTTCGTTGACGTGGCGTTTATCCCTGCACACCCCAACGGCAAACCGGTCATACTGGTCGAACTCAAGTACGACGAAACAGCAGATACCGCCATCCGGCAAGTCAAAGAACAGCGGTATCCCGAAAAGCTCGCGCAGTTTACCGGCAACCTGCTCCTCGTAGGCATCAACTACGACAAGAAAACGAAAAAGCACACTTGCAGGATAGAACATTACGAACCATAAACGGAATATTGCAAACATAACAGTAATCCCTCGCCCAAACATCATTATCGGCGAGGGATTACAATTATCTGTTATTGAAGTCCGGTTAAAATTCATGAATGATGAAAGGCAGTGAATACGCAGCAGGGTAAGCCTTCATAGCCGTCAAGCTACGCCCAAATGTGGCAAAAGCATAACGTGAGGTCGCCACGGCCGAACTGTTCTGTCACAAATCCAGAATTTCCTCTTCACTGAGACCGGTTGCCAGCTGGATGTCTGGGAATGCTAATCCCATTGACTTAAGCTTCCGCGCAGTTTCCTTGATTGCTTTTGCACGACCCATCTCCAAACCCTGTTCCAAACCCTGCTCCAAACCCTGCTCAATTCCTTGTTGCAAGCCCTCAGTACGGCCTTGTTGCAAGCCCTCTGCACGGCCTTGTTGCAAGCCTTCAGCACGGCCTTGTTGCAAGCCTTCAGTACGGCCTTGTTGCAAGCCTTCAGTACGGCCTTGTTGCAAGCCTTCAGTACGGCCT
>CAMBHR010000048.1:0-19721 GCA_945867195.1 uncultured bacterium | reverse complement strand
TGCTCGACGTGTCGCGCCACTTCTTCAGCGTGGAGGAGGTGAAGCGAATGCTCGATGTGATGGCCTATTACAAGATGAACCGTTTCCACTGGCACCTCAGCGACGACCAGGGCTGGCGTGTGGAAATCAAGAAGTACCCCCGCCTGACTTCGGTGGGCAGCATCGCACCCAATTCGCGGTTCACCGATTTGTACACCTGTACGCAATATTGGATCAACAAGCCCTACGGCCCCTATTTCTACACCCAGGAAGAAATACGCGACGTGGTGGACTACGCCAAAGCACTCCACATCGAGATTGTGCCGGAAATCGATATGCCCGGCCATTTCGTGGCTGCCATGGCCTCCTATCCCGAGTACAGCTGCTACCCGGGCGGCAATCATGTGATATGGTCGGACGGCGGCATTTCGAGCGACATCCTCAACGTGGCCAATCCGCAGGCCGTGCAGTTTGCCAAGGATATTTTGGAGGAACTGATAGAGCTTTTCCCCTATGAAACCATCCACATCGGCGGCGACGAGTGTCCCACCACGGCATGGGAGAACAATGCCGAATGCCAGGCGCGTTACCGGGAGTTGGGCCTTACCAATTACCGTCAGTTGCAAAGCCATTTCATCAAAGAGATGGCCGACTTCGTGCAGTCGAAAGGGCGCAAGTTGGCGGTGTGGAACGAGGCCATCACGGCAGGTAACGCCGACACGGAAACTGTGAAATCGACCGATGCTCTGGTCTACTGCTGGACAGGACCCGAAGCCGCAGCCAAAAAGGCGGCCGAGCTGGGGCTGAAAAACATCTATACGCCTTGGGGACCCTACTATATCAACCGCAAACAGGGCAACACCGCACAGGACCCTCCCGGTGCCGGCGACGGCTCAGACGATGTGCGCAAAACGTATAACCAGGCCATCCCCTCCGAAACGGACTACGGGGTGCAGGGCACTTTCTGGACCGAGCACGTGAGCGACCGTGACTACATGGAGTGGCTCGCGCTGCCCCGTCTTATTGCCATTGCCGAAGCTGGCTGGACTCCGCAGGCCAACCGCAACTTCGAGGATTTCCGACAGCGTATGTCGGCAGACACCCTGTTACTCAACTATGGCAACTATAAATATTGCAAATACCATATGCTCGGCGTGGAAGAAGGGGGCAGCGACAAGGTGATGCCCCATGTGAACACGGCCGAAAAGCAGTACTTCTACCGCCTCATATCCGGCGGAACGGATGCTACACGTAAGGACCGCTGCATCGAACTGCTGGCAGAAGGCTCACCGCTGCTCACCACCTATGCCGACAAGAACGCTGCCGCAGGACGGCTCTGGACCAACGCTCAGGCAGCCGAAGGTGACGGTAACTATGACTACCAGTGGTGGAGTCTGGAGCAGGACCCTGCCAATCCCGGAAAGTATGCCTTGGTGTGCAAGGCTGTTCCTGAAGGCTCGGTCAATCCCGTACCTACCGCCAACAATACTTCCGGACGTTGGGAATATGACCCAACGGCCAAGCATTACAACTTCGAGCTGGGAACCGGCGCTTACGGACAGGCCGGCAGCAACTATTATTACTCTATCGCCAGCGACCAAGTGGCAGGCCAGTACTTCAACTCTTCCATGACCGGCCAAGGGCTCGCCGTCAACGTGTACAGTGCGCCCAACGACGGCGGTGGCGGACAATGGCAGTTTGCCCCAATGGAAAACTACGATGCCGGTGGCGATACGCCCATCAACTTTGAACCACTGGTGGAAAATGCCACCTACGTGTTCAGTAACAGCGTGGAAGGTTACGGCCATACGGCCTTGACCGACAACAACAATGGCACAAGTCTCACACACAGCACTGATGTCTTCTCTGCCAATGCGTGGGTAGTCACCTCTTCCACCGTCAACGAAGCCACGGGTACCCAGACCTTGCAGTTGCAGAATGTCGGCACGGGACGTTACATCGGCTCCACGACAGCTTATGCCGAACGCGAAGGCTTCCCTGTCACCGTGGGCAATGCTGCCGCCGATGTGCTGTTGAGCTATCAGCCCGAAACGGACGACTATCGCCTGCAGGTGAATGCACACAGCCTCTTCCCCCTGCCCAGTGGCAAAGTGAACTCCGGCTCCACCATCAACGGTGCCACGTATGATGCGCCCCGTCTTCAAGGTGCTTGCTGGCAGCCCCGGCGCGTGCAGGTGGTGACGTTCCGTTGCGTAGACGATAGGGGCGCAGATTTGGGCACCTTCCAACGCAGCATAGACTATGCTTTGGAAGCCCCGACCGCAGATTTGTGCCCCGTGTTCAAGAATACTGAGGTGGAGAATATTGAAAAGACAGCCGATGGAGCGTACACCGTCACTTATAAACGCATAGCCTATGCCGTGCTCTTGCGCGTGGTGGACCAGCGTGGTGCGATTGTGAATGAAACGGAGGAAACGGTTCCCGTAGGCCAAAGTCTGACGGTACAGGCTCCCGATGTGAAGTATTACCAATATGAAAGTGCAGAGGTGGCCGACGGCACCGTGATTACGCCCACAGCCGACCGTGTCATTGAGTTCGTTTATACTTCCGATGCTTATGCCGGCGTACGTCAGGCGGCGGAGCTGGTAACGGCCAACCTGAAAGCTGGCAACAGCTACCTCTTCTATGACAACTCCGATGCCAATGGCGGTGCACGCAAGGGATACCGGAAAATTGTGGATGATACGAAGGTCATCAACCGCGCCCTGACAGCCGTAGGGCTTGACCCTTCCGCCACTTGGACGCTCGAAGCCTCTGGCTCCAACTTCAAGGTGAAGAATGACTATTACGGTCTGTATGTACCCACCCTGCAACGCTCCACGGCAGCCGTCGCTTCGGCCACAGCAGGCGTGTTCACCTTCTCACCCAACGCCGATGGCAATTCGTGGAACATCAAATGCTCCAACGGCCAGTATTGGGACGGAACGGAGAACGGTAACCTCGTGGGATGGGATGGTGGTACCGGACACCCCATCCAGATTTACCGCTACTATGTGCAGCCTTACTTCAAGGTTACCGTCCGTTGCATCGATGAAGAGGGCAATGAACTGGGCTGCGATGAAACCTTGTTCAAGGCCGGCGAAAGCCATATCTTGGTGTTCCCCACTTTTGAAGACTATAATTTGAAGGAGGTGACTGGAAACGAGAACTATCAAGGCGTGGTGGAAGGACACGTCAACGTCATAGCCACTTATGCCGCTGAGGACACGGGCATCGGCCAAATTGCCGGCAATGACCCGAACAAATCCGGCGTGCAGGGCATCTTTGACCTGCAAGGACGCAAGCTCCAGCGTGTGCCGCAGCCTGGCCTTTACATCATCAATGGCAACAAGGTGCTGGTGAAATAATGAACAATTTATAATTTATAATTTATAATTTACAATTAAGTCTTGCGACCATCATGCAGGACGATGCAGCATCGCCGCCACCATGGCGTAGCCTTCATTGTAAATTATAAATTATAGATTATAAATAGCTCCATCGGCATAGCTTTCATTATAAATTGCAAATTATAAAATGCTCCTATGAAGAAGACTCCTTTATCCAAGCAAGGAACGCGCGCCTCGCGTGCATGGGTTTGGCCTTTGGCCGCTTGTGCGTTGGTCTGTTCGCCGGAAGTTTTGCAGGCTGTACCTTTGGCCACAGGCATTGAGCTGCAGGCTCCGGTATCAGCCACCATCAGCAAGGCCGAGAAAATAAATCCCACCACCGTGGAACTGACCTATGCCGACGGCAAAATGCTCACCCTCGACTTTTATGGCGAAAACATTTTCCGCCTCTTCCGCGACGACAACGGTGGCATCATCCGCGACCCGCAAGCCACCCCACCGGCCAAAATCCTCGTGGACGACGCGCGCCGTTCGCCCATGAAGGTCGAAGTCAACACAACTGCCAAGGAAATTGTCGTGGCTACTCCCGCTGTTGAAGTACACTTTGAAAAGCAGAGCGGACTGATGTCCGTGAAAAACATCAAGACGGGAGAAACTGTGGTGGAGAGCATCGAACCTGTCAGCTTCGACAAGAACAGCTCCACACTGACCTTCAAAGCCCACACCGGCGAATACTTCTATGGCGGCGGCGTGCAGAACGGACGGTTCTCGCACAAAGGCAAAGCCATCGCCATTGAGAACACCAACAACTGGGTGGACGGTGGCGTGGCATCGCCCACACCCTTCTATTGGAGTACGAAAGGCTACGGACTCCTGTGGAATACTTTCAAGCCCGGACGTTACGACTTCGGCGCAGCCGAGGAGGGCAAGGTCATCCTTTCCCATCAGGAAAATTATCTTGACGTGTTCCTCATGGTCAACCCCAAGCCCGTAGATTTGCTCAACGACTTCTACCAGCTCACCGGCAACCCCGTGCTGCTCCCCAAGTTCGGCTTTTATCAAGGTCACCTCAACGCCTACAACCGCGACTACTGGACACCCGCCGAAAACGGCTTCATGCTCTATGAGGACGGCAAGCGTTACAACGAAAGCCAGAAGGATAACGGCGGTGTCAAGGAAAGTCTCAACGGTGAAAAGAGCGGTTACCAATTCTCTGCCCGGGCTGCCATTGACCGTTACTTCCGTAACGACATGCCCCTCGGCTGGTTCCTCCCCAACGACGGCTACGGTGCAGGCTACGGACAGACCGGTACGCTCGACGGCAACATCCAGAACCTGAAAGAGTTCGGCGACTATGCCCGTTCCAAGGGTGTGGAAATCGGACTTTGGACACAAAGTGACCTCCACCCGAAAGAAGGTGTCGAGGCACTCCTCCAGCGCGACATCGTAAAGGAAGTACGCGATGCCGGCGTACGTGTGTTGAAAACCGACGTTGCCTGGGTCGGAGCCGGCTACAGCTTCGGTCTCAATGGCGTGACCGATGTAGGCGAAATCATGCCCTACTACGGTTCCAATGCCCGTCCCTTCATCATCTCGCTTGACGGTTGGGCCGGCACGCAACGCTATGCCGGCATCTGGAGCGGCGACCAGACCGGTGGCGACTGGGAATACATCCGTTTCCACATCCCCACCTTCATCGGTTCCGGCCTTTCGGGACAGCCCAACATCACCTCCGATGTGGACGGTATCTTCGGCGGCAAGAACGTGCCCGTCAATGTGCGCGAGTTCCAGTGGAAAACCTTCACCCCCATGGAACTCAACATGGACGGCTGGGGCTCTAACCCCAAGTACCCCGAAGCGCTTGGAGAACCTGCCACGAGCATCAACCGCTGGTATCTCAAACTCAAGAGTGAGCTGATGCCCTATACTTACAGCGTGGCCCGCACCGCAGTCGACGGCATGCCCATCATCCGTGCCATGTTCCTTGACTATCCCAACGACTACACCTTAGGATCGGCCACTCAGTACCAGTTTATGTTTGGCCCCTATTTCCTCGTGGCACCCGTCTATCAGGATACCAAGGCCGACAAGGAGGGTAACGACGTGCGCCATGACATCTACTTGCCCGAAGGCAAATGGGTGGACTATTTCAACGGCGATGTGTATGAAGGCGGACGCATCATCAACTGCTACGATGCCCCCTTGTGGAAGCTCCCCGTGTTTGTCAAGGCTGATGCCATCATCCCCATGACGAACCCCAACAATAATCCTTCGCAAATCCGCAAGGACTATCGTGCGTATGAAATCTATGCCGAAAACGGCGGTGCCGGATTCGTGGACTATGACGATGACGGTACCACGCAGGAATACCTCAGCGGACGCAGAACACGCACGCATCTGAGCACTTATCTCAAAGGCGATAAGCTCACCGTGACCATCAATCCCACTTCCGGCCAGTTCGAAGGTTTCCAGCCCATGAAACAGACCGAGTTGCGCATCAATGTGAGCAACGCGCCGAAGAAGGTTACTGCCAAGGTGGGAAAGAAGAGCGTGGCTTTGCGCGCAGCAACCTCGGCCTCCGATTTTGCAGGCAGCGAAAACGTGTACTTCTACGACGAGAAGCCCAACCTCAACCGCTTTGCCACTCCAGGCTCCGAGTTCGCCAAGAAGCAAATCGTAAAGAATCCTCAACTCTTGGTGAAGTTGGCCAAAGCCGATGTGACGGCCGACCTCACCGAAGTGCTGGTTCAGGGCTTCGAGTTTGCACCCGCTGACCGCCTGCGTCAGCACAGCGGATCACTCTCTGCGCCGAAGGCTGTGGTGAGCGAAGAAGGACGAACGCCCTTTGCCCTCACGCCTTCCTGGCAGGCTGTGCCCAATGCCGACTTCTATGAAGTGGAGTTCGACGGTATGCTCTACTCCACCATCACGCAGAACGAGTTCACCTTTGGCGGACTTGAAGCCGAAACTTCTTACAACTTCAAGGTGCGTGCCGTGAACAAGGATGGCTATTCCGATTGGAGCAATGTCAATGGCACCACCAAGAGCAATCCCTTGGAATTTGCTATCCGCGACATCAGGGCACAGCTGACCTGTGAGGACGAAGCCGGCTGGAGCGTTGACCATCTCTTCGACTTTGACACCAAAACAGGCTGGCACACCAAGTATGGCAAGGGCGAGGCTGTTCCCTTCGATATGGTTCTTGACCTGCGCTCTGTCAACAAGCTTGACCGCATAGCCTATCTGCCACGCATAGATGCCAGCAACGGCACTTTGCTCAATGGTAGCGTCGCTTACAGCATTGACCGTAAGAACTGGAGCGCACCCGTAGCCTTCACCTGGGCACAGGATGCCACAGAAAAAAACTTCAGCTTCGAGGGTAATCCTCAAGCACGTTATGTGAAAATCCACATTGACAAGGCCGTAGGCAACTTCGGCTCCGGATTAGATATGTACGTGTTCAAAGTGGCTGGTTCAGAAAGCTTCATCCAGGGCGACATCAACAAGGACAAGCGCATTGACGAGAACGACCTCACTTCTTACATGAACTATACCGGTCTGCGTAAGGGCGACGGTGACTTTGACTATGTGAAAATTGGCGACATCAATCAGAATGGCCTGATCGATGCCTACGACATCTCTTGTGTTACAACCGAACTTGATGGCGGCGTGAGCAACGCCAACGACAAGGTGGCCGGCTCCCTCCTGCTCACTCCCAACCGCAAGACTTATGCGGCCGGCGACATGGTAGAGGTTACCGTCAGCGGTAAGGGTCTGCATTATGTCAACGGTCTCAGCTTCGCTTTGCCGTATAGTACCGATGAACTTGAATACGTCGGCACCGAACTCCTTGACATGAAGGAAATGGTGAACCTTACCTACGACCGTCTACACACCAACGGCCAGAAGGCACTCTATCCCACCTTTGTCAACCGGGGCAACAAAGTCCTTCTCGAAGAGGGCGACCACAACCTCTTCGTTATCAAGTTCCGCGCCAAGAAAGCCGGCAAGTATAACTTGAAGGCCATCGACGGCATATTGGTTGACCGCAACCTGGGTGTTGCATCATTCTAAGAAATCAAGTTTTGGTTTTTTCATTTACCCTACGACCGGGGCTGCACCTCTTACGTGCGGCTCCGGTCACTTCATATCGCCCTGACTTCCTATAGCCCTGCTGGCAAAAAATCCCCCTGCTCGCGACACAAGCAGAGGTAAGGGGATAAAAAACAGGCACGGGCGTTTCACAACGACCGTACCCCACCATTAAAAACATTTACCATAATTTGATGGCGAAAATAAGGCTTATTTCCGGACTGCCCAAATTTTCGGATAAAATATGCTCCCTCCGCCCTACGTTTTTCCTTTTTCCGCTGTTCGGGACTTACCATCCCGGCATGGGACGGGGTGTTTGCCTGAGTGTTTCCCAGAGTGTTTGCCGGTCCCAGCCTCTGCTCTTCTTCTTCTTTCAGAACAGTAGACCCCACAGCAGGTAGAGGTTCAAGCCTGTTACCAAAATGGCCAAGGCATACAGCAGTGCGGTGGTGAAACGACTGTTGGCGTGTGTGCCCATAATCCGCTGGGAAGAGGTGAGGCGCACTTGGGTGAACATGGTCAGCGGCAGTTGCAGACTGAGCACGGCTTGAGAGATAATAAGTCCCTTGAAAGCATCGCCCACAAAGAGCAGAATGACAAATGCGCCCACAAAGGACAGCAGGATGCCGGCCCGTGAATGCACGTCCTTCACATCGTAAGGCTCATCGTAGATGCCGGCAAAAATGGAACCGGCTGCCATTCCGCTGGTGACGGTACTGGAGATGCCGGCCAAGAGCAGGGCAATGGCAAACACGACGGCAGCACCATTGCCAAGCAAGGGAGCCAGCAGGTGGCCGGCTTCGGGCAGTTCTTCCACCACTTTTCCCTGTGCAAAGAAGGTGTCAGCGGCCAGTACAATCATGGCCGAATTGATGGCCCATCCGATGGTCATGGCCAAAAGTGTATCATAGAATTCGTACTTCAGGGCATGGTTGATTTCCTTTTCGCCCGCCAGGTTGACTTGGCGGCTCTGGATTACCTCCGAGTGGAGAAAAAGGTTGTGGGGCATGACCACGGCTCCGAGTACGCTCATGACTACCAGCATACTGCCTTCGGGCAAAGAGGGGACAACCGCTGAGGCTGCGACTTGCGCCCAATGGGTGTCGGTCAGCGTGAGTTCGTAAAGGAAGGAGAAACCTATGAGGGACACAAAGGCGATGATACCTTTCTCCACCCGGCTGTAGGAATTAGAGAAGAGCAGAAACAGGCAGAGCAGTGCGGAAACGGCTGCACCGACCACGAGGGGAATGCCGAAGAGCATCTGCAAGGCGATGGCAGCACCCAGAATTTCGGCCAACGAGGTAGAGACGGAGGCGGCCATGGCACTCCACAACACGGGACGGCTCTGCCAACGGGGCAAATAGCGCGTGGCGGCTTCGGAAAGGCAGAGGCCGGTAACGATGCCCAAGTGTGCCACGTTGTGTTGCAGCACGATGAGCATGAGGGTGGAGAGGGTTACGACCCACAGCAGGGCATAGCCGAAAGTGGAGCCGGCTGCAAAATTGGAAGCCCAGTTGCCGGGATCGATAAAGCCTACGGTGACGAGGAGGCCGGGGCCTATGTTGCGCAGGATGTCAAGTCCGCCACTGAGGGACCCTTCGCGCATCCGCCAATGTTTCCGCCAATGTGCGGCAATTTTTCTCAGCATAAGGAAACAGGATAGTGTATCAAAATAAGCCTGGAAAGCCCTTCGGCTCTCCAGGCTTTGATGTCATTTGTGAGGAGGACCCTTTCATGTCCGGGTCTGTCTGGAAGCTACGATTAGTAGTTCTGGGCGAGGAGCTCGAAGTAGCTCTGCGGATGGGCGCACACGGGGCACAGCTCGGGAGCTTTCTGACCAACCACGATGTGGCCACAGTTGGAGCACTGCCAGATGCAGTCGCCCTCGCGGGAGAATACCACGCTGTCCTCAATGTTCTTGAGCAGCTTGCGATAACGCTCCTCGTGATGCTTTTCGATGGCACCGACCATTTCAAACTTGGCAGCAATCTCTTCAAAACCTTCTTCGCGGGCTTCCTTGGCGAAGGTGGCGTACATGTCGGTCCACTCGTAGTTTTCGCCGGCAGCGGCATCAGCAAGATTTTCGGTAGTGGCAGGAACGGCACCGCCATGGAGGTACTTGAACCAAATTTTGGCGTGTTCCTTTTCGTTCTTGGCCGTTTCGGCAAAGATATTGGCTATCTGAACGTAGCCATCCTTATTGGCCTTAGAAGAATAGTACTGGTATTTGGCGTGAGCCTGAGATTCGCCGGCAAAAGCGGTAGCCAGATTTTGTTCGGTCTTAGTGCCTTTCAATTCTTTCATTGCTTGGAATAAATTGGGGAGAGTTGGAGATAGGTTTAGAGATGAAATTTTATGAAAACGGCCACCTTTCTAATGCGTACTTCATTTGTCAGAAAAATAGAGCATTAGGTAAACGCTTCAGAAAGGTAGCCGTAAGGGTATTACAGGATTTGTGTCCTGCAGAAGGGATTACTTCTTGAAATAGCGGTTGTAGAGACCTTCGAAGCCGCGACCGTGGCGGGCTTCGTCGCGTGCCATTTCGTGAACGGTGTCGTGGATGGCATCCAGATTGAGTTCCTTGGCGCGCTTGGCGATGCGGGTCTTGTCTTCGCAGGCACCTGCTTCAGCGTTCATGCGCTTTTCGAGGTTCGTCTTGGTGTCCCAAACGCAGTCGCCGAGGAGTTCTGCAAACTTGGAAGCGTGTTCTGCCTCTTCCCAAGCATAACGCTTGAAAGCTTCGGCGATTTCGGGATAGCCTTCGCGGTCGGCCTGACGGCTCATGGCGAGGTACATACCCACTTCGGTGCATTCGCCATTGAAATGAGCGTTGAGGTCCTTTATCATTTCTTCGTCGCAGCCCTTGGCCACGCCGATTTCGTGCTCAGCCACGAATGAGAGACGGCCTTCTTCAGAAAGTTCTTTGAACTTGGAAGCAGGAACGCCACACATGGGGCATTTTTCGGGAGCGTGTTCGCCTTCGTAAACGTAACCACAAACGGTGCAAATGAATTTCTTTTTCATAATGAATGAGTTTAAGTAGATGTTATGTCTGTTGGATTGTATGTTAGAAATTTTCTGTCAAATTTGTCAGGACCGATGCCTCTCAGCTACCAGATCTCAGCTCTGAAGTTGCAGTTCGGCGCATTGGCGGCAACAGCCACGATAGTAGACCGCAGTTTGCTCGGTGATGAAGCCGGAGGGGATTCCCGCTTCGATTTCCAAGGACGAATGGCGCAACGGGATGTCGAATACTCGCCCGCATCGGGTACACAGGAAATGTGCATGAGCCGATGTGTCAGCATCAAAGCACACATTGCGCTCGTCAATGGTCAGCTGGATGGCCGCTCCCTGCTCGGTGAGCAATTTGAGCGTGTTGTACACCGTTGTTTTGGAGAGCGTGGGCATATTGGGCAAGAGCGCACTGTATATCTCGTCGACGGTGGGATGGGTGTGGTGTTCCATCAGATACTCCATGACGGCCAGTCGCTGCACAGAGGGCTTCACACCGTGTTCGGTCAGATAGCGGAGGGTTGTAGCAGCTCCCATTTAACTATTTTGTAATGATTACAAATTTTGTTTACGGTGCGAATTTAGGGAGTTATTTTTTTTGTGCCAAACAATCGGTGTCGTTTTTGACATAAAAAAGGGAAATAGGCATTTATTTAAGGGAGCAACCTTCGTCTTTAACAACGAAGACAACTAAAAAGAAGGTCGTTTGTGTCCGTCAGCGAAGCGGTCAACGTGCAGAACGAATGCGCCACTCGGCCGGGTAGAGGTTGTTGGCCCGGGTTCCGAGGTTGTTCAGAAAGCCCAAGAAAAAACCTTGGTACTTGGCCGTCACATAGCCCCGGGGCGTATCGGATGGTAGCGTTAATGCTTCGTGACGCAGGTAAGTCAGGGCATCATCGTGCGACAGCTCCACGCCGGGGAAGGCTTCTGGGTTATATTGCGTGGAGAGGGCCAACGGATGTTGCGGCACCAGTTTACGGCCTTTCAGTTCGGCGAGCGCGATGCCGGCGGTGAGTGATTTGATGGTGGTAGTGAGGCGCATCACGTCCTCTGCCAGACTTTCGCGCACGGCCAGCACATGGCTTTCATCGCTCTGCAACAGTCTGAACTGCGATGGCTGGCGCAACCAGCCTGCCACTTCGCGCCCTCCGGCCACGGCCTGCCGTGTCCCTCCTTTGCTCTTCTTGTTCTTTTTTTCGCGCAGCAAGGGAGCTTCCGAGGTTTTGCGCAGGAGAGCGAGGAAGAATCCCTCGCCCGCCTGGCGGTGGGGGAAGAAATGGTAGACGGGAAGGTTACGCCCGGTGGTGTCGCCGGCTATGTTCCATTCCTCAGCCACAGGGATGGCTACCAGCTCTGCGCCCAGCTCGCGGCAGATGCGCCACACGTTGTCCTCATTCTCCTCCCGGTTGAACGTGCAGGTGCTGTAGATCAAGAAGCCGCCTTCACGCAATGCCGGCCACACATCGGAGATAATCTTCCACTGACGGGCGGCGCACAGTTCCACGGCCTCCGGAGACCAGGCTGCCACAGCTCCCTCGTCCTTTCGGAACATCCCCTCGCCGGAGCAGGGCACATCGGCGGCTATCACGTCAAAAAAGCTCCCCAGTCCGGCAAAAGCCTCAGGATAGGCGGAGGTGCAGACTACATCGGGATGCCCCCACTTGGCCATGTTCTCTGCCAAAATCTGTGCCCGTTGCCTCACGGGTTCGTTGGCCACCAACAAGGTGCCCTCAGGCATCAGGCTACGCCAAAGAGTACTTTTGCCTCCCGGAGCCGCACAGAGGTCAAGCAGGCGTTGCGGTGCTCCCTCGGCCGACACCACGCGCCACGCCTGCTCCACAAACATCGAAGCGGCTTCCTGCACATAGTAGCAGCCGGCATGGAGCAGAGGATCAAAGGTAAAAGCAGGTCGCTCCTGCAAATAATGCCCGTGGCTGCTCCATGGCACTGCGCCCTTGGCGGCGGCGGGGAGCACGGGTGGCATTTTGGAGGGATTGAGGCGGATGCTTACGGGGCGTTCGGTCTGGGTGAGCGCATCAAGCAACAACCCGGCCTCGTCCTGGCCGAGCAGGCGGCTGACGGTTTGCTGAAATTCTACGGGGAGCATGGTTCAGAACAACAAGGGAGGGGAAATGGGGGAAGATGACACCGATGAACTTCACACAGACACTTTGGCGGCGATATGAGGCCAAGGGTCGTAATTTTCCAAATGGAAATCTTCGTAGCGGAAGTCGAACAGGTTTTTCACGTCGGGATTGAGCACCATACGCGGCAGGGAGCGCGGCGTGCGGGTGAGCTGCAGCCGGGCCTGGTCCAGATGATTGAGGTAGAGATGGGTGTCGCCGGTGGTATGGATGAAGTCGCCGGGCTGCAAGCCCGTTACTTGTGCCATCATCTGCAGCAACAGGGCGTAGCTGGCAATGTTGAAGGGTACACCAAGGAAGGTGTCGGCCGAGCGTTGGTAGAGTTGCAGGGAGAGCTTTCCGTCGGCCACATAAAACTGGAAGAGCAGGTGGCAGGGAGGCAGGTTCATGCGGTTTAAGTCCGCCACGTTCCAGGCCGAAACGATGATGCGGCGCGAGTTGGGCTCTTCCTTGATTTGGCGGATTACCTCTCGGATTTGGTCAATGTGGCCGCCGTCATAATCGGGCCACGAACGCCACTGGTAACCGTAGATGTGGCCCAAGCTTCCGTCGGCATCAGCCCACTCGTCCCAAATGCTCACGCCGTGTTCGTGGAGGTAGTTCACGTTCGTGTCGCCCCGGAGGAACCAGAGGAGTTCGTAGATGATGGACTTGAGATGGAGTTTTTTGGTGGTGAGGAGCGGGAAACCTTGGGACAGGTCGAAACGCATCTGGTGGCCGAAGATGCTTTTTGTCCCAGTTCCCGTGCGGTCGCCCTTCACCGTCCCTTTGTCAAGGATGCGGCTCAGGAGGTCGAGATATTGTTGCATGGTGCGGGATTTGGTCGGTTTGTGGGGCAAAAGTAGTGCTTTTAAACTATTAGGTAAGTCTTTTAAAAGTATTAAAACGTACTTTTGCCGCGTCAAGTGCTTTGCTGCCAGTCAGCAGCTGGCTTTGAAGCCATCCCTCCGAAAAGTGCCGGCTGGCTCTCCGGTGCGGCATTTCATTCATCCCCTAACAGCATTTTCCACATGAACCTGAACATTGTTTGCGCCTTGGCCGAAAACCGCGCCATAGGTCTTCGCGGCGGACTCCTCTACCATTTGTCGGCCGACCTGAAACATTTCAAGCAACTCACCACGGGACACACCGTGCTGATGGGGCGCAAGACCTTTGAGTCGCTGCCCAAGGGTGCGTTGCCCAACCGCCGCAATGTGGTGATAACGCGGCAGGCCGGTTTTTCGGCACCGGGCATTGAGGTGTTCCACTCTTTGGAGGAAGCCCTGGCAGCTTGTGCCTCCGATGCCGAGGTATTTGTCATTGGGGGCGAGAGCGTCTACGCCGCCGCACTGCCCCTAGCCGACCGGCTCTGCCTGACCCACATCCACGCCACGCCACCCGAGGCCGACACCTTCTTCCCGCCCTGCCACATGGAGGAGTGGGAAATGGAAAGCTGCGAACGGCACGAGGCAGACGAGAAAAACGCCGAAGCCTTCACCTATGCCAATTATCGGCGGAAGGGGAAATAAAAAATAAAATGCCAAGCTACCGGCCAATGCTCTGCACCTGCCGGCGCACGCCTTTTGAAATCTCCACGAAGAGGTAGCCCGGTTTGTTGGCCCGTACCTGCTTTTCCACCTTGGCGAACTCACGCCGGGCATATTCCTTGGACTTTTCAAAAGTGGTGCGTGAGATTTCGGCCTGCGTCATGGTCGTTTTGGTCGAGTCGAGTTTTTCATCAGGGAAATAATCGTCAAGGTCCACGTCCCCTATCATGGTCGTTTCGAGGAAAGTCAGGTTCTTGCGCGCCGAGTCTGTGTAGTAGCCCACGAACATGTGGCCCGGTGTCTGCACCAGCACCGGCGTGATGTTGATCGCGCGCAGCAGCGAAGCAAAGAGCACACTGCCGTCCACGCAGTTGATTTGCGAGGAGTTCAGCGCGTCCTCGAACGTTCGCACTCGCTGGGCATATACCACATTGCTCGACAGGCTGGAGTAGCTCACCGAGCTGTAGCGGAACTTGCGTTTCTGCAACACGTACCACAATGCGTAAACCTGGCGGTCCACGGCGGCTTCCGTAGCCACCTGGTACCCTTGGAAACGCTTCACGATGCGCGTGTTGAGTGCTTCGCGTAGCACCTTGTCAATCAATGGATTTTCCTCGTTCACATAAGCGGCATAAAACAGGCGGGTGCTCACGTAGCGCGTCTTGCCGCCCGGAAGTTGCCTGACATAGCCCAAAAGGCATTCGTTCACACTGCGCATGGAGAAAGTGCGCATTTTTTGTCCCCAGTCCTTCCCGTCCACCTCCACCTTCGCCACGACATTCACCGGTTCCGCCTGTTCATTGGCGCGCAGCACCTCGTAACGCCACAGGATGTCGGGGTAAATCACGTAAGTTTCATCCTTTTGCGGCAACACGAAGGTCGAAACGGAGTGCGCATAGAATGGAGTTTCAGCCAGCTCGATGCGCACCATGGCGTTTGCCCTGCGCGCCTTCAGCCGGATGGCAATGCTTGATTTCGGGTTACCCAGACACTTCCCCTCCATGGGCTGGATAATCTGCGCGTCGGTAGTGGCCACAGAGAGCAGGGCAGAGGGGAACAGATTGCCGCCCAGCGGGTCCACCACCTCAAAATCATCCACAAAAGGACGCCCCACGACGACATAGGCCACACTGCCCACCAACAAAACGAGGATAGTGACGATGAGCACCACACGCCACACGAAACGGCGGCGTCGCAACAGGTCGGCAGGATGAAGCATAAATCAGAAACTGATGAGCGTATATAGGTAAAGCACCGCTGCGGGGATGGCCAAGAGGGAAGAGTCGAAACGGTCCAGCATACCGCCGTGGCCGGGCAGCAGATGGCCGCTGTCCTTGATGCCCAGCTGGCGTTTGAAAAGGCTTTCGACCAAGTCGCCCCACGTGCCGGCCACGCAAACCGTCAGTCCCAGCCCCAGCCAGCCCGGCAGGGTGAGCTTGTCGGGGAAGAAATGGGCGAGCACCGCTGCCACTACCAAGCACAGCACGCCGCCGCCTATGCTGCCCACCCACGACTTGTTGGGCGACACGCGCTCGAATAGCTTGGCCGGGAAACGGCGGTGAAGCAGCGAGCCGCAAACGTAGGCACCCGTGTCGGAAGTCCACAGGAAGAGGAACACGCTGAGGGGGTAGACGGGTTCAAAGAGCGTGGTGTTAGTCAGCGCGTCGTAGCGGAAGGCCAGCACGCTGAGAAGGGAGAAACCCAAGGCGACATATACCTGCGAGGCAAAGGCATAGGCCCAGTTTTTCAAAGGGTCCGCCTTTTGCAGGTAGAGTTCGCTGATGAGCAGGTACATCACCGAAACCAAGTAGGGGATGAAGGCTCTTGAAGGCACATAGTCGGCACAGTAGCCCGACATGGCCAGGAACAGGTAAACCGCCGCCACCGTGTTGATGAAGCGGTTGACCGATGCGCCGGCATGCCGGTTCACATTGTCTGAAAACTCCCACACGGTAAGTCCCGTTATCAAGGCAAACAGCAGGACAAAGGTGAGGGGGGAATGGAGGATGCCGCCCACCAGAACAACCACGAATATGCAGCCCGTGGCAGCGCGAAGAAGCAGGTTATTCATACGTAAATGATTATATCAGATTGACAAGACAGAAAGGGAAAACGCAAATAGCCGTAAGCAAGCTGATGCTGAGGCTTTCATCTTGCCTACGGCTATGCGTCAAAATCGTATCAGGAACGGGGCGATGCTTCTGGCTCTCTGCTGCGCGCATTGTCCGGAGCCGTGTCATCAGCAGCCGCATCGTTCGTACCCTCGGTGCCGGAAGCCTGTGCCGCCGCTTCCGCTTCGAGTTTGCGCGTGCGTTCCTCGGCCAGTTTCAGGGCCTCCTCTTCCATCAGCACGTCCGCACGGCTCTTCCACGGACGCGGGCCGAAGATACGTTCCACGTCCTCCGTGAAGATAACCTCGCGGTCCACCAACAGGTCGGCCAGTGCATTGTGTTTCGCGGCATTGTCAAGCAGCAACTTGCGGGCACGCTCATACTGCTCTGCCACCATCCGCTTCACCTCCACGTCGATGAGTTCCGCCGTCTTTTCCGAGTACGGCTTCGTGAAGTTATAATCGCCCTGCACGTTGTAGTAGCACAGGTTGGAAAGGCTCTCGCTCATGCCCAAGTAGGCCACCATGCCATACACGCGTTTCGTCACGCGCTCCAGGTCGTTCAGCGCGCCGCTCGACACATGGCCGAGGAACACCTCCTCGGCGGCGCGTCCACCCAGCAGCGAGCAGATTTCGTCGAGCATCTGTTCCTTCGTGATGATGGTGCGTTCCTCCGGCAAGTACCATGCCGCACCGAGGGCCTGGCCGCGCGGCACGATGGTCACCTTCACCAGCGGATTGGCATATTGCAGCAGCCACGAAACGGAAGCGTGGCCTGCTTCATGCACTGCGATGGAGCGTTTCTCGTCTTCTGTCATCACCTTTGAGGTCTTCTCCAGTCCGCCGATGATGCGATCCACGGCATCCAGAAAATCCTGCTTTCCCACCTCGCGGCGGTTGTGGCGCGCCGCGATGAGCGCGGCCTCATTGCACACGTTGGCGATGTCGGCCCCCGAGAAGCCCGGAGTCTGGCGTGCCAGCATTTCGATGTCCAGCGACTGGTCCACCTTGAGGGGAGCCAAATGCACCTTGAAAATGGCCACGCGTTCCGAGAGTTCCGGCAGGTCCACATGGATTTGCCGGTCGAAACGTCCGGCGCGCAGCAGAGCCGGGTCGAGTATTTCCACCCGGTTCGTGGCCGCCAGCACAATGACCCCTGTGTTCGTTCCGAAGCCGTCCATTTCCGTGAGCAGCTGGTTCAGCGTGTTCTCGCGTTCGTCGTTGCCGCCGAGCGAAGGGTTCTTGCCGCGCGCCCGGCCTATGGCGTCGATTTCGTCAATGAAGACGATGCACGGCGCTTTCTCCTTGGCCTGCTGGAAGAGGTCGCGCACACGGCTGGCACCCACTCCCACGAACATTTCCACGAAGTCCGACCCGGCCATGGAGAAGAAAGGCACGTCCGCCTCGCCCGCCACCGCCTTGGCCAGCAGCGTCTTACCCGTTCCCGGAGGTCCCACTAACAGTGCGCCCTTGGGTATTTTCCCGCCCAGTTCGGTGTATTTCTGCGGGTTTTTCAGGAAGTCCACGATTTCCTGCACCTCCTGCTTCGCCCCTTCCTGTCCCGCCACATCCTTGAACGTGATGTGCGTGGAATTCTTGCCGTTCTTGTCGAACAGCCGGGCCTTGCTCTTGCCCACGCTGAACACCCCTCCGGCACCGCTACCGCCGCTCATGCGGCGGAACACGTAGAACCAGAGGAACACCAGGATCAGGATGGGGATGATGCTGCTCAGCAGGCTGATGAAGAAGTGGTTGCTCTCCTCGTAGCGCACCCCGCCCTTGTAGTTCGTGTCCAGAAAGGTCGTCACGGCATCCACGTTCGGGTACTTGGCCGAGACCGTCGGTGCCGTCCCCGTCTTGTCGGAGCCGGCCTTGAACACTTCGCGGATATACTCCGGTTTCACGACAAAGCGCACGTCGCCGTCCGTCTTGTTGACCACCACCTCCTTGGCATATCCTTTGGCCACATAGTTGCGGAAAGCCGTGTAGTCCACCTCCTTGTCAATGCCTCCGGCACTGTTCTCGTTGCCCTGATAGAGCATAAAGGCCAGTCCCGCGATGATCAGCATATAGAGCCAGGAGAGGTTGAAGCCCGGCATTTTGCCCCCGGACTTGTTTTGTCTGGGCATATTGTTTGAGTTTTGCGGCATGAGGCAAATCTATGATTTGATGATTGATGATATTGATATGGGAAGGTCAAAGGGAGGGGAGAGAACAATCCTCTTCATGTCAGGCGTCGCAGTCCCACCGGGGAGCATCTTGCCACAACCCTCCTATGTCCTCCTCCGCAGTCTGGCTTGCGGCTAATCCACGTCGGGAAACTGCATCCGCTGCGCGTCGTCCCAGAGGTTTTCCAGATCGTAGTATTCCCGGGCATCTGGCAGGAACACGTGAACCATCACCGTACCGTAATCCATGGCCACCCATTCGGCGTTCTGCCTTCCGGCGATGGCAGCCGGTTTTTCGTTCATCCTCTTTCCTGTCATCTCCTCCACGGAGTCGACGATGGCATCCACCTGCTGCGGCGAGCCGCCTGTGGCTATTACAAAATAGGCGCAGGGAGCCGTTACGATGTTTTGCAGGTTGACCGTCACGACGCTGCGTCCTTTCTTTTCGTGAATGCCTTCGATAATCGTGTCTACTAACTGTTGTGTATTTGTCATTTGCTGTTTGTGAATGAATAATCAGTGGAATGAGGTGGCAAAATTACTGCTTTGCAAGGGAAGAACGAAAGAAAAGGCAAAGTTTAGCATTATATTTAAATCAATTTACAATTTAGAACATCGAGAGTGGCAAGGAAGAAATCAAAGTGTCCCTGGAAGAGATTGAATCAGTCAAGAAAGCACTCTATGAGGCAAAGGAGGAACTTGGCAATGCCTATAGGAGGTTGGTATCAGCGAAAGTGGCACTTATGGCTGCCCACAGGAGCACAGACAACATCGTTGACGGAATATGCCATGCCATTGTCAAGGCAGAGCAAAGCTACCTCAAAGTAGGTATCAACGATGAAGGACTTGCCCAGTTGGATGAACGGAACAGCACCGCCATTTCTGCCTTCAAGCAAGCCCTTGACGAGCATGAGAAGCGGATAAACGACATGTTCACTCACCAGCTGAAAGAGCTTAAACGAATCCGCAATATCGAGGAGGGTGCATACTTCAACGGTCGCACCTATTCCTGGATGTTCGGCTTGGCTTTTCTAAGTTGGGCAATCATATTCGTTGAAATCACCATTTGGATATGTATCAAACTTTTTTAGAAAACTCAAAACATCAGAATTATGACAGACAACGAATATAGCAAGACAAGAAAAGCAGCTGTAGATGCCCTTATCTACTGGGCAAAGACTGGCATGAGACAATTCACAATGCGTGATGCAGTAAACGACTATCTGGAGGCATGCGGTGCAAACTGCCCCTCCATAGGTGGCAAAGAGACCATCCTTGCACACAGAAAAATAGCAGCCAACCGACTGGCGATTGACTGCATCTATGCTTTGTCCAAGGAG